>NZ_CP009455.1:2731658-3414573 GCF_000759535.1 Pseudomonas cremoricolorata | reverse complement strand
GCTTATCCGGAGCATCATGGATCTGCGGATTTACTGGAAGTGAAGCACCCATTGTCGTGTTCATCTGGACGAACAGATAAGGTGCTTGGACCACACCGGCATGTTTGCCTGGCAAGTGCCAGCTGACACCGGTAGCGCCCCGAGAACACACAAGCGTGGTGATCATGGAAATTGAAGAGGCGAGAGCACTGTCCTCGGTCATTCAGGCTTTAGGGACCGACGGTTTTGGGCCGGCCATCGATGCCCTGCTTCGCGAGAAAGTAGCGTTCGACATGAGCTGTGGTTACCTTTTTCAGTTCAACCAGAGCGCTATCCTCGTACACAATGGTTACGGTCTATCCGTCAGCGAAAAGATCCTCAACGCTTATCTGCGCGGTGGCTACTTACTTGATCCGTTCTACGTGGCCTGCGTGAACAGCCATCCCGCAGGCCTGTGGCGTATGACCGATCTGGCCCCCGACAGCTTCCTTACGTCAGGATTCTCGATATCGAAGGACATCCATCCCTGTGTCTCCTCTGAGCACGGGACCGCCATCGAGGAAGTAGGTTTTATTATTCCGATACGACCCCAGGTTGCGATCGTATACTCGGTGATGAAGTACCTGTGCAACGGGGAGTTCACACAGGAAGAAGTGCAGGATCTGACGGTGATGGGGCCGATCATGACGGCGCTGTTCGACAAGCATTGCCAGATGAGCTACTCCTCCCATCTCAAGGAGGAGCAACCGGCCGACATCATGCTTGAGGATGCCTTTGTAGACATCCTCCAAGGCCAACTCACCGGCACACAACGCTACATTGCCAAATTACTGCTGCAGGGCCACAGCAATGCATCCGTTGCCAAGCTACTCAATATCTCGGATGGTACGGTGAAAGTGCACAAGCACAACATCTACCAGCGGCTCGGAATCTCAACCAACGCCGAATTATTCCGCTTGTTCATCGATTACTTGGCCAAGGTTGCGTAAGGATTGCCAGCTATCCTGGTTCGCTGAGATCGCGGCGGTTTCCTGGATTAGAACACCGATCTCACATCCGCCAAACGGCTTAGGCTCTGTACGAAACGTTCTGAGACGCCGGGGAGACAAGGCCGATGGCGTCCCCGACTAGGCGCCCCCAGCTGTTTTCAACGCAAGGTCACCAAGTATCAGGGCTCTTCGTACAGAGCCTAGCGTCGTTGAATCGGTTTACGTTGCAACAAGCCCCGCGACAGGAGATCGAGCAACAAGGCCACCGCCACGATGGCCAGCCCCGCGCGCAGGCCCAGGCCCATTTCCATACGCGTCAGGCCGCGCGTCACCTCGGCACCCAGACCGCCGGCACCGACCAGACCCGCCAGCACCACCATCGCCAGCGACAGCAGAATGCATTGGTTGAGGCCAACCAGCAGCGTTGGCACGGCGCAGGGGATTTCGATCTTCAGCAAAATCACCCGAGGCGTAGCGCCCAAGGCCTGACCCAGCTCCAGCAGGTTGCGCGGCACCTGACGAAACGCCAGGGTGGTCAGGCGCATCATCGGCGCGACGCCGTAGATGACCGTTGCCATGATCGCCGGCACCTTGCCGAGGCTGAAGATCATCACCGCCGGAATCAGGTAGACCCACGGAGGTACGGTTTGCATGATGTTCAGCACCGGGCTGGATACCTGCTCGAAGCGCTTGAACCGCGCCGCGAGAATGCCCAGCGGGAAAGCGATCAGCACCGACAGCAGCACCGACACCGACACCAGCGCCAGGGTCTGCATCGACGCCGTCCACAGTCCCGACAGCCAGCAGAAACCAAGCATCGCCGCCGCCAGCACCGCGGTCCGCAGATTGATCAGCAACAATGCAAGAAGCGTCACCAGGGCGATCACGCCCCAGGCCGGCAAGGCCAGCAGCAGCGTCTCGAAGGCGCCCAGCACGGTGTCGACCACGCGGCTGATGAAGGCGAACAGCGGGTGGAAATTGGCATTGAGCCAGTCGATTGCAGCTGCCAGCCAGGCGCCAGGAGAAACGCGCATGTCAGTGGGATTCATGCTGAGCCTCGCGCTGCAAAGAGGTGGCGTTCTGCGCCAGTCGATCGAGGATCAGCGTCAGAATGACGATAGCCAGGGCGGCATCGATCGAGCGCGCGATGTCCAGCGTGCGAATGGCGCCATAGATGGCTTCACCCAAGCCGCCGGAGCCAACGATACCGGCGATCACCACCATGCCGAAGGCCATCATCAGGCTCTGGTTTATGCCGGTCATGATGCTCGGCATGGCGAACGGCAAGCGGATCTTGAAGAACAACTGCACAGGGCTGGTGCCGCTGGCCTCACCCAGTTCGATGAACGCGCGTGGCGTCATGCGAATACCCAGTGCGGTGAGCCGCAGCACGGGCGCGATGGCGACGATGAACGTTGCCACCAGCGCGGTGGCCGAGCCGTAACCGAGCAGGGCACTGACCGGTAGCAGGTAGATGTAGGGCGGCAGGGTCTGCAACAGGTCGAGCACAGGCTGTACGACCCCATCGAGCTTTGGCCAAAGTCCCCCGAGCACACCGCAGGGAATCCCCACCAGCAGCGCCAGCGTAGTGGCGGCAAGCACCAGCGCCAGGGTGCTCATGGTTTCGCTCCACAAGCCGATGGAGGCGCACACCAAGAGCCCCGCGATGCTCAGCACGGCCGAGCGCCAGTGCCCGGACAGTCGCCAGGCCAGAAGGCCAATGAGCACGGCGACGACGTAGTATGGCGCCAGGTTCAGCAGCCAGGTCAGTGCCTGGAGCAGACCTGTAAGCACTTGGTTGATGAAGTCGAACACCTGCGCGCCGCTGTCGGTAAGCCATTCCAGGCCCGCGTCCACCGCTGCATCGAAGTCGCTCGGAAAAGTACTCGGATTCATGCCTGCACCTCAGGCGCGAGCACCACTGCGCCCTCCTCCGGCTCGCTGCCCTGCACGCCACGCAGCAGGTCGGTCGGCGTGACCACGCCCAGAGGCTGGCCACCCTCGACGATCAGCAGTGCCTCGGCTCCCGACTGAATCAGCAGGTTGATCAACTCATCGAGGTCGGCCTGCGGCCCTGCCACTGGCAGCGCACAGGGCGCCTTTTTCATGTAATGCACTGGCTCGTACCTTTTTTAGCGTTGTCAGTGCCGCCCTTGGGCTGTTGGGCGCCATGCCGCAGGGTGAGGGGGGGCAACGCGCTGGGAGGCACGGATTGTTTCGTCGCTCCATCGCGGTACACTACGGCCCACACATTTCTCGATGAAAGTCTGTAGACCTGTTGTCTACCTGGATTTCATAATCACTAGGCAACGGTAGACCCCCTCCATGGCCAGCAAGAAATCCCCCGCAGCGGCGCCCACCGATACTGATACGGCCATTCCTATCGACCGCAAGGTGGTGCTGGGCGATACCCTGCGTCGGCGCATCCTGAGCATGGAGCTGGCGCCGGGCGCGGTAGTCGACGAGATTGCCTTGGGCAATGAGTTCGGCCTGTCGCGGCCGCCGGTGCGCGAACTGCTGCGCCAGATCGCCGCCGAAGGCTACATCGAGCTGGAAACCAACCGTGCTCCACGGGTGGCGGCAATGAACCACGACTCGTTGCGCAGCTTCTTCCTCGCCGCGCCGCTGATCTACATCGCCACCACTCAACTGGCTGCGCTGCATGCCAGCCCCAGCGAAGTCGAACAGCTCAAACGCATCCAGGCGCAATTCCGTCAGGCCATCGAAGACAAGGACGTGGAAAACCGCGTCATCCACAACGACGCCTTCCATCTGGAAATCGGCAAGATGGCGCACAACGACTACCTCATGCCGAGTCTGCGCCGCCTGCTCATCGACCACGCCCGGCTGGGACGTATCTTCTATCGCCACCCCACCACCGATGACATGCAGCGCGACCTTGAGCTGGCCTGCGACCAGCACGACCAGATGATCGCCGCCATCGAGCGGCGCGACCCCCAGGGCGCCACCGAAATCGTCCAGGCGCACTGGGAACTGTCGCGCCGGCGCATGGCCGAGTACACCGCGCCCAGCGGCGTCGAGGTGGCACTGGCGTACTGAGCCGCCGCGCGCGCCTGGCGCTCAGTGCAGGTGAGTGTTGACCTGGGTGGGAAATGCCCGATCCTGGCGCGGGGTGCAAGCGAACCGCGCGCTGTAGCGCCGGGCCAGATACGAGGCCGACTCGAAGCCGCAGGCAAGACTTACCTCGGTGATGCTCAGCTCGGTCTGGCGCAGTAGTTGGCGGGCCTTGTCCAGGCGCAGGTCGAGGTAGAAACGTTTCGGCGTAGTGCTCAGGTGCAGACGAAACAGCCGCTCCAGCTGCCGCGCGGTGATCGACACCATGCTCGCCAGCGCCTCGGTGCTCAATGGCTGCTCCATGCGCTCGCTCATCAACCGAATCACGTTGACCAGCTTCTTGTTGCTGGTGCCGTAGCGGCCGACGATGTGCGTGCGCTGGGGAAACTGCGCCAGGCGCACCGACCCCATCACCAACTGTTCAGACACCCGCACCGCCAGTTGCGAGCCGTGCTGCAGGCTGATCAGGTGCAGCATCATGTCGAGTGTCGCGGCGCCGCCGGCACAGGTGATGCGGTCGCGGTCGATTTCGAACGATTCCAGGCTGGTGGGAATGCCCGGAAACGACTCGCGAAATGCCTCCAGTGCTTCCCAGTGCACGGTCACCTTGTAGCCGTTGAGCACGCCGGCGCGGGCCAGCGGAAATACCCCGGTATCCACCGCACCCAGCGCCACCCGCGCCGCGGCCAGCTGGCGCAGCCAGGCTTGCAGCGCGTCGCTGTAACAGGCAAGCGGCTCATAGCCGGCCACCACAATGACCATGCAGTCGAGCGGCATGGTCCCTAAGGCCTGGTCGGCAGCGATGCTCATGCCACTGCACGACTGCACCGCTGCGCCATCGAGGCTGAGGATGCGCCAACGGTAGTAGTCGGGCTGAAAGCGGTTGGCGATGCGCAGCACTTCCACCGCATTGACGAAGGCCGACGGCGGAAAGCCCGGCAACAGCAGGAAGCGGAAATCCCGTGGCATGACATCCTCCATGACCCGCCCAGCGCCCGGCTCGCTGATGGCAAGTGGCAAGTAAAGAAGTCGGAAAAGTACCTGAATACGTCGGAAAAGTCCGCTCCTTGCTAAGCACACTGCCGTAGCTTTGCATTCACCAGCAGACAGTGACGTCTGCTCGGCCAGCTTATGGATTTCACCACGTGCGCAGGATGACAAGAGCATGAAGACACCCCGATCCCCATCATCGACGCCAGCCCGTTCGCTGGGCCGCTGGCTACTACTGGGTGCTCTCGCCAGCGCACCGCTGGCCTCGCTCCAGGCGGCCGAAGCCGAGAGCTGCAAGACCGTTCGCATGGGCCTGGTGAGCTGGACGGATGTGATCGCCACCAGCGCCATCGCCAAGCACCTGCTCGAAGAGCTCGGCTACGAGGTCAAGCAAACCACCGCCTCGCAGCAGATCATCATGGCCGGCATCCGTGACAAACGCCTGGATATCTACCTGGGCTACTGGCAGCCGTTGATGACCCCGGTGGTGCAGCCGTTCCTCGATGCAGGCCAGGCCACGCAACTGCCACAACCGAGCCTGCGCGATGCACGCACCACCCTGGCGGTGCCCACCTACCTGTACGACAAGGGCCTGAAGAGCTTCAGCGACATCGCGCGTTTCCAGAAGAGCCTGGGCGGCAAGATCTATGGGCTGGAGGCGGGTGTCGGCTCCAACCAGATCATCAAGCAGATGATCGCCGACGATAAGTTCGGGCTAAAGGACTTCCGCCTGATCGAATCGGGTGAAATCGGCATCGTCTCGACCCTCAAGCGTGCCGTGGCGCGCGAGGACGATGTAGTGTTCTTCGGCTGGACCCCGCACCCGATGAACGTCAACTTCGATATCTCGTTCCTCAGCGGCAGCGAGGACGTGTTCGCCCCCAACGACGGCAAGGCCACTGTCAGCACCCTGACCGCACCGAACTACAAGACGCAATGCCCGAACGTTCAGCGCCTGCTGGAGAATCTGACCTTCACCGCCGAAGAGGAAAGCGAAATGATGATCCCCATCATGGATCGCGCCCCGGCAGAGCAGGTGGCGGCGCAGTGGCTGGCCAAGCACCCGCAGCGCCGTGACACCTGGCTGCAAGGCGTGACCCGCGTCGACGGCACGCCGCTGCGCTAGCCGCCCGGGGCGCCGCGCCCCCCTGTTGATGCAACTGCGCCCCGCAACCGCTTGCGTGCCTTGGCACGCAACGTCTGCGTGTGGCCCCGACACGAGAGCAAGCGCATGAACCCTGCACCGCACCTCCCCGCCGCGCTGGCCGACGGCGCGCGCCTGATCGGCCCGTGGGTGGGCATCCCCGACCCTACGGTGGTCGAGCTGATGGCCGCCCTGGACAACGACTTCCTGTTGCTCGACGGTGAACACACACCGATTCCCCCCACGGCCCTGCGCGGTCTGCTGCCGTGCGCAGAACGCTATGGCAAGCCGGTACTGTACCGCGTGCCCTCCCATGCCCCGGAGCACATCAAGCAGGCGCTGGATGCCGGCGTCGCCGGGCTGATGCTGCCGATGGTCGAGACCGCGGCACAGGCCGCCGCCATCGTCGATGCCAGCCGTTACGCCCCGCTCGGAACCCGCGGCATCGGCCCGTGGCGCGCGTCGGGCTATTACCAGCACTTTACCGACTACCTGCAACAGGCCAACGCGCGCACGCTGCTGATCGTGCAGATAGAGAGCCGCCTGGGCCTGGACAACCTCGAGGCGATTGCCTCGGTGCCCGGCATCGATGTGCTCTACGTCGGCCCCAGCGACCTGGCGCAGTCGCTAGGCCTGGCCCCGGGGCCCTTTCGCCCGGCGCTGCTGGCGGCCTTGCAGCGGGTCTGCGCCGTGGGCCGGGCGGCCGGGAAGACGCTGGGCATCGATGTGCCTTCGGCAGCCGAGCTGCCGGCACTGCGGGCCATGGGTTTCAGTCTGTTCACCCTCGGTTCGGACATCGGTTTCATCACTCAGGCAGGCCAGGCACAAGCCCGCCAACTGGCCGAGCTGTCATCAGGAGCACCCTGCCCATGAACCTCTGCGAACGCATCAAAGCCATCGTCGGCGCCAACGGCTGGATCGACGCCGCCGAGCTGCGCCAGCGGCCAGTGGACTTCTGGAACGCCACGCCGACCCATGCCCTGGGCCTGGCACGCCCGGCCAGTACCGAGGCGCTGTCGGCGCTGCTGGCGCTGTGCAACGAGGCGCGCCAGCCGCTGATCATCGAAGGCGGACGCACCAACCTGGTCAGCGCCACGCTCGGCGATGCGCAGACGCTGCTGGTCTCGCTGGAGCGCCTCAACGCCATCGGCAGGCCTGATGCCGGCGCCATGACCCTGGAGGTCGGTGCCGGGGCGGTTCTTGAGCACGTGCAACAGGTGTGCGCGGCGGCCGACCTGCGCTTTGGCCTGGACTTCGGCGCCCGTGGCAGCGCCAGCATCGGCGGCGCGTTGTCGACCAATGCCGGGGGTTTTCAGGCACTGCGCTACGGGGTAGCCCGCGACCAGGTGCTGGGCCTGGAATGCGTGCTGGCCGACGGCACCGTGCTCAGCCACCTGAGCAGCTACGCCAAGGACAACACCGGCTACGACCTCAAGCACCTGTTCATCGGTTCGGAAGGCACCTTGGGTGTAATCACCAAGGCGGTGCTCAAGCTGCAGCCCAAGCCCACCTCCTGCCATACCGCGCTGCTGGCCTTCGCCAGCTTCGAGCAGGTCATCGCCACCCTCACCGCCCTGCGCCGCTCGCTCAACGGCACGCTGTCGGCGTTCGAGCTGATGTGGCAGGAGTTCTTTCAGTTCAACGTCGACGCGTTACTGCAAGGCCGCGCGCCGCTGGACGCCAGCTATCCGTATTACGCGCTGTGCGAGGTCGAAGGGTTCGCCGGCGAACACGACGGCGAGCACTTCCAGACGCTGATCAGCGACCTGTTCGACAGCGGCAGTGTGGTCGATGCGGTGATCGCCAACTCCGAGCGCCAGCGCGCCGAGCTGTGGCGCATTCGTGAAGAATTCGAAGATGAAATTCAGCTGTTCAGCACGCTGATCGATTTCGACGTGTCGCTGCCGCTGCCGCGCATCGAGCACTTTGCCGATCAGGTACGTGAAGCCCTGGCCCTGCAGTTTCCGGAAAACCTCGGCCTGCACGTGCTGGCGCACTTGGGCGATGGTAACGTACACGTCACCACCGGCCTGCCGAGCGCGGCGCGCAAGGATGACCTCAAGCGCTGCGTGTACCGCATCATCGCCGAGCTGGGTGGCTCGATTTCCGCCGAGCACGGCATCGGTCTGGCGAAGAAGGCCTACCTGCACTACTCGCGCAGCCCAGGCGAGCTGGCGCTGATGCGCACCCTCAAGGGGGCGCTGGACCCGCACAACATCCTCAACCCGGGCAAGGTGATCGACGCTGCGACACCCAACTGACCGACCTCAAGGCCAGGCGACTGATATTTATGTCAGTTTCGCCTGACCCACCTTGGGGGCTACCTTTGCCTGGTAGGTGACCTCAATCCCACTAGGTACATACATCATGACACTTGCCTTGCAATCGACCGACAAAGCACTGGACGCGATCATCCAGAACATTCTTTCCGACAGCAACGTCAGCCTTGAAGAGTTCCGCCAGGTCCGCGACAGCGCCGATGCCGCCGTGAATACGCTCAAACAGGACGCACCCACCTTGGTCACGTCGCTGGACGCCTTTCAGTCTGCCGCCGACCAACTGACCGATAGCCTACAAAAGTTGGCCCTGGCAATCCGTAAAGCCAAGCCGGACGATGCCGCGTTCGTCGTCATGAAATCGGCCATCGAACATCAGTTGGCATATGTGGTGTTGTCCTACGCTTCTTCGGTGGAGCGCTACAGCGTGCTGAAAACCGGGGTTAACCAATGGGCCGACAAGGCCAACGCATTGAAGAACGGTGCCGACAAGAAAGCTGAGTAGCATGCGAAAAAAAACCACTGCCCCTTGCGAGGCAGTGGTCAGCGCGGTGCCGAACTCCGTCAGAACAGCACCATTACTGCTCGGCTCACGAAGCGTTGATCCAGATGGTCTTGAGCTCCGTGTATTGATCGTGGGCCCAGATCGACTTGTCGCGCCCGCCAAAACCTGACTCCTTGTAGCCACCGAACGGCGTCGAGGCATCGCCCTCGCCGAAACAGTTGACCGTCACAACACCCGCACGAATCTCACGGGACAAGCGCAGCGCATTGCGCAGGCTGCCGGTGTAGGCCGATGCGGCCAAACCGTAAATCGTGTCGTTGGCCAGCTCGATGGCTTCATCCAGGGTGGTGAAGCTGGTCACGCTCAGCACCGGGCCGAAAATCTCTTCGACGAACAGTTTGTCGTCGCGCGCGACACCATCGACGATGGTCGGCTGCACGTACACCCCGTGTTCGGTTTGGCCGCCCTGTACGATGCTCAGTTTCCGCTCGGCAGCGTGGTCCAGATACGACTTGACCTTCTCGAAGTGCGACCTACTGACCATCGCGCCCAGGCGGTTGTCCGGGTCCAGCGGGTCACCCAGCTGCCAATCCTTCAGGTGCTTGCCGATCAGCGCCAGCAACGGGTCCTTGACGTCTTCATGCACGATCAAGCGCGACGACGCCGAGCAGTTCTCGCCCATGTTCCAGAACGCGCCTGCGGTGACGAACTGCGCCACTTCATCGAGGTCTTCGCAATCGTTCATGACCACCGCAGGGTTCTTGCCGCCCAGCTCCAGCACGATGCGCTTGAGGTTGGACTCGGCGGCGTACTTGAGGAACAGGCGCCCGGTGTCGGTGGAGCCGGTGAAGCTGACCATGGGGATGTCCATGTGCCGGCCGATGGCCTCGCCCACTTCCCGCCCGCCACCAGGCACCAGGTTGAACACGCCAGCCGGAATCCCGGCCTGGTGCGCCAGCTCGGCCACACGCAGGGCGCTCAAGGTGGTTTCCTTGGCTGGCTTGACCACAACGGAACAGCCGGCGGCCAGCGACGGCGCGATCTTCCAGGCCAGCATCAGCAGCGGGAAATTCCACGGCAGGACCAGGCCGACCACACCGATGGCTTCACGTACCACCAGGGTCACCGCCGCAGTGCCGGTCGGCGCGGTGGCGTCGTAGATCTTGTCGATCAGCTCGGCGTGCCAGCGGATGGTGTGAATGGTTTCCGGCACATCGACGTTCTGGCACTCGCTGACCGGCTTGCCGCTGTCCAGGCTTTCCAGCACGGCCAGCTCGTGGGCGTGATCTTCCAGCAGTTGGGCGAATTTGAGCAGTACGTGCTTGCGCTCGCCGGGTTGCCGTTTCGACCAGGCGCCCTGCTCGAACACACGCTTGGCCGCAGCGACCGCCAGGTTGACGTCGTCGACGTCGCACGCAGCGACTTCTGCCAGCGGCTGGCCGGTCGCCGGGTTGGTGGTGACGAAGGTACGGCCAGAAATGGCATCGCGAAACTCACCGTCGATGAACGCCTGGTTACGCAGTTGCAGGTCGGCGGCGATGGCCGCGTATTGAGCCTTGCTCAGCAATTGAGCCATGGTTCGGGCTCCTTATTTGATCTGTGCGATGGTGGCCTTGAGCTCACTGACGACCTGCTTGAGTGCCTGTTTCTCGGCCTCGCTCAGGTCGGACAGTGGCTTGCGTACGCCACCGGTCTTCAGGCCGTTGAGGGCCACACCGTGCTTGATCGCCTGGACGAACTTGCCACCTTCGAGAAAGTCCATCAGCGGCATCATCGCGGCCATGATCTTGCGGCCTTTATCGAAGTTCTTCTCGATCACGCAGGCTTCATACAGTGCGATGTGTTCGCGTGGAATGAAGTTGGAACCGGCGCAGACCCAGCTTTTCGCGCCCCAGGCGAAGAATTCCAGCGCCTGGTCGTCCCAGCCGCACGACAGTTGAATCGTCGGGCGATCAATTGCCAGACGGTGCAATTGCGCCATGTCGCCGGAGCTTTCCTTGATCGCAACGATGTTCTTCACATCCGCCACGGCGTCGAAGAATGCCTCGCCCATGCTCACGCCCATGCGCCCTGGGTAGTTGTAGAGCATGATCGGCAGGCCAGCGGCAGCGTCGACCGCTTTGACGTGATCAGCGATTTCCTGCTGGGTCGGCAGCGAATACGGCGGGGTACCGACCAGCAGGGCATCGGCCTTGATTTCCTTGGCGTGCTGAGCGAACGCAACAGCATCTTCGGTGCGAATGCCGCCAGTGCCGACGATCAGCGGCAGACGACCGTTGAGCACGTCCTTGGCCTGCGCGGCCAGGTCGATACGCTCCTGGCTGGTGTGGGCGTAGTACTCACCGGTGGAGCCGCCGATGATGATGCCGTGAACGCCGGATTCGACCAGGTACTCGAGGACGTTGGCGAAGGCCGCCGTGTCGATGCTGCCATCGGCGGCCAGGGGGGTGATTGCCGGGGTATAGATGCCTTCGAATTTCACGTTGGATCTCCAGACTAATGAACATGGGTACGCGCGCGACGCCGCGCAGGGTCAGTCAGATCAGGCCAGCGAGGCCGCCTGTTGCAGGTTCAGCGAACGGGTTTCCGGGGCCAGCAGGTAAGAGAACGCCAGGCCGACGAAGGTGACTGCGGCGGCGGCGTACATGGTTGCGCCAATGCCATAGGTGTCCAGGCCGATCGGCACCAGCCAGGTGCCTACGGCAGCACCGACCCGCGACAGTGAAGTGCCCACGCCCACCGCGCCTGCGCGAATTTCGGTGGGGAACAGCTCGTTGGGGTACACCAGTTGCAACACCTGGGCACCGCCGATGAGCAGCGCATAGGCGCCGAACAACAGCAGAATCACCGGCTCGGAGGCGCCGCTGAACAGGCCTAGGCCGAGCAAGGCCAGCCCCGACCAGAAGAAGCTGTGCAAAAGCGTGGTGCGCCGGCCGAGGGTGTTGAGCAGGCGCGTGGCGATAATGCAGCCGACCACGAACAGGCTGGTGATGGCCACCGAGCCGATCGACGCCCACTCGCCCTTGAGGTTCAGCGCGCCCAGCACCTTCGGCGCGAAGGCGTAAACGGCGAACACCGGAATCACCGAGCAGGTCCAGAACATGGTCACGAACAGCATGCGCTTGCCATAACCGGAATGCAGCAGGCTGAGGAACGACAGCCTGCGGGTCTTGAGTTCCTCCGGCAGGTTGGCCAGCGAGAAGCCAACGCCATACACCTGGGCGATGACCTGTTCGGCCTCTTGCTTGCGGCCTTTGCTGAGCAGCCAGCGCGGCGATTCCGGAGTACCCAGGCGCAAGGCGAACAACAGCGCGCCGACCACTGCAGCGCTGGCCATCACCAGGCGCCAGGCGTCATCGCCGCCATGGTGCAGAATCGCCTCGCCGATCATGTAGGCAGTGGCCGCGCCAGCGAACCACAGCACGGTCAAGGTGGCCAGGCGCGGGCCACGGCTTTTCTTCGGCAGAAACTCCACCAGCAGCGAGGTGGCCACCGGGTACTCGATGCCCACTGCGATGCCGATGGAGAAGCGCAACAGGAACAGCGCCACGGCCGATTCGACCCATAGCTGCGCCAGGGAGGCGAGAATGAACAGCGTCGGGCCGACGAAGAACACCCGTCTGCGGCCGAAGCGGTCGGTCAGCCAACCGCCGCAGAAGCCGCCAAAAAAGATGCCGATCAGTGCCGAGGCGGCGATCATGCCCTGCCAGAAGCTGGTCAGGCCAAGGCCAACGGACATCTGCGCCATAGCCACCCCGACAATGCTCAGCACATAGCCGTCGACGAACGAGCCACCCCCGGAGCGTACGGTGAGCAACTGATGAAAGCGGTTAATCGGGACGTCTTCGATCGATACATTAGAGTTTGTCATTATTTTCTCCTGCTACCACCGTAGTGCCGGGTTACAGACGCGAGCGTCGCGCTGACGCAACTGCACGTAGCACGCAGGCAGAGCGTGCAGGCGGGACGGGCGATCACTCGGCGACTCTCAAGGGTTGTTCGTGGCTCGAAGCGACTCGGCGCGTCGCTCAGCTTTCTTTGCCGGCGCGGTACTGCCCCCATTTCAGGTTCATGTTCAGACCCAACGCCATCAGGGGCGCAGGCGGGTTGGCACACGGCCCTGGGGTCTGGCGGACGAAGTCGATCAGCTCGCTGCGCTCGCCCCCCAGCCAGTCGGCCAGCAACGCACCGGTGGCCGTACCGCGGGTAACGCCCAGCCCGTTGCAGCACAGCGCGCCATAGACATGTGGCGCCAGTTCGCCGAAATAACCCATGTGATTGCGCGACATCGCCAGCGCGCCGCCCCAGGTGTATTCGAACGGCACGTCGGGAAGCATGGGGAAGCGCCGTTGGAACGCCTCGCGATGGCGCACGGCGAAGCGCTCCAGGTACTTGCGGTTGGCGCGACCATCGGGGTTGAAGCTGAAGCTGTTGCGAATCAGCAAACGGTTGTCGGGCGTACGCCGCACCGTGGTGCCGAACGGGTCGGCGGGAATCAGCCCCCAGTAGGGCTTGCCGCCAAGCCGCGCCTGCTCCTGCTCGGTCATCGGCCGGGTCAGGCTGGCGTAAGTGAACACCGACAGCATCCGGCCCTTAAGGAAGCCAAAGCTCATGCCGAAGGCGTTGGTGGTCAGTACCAGATTGTCGGCGGTGATCGAACCATGGGCGTGCTTGAGCACCGACTTGGCGCCGTAGACGACCTCGCTGATGGGCGTGCGCTCGTACAGGGTGACGTTGGCCGGCAGATTGTCGGCCAGTCCCTTGACCAGCGCCGAGGGCTGCACCAGCGAAGTACCCGGTGTGAACAGCGCCTTGCGGTAAAAGTGGGTGCCGATGTGCTCGGGCAAGGCGTTGGCATCGATCATCTGATAGGGCTGATCGAGCTTGTCCAGACCACGCCGATAGGCGTCGAGCACAGCGATGCCACGCGGCTCGACCGCCGCCTGGTACTTGCCGCAGTGCTTGATCTGACAATCGATCTGGTAGCGCTCAACCCACTGTTTGAGCAGCGCCTGGCCACTGAGGTTGAGCTTGAGGATGGAGCGGGCGATGGCGATGTCGCCGATGTAATCTTCCGCGCCGATGTCGTGGGGCAGATCGATGGCAAAACCGGCATTGCGCCCGGACGAGCCAAAGCCCACTTCCTGCGCTTCGATCAGCACGATCTGATCGTCGGGAAAATGCTCGGCCAGTCGCCGAGCGGCCGCAAGACCGGTGAAACCGGCGCCGACCACCACCCAGCGGGCGCTGCTGTGACCGCTATGCGGCGCTTTGATCTGCCGTCCCTTGCTCAGGTGATACCAGCCGCAAGTGCTGTCGTCCGCGGGCAGCGAATTCATCTTTGTCATGTCAGGAACCAGAGGTGTTGTTGTTAGCGTCTGTTGCTCATCACGCCCTGCTTCACCGCGCCTGCGGCGGGTCATGGCAGCGCGGTGAGCGTACCTGGCCAGGCCCCGATTGCCGCGAGTCGAGCAGTGTGCGTTGTCAGCCTTGCCGACACCCACCCACTCGCTGCAAACGAGCTATGTCTACAGTTTGTATAATGAATATAGGTATCGTTAGACAGTGTGTCTACAGATTTTTCGGGCTCTGTGTGGCGCAGGTCCAGGACCGTACAAAGAGCTTTCTGAGAACGACTTGAGCATGCCTTTAAGCGACTTGAAGCATCCCTCAGAGGCGTCTTGTGTACGCCGACGGGTTTATCCATGGGCGCGGAAGAAGCTCTGTGCATTGGTTTTAGCAACGCGGCTTCGTCCCTTCGATGCTGACCAATCTGCCGCAACGACCCTACTGTTCCTTCCTTTGCCCGACCCTCGAGAAACCAGCCGTGCAACCAAGTCGCAGGTTCAGCAGTGCTCTGAAGGGGCACAAGCCTTGCTCACAGCCTTGATCTGCCGGTGATGTGTGGCGGCCTGTGTACCACCCTGGGGCTTCAAAGCAACATCAGTGAACCGCTGCGCGAAGCGATCAATCTGATGAGTGTCAATCTTGAGAGGTGGGTGCTGGACACGTGACCGAAGGTGAACGGCACCATCAACGTTGCCACCACCCTGTTCTGCCAGAAGGCCACTGCAGCGCCTTCATGCTTTGGGTGTGACGGCGATTGACCAGCGCCAGCGCGATGAACCGTCGGTCGTTCGAGCAAGACCTGGCTTTGCTCAGAAAGGACGTGCGCAGGCCTTGCCCAGCGCACACCCTCCACTCCCCTCGCCTACAGCGCTGAACTGCCCACACCCCCGGCCTGGGCCACATCCGCGCTGAGTTGCAACAGCCCCCTCGGCAAGCGGAAGTGCTTGAACGGCTGTTGGGTGATCGGGTTGAAGGCCTTTTCCGCGTTGACCCGGTAGCGCATGACGCCGTCCCCGGTCTTGAAGCTCAAGTCCACGCTGGTCGCGGTCCGCCCGTTGAGCGAACCACGACTGAGCAACCGAAACATTGACCACGGACCGCGGTATTCAAGGCTGCTGCTGTTGCCGTTCTGCCTGAGCAGCGTGAGGTTGCTGCGCACCTGTTGGCCCAGCGTGTTGGGCCAGACGATACCGGTAATCTGACCAGGCCCGTGGGTGTAGGCAATCAGCTGGCCATCCAGGTCGAGCAAGCTGGTGCGCTGATTCGCGCTCAAGCCCAACGGCTCGATACTCAACTGCACGCTCAGGTTGCCGCGCTGATCGAAGAAGGTCTCGCGAATGCGCTCTGCCAGCGCCAATTGCTCGATGACATCGCTGCGGATCAGCGACTGCCCCTGCTGCCCGGACTGCAACGCCTCCAGGTTGTCCTCGAGGAAGAGCTTCAAATACTGCTGATGGAACTGCTGCAGCCGGCCCTTGGGCCCGAAGAACGCTTCGAAGTCATCCAGCGACGCGTCAGGCGCTCTGAGCGTGAAGGGATAACGCTCGGCCAGGCGCTGCTGGAAGAAGCTGTACACCTCGCTGTCCCAACGCCGCTCGAGCTCGCGCAGGGCTTCGACATTCAGTACGCGCGCAGTTTGCTCGGCGACTTTCCTGACCTGATGGTTGAGAGGTTCAGGCAGCCCTGTCGCCACCCTCTGCAACGTGCTGAGCGGGTCGCTGCCGGTCATCGAAAAGCGCTGATGCACCGCCTGCAGCGCCGCCTTGCCGCGGTCGGGACTGGTCTGCACGGCCTTGGCGTAGTCGTGGACGGCGCTGATGGCACTGAGCATCTCATCGTAGTAGCTCGGCTTTTCAGCGGATGATTGCAACAGCCCACTGAGCCCTGCGAACGCACGCTCGATGGTCGACGCCAGCTGCTGCTCGACGTCACCGCTGGCCAGCTGCTGACTCTCGGCCCCGCTCGCCAGTGCACGTGCGGGCGCCGACAGCGAAGTGTTTTCCTGCACCGTCTCCAGCAAACGTTGCAACGGCGCCGCAGGCCCGGTCAGTTGCTGGAGAATCGACACAGCCTGGTCAAGGTCGCGGAAGTCAGCGATGGCGAACGCGTTCAAGCCCCGCCGCCAGCTGTCGATGTAGTCGGCACTGTACAGGCTACGCAGTCGCTCGCTGAGCGCCTGGCGGTCAGCCGCAGAGTAATCCAACTGCGCGCGCTCGCCCAACGCCCACTGATCGACCATGGCCATCTCTGCGAACTGTCGGCTGCGCGGCTCGAAATACTCCCTGAAACCTTTGGCCGTGAGCATTGGGGCAAGGAGTACACCCTCCTCGATCCGCGCTGATGAAGAAGCCGGCTGATACACCACATCGAATGCCGGCCCGACCTGCTGACGCAGGTCAAGGCCTCTTTGCAGTTGTTCCTGGGCCTGTTGCTTGAGGCCGGCGTAGACACGTTGAGGCAGCGGCACCTGACGCAACGTCTGCTGCACCTGCACCACCCGTTCGCGGTAGTGCGACAGGTCGGTGTCGGCGTAGGCCAAGGCGTATTGCAGGTGCTGCATGAGGTCGCGCTGCAGCTGACCCTGGCCGGGAAACGCCTGCTGCCACTGGCGGGCCATCCAGTCCTGGACCCACTCGGGACGCCGGTTGCGCCGGTCCTCCAGCATCCGATAGACCCTCAGCGCCGCCATCTGCTGTTCACTGCCGGGCGGGGCGGCGTTCATGGCGTCGACCACGCCGCTGGCCAAGGCCGGTAGAAACCGTCGCGAGAGCAAACTCAGATAGGCCTCATCGACCCGCGGGCCGATGGCGTGGCCCTGGTACAGGCCCAGATCAGCAACGGCCGGCCAGGCGGCACGGTAGTCACCGAACACTGCGACGGCATCGCGGATCCGATCCAGTGGCTCGAGCAGGTTGCGTCCGGTGGGGTCGATCTTCTGGTCGACTTGGTAATGGCTGTACTCGCGGCTCTTGGCGAGCACGTTGGCTGCCTTGGCCGCGTTGATGGCAAAGTAGTGCTGCCAGCTGGCGATGACCACGCAGACCGCCAGCCCACCGACACTCGCGCTGAGCCAGAGCAACTGGCGCTTGCGCCGGGCGACCCTGATGTTGTCTCCGGCCAGACCGGCTTCCTGGAGAATGACGCGCTTAAAGGCATGCCGGATGAAATAGGCCAGCGGTTTGGCCGATACCTTGCCTTCACGCAGGGGGCGTTTGGTCTTGTAGGGTTGCGCGGCCTCGCGAATGAACGCATTGAGCACATCGCCCTGCTGTGCTACCGAAGACCAATACACGCCACGCACCAGGGCAGGCGTAGTGAAGCGGTCACTGGCCAGCGTTTCACCGAGAAAATGCTTCAACACCGGGCGCAGACCGGCCAGTTGGGCATGCAGCGAGAACAGCCGCGTGCGCGCCGCTGCACTGCCGAGTTCGTCGATTCGATCCACCACCTGCTCGAACAGTTGGCTGATCATCCGCTGGTAGTGATCGTCGTACTCGTCCAGCCAGGCGTCGAAGCTGCCACTTGCGTCGAGCTTGAAAGTGAAGCCCAGCATGTCCTCTCGTCTGGCAGGCGCGAGACTGCCATACAGTTGGTCGAAGCCCTCCACCAGGTCGAGTTTGGTCAACATCACATACAGCGGCAGACGCGAACCCAACCGGCTACTGACCTCATGGAGACGTGCGCGCAGGACATGTGCCAGCGCAGCACGTTGCTCAGGGCTTGCATGCAACAGTGCCGGCAGGTCGATGGTCAGCAACAGGCCATTGAGCGCACGCTCGCTACGGTTGCTCAGCAACCAGCCCAACAGGTGCTGCCACAATCTTGCCGTGGTCGCCGGCGGTGGCGTCGATTCGTCTGCGCCGTGCTGTTTTAAGAGCCCCTCCTGGCGAATGAAAGCACCGGGCGGATCGATGATCACCGCGTCATCGCTCACCCACCAGTGCACCGGATACGGCAGCGCCTGAACGTGCTTGCCCTGCTTCTGGGCCTTGTCGATGCGCGTCAGGGAAAAATTCTGATCGCTGCGATCGATGAACGTGCTTTTTCCGACACCCTCGTCACCGACCAGCAAATACCAGGGCAGCCGATACAGCGCGCGGCGACCTCCGGCGTTGTCCAGGTAATGGGCAAGACCCTGATCGAGTGCTGCCTGTTGTGCATCGATCAGGGGCAGCACTTGGTCAAGCTCGGCGGCGCTCGCCTGCTGATTCTGCGCCTGCAACCGGCGAAAGCGCGTGCCGAGCACCACCAGCCAGCACAGCAGAGGCACCAGTATCAGCAACAGACTCGCCAGGCTGCGATGGGCCATGCTGGCCAGCGGTTGCTGCCCGCGCCAGGTCCACAGCGGGCCGAGCCACCAGATGGCGACGAGCATCAGCACAGCGCCGAGCACGAGCAGAAGCGGCATCGCCAGACCGATACGCGTGAGCAGCGGCAGGCCACAGCGTCTGAGTAGCTTCCACAGTTGATTCATCGTGACTCCTTGTGTCGATCGGCCAGCATGGGGGGGGTGGCAGACTGCTGAAGTCGCCGAAACACTTCAGGTTCCCAGGCACTGGCCGTGGTGTGCTGCATGAGGTGTGCGACGTTTGCGAACAGGTCCTGGGCCAGCCATGACACACCGCGCGCGGCCAGCAGGTCGGCGGCGATCAGCGTGGTGTGGCAGCGCTCTCGGGGCGTTCGCAGCTCGGTCTGCATGCCTTGCAGTTTGAGCAGCACCGACTCGACGCCAGCGCTTTCCAACTGCGCGACCATCTCCTCGCGCAGGCTCGCGAACTCCTGAGTGCCTGGGTCCTGCTCGCACGGCATTTGTGATGCCTTGAGCCAGGCCAGACACTGGTCATCCACGAACACGCTGCCGTCGCTGAAACACAGCGCTTGCAGCGCCGGTACACGCAGTACGAACCTGCCGGTCGCGCAGCGGATCGCCTCAGCCACCTCGCCCATTGCCAGCCGCGTTGCGGCAGCGGCTGCAAGGTAACTGCCGCGAATCCAGTACGGGCAGGCGGTGACGCTCTTTTCGATACGCAGCAGCAATGCAGCGTCGACCGTGGTACCGGCGATAGCCTCTTCGTAGTCACCGACAATGTCCTGCGGCACGGCCATCAGTTCCGTTCGGCTGTCCTGTCTGGCTTGTGGGGCCGTCTGGATGTGTGCCCACAGCCCAAAGCGACGAAGCTGATAGCCCGTTGGGTCGTAGGGGTCTTGTCGATTGATGAGTTCAGCCATGCCCAGTACGGCGCGACGGGTTTCTCGTTCGTTACCCACGGCAATCCGCGGCATCGGCGCGGCAACGGTCTCGAGCGGTGCAGTCGGCGTGCTGCTTGGGGCGCAAGGGGTCGAACGGGCAGGTTCAACGGCGCCGCTGACAAGCGCCGCATGCTGACCCAGCAAACGCTCCAGGTCGGCTAGAACCGTTGCATCCAACTGAGCGGTGTCTCGCTGCGACTGCAGGCACCTCAACCCATCCTGAGCCGTGGCGAAATGTGTGGCGTCATAGGTGAAGCGGTCCAGCCGTGGCATAGCGTCGATCAGACGGGTGAGCACCATGCCAACCAGTTTGCGCTTGCCGATAAAACCGGTAGGGCCCGGTTTTGGACACGCCGTTTCCCAATAGCGCTCGATGACACCGGCAAGCAACGCCAGTGTGAACCCCCAACGCTGCCAGCAGCCGCTACGCAGCCACGCAGCGCTCAAATGGGCGACGATGCGCAGATGCTTGCACTGATGAGCCAGGTACTGGCAGGCGGCTTCTTCGATATAGGCCCAGTCGATCGAGGCTTCCTGCAACCCGCCCAGCTTGACCATCTCCTGGTCGATCGCCTGGTAGGTCTCATCCTCTACATCGAACAGGCCGGCCGGTGCCTGGGGATCGACAGGCGCCAGCAAGCGAGCCAACTCCTTTCCTGCGCCCGGCGCTACCAGCGACATGTCTTGCGCGCCTGGTCGATGAGCGGGTCAAGCCCTTGTGCGTCGAACACCAAACCATCGACGCTCGGGTGATCGCCCTCCACCTGAATCCGGTGAGCACCGATCAGTTGCTTGATTTGCTCGATTCCCGGCAAACCACGACCGCCATCGAGTACCTGGCCGTTCTCCATGACCTGCCATGGCGTTGCATGGGTGGCGCGGCGCTCACTCTGCAGGCGCACCACGACCCGCCCTGCATCGAGGGGCTGGCCAAGGACCAACTGCAGTCTGGAAATATTCTGCACACAGCTGATGACCAGGTACGCAGAGGGCGTTGCGATTGCGGGCGCGGATATCAGCACCCCCTCGGGCTCGGCGCTGAGACGAAAGGTGAGGTCATCTGCCTTTCGACGGGCCTCATGAGCCATCACCCGACGCCAGGTAGGCGAGTCCTGCTCTGGCGCGGACCATTTCATTCGGTCCAGCCGAGCCGGGGTGCCGGCAGACTTGTCGAAACATGCCAGGCGTTCAAGGTTCGACACAATGTTTGCACAGTCTTGAACAGCGTATGCGGATATCGGCAGACAACTGAGTAGCAGGAATAGACCTGCGCCATATGTATTCCGAGCGTTCACGGCAAACCACATCCCTTTTCCTACACTCATTTAGCCATATACAGACTTGCACACCCCTCACTGGGCGCAGCCCTTGCCTGCAAACTGGCGAAATCCTAGACCATCAAAACAACTGACCACAAATAAATATTTCGTTGCACTTTCTTTCTCGACTAATCAACTCTCCCCAATGCAGTTTTTAAAAGTGAAATCCGCCCTAGCGGTCGACACTAGCGAATCTGAACTTCGAGAGAAACTTCCTACAGCTTATTGTAGGAACTAACAATCTTTACGGAAACTTCCTACAACTCAAGGAGAGACTGTTGATGGCTAAGAACCTAGGCTCAGTCGCCCCCAAGGAACGTATAAACATCAAATACGTACCCGCTACTGGCGACGAGCAGGCTGAGATAGAGCTGCCACACAAGGTGTTGGTGCTGGGCGACTTCGGCCTGAATGACCACCGTGCGCTGGAAGACCGTCCGGTGATGCGCATTGATAAACACACGTTCAACAACGTGCTGAGCGATGCCGAGGTCACTCTGGCCATGTCGGTGCCTTCGATGCTCGATCCCGCTCCAGGCGCGGAACTGGCCGTGGCCCTGCAATTGAGGTCGATCAGCGACTTCGGACCCGACCGAATCGCCCACCAGGTGCCCGAACTGAACAAGCTGCTGGAGCTGCGCGAAGCCTTGGTGGCACTCAAAGGCCCGCTGGGCAACGCCCCCGCCTTTCGCAAACAGTTACAGCACTTGTTGAGCAACGAGCAGGCGCGCAAGCAGCTGGCCAAAGAACTGGAGCAGGCGCTGGAAGCGCCAAATGAAGATCAAGACAGCGGAGAGTCCCATGCCTGAACAGAACACCATTCCCGTGGCCGCCGATACCACCATCGACACAATTGGCCATGCCAGCCTGCTCGAACAAATCATGGCAGAAACCAAACTGATGCCCGCGCAAGAGGGATACCAAGTCGCCAAACACGGCGTCGTGGCATTTATCTCGGAAATCCTCAAAAGTCATGATCCAGATCAACTTATAAACAAACATCGTGTCGACCAGATGATCGCCGAAGTGGATCGCGTGCTGGGCAGGCAAATGGATGCAATTTTGCATCACCCTGAGTTTCAGCGCCTGGAGAGTGCCTGGCGCAGCCTTAAACTCCTGGTCGACCGCACGGATTTTCGAGAGAACATCAAACTTGAACTTCTCCATGTCAGCAAAGAGGACCTGCTCGACGACTTCGACAATGCTGCAGATATCACCTGCAGTGGCATGTACAAGCATGTTTACAGCGCAGGCTATGGCCAGTTCGGTGGCGAACCCGTCGCCGCCATGCTGGGCAACTATGACTTCGGCCCCTCGTCGCCTGACATTAAACTCCTGAACTACATGGCGTCGGTAGGCGCCATGTCCCACGCGCCGTTCCTGACCGCCTCCTCGCCCGAGTTCTTCAACTTGAGCAGCTTCGAGGAGTTGCCCAACCTCAAAGAGATCAAAGACATCTTCGCCGGGCCACGTCATGCCAAGTGGCGTGCCTTCCGTGAGAGCGAGGATGCACGCCACGTGGCATTGACCGGGCCGCGCTTCATGCTGCGCTCGGCCTATCACCCCCAGGAGCATCCTGTCACCAGCTTCAACTATCAGGAAGATATCGCGGGTCGTCACGACAACTACCTGTGGGGCAATTCGGCGTTCCTGCTGACCAGTTGCATCAACGACAGCTTTGCCCGCTATCGCTGGTGCCCGAACATCATCGGTCCGCAATCAGGCGGTGCCGTCGAAGACCTGCCGGTGCATTTGTATGAATCCCTGGGGCAGTTGCAGGCCAAGATCCCTACCGAGGTGTTGATTTCCGATCGCAAGGAATTCGAGCTGGCCGAAGAAGGCTTCATCGCGCTGACCATGCGCAAGGACAGTGACAACGCCGCGTTCTTCTCTGCCAACTCGGTACAGAAGCCGAAACACTTTCCCAAGACCCCTGAGGGTTTTCAGGCGCAGACCAACTACAAGCTCGGCACACAGCTGCCCTACCTGTTCATCGTCAACCGCCTGGCCCACTACATCAAGGTGCTCCAGCGCGAGCAGATCGGCAGCTGGAAGGAGCGTCGCGATCTTGAGTCAGAGCTCAACAAGTGGATCAAGCAGTACGTCGCAGACCAAGAGAACCCCTCTGCCGACGTGCGCAGCCGACGACCACTGCGCGCCGCCAGGGTCGAGGTAGCGGATGTTGCCGGTGACCCCGGTTGGTATCAGGTGTCGCTCACCGTTCGTCCCCACTTCAAGTACATGGGTGCCAACTTCGAAATCTCCCTCGTCGGGCGGCTGGACGCGCAATGAGTGGATTGTTCGATCGCCTGACTGCAGATCAGTCCGCCTGCCGGGAAACCTCCCGGCAGGAGAGCGCCAGCTACAAGTTCGCCATCATCAAACGCCACCTCGAAACGTTGCTCAATGCTCGCCAGGGGTGCTCCCAGAGCAGCCCTGATCTGGGACTGCAGGACTTCAACGGACATGACCGCAGCAGTGGCGAATTGCTGCAGCAGATCAGCGCCGACATTCGCCGCACCATCCAGCGCTTCGAGCCACGCATTCAGGTACATGCGCTCAAGGCGGTGCCCGATTGCCATGCGCCTCAGGAGCTGCATTTCAGGCTGGACTGCCAGGTTCAGGTCAACGACCACGCCGAGCAGCTCGACCTGGATCTGATGGTCAACGGCCATAGCCGTCATACCCGAGTGAGGTGAGGGATGTCTCTCAAGGAAAGATTCGCCGAAGAGCTGCGCTATTTGCATGAACTAGGCGATGACTTCGCCCGGGACAACCCGCAGCTTGCACGGTTTCTCGGAAGCAAGGGCAGCGACCCTGACGTGGAGCGGCTGATGGAGGCCTTCGCCTTTCTGACCGCCAAGCTGCGGCTCAAACTGGAAGACGACCTTCCAGAACTGACCCATCCGATGTTGCAACTGCTGTGGCCCAACTACCTGCGGCCACTGCCGAGCGTCACGATCATCCGCTTCACTCCACGCCAGCAATCGCTTAGCCAGACGCAGCAGATCGCCAAAGGTTCGAGGCTGTTCTCCAGGCCTGTCGATGGCGTGGCGTGCGAGTTTCGGACCTGCACACCGGTAAGTCTGTACCCGTTCGAAATCAGCACGGTGACCGCAACCCAGACGCTCGATAACTCGATGGTGCGCATCGCCCTGGCGAGCGTGATCGAGCGACCACTGGACACCCTCGGATGCTCGTCACTGGAATTTCATCTGAGCGGCGACACCCGTACCGCCCGAACACTGTACCTGTGGATTTCGCAGTACCTCAGACACGTCAGCATCACTATCAATGGCGAGGTAAGCCGGCTGCCCGCCAGCAGCATTGCCTTCCCCGGTTTCACCCCCGATGAGGCTTTGCTGCCCTACCCGCGCAACGTGTTCGATGGCTACCGGATTCTGCAGGAGTACTTCATTTTCCCGCAGCGCTTCCACTTCTTCACCCTGACCGGACTCGACAAGGTCTGGCCAAGCGCACACGCCAGCCAGTTCGACATCGAATTTAATTTCAGTCGCCAGTTGCCGGATACCCTGCGAATCGGCAACGCCGATTTCAGCCTGTTCTGCACCCCGGCAGTCAATCTGTTCGCCCACAGCGCCGAGCCCATCGACCTCTCCGGGCGCGCCGCGCAGATGGAACTCAAGCCCAAAGGCGCGCAGCGCAAGGCCTATGAAATTTTCAGCGTTGATCAGGTCATCAGCACGCGCACCACCGGCAACGGCGAGGGCGGCGAACATCTGCGCACCTTCCGCGCCTTTGAATCGTTCGCCCATGAGATCGAACATGTGCAGGGGCGCACCGCCCTTTACTACCGACACATGCTCGAAGCATCGCTGAACGAGGAGGGTGTCACGCACCGCATCGCCTTCGTGCGGGGCGATGCCAACACCTATATCGGTGAGCTGGAAACAGCCTCCATCGATCTCACCTGCAGCAACCGCGACCTGCCCCTGGCGTTGGGCATCGGTGATATCAGCGAGCTCACCGAAGCCACGCCGCCCCTGGCTGACTACACCAACCTATGCGCGCCTACCCGTCCTTACCGACCAGTGCTTGACGGCCAGTTGCAGTGGGCGCTGGTCTCCAACATGTCGCTCAATTACCTCTCGCTGCTTGCAGCCGAGCCGCTCAAAGCGGTCATCCGCACCTACGACTTCGCCGCCCTGCACGATATTCAGCAGGCGCGCACCACGCGCAAACGCCTCGACGGTATCCAGGACGTGCAGACAGCGCCGCTGGATTGGCTGATCAATGGGCAACCGATTCGCGGCCTGTACAGCCA
Organism: Pseudomonas cremoricolorata; assembly: GCF_000759535.1. Taxonomy (NCBI): domain Bacteria; kingdom Pseudomonadati; phylum Pseudomonadota; class Gammaproteobacteria; order Pseudomonadales; family Pseudomonadaceae; genus Pseudomonas; species Pseudomonas cremoricolorata. The sequence goes on along the minus strand of NZ_CP009455.1, from coordinate 3,389,412 downwards.
ACTGAAGCTGGATCAGTCCGCCTTTCTCTGCGAGGGCGACCTGTACCTGTTCAGCTGTGTGCTGGCGCACTTCTTCGCCCTGTACGCCAGCATCAATTCCTTCCATCAACTGGAAGTGATCAACACCACCAACAACGAGCACTACACATGGCCCCTTCAGACCGGCAAGCAACCGCTGATCTAGCCGACAAGCTGCTCGCCGATGCGCACCAGTACAACTTCTTCCAGTTGCTGGAACGACTGCATGGGCTGCACGGTGACGACCTCGAGCCGCGTTGGCCAGACCACGCCACACGCCTGCGCGTGCGCCTGGCCAGCGATCCACGGCTGAGCTTCCCGGTCACCGATGTCTACAGGGCAGCACGGATGCCCGGTGAGCACCAGCGCTATCGCGTATGCACCACCTTCATGGGCCTGCACGGCAGCGACTCGCCCTTACCCACCTACTATCTGGAGCAGGTGGCCTATGAACATGCCCAAGGCCTGGGCGTGCGGCCGGCCTTCTTCGATTTCTTCAACCACTATCTGCTCAGCCTGTTGCACCGCATCTGGCGTAAATACCGCTACTACATCCGCTTCCAGTCTGGAGCCCGCGACAGGTTTTCCCAGTACATCTTTGCCCTGCTCGGACTCAACGACCAACAGCTGCGCGGTGCCACCGAACTGCCCTGGAGTCGACTGCTCAGCTTTGCCGGTGTGATCGCCAGCCGCAGCCGAGCACCCGGCACGGTGGCCGGCATCATTGCCCATTGCTTCGACTTGCAGCAGGTGCGGATTCGCGAATTCGAAACCCGAGCGGTGCCCATCGCCATTGGACAGCGGGTTAGCCTGGGGCGTGACAACGGTGCTCTTGGCCGCACCTTCTCGATCGGCAGCCGCACACGCACTCGCAGCAGCAAATTCGTCATCGTCATCAGCGGACTCGACCAGACGCAACTGCTGGATCTGTTGCCCAGCGGTAGCAATTTCGGTCGCCTGCGGGCGCTGATCGACTTTCTGCTACGCGATGGGCTGGCCTACGACCTGGAGTTGCACCTCAAGCACAACGCCCTTTCGCCGTTCTGCCTGCACCGCAACCAGGGCGCCTACCTGGGCTGGACCAGCTTTGTCGACGACAGGCACGGCGCGATCCGCCCCGTGGTGCGTTTCAGGGGGCGCTCATGAGCCAGTTGATCCTGAGCATCGTCAACCTCGATCAATTGCTGCCCACGGTCATCGCCCGCCACTCTTTCGACCGAACCGGCGGCACCATCGGCAGCGCGTGCGCCGACTGGCTGATGGACGATCGCGAACACAGCATTGCACCTGCGCACTGTGAAATTCGCTGGATCGAGGGCGGCTTCTGCGTGATCGACTGCTGCCAGCGCACTTACCTGAACGACAGCGCCCTCGCCCTGGATGGCTGGTCGGCCCGACGTCTGGCGGAGGGTGACCAACTGCACATCGGCGCCTACCGAATCCGGGTGCAACACTCGCCGAACGAAGCGCAGGCCTTGGACGACGCGTTCGACCCCAACCTGCGAGGCATTGACACGCTGATCGGCGAATGGCCTGAACATGTCCAGCCTGAGCAGAACCATGCCTGCCTGGTCAGCGACCTCTGTGCACTCTTACAACCCTGCGCCGACAGCGACCCGCTCGCTGCCATGCCTGGTCTCAAGGATGAAGAGGGTTGGTCAAAGGATGCCCTTGAGCGTCTGCTGGACGGAGAGCGTCCATGAATCGGCAGGCCCGCATCCTCACACTGTTTGCACTGACGCTGATGCTCTCGGCCTGCACGGCGCTGAGCAAAATAGGCCAGGTGGTGATGAACCCATCCTTGCCCATAGGCCCGCCCGCGGACCATCCCACGCAAATCGCCTTCAGCATCAATGCCAGCCCTACCGTCAATGGCAACCCGAACAGCGCAGCGCCGTGGGCCGAACCGAACGACGCCCTGGAGCCCAGCCCCTATGCCGTCAGCCTCAGCGCTGGCGACCCTTACGCACTGACGGAGAAAGTCGGGGAACTGCTCGAGTACCTTCAAGAACAATTCCCTGCAATGTCCCCCGTGTCCTCGCCTGAGGAGGATGCTCCGGCACATTCACCCCTGCAAGAAAGCACGCCTGGCAGCTACGGCGACCCCGAGGTGCTGCTGACCCTGCCGAATACGCCCCAGGTGGCCACAGAGCCTGTCGCCACGCCGATCGCCATCAAGATCCTGCAACTGCGCGACGACTCTCTGCTGCGCAACAGCCTGTATCAACTACTGGACCAGGACCCTGCCAGAACGCTGCGCAGCACCTACGTGCGCGATGACGACTACCTGCTGCACCCCGGCCAGTTCAAGTTCATCCCATTCGTCGCGATCGACGCCGAGACACGCTACGTCGCAGTGATCGCCGACTACCGCAACCAAGACGACGCCACCTGGCAGCAGGTGCTGCGTATCCCGCCGCGCGGTCGGCAGATCGTGCTTTCGGTGCTGCTCAACGACACCCAGGTCGTGCTCAAGGAAGAAGACTGATGGTGCCGCTGCTCTCGTTACTTACCCTGACATGGAACGCTCATGAGCTCTCGTAACCCTGTTCTCTGGCCTGAAGGCCTGTTCGTCAAACCGCAGCATTTCCAGCATGCCTTCAGGTCTGGCGAGGCCGCACTTCATCAACGCCTCGCCAGCCTCAATGCCGCCTTCTATGGCTTCAGCGAACTGCAGTTGAACGACGAATACCTGAGCCTCGGCAAGATTGCCATCACTCGCGCGCGAGGCATCATGCCCGATGGTACGGTGTTCGACATTCCCGCTGACCTGCCCCCTCCACCGCCGCTGGAAATTCACGACGACGATTCAAAGGACAGCGCGGTGTACTTGTGCCTGCCATTGCGCACCGAGGGCGGCCGTGAGGTGAGCTGGCCCGACGATGCGGCCAATCTCCGTTACCGCGCCGAGACACAAGAGATCAAAGACACCCACAGTGCCGACGGTGACCTGGTAAAGATCGACCTGGCCGTGCCCAACCTGCAACTCAAACGCTCCGCCCAGAACAGTAGTGCCTACACCCATCTGGTCCTGACACGCATCCTTGAACGTCGTCCCGACGGCAGCCTGCGATTGGACGAAGCGTTTTATCCTGCCAGCGTGTCGGTGCGGGCAGTGCCGGCCTTGCAGCGTTTTCTCGAGGAAATCACCAACACCCTGCGCGAGCGGGCGCGCAACCTCGCCGCACGCATCGGGGCTGGCGGTCAGTCAGGCATCGCCGATATCCGCGACTTCAACCTGTTGCAAGCCATGAATCGCTGGTGGCCTTGTTTCCTGCATCTGTCCAGGCAAGCCCAGATCCATCCAGAACAGCTTTACCTGTGCATGAGCCAGGCCTGCGGTGAGCTTGTGACATTCACCGATGAAACCCGATTGCCGCAGCAATACCCCGCCTATCTGCACACGGCGCTGTACGAGTCATTCAAACCCCTTCAGGACACCCTGCGCAGAGCGCTGAGCACGGTCCTGCAACCACGTGCCGTATCGCTGCCCCTGCAGGCGCTGGAGTATGGGGTGCTGACCAGCACGCTGGAAGACCGGCGTCTGATCGACGAAGCGGAGTTCATCCTCGCCGTACGCGCGCACTTGCCTGCGCACACCTTGCGCCAGATGTTCGTGCAGAAAGCCAAGATCACCTCCCTGGAATCGCTGAACGAACTGGTGCCACTGCAACTGCCGGGCATCGCTCTGGTGCCCTTGCCGGTCGCCCCCCGCGACCTGCCTTTCCACGCGGGCTTCAGCTATTTCGAACTGAACCGGCGTGATCCGTCGTGGGCATGCATGAAGTCGGCCAATGGCTTCGGTATCCACATCGCTGGGGACTTCCCCGGGCTTGAGCTGCAGTTCTGGGCCATTAGGAGTGAATGAAATGGAAGCCTGCAACGGTGCGCAGACACCCTTGGAAACAGCTCAAGCCACGGAAATGCAATGGGGCACGCCAGACCTTACCGGCTCAGACCCGAAATCACCCCGCGAACCTGTCGATGAAGGCTACCCCGCCGATCCGCAGTTCCAGCTGAGAGGCATTCACGCCAACAAGATGCTGGATGCCGCATTACCCCTGCTAGGGCTGGTGATGCGCCTGCGCACCCTCGACTCTCTGCCGAACATCAGCGCCGTACACCAGCAGGTGATCGGGCAGATCAACAACATCCGCGAAGAGATGCGCCAGCAAGGCTACGACCCTGCTCAACTGGTGGCGTACTCGTACGTTCAGTGCCTGCACATCGATGAGGCCGTGATGGAGCGCCCCTGGGGCAGAAGCAGCTGTTGGAGCCAGAGACCTCTGCTGAGCATCTTTCACGACGAAACTTGGGGCGGGGAGAAGGTCTTCACAGTGCTCAGCCGACTGATGCAAGAGCCTGAGCGCTTCCAGGACGTACTGGAGTTCACCTACTTCGCTTTGTGTCTGGGCCTGAAGGGCAAGTACGCCATCGCCCCGAAGGGTGAAGAAACCCTCAACAGCCTGATTCACCAACTCCACGGGATCATCCGCGAGCGTCGCGGGCCTACCCTGCAAGAGGTCGGTGCGCCCTATGCCAACGTTGCCCCACGCAACTTTCGCATGCATCGACGATGGCCTTGGTGGAGCCCGTTGGCTATCTGCGCACTGGTCATGGCACTGGCCTACGGCCTCTACAGCCACCGTCTGAACCAGATCACCACCGAGGTGCTGGGTTCGCTCAACGGCATCTTGCTGCAGTAAGTCGACGGACGCCGGCACCACTGACTTCAACCGACTAGCGAGGCCATCGCCTCGTTGACAAGCCCATCGCTCCCGATGGCCACGCCACCCCCGGTGCGCGTGCTTATCCACATGGACGCAGGAGAGACTGCCATGCCAACACCCGCTTACATCAAGATCACCGGCACCACCCAAGGCAACATCACCCAAGGTGCTTTCACCGCCGACTCCGTGGGCAATATCTATCAGGAAGGCCACGAGGACCAAATCCTGGTGCACCAAATCAAGCACCGCATCAGCGTCCCGACTGACCCTCACAACGGTCAGCCATCAGGCCAGCGCGTGCACGGACCGCTGATTTTCACATGTGCGTTGAACAAGGCGGTACCTCTGCTCTACAGCGCCCTCTCGACCGGCGAGGTGCTCACCGAAGTGGAACTCAGTTGGTACCGGACCTCGGTCGAAGGCATTCAAGAGCATTTTTTCACGACCAAGCTCACTGATGCAGTGATCGTCGATATGGATCTGGAAATGCCGCATATCCAGGACGAAGCAAACAAACCATTCACGCAGTTCCTCAGGGTCTCGTTGGCCTATCGGGGAATCGAGTGGGAGCACCTCATCGCAAGCACGGCAGGCGCGGACGACTGGCGCAAACCGAAGGAGTGAGTTTGATCTAGCAACGTTCGGACCGGATGGGTCATGCCTGTCTGGTCCGTCCTGAACGTTAGCCGGCGACGAGGAGCGCTCATGCCTGCCCACTCTGAACTTCCCTTGCAACTTCCGACCTCAGACTGGCTAAGCCCAGTCCGGTCTGCGTTGACCTCAAACCTGCCCGCGAGCACAGCTGGCGTTGGAACACGGTCGGGATGCGCCCATGACTGACGCTAACGTAAGCAGCGCAACCTCAAAACGCGCCTGCAGCGTGCGCGTACCGATTCTTCCGGTGCGCTACGCCATCGTTCCACGCAACAGCGATGCCCCCGCAGTGCGCTACGCCGAGGCCGGTTTTGCGCTCGAACAACAGTTTCCATCCCTGAAGCATTCCGCCTACACCCTGCGTGCCCTTCGTCCTGGCTACATCTACGTGTTCATGACGGGCACAGAGGGTAGCAAGCTGATCGTCCACGAGTACGACGGTGAAGGCAACTACAGGGAGTTGCGCTACCGCGGCCTGGAAAACTACGACCAGCGCAGCAGCTATCTGCCCGGCCTTGCCATGGGCTGGGTGTGGGCCGAAACAGATAAGGACATCGCCAGCGAGGTGTGGATCGGCTACAGCCCACACCTGTGGACCAACGCCGTCACCGCGCGCATTACCACATCGCTGACGCTGCGCAAACGGCACCTGCGCCAGTTGAACATCGCCGAGCTGATCGACGGCACCCCGGATCACTCCCGCCAGCCTCACGTCCTGCCGGTCAGCGCCCTGCAGCGCTGGGTGGAAGACTTCAAACCCGCCGATCAACGTATGCCATTGAGCTGGAGCAGCCATGCGCCAGCCGATACGTTGCACATCGGCAACCTTATGGGCATGGCCAAGGCCTACCCGTCGACCCGCCCTAAAGTCCCGGCCGTGGTGGTGCTGGCCGATGCCGAAGGCCTGGCAATGGACCTGAGCCTGTCAGCATCAGCCTTCCAGCATCAACTGCGCGACCTGATGCCCAGCGAGCAGTTGGAACACACCGCGCCTGCGCGCAGTGCCGAGAACGACCAGGTGCCGATGTGCTATCGGCAGGATGTGGAGCGCATCAGCCAAAAGAGCCAGGATTTTCACCATCGAAACCTGATCGCCCTGCTGCTCAACAAAACCTTGGAGAGCCTCTACCCAGCCGAGTCGCCACCCCCACAACTGGCAGGCTTCAGGCTCAAGCCGACCCACGACAACCCGATGCATTCGCTCGCCGCAGCGCGCTACCGCGCCCTCACCGATGAAGACTATTCACCCGATGGCGCACGCCTCGGGCTGCGCATCGACACGGCCAAGTACCTGGCGTATCTCGATGAGCGCGACGCACTGGAAGCGCAGTTAGCGGCCCTGCGCACACGGGCCCTGGAAGCCAGTCGTGACCACGACCTGTGGCTGGCTACCGCCGAGCCCCGCTACATCGACAACCCATACAGCCTGGCAGCCGCGCTGGCCAGCTACGACCGCGACAACCAGCGCTCGGCCCTGGGCCTGGAAATCACCTTGTCGCTGATGATCCTGCCAATGAGCCAACCCGCCATCGGCACCGAAGAGCAGGACAGCCGCTTCAAGCGGCTCGAGCAATGGCTCGACCAACACGACAGCCCGCTGTACACCGCCGTCGCGCCGTTTAACCCATTCAAGGACAAGGCCGATGCAGTGGGAAGCCTGCTGGGCGCGACCGACAGCCTGCTCGCAGGCCTGGCCGGACGTTTCCCTGCCCATGCCGGAGTCACCGATCTCACCGCACAAGCAGTCAATACCGTGATGTCCAAGCGCCTCAAGGGCAAGACGCGCTGGGACAAAAGCCAGGGATTGAAAAATCGCGTGCTGGCCGCTGCTGCCGAAGCCAACTCCGAAAAAATCATGGGGTTGCTGGCTGCGCGCTATCGCATCACCGATCAGGCAATCAAAGCGGATGCCTTCAGTCAGGAAGTGGAGGAATTCCTGAAAAAGGGCATGACCGAGGTTGAAGAGCTGAAACAGGTGCGGGTAACGGGAAGCAGGGAGGTCGCCGTGGAAACTACCACGACGACACGGGTGAAGCCCAAGTTCATTGCACTGCTGACCTCAGGCGCGGGCAGCGCGCTGAATGCAGGAATGTTGTGGTTCAACTTAATCTCTTTGAACGTTGCATACAAAAACTTGCAGAACGATCGTTCGTTGGAGACAGGCACGGGGTTTGCTGCATCGATCTTCGGCGTAATCGGCGCGACAGCGGCAGCGCTAGTGAGTGCGCGTGCTGCGCACAAACTGGTGGCACTGAAGTTTAGAGCGACAGCACCGGGCATGGCGTTTGGTAATGGAATTGTTAAGTTCTTGGGAAGCAACCTTTTTGCGCGGATTACAGGATATCCGGCAACTGCATTTGGCCTGGTTTCAGACATCTTTAAAGGATCACGCCAGCTTGATAATGGAGACCATACCGCGGGTTCTTATACTATCGCCGGTGCATTCACCACTGCTGCAGGCTCAATCATCACTCTGGAAGCGGCGTTGGCGATAGCAGGACCTACAGCTTTCATCCCTTTTGCCGGATTGGCTGCAGGTGCCTTAGTCCTGGTAGGCGCAGCGGTGATTATCGGAGGCATGTATTTTCACGCGAAAGCAAGTGAACGCCTTCATAGCCCATTAGAATTCTGGGCTGCGCGCAGTATATTTGGCAGCGGCCAAAATGATGGTGAAATTCGCGCCGGTATCGTTCTGGATAACAATCAGAGGCTACCTAGGTTTTTGTCGTTGCAAACTGAAGTCACAGCATGGCAGTCCGAGACATATAGACCAAGACTAATTACAGCACAGGAAGCTCTAAGTCTTGGAGTGTCCGGTATCGACACTCAATGGCATGAAGACACTGATTGGCAGTACAGAGTTCTCGAAATCATAACCACCACCGGGACCGCAAAGTCCAACTCAAAGGTCGAACTTGCTGTACTGCTACCGGGATTCACTGTCGGGATAAGTCAGTGGTCAGTAATAAAGGCTAGAGCACATGACCGCTACGAACTAGATATTTCGTCCGTACACCCTAAAGCGTACAGCGTGAATGCCGGCCTGATACTTCACTTTGAAAGCATTACATCCAACTTCCAGCACGTCTCATTGCGCATCAATTATGCAATCAATGAAGGGATGATTGAAGACATTGAAATCACTACAACTCTCCGTCTCGAGCGATAACCATGACCACCCTCTGGATATTTAACTCAAATCAACGGTGCAACACGAAACCGGTCATAAAAGGACAGGTTTCACACATGTCGAAACATGCTTTATTTCTTCGTAATCCTTGGGTGATCGACTCTGTTTTCATGGGAAAGATTTACTGCGCCATGCTGATTGCAACTCTGATCACAACATACCCATTTGTCTTTTCACTGAGAAACTGGAGCGAGCCTCGATTTGATGCTGTTTTCATGTCTTTGATGATATTAGGCCCCAGTATCTTTTTACCGTTTATTTTATATAGAATCCGGTACATCAAAGGCCTCTCCACCGTCTGCTTCAACCGCTCCACTCGAAAAATCTACTACAAGCGCTTCCGCAAACTATTTATCTTCGACTGGGACAAAACCGCCGGCGGCCTTATGCAACGCACCGAGTTCGGCGGCTCATCCTTCAGTACCATGTATTCGCTCGCCTTCGCCCCCTATCGCGAAGACGGCACCCTCCATCAGAAAGACTGCCTCTGGATCGACAGCAACGAACCCACCGAATCCGATGTGCAATACGTCGCCGAGGTCTGGGAATACCTGCGTCAGTTCATGGACCACGGCCCGGACAACCTTCCCCCGCCCGGTCCCGCCAATTGGTGGCATAAACCCCTTCACGCCATCTGCCTGACCCCGGCCGAAGCCTGGCGCCATTACGCGCCCTGGCGCACCGGCGAGCCTGGCGAAATGCAGGGCAAAAAGAACTGGCAACTGCCGTTCTGGGCGGTGCTGTTTCCCTACAACCTCACCGTCGCCATCTGCTGGTACGGGGTCTGCAAGCTGTTCAATGTCAAAGCCGCGCCGCCGCCGCCAGAAGCGCTTGAAGAACTGTCTACCCCAAAAAAAGGCGGCAGAATGAAATGAGCGCCTGGGCCTACTCGGTACATCCCAACAAGTTGGCATCGTTTGCCAGATGCTCAAACCAGAATGCATCGCGCTATGCAGCCCGGGCGGATGTAGCCCAATCACCGCCGCAACCAGTTAATCGCTTGAGGAAGGTCGCACTCACCAAGCCTGTAAATTATCTGGTTGGCGTCGAAATGATTCTTCATTTTTTCGCCACAGCATCGAATCAAAGAGATGCCTTCCTTGGCCTTAGATACCAGATGAATCAGGGCTTTTCCCAAGAAACCGAAATCACATCAGACTTCCGTCTTGAGCGATAGATATGTCAACCGTATGGATGTTCAAATCAGATTCTAGCTACACAAAGACACCAGCGATAAATGGGCAGGCATCGAGCATAACCCACCTCAACTTGAGCCTCCACAACCCCTGGGTTACCGACTCAGTTTTCATGGCAAAACTATATTGCGCAATGATCATGACCACAATGACAGGACTATACCCTTTCATCTTCGCAGGCGAAAACTGGACCCCACAACGATTTGATTTATTCCTAATAATTGGAATGACTTTGGGGCCATTCATCTTCCTTCCGTTTTTAATGTATAGGATATGGCTGATCAAAGGCCTCTCCACCGTCTGCTTCAACCGCTCCATTCGAAAAATCTACTACAAGCGCTTCCGCAAACTATTCATCTTCGACTGGGACAATACCGCCGGCGGCCTCATGCAACGCACTGAGTTCGGCGGCTCATCCTTCAGTACCATGTACTCACTCGCCTTCGCCCCCTACCGCGAAGACGGCACCCTGCACCAAAAAGACGCCCTCTGGATCGACAGCAACGAACCCACCGAATCCGATGTGCAATACGTCGCCGAAGTCTGGGAATACCTACGTCAGTTCATGGACCACGGCCCGGATAACCTCCCTCCACCGGGCCCAGCCAACTGGTGGCACAAACCCCTTCATGCGATCTGCCTGACTCCGGCTGAAGCCTGGCGCCATTACGCGCCCTGGCGCACCGGCGAGTCTGGAGAAATGCAGGGCAAGAAGAACTGGCAACTGCCGTTCTGGGCGGTGCTGTTTCCCTACAACCTCACCGTCGCCATCTGCTGGTACGGGGTCTGCAAGCTGTTCAACGTCAAAGCCGCGCCGCCGCCGCCAGAAGCACTTGAGCCGGTAGCTCCCGAGCGCACCGGGGGCTCGCGTCCATGAAACCCATCGTACTGGTCGGTCATGCGCACAGCTGTCCAATTCTCGGCGTAGGCACCGTCGAGACAGGTGACAGCGCCACTCTAGTAGATGGCAAGCCTGGCGCACGCGCAGGCGACCGCATCAGTTGTACGGTATGGGATATTGAGCACTACAAGCCTCGGCTACTGTCGACATTACAGGTAATGGAACTAAGCATAGTACAGGCCAAGAGACATGACCTGTCGCCTACCATCCACGCTCCTTTAACCTCAATCATATACCACCCACCTATAGCCGCTTCGGCCTTAGTTGAACTTTCCATTCTGCTGCCGGGATTTGTACTGGGCACTAGCCAGTGGTTCGGGGGATTTGACTATAGCCCTGAACTTGACAAGCCCGGCGGCGTAGCAAACCCACCAAACAGTTACATCACAGACGCAGGCCTTGCCCTGCACTTTCGACATCTATCCTCCAACGCCACACAAGTTCGCCTGACCATTTCTTACAAGCCTAACCATGGCATTGATGAAATGGATACGCTTTCTCAAACCTTTCGACTGGAGAGCATTTAATTGTCAGTAATTTGGCTATTTCGCCCCAACGGAAATTATCCTTTCAACGCTACCATCAACGGGCAAATTTCGCGCAGCTCCGAAACCACAATACAACTACGCAACCCAGTTACTGCCGATTGTGTATTGATGGGGAAAATGCACTGCGTATTTTCACTAACACTAACCATTACTCTTTTGATGACTTCAACTCCCGAAGAAATCTTAAATGAGATATTTTACGAGCCATCGTTGACCGCTCTTATATTTCTCATGCCATTTATCCCTCTTCCCGTCCTAGCCTATGAGATCTGGATCATTAGATCTTTATCAAGTATTTGCTTCAACCGCTCCACCCAAAAAATCTATTACCAACGTTTCAGCCAAGTCCTGATCTTCGAATGGAAAAACACCGCTGGCGGCCTATTCAAGCGTAGGGAATTCGGCGGCTCATCCTTCAGCACCTCTTACGCCCTTGCCTTCGCCCCCTACCGAGAAGACGGCACCCTCCACGAAAAAGACGCCCTCTGGATCGACAGCAACGAACCCACCGAATCCGACATTCAATACGTCGCCGAAGTCTGGGAATACCTGCGTCAGTTCATGGACCACGGCCCGGACAACCTTCCCCCGCCCGGTCCCGCCAATTGGTGGCATAAACCCCTTCACGCCATCTGCCTAACCCCGGCCGAAGCCTGGCGCCATTACGCGCCCTGGCGCACCGGCGAGCCTGGCGAAATGCAGGGCAAAAAGAACTGGCAACTGCCGTTCTGGGCGGTGCTGTTTCCTTACAACCTCATCGTCGCCATCTGCTGGTACGGGGTCTGCAAGCTGTTCAACGTCAGGGCCGCGCCGCCTCCGCCAGAGGCGCTTGAGTCGATAGCGCTCGAACGCACGGAGGGCTCTCGCCCATGAAACCCATCGTATTGGTCGGTCATGCGCACAGCTGTCCGCTTCACGGCCAAGGTGCCGTCGAGACAGGCTCAAGCGCCACGCTGGTTGATGACAGGCCCGTTGCACGCGCAGGCGACCGCATCAGTTGTGGTGCCGTGATCGAAACCGGCGCCGCCTGCACCATCATCGAAGGTCGACCGGTTGCTCGAGAGGGCGATAGAACGAGCCATGGCGGCACATTGGTAGAAGGAGACTCAGGTTGGCTCGTGGACTAACGAAAGGAGAAGGGATCGCTCATGACTAGACAATCCGACCTGCGTTACAGCTTTCAGCCGTTGCAGGGTAACGCTCACTTCGAAGTGGTGTCGTTCGACCTTCATGAGGCGATCAGCACACCCTTTCAATTGCAGTTGAAGCTGATCAGCTTCGACAACGACATCGACTTTGCGCAACTGCTCGATAAACCTGCGTTGTTTACGATCTTGGATGGCGCTCGACCGTTGCGCTATGTACATGGTCTGGTAAGCCAGCTCAGCCAGGGCGAGAGCGGCTTTCATCGAACGTATTACCATGCGCTGATCGAGCCGCAGCTGGCCCGTGCCGAGCTACGCTCGAACTGGCGCATCTTCCAGCACAAGACGGTCGTGCAGATTCTGGAACTGATGCTGCAACGCCAAGGCATCAGCCACTATGAAGTGCGCGCCAGCATGCCCCACCAAAGCCGTGAGTTCTGTGTGCAGGCCGGCGAAACAGACCTTGCCTTCATCGCGCGTCTGGCTGCCGAGGAAGGTTTCGTCTACCGCTTCGCGCACACCGCCACGCAGCACACGCTGATCGTCACCGATCGCCTGCAATCGCTGGGGCTGATCAGCCTGGGCGCCATCAAACGCCCAGGTGAAGAGCAGGACGCGTTCGACCAGGACCCTGAGTTCGATCCGAACAGCGTGCTGTATCACGCCAACAGGGGTGGCGATCAGGCTCAACCCTGCCTGCATCGCCTGCACTACAGCGAACAGGTGCGCACCGCTCGCCAGGTGCAACGCGACTACACCTTCACCCACCCGGCTTATCGTCAGGAGCACAACGCCGCAGGACACGGCCTGGAGCATCAGTCCAGCGACTACGAGCGCTTCGATTATCCTGGCCGCTACAAACGTGATGCTGTCGGTAAACCTTTTACCGAACACCGCATCACCGCCCTGCGTCATGACGTACGTATCGCGCAGGTGCAAGGGGATGACGTTCGCCTGCAACCGGGCCTGAGCTTCAACCTCACGGGCCACCCGCGACAGGATCTCAACGCCCACTGGCGTGTGGACAGGGTTAGCCACGAAGGCAGTCAACTCACCAGCTTGGAGGAAGAGGCCGCAGGCCTCGATCGCAGCACGCGCTATGCGCAGAGCGCACACCTGGTGCCCGGCAGAATCGAGTGGCGCCCTGCTCCACTGCCCAGGCCGCGAGTCGACGGGCCGCACATGGCCACCGTGGTCGGTCCGCCTGGTGAAGAGATCTATTGCGATGAGTGGGGCCGGGTCAAGGTCAGCTTTCCATGGGACCGCGAGAGCCGCGACAACGAGTTCAGCTCTTGCTGGATACGGGTGTCACAGGGTTGGGCTGGTGGTGGCTGGGGAGCGATGGCCATTCCGCGTATAGGTCAGGACGTGATCATCCACTACGTCAACGGCGATCCCGACCAACCCATGATCACCGGGCGAACCTATTGCGGCAATCAGCTACCGCCCTATGACCTGCCCGAGCACAAGACCCGCATGACCATCAAGAGCCAGACCCACAAAGGGCCTGGATTCAATGAGCTGCGCTTCGACGATGAGCTGGGCCGCCAGGAAGTGTTCATCCATGCCGAGCGGGACCAGAACAATGTCGTCAAGCATGATGAAACCACCCAGGTCGGCCATGACCGCACCGAGGAAGTGGGCAACGACGAGTCCATCACCATCGGCAACGACCGCGACAAGATTGTTGGCAACGACGAACGCATCACCATCAGGCACGACGCCTTTGTCGATATAGAGCGAAATCAGACGATCAACATCGGCAAGGATCGCATCGAGTCGATTGGCAATCATCGCCATGACAGCATCACCGCCAATCACCACAGCCGCGTCGGTGGCAACTTGCAACAGCAGGTGGAAGGTTACGCCGAGCTCAACGCCAAAGCCGAGATCCGCAGACAGACGCGCCACTACGAGTTGCGTTGCGGCGAATCCTTCACTGTCCATGGGCCTGGCGGCTCGATCCGCATAGACGAAGCGGGCATTACTCTGGACGGCCCAACGATTCGCATTAACGGGCAACTGCTCAAGTCAGCCAGCGGTTCGGCCAACTCACTGGCCATCACCAGCGCGCCTACCTCAGGCAAGCTTGTCGATCCGCAGTGCGGACTGCGCGCCGACGGTACGTGTCCGTTGTCCGACTGTCGTTGCATCAAGAGGGCGAAGAAATGACCCCACACCCTCTGCAACACCACTGCGCGCTAGGCCTCGCAAACGAATGCCGGTATCTGCTGCTGATGACCGAAACACTGGAATACCTGGCCTATCGACCGACCACCCTGGTGGACGGCGAATGGAAGCTCGCCTACGTGCCCAGCGTGCTCGATCTGGCCAAGGATGTGAGCAGCGACTTCTGGCATGCATGGCCATGGAAACGCAGCGTGCTGGATGAGCAGCATGACTTTGGCCCGGTGCTGATCGATACCGCGCGCGCGCCCGAGCTGCGTGCTCATGCGTTCAACACCTGGATGCCGATCAACGGTGCGATCGCGCTGGACGCTGAGGTCGAGCTTGACGTGTTGAACGAGCACCTCACCAGCCTGGTACAGATCACCCTCGCCGATCAGAGCGATGGCATCCATCACCTGAATCCCAACCACCTCAGCGCCTGGCTGGATGCGCTGGATGAAACCAATCGAGATCGCTGGCTGGGGCCGATTTCTCGGCTGGTGTGGCGCACCAACTGGGGACCTGCGCACCAGTGGCACTCGCTGCAACGAGCGCCTACGACAGCTCGCGTGCTGAACGACCCTGCCTGGCACCTGAGTGCGCAGGAGCAGCAGCGTTTGGACGAGCGCTTGCACGAGCACTTCGTGTTGACCTTGATCCACGACATTCTGGCCGCGCCACACCCTGCAGAGGATGAACTCACCGCAGTGCGTCGGTGGGTCGAGGAACTGTTACCCCAGCTCAAGGCACTCAACTTCCACAGCGAGGAAACCGCGGGTTCATTCATCCGCCTCGCTGCACAGCACCAGTGGTTGCTCAGCGATAAACGGGCGGCAGAGATCTTCACCAACGTCAAAGAAGCCCCGGAAAGCCGTCTGTACCAGTTGCAGGAATTGGTCGACAGCCGGGAGATCCGCCATGACTGACGCCCGCGTAAGCAGCACAACCTCCAAACGCGCCTGCAGCGTGCGCGTGCCGATTCTTCCGGTGCGCTACGCCATCGTTCCACGCAGCGGCGATGCCCCTACAGTGCGCTACGCCGAGGCCGGTTTTGCGCTCGAACAACAGTTTCCATCCCTGAAGCATTCCGCCTACACCCTGCGTGCCCTTCGTCCTGGCTACATCTACGTGTTCATGACGGGCACAGAGGGTAGCAAGCTGATCGTCCACGAGTACGACGGTGAAGGCAACTACAGGGAGTTGCGCTACCGCGGCTTGGAAAGCTACGACCAGCGCAGCAGCTATCTGCCCGGCCTTGCCATGGGCTGGGTGTGGGCCGAAACAGATAAGGACATCGCCAACGAGGTGTGGATCGGCTACAGCCCACACTTGTGGACCAACGCCGTCACCGCGCGCATTACCGCATCGCTGACGCTGCGCAAACGGCACCTGCGCCAGTTGAACATCGCCGAGCTGATCGACGGCACCCCGGATCACTCCCGCCAGCCTCACGTCCTGCCGGTCAGCGCCCTGCAGCGCTGGGTGGAAGACTTCAAACCCGCCGATCAACGCATGCCGCTGAGCTGGAGCAGCCATGCACCGGCCGACACCTTGCATATCGGCAACCTCATGGGCATGGCCAAGGCCTATCCGTCGACCCGCCCGAAAGTCCCGGCCGTGGTGGTGCTGGCCGATGCAGAAGGCCTGGCGCTGGACCTGAGCCTGTCAGCATCAGCCTTTCAGCATCAGCTGCGCGACCTGATGCCCAGCGAGCAGCTGGAACACACCGCGCCTGCGCGCAGTGCCGAGAACGACCAGGTGCCGATGTGCTATCGGCAGGATGTGGAGCGCATCAGCCAGAAGAGCCAGGATTTTCACCATCGAAACCTCATCGCCTTGTTGCTCAACAAAACCTTGGAGAGCCTCTACCCAGCCGAGTCGCCACCCCCGCAGTTGGCAGGCTCCAGGCTCAAGCCGACCCACGACAACCCGATGCATTCGCTCGCCGCAGCGCGCTACCGCGCCCTCACCGATGAAGACTATTCACCCGATGGCGCACGCCTCGGGCTGCGCATCGACACGGCCAAGTACCTGGCGTATCTCGATGAGCGCGACGCACTGGAAGCGCAGTTAGCGGCCCTGCGCACACGGGCCCTGGAAGCCAGTCGTGACCACGACCTGTGGCTTGCCACCGCCGAGCCCCGCTACATCGACAACCCATACAGCCTGGCAGCCGCGCTGGCCAGCTACGACCGCGACAACCAGCGCTCGGCCCTGGGCCTGGAAATCACCTTGTCGCTGATGATCCTGCCAATGAGCCAACCCGCCATCGGCACCGAAGAGCAGGACAGCCGCTTCAAGCGGCTCGAGCAATGGCTCGACCAACACGACAGCCCGCTGTACACCGCCGTCGCGCCGTTCAACCCATTCAAGGACAAGGCCGATGCCGTGGGAAGCCTGCTGGGCGCGACCGACAGCCTGCTCGCAGGCCTGGCCGGACGTTTCCCTGCCCATGCCGGAGTCACCGATCTCACCGCACAAGCAGTCAATACCGTGATGTCCAAGCGCCTCAAGGGCAAGACGCGCTGGGACAAAAGCCAGGGATTGAAAAATCGCGTGCTGGCCGCTGCTGCCGAAGCCAACTCCGAAAAAATCATGGGGCTGCTGGCTGCGCGCTATCGCATCACCGATCAGGCCATCAAAGCCGATGCCTTCAGTCAGGAAGTTGAGGAATTCCTGAAAAAGGGCATGGCCGAGGTTGAAGAGCTGAAACAGGTGCGGGTAACGGGAAGTAGGGAGGTCGCCGTGGAAACTACCACGACGACACGGGTGAAGCCCAAGTTCATTGCGCTGCTGACCTCAGGCGCGGGTAGCGCACTGAATGCAGGAATGTTGTGGTTCAACTTAATTTCTTTGAACGTTGCATACAAAAACTTGCAGAACGATCGTTCGTTGGAGACAGGCACGGGGTT
Source organism: Pseudomonas cremoricolorata (assembly GCF_000759535.1). NCBI lineage: Bacteria > Pseudomonadati > Pseudomonadota > Gammaproteobacteria > Pseudomonadales > Pseudomonadaceae > Pseudomonas > Pseudomonas cremoricolorata. Next base: position 3,371,949 of record NZ_CP009455.1, on the reverse strand, counting down.
TGCTGCATCGATCTTCGGCGTAATCGGCGCGACAGCGGCAGCGCTAGTGAGTGCGCGTGCTGCGCACAAACTGGTGGCACTGAAGTTTAGAGCGACAGCACCGGGCATGGCGTTTGGTAATGGAATTATAAAGTTTTTGGGAAGCAAGCTGTTTGCGCGACTGACCGGGTATTCAGCGATTGGATTAGGAATAGCGTCTGATCTCTCAAAAGCTCAAAGACAGTACGATAACGGTGACTCAATTTCTACCGCTTATACCCTAGCAGCCAGCTTCACAACAGCTGCAGGTTCAATAATCACGCTTGAGGCGGCCCTTGCGATCGCAGGACCTACGGTAGTAGTGCCGTTTGCCGGATTAGCTGCTGCGGCAATAGTACTCGTAGGCGCGGCACTGATAATCGGCGGAATGTATTTTTACGCAAAAGCAGATGAGCGTCGCCATAGTCCTATTGAACTGTGGGTTGCACGAAGCGTATTCGGAAATCGCCAAAACGATGGAGAGTTCCGCACTGGTATCACCTTAGACAAACAGCTCAAGCTTCCCAATTTTTCGTCGCTACAAGCCGAGGTTCTTGCTTGGCACTGCGAAACCTATCGGCCAAGGTTACTATCAGCTAAGGACACCCGCAGTCTCGGCCTCCCACATCTAGATACTAAGTGGCATGATAGTTCCAACTGGACCGAAGAGAAACCAGGCTCAATAGTTTCGTATTATAAATTCGAACCCAACTCTACGGTTGAACTTTCAATACTACTCCCAGGATTCATTTCCGGAACCAGTGAGTGGTCAAACGTACCAGACCAGAAATCAAATCCTGACGAATTGGATTTCATGCTCAGCAAACCTTCGACGTATTTGGTTCGCGCAGGACTGGTTCTTAGTTTTGTCGCGATAGCATCAAATCAAAAAAAAGCCTCTCTTAGCATAAGCTACAGCGCCAATCAAGGACTGGCCGAAGAAGAGATTATAACTTCGAAATTTCGACTGGAACGCTAAACATGGCTACTCTATGGATGTTCAATTCGCATTCAGACCCAGGAAGAAAACCGGCAATAAACGGACAGATTTCAACCGTAACCGGTGACACCTTACTACTTCACAACCCATGGGTAATCGACTCGGTTTTCATGGCCAAGCTTTACTGCGCCATGTTCCTGTGTGCATCCACTTTTACTTACCCCTTTCTACTAGCAACCGAAAACTGGAGATTCAATCTTATTGATTTGTCAGTATTGATTGCGATGGGAGCATTTCCTTTTTTATTTGTTCCTTTCCTCTTCTATCGGATATGGTTCATCAAAGGCCTCTCCACCGTCTGCTTTAACCGCTCCACTCGAAAAATCTACTACAAACGCTTCCGCAAACTCTTCGTCTTCGACTGGGACAACACAGCCGGAGGGCTTATGCAACGCACCGAATTCGGTGGCTCATCCTTCAGCACCTCCTATGCCCTCGCCTTCGCCCCCTACCGCGAAGACGGCACTCTCCACCAAAAGGACGCTCTCTGGATCGACAGCAACGAACCCACCGAATCCGATGTGCAATACGTCGCCGAAGTCTGGGAATACCTGCGCCAATTCATGGACCACGGCCCGGACAACCTCCCTCCACCCGGCCCCGCCAACTGGTGGCACAAACCTCTTCACGCGATCTGCCTGACCCCGGCCGAAGCCTGGCGCCATTACGCACCCTGGCGCACCGGCGAGCCTGGCGAAATGCAGGGTAAAAAGAATTGGCAACTGCCGTTCTGGGCGGTGCTGTTTCCCTACAACATTACCGTCGCGATCTGCTGGTACGGGATCTGCAAACTGTTCAACGTCAGGGCCGCACCATTGCCGCCGGAAGCGATTAGGGAGGGTCGTCCCGACTAAGCGGAGAAAGCTGTACATGAATATTGGTCTTTTGTAGGCATATCACCGCGAGTTGAAGCGGCGAGGCATCAATAGGAAAGCCCGAGCACCCCGTGTCAGGGCTAACTCCTATCAAGCCCAAAGGATGCCGGTGACTCGCTACGGCGTTACCCGTCGTGCCATCAAAGCTGATGCTTTCAGTCGGAAATGGAGAAATACATGACCCCCCCTGAGCAGCATGAATCATCGTTCCCGCATCAGGCGCCGCTTACGTGGAGCATGTATTTTCCTGAGTAAACTTACCCAAACACCCTAGCGGTCAGGTTGTATTTACCCGGATAGCTTCAGGGAATAAGCGAATGGTCAGGCGAATTGAGGATCGTGCGCGGCTACAAAAGAATTTAGGCCACTACCGTAAAGCCTGATACGCACTTGGCAAGCGGAGGCCTGATAGTAATTTTTCAATATAAAAAACTAACCATGATCATGCCTTACTGATCATACACCACCAATCAAGAATGACCTGAGAACCAAACAACTAAAATTAATTTTCGGATTGAGCGTTTTTATGGCAGTGGCTTGGATACTGAACACCAACAGAAAAACTAATTACAAACCTTCCACCAACGGACAACTACTAGACATATCTCGACATGTGCTCCAGATGCGCAACCCAATAATCACAGATTCGGTGTTCCAAGGGAAAATCTATTGCGCAATGACACTGACAGCAATGACCGGAATTTACTAAAACTTTCTGTCTGGAAAATTTTTGGAAAACTTCCTATACGCACCCTTGGTGGTTTCACTACTCATTTTTATGCCCTTCATGTTCCTGCCATTTTTACTCTACAGAGTCTTGCTTATCAAACGCCTTTCCAGCTTCTGCCTTAACCGCTCCACCCAAAAAATCTATTACCAACGTTTCAGCCAAGTCCTAATCTTCGACTGGAAAAACACCGCCGGTGGTCTCTTCAAACGCAGAGAGTTCGGTGGCTCATCCTTCAGCACCTCCTACGCCCTCGCCTTCGCCCCCTACCGAGAAGACGGCACCCTCCACGAAAAAGACGCCCTCTGGATCGACAGCAACGAACCCACCGAATCCGATGTGCAATACGTCGCCGAAGTCTGGGAATACCTACGTCAGTTCATGGACCACGGCCCGGACAACCTACCTCCACCCGGCCCTGCCAACTGGTGGCACAAACCCCTTCACGCGATCTGCCTGACCCCGGCCGAAGCCTGGCGCCATTACGCGCCCTGGCGCACCGGCGAGCCTGGCGAAATGCAAGGCAAAAAGAATTGGCAACTGCCGTTCTGGGCGGTGCTGTTTCCCTACAACCTTACCGTCGCCATCTGCTGGTACGGGGTCTGCAAGCTGTTCAACGTCAGGGCCGCGCCCCCGCCGGCTGAGGCACTTCAGGAAGGGGCTGTTCAGCCAGACGGTCGTGAGGGTAAAGGCGGTCGGCGCAGCTGACAGATTTCAGGCTCTTGCGCGGTTTTTGATACACCGCGCAAGCCAAGGGTGAAACGCACCGTGCTGCGCAGCCGGAGCGATGTTGCGCGATCAGGAGCGTTGCGTAAGGAATGGAAGGCGTTCAAGCGAGCGGAAACGAAAAAAGACGCCGAAGCGTCTTTTTTCGATGACGTACAGACTTCGATGAAATCTGTAGTCCTGTAAATGGAGCGGGAAACGAGACTCGAACTCGCGACCCCGACCTTGGCAAGGTCGTGCTCTACCAACTGAGCTATTCCCGCGTCGTGATAGGTTGCCATTCTAGCGATCTCGCTGCTGACGTCAACCCCTTGATTCAAAAAACCTTTATTTGGATTCGCTGCCTTCACGCAGGTGCGGCCAGGCGGCGACGAGGTAGTGCACCATCGACCACAGGGTCAAGGCCGCAGACACCAGCAGCAAGCCATAGCCGAGTACGACCCAGACGCTGAGCACCGGTGGATTACCCAGCAGGATGACCAGCGCCAGCATCTGCGCTGCGGTCTTCCACTTACCGAGGTTGGAGACCGCGACGTGGGCGCGCGCACCGATTTCCGCCATCCACTCGCGCAGCGCAGAAACGACGATTTCGCGGCAGATGATGATCGCAGCCGGCAAGGTCAGCCAGAAATTGGCGTGGACCTGCACCAGCAATACCAGCGCCACCGCCACCATCAGCTTGTCGGCCACCGGGTCGAGAAACGCGCCGAATGGCGTGCTCTGTTGCAGGCGGCGCGCCAGGTAACCGTCGAGCCAGTCGGTTGCCGCGGCAATGGCGAACACCGTACTCGCTGCGCTGTAGCTCCAGTGATAGGGCATATAGAACAGCAGGATGAAGATCGGGATGAGCAGAACCCGGAGAACGGTGAGCAGGTTTGGAATATTCATCGGTACGACTGGCTGCGAGTTGAACCCGGCATTCTACTCGCTATGCAGGCTGGCATAAATCGACTCGGCGAGCTTTTTACTGATGCCCGGCGCTTTGGCAATTTCCTCGACGCTGGCGCGGTTGAGCTCTTGCAGGCCGCCGAAGTGCTTGAGCAGTTCTCGGCGGCGCTTTGGCCCCACGCCCACAACGTCTTCCAGGCTCGAGGTGCGTCTGGCCTTGCCACGCCGCGCGCGGTGGCCGGTGATGGCAAAACGGTGGGCTTCGTCGCGAATCTGCTGAATCAAGTGCAGCGCCGGCGAGTCGCCTTTGAGCGTGAACTCGTGGGCAGCGTCGTTCAGATAGAGCGTTTCGAAACCAGCCTTGCGGGTGACGCCCTTGGCTACGCCGAGCAAGGTCAGGTCGCCGAATGCCAGCTCCTGCATGACCTCACGGGCCATGTTCAACTGCCCCTTGCCACCGTCGACCAGCAACACATCAGGCAACTTGCCCTCACCGTCCTTGATTCGCGAGAAGCGTCGAGTCAGGGCCTGCTGCATGGCGGCGTAGTCGTCGCCGGCGGTCACGCCTTCGATATTGAAGCGTCGGTAGTCGGACTTGATCGGCCCTTCGGGACCGAACACCACGCACGACGCCACGGTGGCCTCGCCGCTGGAGTGACTGATGTCGTAGCACTCCAGGCGTTGCGGCACTTCATCGAGATCGAGCACTTGGGCCAAGGCTTCGAAGCGCGCGGCCATGTGCTGTCGGTTGGCCAGGCGCGCATTGAGCGCCAGCTCGGCGTTGGTCACCGCCATCTGCTGCCAGCGCGCGCGGGTGCCACGCACTCGATGACTGATCGCCAGCTCGCGCCCGCGCAGGCTGTCGATGGCCTCGATAAGGGTTGGGAAGTCCTCATGCACGACATTGACGATCAGCTCGTTGGGCAACTCACGCTCTGGATTGCCGACATAGTACTGGGCGAGAAACGCCTGCATGACCTCGGTTACGTCTTCCTCGATACCCACCTGCGGGAAGACGTTCTTGCTGCCCAGCACTCGCCCGCCGCGCACGCTGATCAGATGCAAGCAGGCGCCGCCCGGGTTGACGAAGGCGGCGATCACGTCGACGTCACTGGAACCGCCTTCGATGTGCTGTTGATCCTGGACACGGCGCAAGAGACCGATCTGGTCGCGCAGCTCGGCAGCCTTCTCGAAATTCAGGCTCATGGCCGCGCGCTCCATTTCCGCGTTCAGCTCATTGCCAAGCTGCTGGCTGCGCCCCTCCAGGAACATCACCGAGTGGCGCACGTCTTCGGCATACTCCTCCTGGCTGACCAGCCCGGTGCAGGGACCCTTGCAGCGTTTGATCTGGTACTGCAGGCACGGACGGGTGCGGTTGGCGTAATAGCTGTCTTCGCATTGGCGTACGGAAAAAGTCTTCTGCAGCACGCTCAGGCTTTCACGTATCGCCCCAGCGCTTGGATAGGGGCCGAAGTATCGACCCTTGGCTTTTTTCGCACCCCGATGAATGCCCAAACGCGGAAAAGGCCCGTCAGACAGGAACACGTAGGGGTAGGACTTGTCGTCACGCAGCAGGATGTTGTACGGCGGGCGCCACTGCTTGATCAGGTTCTGCTCCAGCAGCAGCGCCTCGGTTTCGTTGCTGGTGACGGTGGTTTCGACCTGTGCGATACGCGCGACCAGGGCCGAGGTTTTCGGCGCCAGACCGCTCTTGCGGAAATAGCTGGCCAGGCGTTTCTTGAGGTTTTTCGCCTTGCCCACGTAGAGCAGGCGCGACTCGGCGTCGAACATACGGTACACGCCCGGACGACCACTGCAGGTCGCCAGGAACGCGCTGGCATCGAAGGTGTGAGGCATCAGGGTACTTCGCAAGCGGGCGGCTAAAGGCTGGCGTCGACCATTCCGTGGCGGACGGCGAGTAATGTGAGTTCGACGTCACTGGTGACCGAAAGTTTTTCGAAGATGCGGTAGCGGTAGGTATTCACCGTCTTGGGTGACAGGCACAGTTTGTCAGAGATGATCTGCACCTTCTGGCAACCGACGATCATCAAGGCGATCTGGATTTCCCGCTCCGACAGACTGTCGAACGGCGATGCCTGGGGCTGGAAGGATTTGAGCGCCAGTTGCTGGGCAATCTGCGGGCTGATGTAGCGCTGTCCGGCGAAGGCCAGGCGAATTGCCTGCACCATTTCGTCGAGCGCAGCGCCCTTGGTCAGGTAGCCTGCGGCGCCGGCTTGCAGCAAGCGCGTGGGAAAAGGATCCTCTTCGCACACAGTGACCGCCACGACCTTGATATCGGGATGGCTGCGCAGCAGCTTGCGGGTGGCTTCAAGGCCTCCAATGCCAGGCATCTTGACATCCATCAGCACGACATCGGGCTTCAGCTCGCGGGCATGCTTGAGGGCCGACTCGCCGGAATCTGCCTCACCCACCACCTCCAAGCCCTCTATATCGCTGAGCATGCGGGTGATACCTGTGCGTACCAGATCGTGATCGTCGACCACCAGGACCCTAATCAAGCAGATACCTCGTCATTGGGGCGATGTTGGATGGCGCCACCTTATCAAAATTTTTCAACGCCAGCCTAACGCTACGCGCCACAGAGGTTGCTGACGTGCTGCGCTAACCGGCCAGGCGGCTCAGTACATGCCACAGCGCCGCTCGGTCGGCCTCGGGCAGCCGGCGAAATGCTGCAAGCAGGCGGTCTTCGTCGCCGCTGAGGCTATCGAGCGGCAGCGGCGTCGGCAAGCCGGTGAGCACATACAGCGGATCCACGCCCTTGGCCGCGACCGCAGCCAGATAATCCAGGCGGGGTGTGCGATCACCGTTTTCATATTTGCCCTGGGCGTTGGGCTCAACGCCGCCGATATCCCCAAACACGCGCTGGGTGAGGCCCAAACGCTCACGCTCCTGGCGCAGGCGCATGCCGAATCCTTTCATCTGGCTTCCTTCCTGTAAGCATTATCAAACAAGGATGTATCCCACATCCGCAGATGAAATCACTCCTGCAATCACGGCACTATGCCGATTGCCTCAAGGGCAGGCAAGCCTGAACTGGTGTGCGTCTGGCGCAGTGCGACACATGCCGAGCGACGCCCCTCATTGGCTTGGGCCGAGCGTGCGTTGCATGCGCACGAAACAGCCGTCACTGCCCACCTCGATGAAGCCGGCGCGCTGATAGAGACGCCGCGCCGGGTTGCTGCTGAACACCATCAGGCGCAGCAACGGCAGATGACGCTGCACCGCCCATAGCGCCAGTTGCTCCAGCACCCAGCCACCGACACCCTGCCCGCGGTAATCGGGCAGCAGGTGCAGCTCACGAATGAACAGTGCCTGGCGATCCTGGCTGAGGCTGCAATAGCCCAGTCGCTCGTTGCCCGCCATGATTCGCCATTGCTCACGCCACCCCCATGCTTCGTCAAACGCTGCCTCGACCCAGCGCAGGCTGAATTGCTGGTAGTAGCTGAGCATGGCGCGCCGGGTCAGATCGCGGGCGAAAGGTAGGTCGTCGCTGCAGGCTGGCTCCAGCCTCCAGGCCGGCGCAGCGACGTCAGCGTGCATTGGGAAAACCGTTCGACGATGGCGATCGTCGCCGTAACCTGTTTTGCATCGGATCATCCCTGTAGTTGCCGCTTAACTTGCAGCCTAGATTGCCAACCGGGTCGGGTCACCTGCGCAGCCATCCGAGGCGCAGCCCCCAGCACTGGATACCCCGTGCCAGACCCTTTACCATGTTGCGTTTTGCGCGACCTTTTGTCGCGCTCTGCCTTGCAAGATACTGCCAATGCCTTTCGAACTGTCCGTAGAACCGCTCACCCTGCTGATCCTGGCGCTGGTCGCCTTCGTCGCCGGTTTCATCGACGCCATCGCCGGTGGCGGCGGACTGCTCACCACGCCGGCCCTGCTCACCGCCGGCATGCCCCCACACCTGGTGCTGGGGACCAACAAGCTGAGTTCGACCTTCGGTTCTGCAACCGCCAGCTTCACCTACTATCGACGCAAGCTGTTCCACCCCGTGCAATGGCGCCGGGCGTTGATCGGAACACTTTTCGGTGCCCTGTTGGGCGCAGTGGTGGCGCATTACCTGCCGGCCGAATGGCTGAACAAGATGCTGCCGGTGGTGGTATTCGCATGCGGCATCTACCTGCTGTTCGGCGGCACGCCCAAGGCCCCGCTGGATGCCGATGTGCCGATCAAGAAGACCTGGCAAGTACCACAGGGCTTCACCCTCGGTTTCTACGACGGCGTCGCCGGGCCAGGCACCGGCGCATTCTGGACCGTCAGTACCCTCTTGCTGTACCCCATCGACCTGGTGCGGGCCAGCGGCGTGGCTCGAACCATGAACTTCGTCAGCAACGTCGCGGCCCTGACCGTGTTCATGATTTCCGGTCAGGTCGATTACCTGGTCGGGCTGGCCATGGGCATGTCGGTCATGGTCGGTGCCTTTTTCGGTGCCCGTACTGCGATCAAGGGTGGCAACAAGTTCATCCGCCCGGTGTTCATCGCCGTGGTACTGGCCCTGACCGTACGCTTAGCCTGGCAGCACTGGTTCGGCCAGGCCTAAGCGCCGCGCCACGTAGAGGTCGATCAGGTAGCGGGCGATCGAACGCGGCGCTGGCAGCGGTGGCAGTTCATGCACGCTGAACCAGCGCGCGTCCTCGATTTCATCAGGCTGCATGACGATCTCGCCACCGGCATATTCGGCGTGAAAGCCCAGCATCATCGAGTGCGGGAATGGCCAGCACTGGCTGCCCACATACTCAATGTTGCGCACCTCTACCGCCACCTCCTCACGCACCTCGCGCACCAGGCACTGCTCGGCCGACTCACCGGGCTCGGCAAAGCCGGCCAGCGTGCTGTAGACGCCAGTGACGAAACGCGGCGAGCGTGCCAGAAGGATCTCGTCACCGCGGGTCACCAGCACGATCATACTCGGTGAAATCCGCGGGTAGTTACGCAGGTCGCAGGCCGCGCAGTGCATCGCCCGCTCCCAGCGCACCTGCTTCATGGCCTGCCCACAGCTACCACAGAAGCGATGCTCACGGGCCCAGGTGCCGATCTGCGCAGCATAGGCCAGCACCGTATAACGCAGAAAATCCCCTTCCAGCATGAACTGGCGCAGGCCTCGCCAGCTGTAGCCAGGCAACTGCACGGCGCTGCGCAACTCATACAGAAACACCGGCTGCCCGTCCAGGTAGCCGATGCCATGCTCTGCCAGCACCTCGAAGCTTTGCCGGACCAGCCACTGGCGCGGGAACAGCACCCCGTGCGCATCGGCCAGAAAGCCCTCTGGGCTACGGGCGACGGCAAGGCCACCCGGGGTGTTCGGATCAATTACTGCTGTGGTCCAGCGTGCTGTCATAGCGAGTTTCCTTCACACGTTCGGCCACTGCGTCAGTCGGCGAACGTCGGTTTCTGTTTGCCCAGGTGCGCGGCCATGGCGATGCGCAAGTCTTCGGACTGCAACATGGCGGCGTTCCAAGTGGCGATATAGTCCAGGCCATCATCGACACGGTGATCGCGCATGTAGGCCAGCATGGCTTTGGTGCCACTGACCGCAATCGGCGATTTACCCGCAATGTCGGCCGCGATCGCCAGCACGCCCTGGCGCAGCGCCTGTGGGTCGTCGTACACACGATTCACCAGGCCCAGGCGCAACGCTTCGCTGGCCTCGAACATCCGTGCGGTATAGGCCAGCTCGCGCAGCGGACCGTCGCCGATGATCCGCGGCAGGCGCTGCAAGGTGCCCACATCGGCAGCCATACCCATGTCGACCTCTTTGATCGAGAACTGTGCGTCAAGGCTGCAATAACGCATGTCACAGGCGGCGATCAGGTCCACTGCGCCACCGATGCAATAGCCGTGGATGGCTGCCAGTACCGGTTTTCGGCAATTGTCGACCGCGTTGAACGAGGCCTGCATACGTACGATGGTGCGCTTGAGCAAACGTGCGTTACGGCCGACATCGGCGCCCAACTGCCCGGCGATGGAGGCCAGCAGGGTAAGGTCGATACCGGCCGAGAAATGCTTGCCCGCGCCACTGATGACCACCACGCGCACGGCGTCGGTGTCGTCGATCCAGCGGAAGATGTCGACGATTTCTTCCCAGAACGCCGCGTTCATGGCGTTGGCTTTTTCCGGGCGATTGATCTGCACGTGGGCAATGTGCTCGGTCAGTTCGACCGTGAAGGCACTGTAGTCGGACACAGGCGGTGCTCCATCAGGCGGGGTCAGCGCCGAACTATAGCGCAGCCTGACGAGCAAAAGCCGCACAGCACGACGCCGCCCGGCTTACGCGAGGCGGCGTCTTGCTGTGCGGCGGATGACTCAGGCCGGTGCCGAGGTGCGGATCAGGTGATCGAAGGCAGCCAGCGAGGCCTTGGCGCCCTCACCCACGGCGATGACGATCTGCTTGTAAGGCACGGTGGTCACATCGCCCGCGGCGAACACGCCAGGGATGTTGGTCTGGCCCTTGGCGTCGACGATGATCTCACCGCGCGGCGACAGCTCCACTGTGCCCTTGAGCCAATCGGTATTGGGCAGCAGTCCGATCTGCACGAAGATGCCTTCCAGGGCCAGCTCGTGCTCGGTATCGCTGGTGCGGTCCTGATAACGCAGGCCGTTGACCTTCTCGCCATCGCCAAGCACTTCGCGGGTCAGCGCACTGGTGATGACTTTGACGTTGCCCAAGCTGTGCAGCTTGCGCTGCAACACCGCATCGGCGCGCAACTGGCTGTCGAACTCGATCAAGATCACATGGGCCACGATGCCGGCCAGATCGATGGCTGCCTCGACGCCTGAGTTGCCGCCACCAATCACCGCCACGCGCTTGCCCTTGAACAGCGGCCCATCGCAGTGCGGGCAGTAGGCGACACCGCGATTACGATACTGCTGCTCGCCAGGCACGTTCATTTCCCGCCAGCGCGCACCGGTTGCCAGCACCACAGTCTTGGCGCGCAGCGTCGCGCCGCTGGCCAGGCGCACCTGGTGCAGGCCGCCGTCGCTGGCGGGCAGCAAGGCCTCGCTGCGCTGCAGGTTCATGATATCGACGTCGTACTGTTTGACATGCTCTTCAAGGGCGGTGGCAAGCTTGGGCCCTTCGGTTTCCTGCACCGAGATGAAGTTCTCGATGGCCAGAGTATCGAGCACCTGACCGCCAAAGCGTTCGGCCGCAACGCCGGTACGAATGCCCTTGCGCGCCGCGTAGATCGCTGCGGCAGCGCCTGCAGGACCACCGCCAACCACCAGCATGTCGAACGCTTGCTTGGCATCGAGCTTTTGCGCCTGACGGCTACCGGCATTGGTGTCGAGTTTGTTGACGATCTCATCCAGGCCCATGCGGCCCTGACCGAACGGTTCGCCGTTGAGGTAGACGCTCGGCACCGCCATGATCTGCCGCGCCTCGACCTCGGCCTGGAACAGCGCGCCATCGATGGCGACATGGCGCACGTTGGGGTTGAGCACCGCCATCAGGTTCAGCGCCTGGACCACGTCCGGGCAGTTCTGGCACGACAGCGAGAAGTAGGTCTCGAAGACGAACTCACCGTCCAGCCCCTGAATCTGCTCGATCAGTTCGGCACTGGCCTTTGACGGGTGGCCGCCCACTTGCAGTAGCGCCAGCACCAGGGAGGTGAATTCGTGGCCCATGGGGATACCGGCGAAGCGCAGGCCGATGTCAGCCCCGGGGCGATTGAGCGAGAACGATGGGCGACGGGCATCTTCACCGTCGGCGCGCAGCGTGATCAGCTCGGACAAGCTGGCGATTTCCACCAGCAGGTCGTGAAGTTCGCGGGATTTTGCGCCGTCGTCGAGGGACGCAACGATCTCGATCGGCTGGCTGACTCGCTGCAGATAAGTGTTGAGTTGCGATTTGAGGGTGGCGTCCAACATACGGGCATTTCCTTTATTGACTCGGTAGTAAGTTCACACGCTGTAAATGAAAACGCCCAGGCAGGTTCGCCCGGGCGCTTCAACGGGGCGGGGCAACACTAGAAGTGGCGGTGCTGCACCGCCCGCGTCCGACTCACAGATTCAGATCTTGCCGACCAGGTCCAGCGAAGGGGCCAGGGTGGCTTCGCCTTCCTTCCACTTGGCTGGGCAGACTTCACCTGGGTGAGCGGCAACGTACTGGGCGGCCTTGACCTTGCGCAGCAGTTCGCTGGCGTCACGGCCTACACCACCGTCGTTGATCTCGACGATCTTGATCTGGCCTTCGGGGTTGATCACGAAGGTGCCACGATCCGCCAGACCGGCTTCTTCGATCAGCACGTCGAAGTTACGCGAGATGACGTGGGTCGGGTCACCGATCAGCGGGTACTTGATCTTGCCGATGGTGTCGGAGGTGTCGTGCCAGGCTTTGTGGGTAAAGTGGGTGTCGGTGGACACGCCGTAGATTTCCACGCCCAGTTTCTGGAACTCAGCGTAGTTGTCAGCCAGGTCGCCCAGCTCGGTCGGGCAGACGAAGGTGAAGTCGGCTGGGTAGAAGAACACCACGGACCATTTACCTTGCAGGTCGGCTTCGCTCACTGGAACGAACTCGCCGTTGTGGTAGGCAGTGGCGTTGAACGGTTTGACCCGGCTATTGATGATTGGCATTAGAGGTTTCCTCGGATGAGTTGAAATCAGTTGACGGAGGGAATCCTATCCAAGGCAGGTGCAGAACGCTCATTGGCAAAGCTGATGCGCGCAATTGGTTTTCGCTATAAAGCGGCTATTAGATAGAAGCGATGACGATGAGCGCGGGTATAAGGGGCGGCAGGCTATGCCAGCTCAGCACGGCCTGCCACTGCTGAGCGCAGGGTCAGCGGGTGGGGGTACGCAGGGTGACGAACTCTTCGGCTGAGGTGGGATGCACGCCAATGGTCTCGTCGAACTGTTGCTTGGTGGCGCCCGCTTTCAGCGCAACGCCAAGGCCCTGGATGATCTCGCCGGCGTCCGGTCCGACCATGTGGCACCCCAGCACGCGATCGTTGTCGGCGTCGACCACCAGCTTCATCAGGGTCTTCTCCTGAATGTCGGTCAGGGTCAGCTTCATCGGCCGGAAACGGCTTTCGAAGATCTTCACCGAGTGGCCGTTGTCGCGCGCTTGCTCTTCGGTGAGGCCGACGGTGCCGATGGGCGGCTGGCTGAACACCGCGGTGGGGATGTTCTGATAGTCCACCGGGCGGAACTGCTCAGGCTTGAACAGCCTGCGCGCCACGGCCATCCCTTCGGCCAGTGCCACGGGCGTGAGTTGCACCCGGCCAATGACATCACCGATGGCCAGGATCGACGATTCGGTGGTCTGGTAGTGCTCGTCGACCTTGATGAAGCCACGCTCGTCCAACTCGACACCGGTGTGCTCCAGGCCGAGGTCATCGAGCATAGGGCGTCTGCCGGTGGCGTAGAACACGCAATCGGTGATCAGTTCGCCTCCATCCTTGAGGGTGGCCTTGAGGCTGCCATCGTCGAGCTTTTCGATGCGCCTGATGTCGCTGTTGAACTGCAAATCGAGGCCGCGTTTTTCCAGTTCTTCCTTGAGGTGCTCGCGTACCGAGCCGTCGAAGCCGCGCAGGAACAGGTCGCCGCGATACAGCAAGGTCGTTGCGCTGCCCAGCCCCTGGAAGATGCCGGCGAACTCGACGGCAATGTAACCACCCCCGACCACCAGCATGCGCCGCGGCAACTGCTTGAGGTAGAAGGCTTCGTTGGAGGTGATGGCCAGTTCCTTGCCGGGAATGTCCGGCACCTGCGGCCAGCCACCGACAGCGATGAGGATACGCTCGGCGCTGTAGCGCTGCCCTTCGACTTCCACCTCATTGGCGCCCGTGATACGCGCATGGCCCTGCAGCAGGGTGACCCCACTGTCGACCAGCAGCTTGCGATAGATGCCATTGAGGCGCTGGATTTCACGGTCCTTGTTGGCGATCAGGGTGCCCCAGTCGAAATGCCCCTCTTCCAGGCTCCAGCCAAAGCCGCGTGCCTGTTCGAGCTCATCGGCGACGTGGGCGCCGTACACCAGCAATTTCTTCGGCACACAGCCAACGTTGACGCAGGTCCCGCCCAGGTAACGGCTTTCGGCAACCGCCACCTTGGCGCCAAACCCTGCCGCGAACCGAGCGGCGCGCACACCACCGGAACCGGCACCAATTACGAACAGATCAAAATCGTAGGCCACAATTCACACTCCCAAATAAGCGACCCGGAGGGTGCATGTCGCTAGCTAAGCAGTTGGGGCCGCCAGGCGGCCCATCGCGGCTGAGGCCGCTCCTACAGACAATCGCGTATCCCTGTAGGGGCGGCTTGAGCCGCGACGGGCTGCCAAGCAGCCCCAATCAATGTTGCGCGCCCGACAATCGACTCAGTAAGCCTTGCCAGACTTGTAGTAGTTCTCGAAGCAGAAGTTGGTCGCGTCGATGTAACCTTCTGCGCCACCGCAGTCAAAGCGCTTGCCTTTGAACTTGTAGGCGATCACGCAGCCATTCTGGGCCTGCTGCATCAGTGCATCGGTGATCTGCACTTCGCCGCCTTTGCCCGGCTCGGTGTTCTTGATGATGTCGAAGATGTCCGGGGTGAGGATGTAGCGACCGATGATCGCCAGGTTGGACGGCGCATCTTCCGGCTTGGGCTTTTCCACCATGTTGGTGACGCGGTAGATGTCGTCACGAATCATGTCGCCGGCGATCACGCCGTACTTGTTGGTTTCCTGCGGGTCGACTTCCTGAATGGCAACGATCGAGCAGCGGAACTGGTTGTACAGCTTGACCATCTGGGTTAGCACGCCGTCACCCTCGGGGTTGACGCACAGGTCGTCCGCCAGCACGACGGCAAAGGGTTCGTCGCCGATCAGCGGGCGACCGGTGAGGATGGCGTGGCCCAGGCCTTTCATTTCAGTCTGGCGGGTGTACGAGAACGAACACTCATCGAGCAGACGACGGATGCCGACCAGGTATTTTTCCTTGTCGGTGCCCTTGATCTGGTTTTCCAGCTCGTAGCTGATGTCGAAGTGATCTTCCAGGGCGCGTTTGCCGCGACCGGTGACGATGGAAATCTCGCTCAGGCCGGCATCCAGGGCTTCTTCGACGCCGTACTGGATCAGCGGCTTGTTCACCACCGGCAGCATTTCCTTGGGCATGGCTTTGGTAGCGGGCAGGAAGCGGGTGCCGTAACCGGCGGCCGGGAACAAGCATTTCTTGATCATAAACATCCTTAACGAGGGTATGGCCGTTTGGCACTTGGCGAAGTCTAATCAGGCGGCACTCAGCTTACAATGCCCCGCCCGATGTCGCTTGACGCCTAGGTAGAGAGTCATCGGAAGGTATAGTTCAACCCCACCCGGGGCGGGGATATTTCAAACCCGTCGCCACGCGCATCACGACCCGGAAATGCACTCGGTGGCGGCGCTGCGTACATCACCTGGACGCAAAGGGAAGTTGCTCAGCCGCTCATGCACCTTGATGGCGCTGCCGTTGCTGCGTTTCTGGATATCCACCAGCGCCGCCGGGGTGGAACCTGCAGGCAACTTCTGCGGCACGATCAGGCGCAGGCCATCGCCATGCTGCTCCTCCTGCAGCTCACCGCGGCTCTTGGCCAATTGCGCTTTGACGCAATCAGCGTACTCGCGCGGCGACTTGCCTGAAATGACATCCATGGTTTCATGGGACTGTTCAAGGTCGGATACGCTCGCGCATCCACCAAGCACCACCGCCAGAGCTGCTATACACCATTTCATCGGCTGATCCTGCGCAGTTGCAAAGAAGCTATTGACCGTCGGTCAGCGATTTTGCTCCCCAAGGTTTTCAAATTGCCTGGCCCACGCAGGGCAGCGCGGCTCGCCTGGCAACAACGTGATAAAGTCGCGCCTTTGTAGATCGTGAACGTGCGGAGCAACACATGAAATTCGTCCACCAGCGTGAACACTTGAATGAAGACGATATCGTCGTCATCGAGTCTTCCCAGCCGTGCAACATCCGTCTGATGAACGACGCCAACTTCCGCAGCTTCAAGAACGGCGGCCGGCACACCTATCACGGCGGCGCATTCGACAAGTTTCCGGCGAAGATCACCGTGCCCAGCACCGGCTTCTGGAACATCACCCTCGATACCGTCACCGCGCGGGCGATTTCGGTCACGCGCAAACCGACGTTCACCCACAAGATCAAGATCATTCGACGCTCGTCGTCCTCATTGAGATAAGCCGCCATGACCCAGAACGTGAAATACGTGATCAAGTACAAGCTCGACGGTGAACGCCGCTGGGACTTCGCTGTGATGAGCGACGCCTCCGAGGCCCAGGCTCTGGAGGCGCTGCGCAAGATCCATGGCGAAGATGTGGCGAACGTCAGCGACATTCAGGTGAGCAAAGCGCTGTAACCCTTCATTTATGACGTGAGCAGGAGTCGCCATGCAGCGCTGGCCCGATCGACGCATCCTTGACCTGCTGGCTATCGAGTTACCCATTCTCCAGGCGCCGATGGCGGGCGCCAGCGGCTCGGCAATGGCCATCGCGGTCGGCAACGCCGGCGGGCTCGGTGCCCTGCCCTGCGCCATGCTCGATGCAACCCAGGCCGACCATGAGGTGGCGGCTTTCCGTGCGGCATGCAGCGCACCGCTGAACCTCAACTTCTTCTGCCATACACCACCCCTGGCCGACCCTGAACGCGCCGAGCGCTGGAAGCAGGCGCTGCGCGGCTACTACACCGAACTGGGCGCAGATTTCGACGCGCCCACCCCGGTATCCAATCGCCGACCCTTCGACGAAACCAGCTGCCTGTTGGTTGAAGCACTGCGCCCCGAGGTGGTCAGTTTCCACTTTGGCCTGCCTGAGCCAGCCTTGCTGCAACGGGTCAAAGCCTGCGGCGCGAAGGTGCTGTCCAGCGCCACCACAGTGGCGGAGGCTGTGTGGCTCCAGGCCCACGGCTGCGATGCGATCATCGCCATGGGCTATGAAGCGGGCGGGCATCGCGGCATGTTCCTGCATCACGACATCACCTCGCAGATCGGCACCTTGGCCTTGGTGCCGCAGGTGGTGGATGCGGTCAAGGTACCTGTCATTGCAGCCGGCGGCATCGGCGACCACCGCGGCCTGATGGCGGCACTGGCCCTGGGCGCCTCGGCGGTGCAGATCGGCACCGCGTATCTGTTCTGCCCTGAAGCCAAGGTCTCAGCGGCCCATTGCCAGGCGCTGCGTTCAGCCAGCGCGGCGGATACCGCGCTGACCAACCTGTTCACCGGGCGCCCCGCACGCGGCATCAGCACCCGCCTGATGCGCGAACTGGGGCCCATGAGCCCGCTGGCACCCGCGTTTCCCCTGGCAGGCGGCGCGCTGATGCCCCTGCGCGCAATCAGCGAGCCCCAGGGTAGCAGCGACTTCAGCAACCTGTGGGCCGGGCAAGGACTGCGCGTGTGCCAGGAGCTGCCTGCCCAAACCCTCACCCGGCAAATAGCGGAAAAGGCACTGGCGGCACTCGCCTGCTAGATAACGACACCCGGACCCGTGCCCGCATCGGCTTGAGGAAATGCCGCTTCCCCCATGCCGGCCTATCGCTATATAGTCAGCTCCACAACGAAAATCCTGCCCGCTGGAGCTGTCCCATGTTCATGCGCCCCACCCTGCTCGCGATCGCCACCCTGCTTACCTTCAACACCGCCTGCGCCGACGAAGTCCAAGTCGCCGTAGCTGCCAACTTCACCGCGCCGATCAAGGCACTGGCAGCGGACTTCCAGAAAGACACCGGCCATACTTTGGTCGCCTCCTACGGCGCCACGGGGCAGTTCTACGCACAGATCAACAATGGCGCGCCGTTCGATGTCTTCCTCGCCGCCGACGACACCACCCCGGCCAAGCTCGAGCAGGAAAAGGCCATCGTCCCGGGTTCGCGCTTCACCTACGCTATCGGCACCCTGGCGCTGTGGTCTGCCAAGACCGGCTATGTCGACGCCAAAGGCGACGTACTGCGCAAAGGCGACTACAAGCACCTGGCCATCGCCAACCCCAAAGCTGCTCCCTACGGGCTTGCGGCCACTCAGGTACTGGAAAAGCTGAAACTCACCGAAGCCACCAAGCCCAAGCTGGTCGAAGGCCAGAACATCACCCAGACCTACCAGTTCGTTTCCACCGGTAACGCCGAGCTGGGCTTCGTAGCCCTGTCGCAGATCTATAAGGACGGCAAGATCAGCGAAGGTTCTGCGTGGATCGTGCCAGCCACCGACCACGAGCCGATTCGTCAGGATGCGGTGATCCTCAACAAGGGCAAGGACAACCCGGCAGCCCAGGCCCTGGTCGACTACCTCAAGACGCCCAAAGCCACTGCGCTGATCAAATCCTACGGCTATGAAATCTGATGTTCGACGCCAGTGACCTGGGCGCCATCTGGCTGACCCTGAAACTGGCCAGCGTCACCACGCTGATCCTGCTGCTGGTCGGCACGCCTCTGGCGTGGTGGCTGGCGCGCACGCGCTCCTGGTGGCGCGGGCCGATCGGCGCGGTGGTGGCTTTGCCATTGGTGCTACCGCCCACGGTGATCGGCTTCTACCTGCTACTGGCACTGGGCCCCAACGGGCTGATCGGCCAGACCACCGCAGCGCTGGGTCTGGGCAGCGTGGTATTCAGCTTCACCGGCCTGGTGATCGGCTCAGTGGTCTATTCCCTGCCGTTCGTGGTGCAGCCCTTGCAGAATGCCTTCGGCGCCATAGGCCGACGGCCACTGGAAGTCGCTGCCACCTTGCGCGCAAGCCCCTGGGACAGTTTCATTCATGTGGCCTTGCCGCTGGCCAGGCCTGGATTCATCACCGCGAGCATTCTGGGCTTTGCCCACACCGTGGGTGAGTTCGGCGTGGTGCTGATGATCGGCGGCAATATCCCCGACAAGACCCGCGTGGTGTCGGTGCAGATCTTCGATCATGTCGAGGCCATGGAATATGCCCAGGCACACTGGTTGGCCGGAGCCATGCTGGTGTTCTCCTTCCTCGTGCTGCTGATGCTGTATGCCGGCCGCCGCGACAAAGCCGGCTGGAGTTGACATGAGCCAGAGCATCCATGCGCGCCTACAACTGCGCCGCGACACCTTTACCCTGGACGTCGACCTGCAACTGCCGGGACGCGGTATCAGCGCCTTGTTCGGTCATTCTGGATCAGGCAAGACCACCTGCCTGCGCTGCCTGGCAGGGCTCGAGCGGGCCAGTGATGGCCGCGTCGAAGTCAATGGCGAAGTCTGGCAGGACGACGCCCAGCGCATTTTCATCCCCCCTCACCGCCGCCCGCTTGGCTACGTCTTCCAGGAGGCCAGCCTGTTTGCACACCTGTCGGTGCGGGACAACCTGGAGTTCGGCTGGCGCCGGGTCGCTCGCGAGCAGCGCAAGGTGAGTCTCGACCAGGCCTGCGAACTGCTCGGTATCGGGCACCTGCTGACGCGCAAGCCGGCAACTCTTTCCGGCGGCGAGGCGCAGCGGGTAGGCATCGCCCGTGCCTTGCTGAGCAGCCCGCGTCTGCTGTTGATGGACGAGCCGCTGGCCGCACTGGATGGACCGCGCAAGCGCGAGATCCTGCCCTACCTGGAACGCCTGCACCGCGAGCTGGACATTCCACTGGTGTATGTCAGCCACAGCCAGGACGAAGTGGCGCGCCTGGCCGATCACCTGGTGCTGCTCGAACAGGGTCGCGCCGTGGCCAGCGGGCCTATCGCCGACATGCTGGCGCGCCTCGATCTGTCGCTCAGCCAGAGCGAGGACGCAGGCGTGGTTCTGGAAGGGGTCGTAAGCGGCCATGACGCGACGTATCAGTTGCTCGATCTGCGTCTGCCCGGAACCGACGCGCCGCTGCTGCGCATCGCCCATCCGCCTCAGGCGATCGGCTCGCGCCTGCGGGTCAAGGTGCAGGCGCGCGATGTCAGCCTGAGCCTGGATGCCAACAGTGCATCGAGCATTCTCAACCGCATCGCCGTGCGGGTGCGCGAGTGCCGACCGGCAGAAAACCCCGCCCACGTGCTGGTTGCCCTGGAAGCGGCGGGCAGCGCGTTGCTGGCGCGCATCACGCGCTATTCGGCCGACCAGTTGCAGATTCATCCCGGGCAGGCGTTGTGGGCGCAAATCAAGTCGGTGGCGATATTGGGCTGAGCATCCGGCACCGGCGTGCTGTCCACCGTGTAACCCACCACTGGACGCCGCCATGCTCGACTGCCCCCTGCCTGCGTCACTGCACTACGTCGATGACAGCCACACCGGGCTGACCCGCAAACGTTGGCGCGACCGCTTCATTTACCACGATGCCGATGGCAATCGCATCAGTGACGAGCCCACCTTAAAGCGCATCGCCGCGCTGGCGATTCCACCTGCCTATACGCAGGTGTGGATTTGCGTTGATCCAAAAGGCCATTTGCAGGCCACTGGCCTCGATGCGCGGGGACGCAAGCAATATCGCTACCACCCCGAGTGGCGTGAGCTGCGTGACGCCCATAAGTACGGGCGCATGCTGGCCTTCGCTGAAGCGTTGCCTGCGCTGCGCAAGGCGGTTGAACGCGACCTCACCCGGCCTGGGCTCGACCGAAACAAGGTACTGGCGCTGGTGGTGACGCTGATCGATCACACGCTGATCCGCGTCGGTAACCAGCGCTATCTCAAAGACAACCAATCCTACGGGCTGACCACGCTGCGCAATCGTCACGCCAAGGTCAAGGGCAGCACCGTACGCTTCGAGTTTCGCGGCAAACGCGGCGTGCAGCACAGCATCACCCTGCGCGATCGACGCCTTGCCGGGCTGGTCAAGCGCTGTCAGGAATTGCCGGGCCAGGAACTGTTTCAGTACGTGGACAGTGACGGCGAACGTCACCGAATCGGATCCAGCGACGTCAACCAATACCTGCAAGCGCTGACCGGCGCCGATTTCACGGCCAAGGATTACCGCACCTGGGCTGGCAGCAGCATGGCGCTGAGCCTACTGCGTCCGCTTGCCTGGCAGCCGGAAACCCATGCCAAGCGCCACGTTGCCGATATCGTCAAGCAAGTCGCCTCGCGTCTAGGCAATACGCCTGCGGTGTGCCGCAAGTCGTATATCCACCCCGCGGTGCTCGAGCACTTCATTCTGGGTCATCTGGAAGCCATGCCGCGTTCGCGCAAACGCAAGGGCATGCAGATGGAGGAAGTCGCCCTGCTGAAATTCCTGCAGGGGTTGGAGCAGGCCGTTGTCGTCGATTGAAAAGGCCAATATCCCCAATCATTCAGAGAAATTTCACATAGCGGCCTATTGCCCCTATTCTGCAATCACCCGACACGTCTTCTACGTTGATTGGAACGACTGTGCGGACAAGCGAGGCGTTCAATGCACCAGAGAATGTCTCTGCGGTGGAATTCCCTTCCGATCGGGGCGTCTCTTACTTAGAAGGAAGAGTGCCTGGTCCTCATTTCGAGGCAATCGCCCGCTGGCTTTAGACACCACCAAGGAGAAATACATGCTGATACTGACCCGCAAGGTTGGCGAAGTCATCGTCATCAACGACGACATCAAGGTCACCATTCTGGGCGTCAAAGGGATGCAGGTAAGGATTGGCATCGACGCCCCGAAAGATATTCAGGTGCATCGTGAAGAGATCTACAATCGCATTCAGGCCGGAAAACCGGCGCCTGACACATCCGACGACCAGCACTAAGCATCTCGCGACGTATCGCTCGCATTGCGCTGCCTGTGCAGAGCGTCGATGGCACTTCCGTGCTTCAGCAAAGAATGATGATGACCGCCAACCATCGCCTGCGCGGCTTGCGCGACGAGCTGATGTCCACTGCGGTGCAACTCGATGCCATCTGCCAGAACCTGGAGGGGCATACTCGCCATCGGTAGCACGCGACCCGCAGTCAGGAAACTTGCGCGATCACGTGGAGCATCAGCGAACTGCGCTTATCGGCCATGGCGTTGCGTCGGGCTGCAAGCGATATAGGCGAATGACCCTTCCGGGTTGACGCGACTATAACAACAGGTTATAAAGCGCGCTTGAATGCAATGCACTTCCTTGCAAGCGCGCTGGTCCCAAGACCCATTCAAGTGTGCGAGTGTGGTGGAATTGGTATACACAGCAGACTTAAAATCTGTCGGCGTGAGCCTTGCGGGTTCGAGTCCCGCCACTCGTACCATCTGAATCACTGAAAAACGCCCTTCGTGGGCGTTTTTTTATGCCTGCATGCTCAGTACTTGACCGTCAGGACCGCGATGAATCTGCGCTTCAGTCGTCGGGCTGATCAAGCCAACCTGCGGCATCGTCCTCGTATTCGTCGACATCGTCACCTTCATCGTCAAAGCTGCTTGCCTCTGGCTCGGCAGCGGACTGCTCATCGAAAAACTCACGATCGAGCAGGTGATCGTGTTCGGGTTCGTGCAACTCGTCATCATCGTGCATAGCGGACTCCCATTCGGCGCTGCGTCTGTATAAGGCTTGACTCCCTTCAAGGTCAATCCTGAGGGCTGTTAATCCTCGGCTAATGCTCGCTGAGTTAAGGTGACCGCGCTCCCTTCAAGCGCTTATGGCCCGCTCCCGCAGCGGGCTTTTTTCGTCCGTAAAGAATCCCCCCACACCGATCACGCCGACGCGACAGAATATTCACGAAATGCTGACATCTGCTTAGGCATTCTGAAACTGCTTCGTACGTTCTGATCGTTTAACCCGCCGCGCTCCCGGCGGGTTTTCTTTTTTTTGCCGTCTTATCAGCGATTTACGCCGTTCGGCAAATTATTTTAAAAAAACTGAATCTCCGCCCACACGCCTCAGTCAAGAACTATGTATGCAGTTCTATTGATGAGGTGGTAGTAATGACATTCGAAGCCGATACACTCGTACAGTTGGCCGCCAAACTGAAGAAACAGGGCCTCAAGCGCATCGCCGATATCATCTTCCTTCGTGCACCCTGCCGGGTCGACCACAAGTGGGTGTGTACCGTACTCAGGCGCAAACCGTAATGTATTGCGCGCACGCCTTTATTGCGATGGACAGCTCTCTAAAGCCCGCCCCCAACCCGGCGGGCTTTTGCTATAAAGGGCATGAAGTCAAACAGGCACATCAATAACTTTTACACTAACTAACCCTTCCCCGTTATTTAAACGTTCTTGCTTATTCCTCCCTCGAATCGCCCCTCCTCCACAAGCACTGTCCCAACTTCGTGAACCGTGTCAGCTTCGCCCACCCTCGCCGCACGCGTGGAACTTAACCGCTGCCCGCACCTCGAAACGGCGCGATTCGGCCGTTGCCAACGCTGCCGACCATTCGTGGTACTCTCCCGCGTCGCCCGCCCGCGCGGGGCTCATGGAACCATGCTCATACCCTCGGGCTATGCAGTTCATTCACAAGGATCAATTCGATGCGTTTCAACCTCTCCCCTATTCCCGCACTTCTCGCCGCGCTGGTCTGTATCCCAGCCTTGGCAGCAGACGATGTTTCAGGCGTGAAGTTGGGCAGTACTCTTGCCGAAGCCACCGCGGCGATCAGCAACATCAATGACCAGTACAAGGTCTCGCCCCTGAAGTTGCAGGACGGCAGTGAAGCCGGTGTAAGCGCGGTAACCGACGAACAAAGCCAAGGCACAGGCTTCACGGACTTCCGCGGCCCTGTGGACCAGTTCCTGGCACTGCAAAACGATGCAAAGGCTGTATGGTTCATCGGTCGCGCGCAAGCATTGAAGGAAGGCAGCCGCATGCCGCTCGACACACTCGAGACGGCACTCAAGGAAAAATACGGGCCCTTCTCTGGCGCGGACAACGGCATGGGCAAGCGGTATGTCTGGCAGTACGACCGCAAAGGCAAACTCTACATCGGCATCAACAGTGGCGGCCCATGCGCGGACCTGTACGATTTTCGTAGCCGTGTGCCGGGGGTAGCCATCACTACCCCAGCATCGTTCAATGCCAAGTGCAGCAAACTCATTGTCGTGCAGACCGGGTTCGCTCCCGATGATCTGACTGCGTCGTACACCGTCAGCATCGCGGACATGGCCTCGATGTACGATCAACTGCAAGCAGAACAGCAGGCAGCCAAGGATGCGGAAGCCAAGAAGATCGCCGATGAAAAAGCCAAAGGTGTGAAGCCTAATCTTTGAGCCCAGCCTCGCCCCCGGCAACATGAGCAAGCAGTCACTACGCTGCTGACTGCCTGCTCACTTCAGAACATGCCTGGGCCTACACACCGGGCGGCTGCCTCAGCGGACACTCCTTGAGTGACAGGCAACCGCAATCGATGCAGCCACTGAGACTATCTCTCAGCAATAACAACGCGTCGATACGGCTGTCCAGCTCGCTGCGCCATTGCCTGGATAACTGCGTCCACTGCCTGGCGTTCGGCGCCCGATCGGTTGGCAACTGCGCAAGTCGCTGCGCTATATCCCTCAATGAAATCCCCACCTGCTGCGCGATTTTGATCACCGCCACCCGGCGCAACACATCGTTGCGATAACGACGCTGATTACCTGCGTTGCGCTCGGCCGTAATCAAACCCTCACGCTCATAGAAATGCAGCGTCGAAATCGCCACACCGGCTGCCTTGGCGACCTGCGAGGGGCTCAACAGCCGGTTACCTTGGTGCATGCCTACACCCTTGACCTCAAGTTGACTTGAGGTCGCAGACTAGCCGCTCTTTCCTCTGGAGCAGCATCATGTCCGAAGATTCCCGCCCGGTGTTCGAACTGAGCAACCCGCCCGGGCTGTACGACCCCAGTAATAACGGCTATTCCCACGTCGCAGTGGTGCCAGCAGCAACGAAACTGCTGTTCATCGCTGGTCAAGGGGGCGAATACACCGATGGACAGCTACCTGCACACTTCTGCGAACAGGCCCGCCAGGCACTGTCGAACTTTGAGACCGCGCTGCGGGCACAGGGGAGCAACTTACAGCAAGTCTTCAAAATCACCCTACTGATCGTTGACCATGACGAGCACCATCTAGGCGAGTGGGTGAACGAAGCGAATAAGGTGTGGCAGAAAGGTGCACACCCGGTCTGCACCTTGATCCCAGTGCCTCGTCTTGCGCTGGACGGGATGCTGGTAGAGATTGAGGCGGTGGCTGCGTGCTACTAGCGGGCTGATTCGGAGTTGGCGGTCGCCGACCACTGCCCTGACTGTCCGCTGCCGACCCGAAGCAGGCATTGGGTTCTACTTCGCCACACGCGCACGTCAGAGTCGTTAGAAAAACGTGCCTCCCGTTAGCGTTCCTAGCACGTATTCATGCGCGAAGAACGCTACCGAGAAAACACTGTGCTGATGCGATGCACAACCGTTAAGCGCTTATCGGTTTAAGTACAGGCTGTTCAACTTCATACCGCCGCGCATTTTTTTGACCCCCGGTTCCATGTCCGCAGGGCATGCGCCTTGAAAGACACCATTGACGACGTAGTGCTGCGTTTCGAGTTTCCCGTTCAAGTCAAACGAAGTATCGGCCGTCAGTACATAGGATTTAGCAAGATCGCCGCGGAACGAGCCTGACATCTTCGCGTCCGGGCAGGTTGATGTAAACGTGTAGCCGTCGCCTTTGCCGCTTTCCGATTCGATCTTGCATTCTTGCTCGAAGCCGGCCCACAAGTCGTCATCGATTAGCCTGTCCTTTGACTGATCGACGCAGATCTCCCAGGAAAACGGCGAGGTGGCCGGTGTTACCTTCCACAAACCTGAGGCGCGCTGAAGACGGTGAGTGGGTTCTACCGCCGCAGCCGGCAATGTGACTGCAAGTGCTATAACGGGAACCCACAAGAACATGGCGGAACACTTCATCACGATTCCTTTCTCTAGAGCATTGAATTGAGGCTCGACAAAGCATTTCCACGCCTTCAAGCCCCCGAGTGTTTTAGGGTTGTTTGGAACTACTTCGCCCATCAGAGTTTAGGATTTTGACAGAGTTCCAGGCTCATGGGCGACGGCTTGCAGCCCATTACGGCCTTGCCCATAAGACGACTATTGGCCAGACGCGATCACTGTCGAAGCGTCTGTAGTCGGTCCCCGCTTCTACAGAACCATCCCCCGTCTGCAGGTTCGCGCCCTACCTGTACGAGCCGCAGTTGCCTGCGAGGCTTGTAGGTCGTCGTTGCTCGGGCATGACACACTCAGAACCTGGCCCGCACTGTCATGTTGAAATTGCGTGGTTCACCGTAGAAGTTCCAGTAATTGGTATTGCCCAGCGTCTGGTAGTACTTCTTGTCGAACACGTTATCTAGATTGTACTGAAGCTCAAGGTTGCGGTTGATCTCGTAGATCGCGTGGAGGTTGGTCAAGTGATAGGCATCTTGCTGAATATTGTAGTCCTCGCCCACCTCGGTCTGTGTCATCTTGCTCTGGGCGTAAAAGCTACCGCCGACCCGTACCTGTTCGAGCGTCCCCGGCAGGCGATAGTCTGTGGCCACTTTGAACAGATGCCGGGGTGACGCACCGTTGAAGTCATCACCTTTCTGCTGGCCGCCGATGTATTTCGACTGGGTGTAGGTGTAGCCCGCAGACACGTTCCAGTCCGGCAGAATCTCGCCTGTCAGCTCAAGCTCGATACCCTTGTTACGAACTTTGTCCGAGGCCCGGTAACAACCGTCAGGGCAGCTATCTACCGTTACCAACTCGGCGCGCCCGGTCTGGTCTGCCTGGAACAGCGCCGCCGAGGCCTGTAGTCTTTTGTCGAGGAATTCGCCCTTGAGGCCGACTTCGTAGTTGGTACCGGTCATCGGCTTAAGCATGGCACCATTGCCGTCTCTCACACCCTGCGGCTTGAAGATCTCGGTGTAGCTGGCATAGGCGGACCAGTGCTCGTCCAGGTCCTGCACCAGGCCTGCGTAGGGTGTGATCTCACCGCTTTTGGAGTAATGGTCGCGGTCTTCGGGGCTGCGCACGCCGTCGGTATCGTTCAGCGTATCGTAGCTCACCCAGCTCAGGCGGCTGCCCACGATGAAATGGGTGTTGTCGGTCAGGCTGAAACGACTGGCCACATACACGCCTTTCTGCTCCTGAGTACGGTTGTACTGCCACTGGTTGACGCTCAAGCCGGTGGGTGCAGGCGGATTGAACCCGGCCAGGTCGTTCACATCGACGATGTAGCGGTAACCTGCATCACGGCCACCGTGGTAGTCGAAGTCGTCCTTGCGCCAATTGCCACCGACAATCAGGTCGTGCTGACGGCCCAGCAACTGGAACGGGCCGCTCAGGTAGCCATCGAGACTGGTCTGCGTATCGTCATAGCGAAACAGGCGCGGGTTCAGCGTAAACAGGTCGGCGCCACCCCCGGGGAAGGTGTAGTTACCCAGAAAGTCCGATTTGGCCCACATCTGGTTCACTGCCACCACCGCCTTCCAGTCGTTGGCGAAGCGGTGCTGAATATCGGCGAATACCGTGGTGTTGCGCTTGTCGAGGTGGTTCCAATCGCCGGTCAGTGACGTGGCGCGCGACAGGGGGTAAAAAGCGCCGTTTTCCCGGGTCGGCAGGCCCGACCAGTCGTAACCCGAGTTACGCTCCTTCTGGTAGCTGAAGCCGACGGTAGCCAGGGTCGACTCGCTGAGGTCGGCCTCGAGGATGCCGTACAACAGTTGGTTCTCTTTTTGCGCGGTGTCCAGGTAGCTGTTGGCAGTGTTGTATGAAATCACCGTACGGCCGCGCAGCGTATTGTCTGCATTGAGCGGCGAGGACAGGTCGACCATGGTTTTATAGTCGTCCCAGGAGCCGGCCGACATGTCGATCAGGGCTTGGCGCTCGGCGGTCGGGCGCTTGCGGATCAGGTTGATCGACGCCGACGGATTACCCGCGCCCTCCATCAGACCCGTTGCGCCGCGCACGATCTCGACGCGGTCGTAGATGTCAGTGTTCGGCTTGGAAATGGCGTCCATGGAGTAGGCGCTGCTGATGTTGGTCGGCACGCCATCGATCTGCAGATTGTCCACCAGCTGGCCACGCGCCTGATACACAGAGCGCTCGCCGCCGTTCTTGACGATGGTGATGCCGGTGGCGTTCTGCATCACATCATCGAGGTTCTTCATGGCCTGGTCGTCCATGCGCTGACGGGTGACCACGGTTACCGACTGCGGCGTTTCACGCAGTGACAGCGGCAATTTGGTGGCGGTGGCAGAGCGGCCGGACGCGTAGGAATGGGTGCCCTCCGTCACTTCCCCCAATCCCTGGCCGTCGATGGTGGTGCTGTCCAAGGTCAGGGCCGTACCATCGACTCGGCGCACCAGTTGAAACTCACGCGTCCCCGTGCGCACCGCCTCCACCCCGCTGCCAGCCAGCATCTGCGCCAGCGCCTGTTCCACGCTGGCGGCGTGCACAGGTTGGCTGTGCTGGTTGGCAGTGAGCGTGGCATCGCCGCCGATCAGAAGGCCGGCTTGGCTGGCCAGCAGATTCAACTGTCGGGCCAGAGGGCCGGCGGGGATGTCGATGGTCTTGCGCTGTGCAGTTGCCTGAGCGCTATCGGCCGAGACGCTCGCGCCATGGCTGGTCAGTGCCAGGAAAACGGCCAGAGCAAGTGGATGGCGGCGCAGGAAGACGGAGTCGCGAGCAAACATGGGCGGATCCTTTGCAAGTTCGATGAAGTGGCTTCAACCCACCAAGCGAACGAGCGATCCAAAACCGGAAAAAGAATTTCAGATTATTTTCAGCCTGCTTCGACCGAGACCCACCATGGCAGGGTGCGCACGACCCGGATCGGCAATGCACGCTCGAGCATGGCCAACGCTCGGTCAGTGTCGAGCAGCGGATAGGTGCCCACGACGCGCAAGTCGTCAAGGCCGGGGTCGATTCCCAAGTGCCCATGGCGATAGTCCTTCAACACCGCGACCACCTGGCCGAGCGGCATATCTTCTGCAACCAGCACGCCACGACTCCAGTCCTGCCGCAGGGCGGTTGCAGAACCAGACGCAGTGCCTTGCTGCACATCGAACACGACCATCTGCCCAGCCTCCGCGCGCAGTGTTCGACCACTCTCTGCGCAGGTGGCCTGTACCGCGCCGGCGAACACGCTCAGGGTCGTGCGCAAGCCCTGATCACGCACGCTGAAGCGTGTGCCAAACGGTTGCATGCGGCCTGCGCGGGTCACGACCTCGAGCGGCCGAGTATCGGCGCCGGTCTCGATCAGGATTTCGCCGCGATACAGGCGCAGTCGACGAACAGCGTCATCGAACTGCACATCCAGTGCCGTCTGGCCGTTCAACCACACTCGGCTGCCATCACGAAGGGTCAGCGGCCGCACCTCGGCCAGGCCGGTGCGGTAGGTGGCGAACCAGGCCCGAGGCGAGTCGATCCAACCCTGTCGCCAACTTCCCCAACCCAGCAGGCCTGCGGTACTGGCAATGCACAGGCTGCCGAGTACGCTGCGGCGCGAGTGGCGTTCACGGTGTGCCGCGCTGAGCACCTGATGTGCATGGTCGGCGTCGGCGTGCAGGTTGCCGAAGCGCTGGTTAATGGCTTCAACGTAGCGCCAGGCCAGGCGATGCCGCGCATCCTCGGCCAGCCACGCGTTCCATTGCGCAACGATGCCGGGGTCGTCTGCGGCGCCATGCAGGCGTGCGAACCAGGACGCAGCGGCTTGCAGCACCGCATGGTCGAGCGGCGTAGTGTTCATCACAGCGACGCGTCCAGTTCCACTTCCAGCAGCAGGCACTGATACATCGCCTGGGCCAGGTAGTTGTTCACGCTGCGCTCGCTCACTTTCAACTGCACGGCAATTTCCCGTTGTTTCATGCCTTGCAGTTGTGCCAGACAAAAAGCCTGCGCAACGCGCTTGGGCATACGGTCGATCATCGCCTGCAGTTGGGCCAGGGTTTCCAGGATGATGGCTTGGTGCTCAAGCGAGGGCAGCAGTTGTTCAGGCTGAGCCGCCAACACTTCCATGTAGGCCTGTTCGATTCGCCGGCGACGCCAGAAGTCAACGCAAGCATTGCGCGACACTCGTCCCAGGTAAGCCTTGGCATGCTCGGCATCATTGAACGACCTGGGCTTGCTCAGTAAGCGGACGAACACATCCTGTGCCAGCTCCGCGGCATCATGGGCATTGCCCAGTTTGCGCTGGAGCCATTGGCGGATCCAGCCGTGATGAGCACGGTAGAGGTTCTCCAGGTCGGAGCCAGCGGTGCCGGGAGAAGCGGTCATGGGATGCCGAGCCTTGATTG
The DNA here is from genome assembly GCF_000759535.1 of Pseudomonas cremoricolorata. NCBI lineage: Bacteria > Pseudomonadati > Pseudomonadota > Gammaproteobacteria > Pseudomonadales > Pseudomonadaceae > Pseudomonas > Pseudomonas cremoricolorata. The sequence continues at coordinate 3,341,637 of NZ_CP009455.1, read as the reverse complement.
CTAATGCGAATAATTAGCAATTCTAGCGTTTCTTCAACGATTCGAGCAATTGGCCATATGGGCTAGCGCAGGCGAACGGCTGCTATCGACCCATAGTTGCCGTTCGCAACCGCCAGGACAATCTGCACTCGCTTGATGAATGGACTCTTCCATATCGGGAACCGCGCCAGGGACGACAGCATCCCGCACAGGGTGTACTTGCGGCCCGACCGGTCCCGAACAGGTGTTTGCCACCGCATTGGCCGTACCCAGTTTATTCTTTCTCAGAAGGTTGCACGTAAGGTCAGCATGTAATTGCGCGGAGCCCCGTACCAGTTGCCGCCGTCGCTGGCGTCCACTGTCTGATAGTAGGTCTTGTCGAAAAGATTATTGGCGTTGACCTGTGCGGTCCAGTGCTCGTCGATCTTGTATTCGACCATGCTATTCCACACGGCATAGCCGGCTTGTTCAAAAGAATACGCTTCGCCTTCGCTCAGGCTGCCATCACTCAGGCGTCGCTGGACGGTGCCGCTTTTGTAGGTGTCGCTCTGGATAGTCGCGCCAAGGCCAACTTTCCAGCGTTCGAACTCACCCGGCAGTTGATAAGTAGTGAAGAACTTGAACAGATGCTTAGGCGTCTGCGAACTCATCGGTTTGCCGGTGTTATTAGGGTTACCGGCGGTGCGCTGCTTGTTGATGTTGAGGGTATAGCCGACGATGGCCTGCCAGCCAGGGGCCAGCTCACCGGATATCTCGGTGTCGATACCTTTGCTCACCACTTCGCCAGTGGCTGCGTAGTAACCACCGCCAACGCTCACCGCTTCGTTTTCGCGCTTGGTGTAGTAGAGCGCCGAGGAGATGTTCAGGAGACCTGCGAACAGCTCACCCTTGGTACCGAACTCATAGGTCTCACCCTCGATCGGGTCCAGTGGGTGGGCGTCGATAGATTTGTAAGCGGTCTGCGGATTGAAGATCTCGGCGTAGCTGGTGTACAGCGACCACTGGTCCGTGACATCCAGCACCAATGCGCCAAAGGGTGTGACCTCGCCGCGGTTGCTTTCCTTGACCGGCGTATCCATGTTGAAACGCGGCACCACGGTTCGTACGTAGTCGCGGTAGTCTGAGTAGCGGGCGCCAAGGGTCAGATGCAGCGGTTCGGCCAGTTGGGCCTTGAACGTCGCGTAGGCGCCGCTTTTACGCTGGTTCCAGTCGGGGCTGAAGTAGTAGATGTCCGGCCTGGCAGGCTTGGCAATGGCGCCTGCGTCATCATTGATGACATCGAAAGGCACCGTGGCATCGCTGTGATCGGAGTAGAAGCGCGTTACTTCGGAATAGTCAGCGCCGACCAGCAGTTCGTGGGTCAGGCCAAACGCTTGGAAATTGCCGGCGAGGTTCACATCGAACAGGTCCTGCTCGTTGGTGTAGCCGCGTATCAGGCGGCCGAACACCGAGCCATCGGGCGAGCGCGGATTCTCGGGGTCAGCGGCCCAAGCCACTTCGCCAATATCCTGGGTGGAGTCGAACTTGGTCTTGGTGTAGCTGCTGTTGATCTTCCAGTTTTCATCCAAGGCGTGTTCGAGCTTGGCGAAGTACTCGGTACGCTTGTAGTTGTTCGACGACCAATCCGCGGCGAACGATTTAGTGCGCGACGTACTGATGTCCCGTCCATCCTTGTAGCGCACCAGGCCGCGATCCCAGTAGCCGTCCATGTCGCGCCACTCATGGCTGCCACCCACAGCCAGCAGCGTGTCGGGTGTCAGGTCGGCTTCAAGGGTGGCGAAAATGACGTGTTTTTCACTGTCGGCGCGATCGTAGAAGTAGTTCTTGTCCTCGTAGGACATGGCCACGCGACCACGTAGCGCGCCGTCGAAGCCCAATGGACCGGTGAGGTCCACATCTGTGCGGTAGTTGTCCCAACTGCCTGCGGATTGACTGATCTTCAACTGGTTATAGGGCAGTGCACGCTTGCGCACCAGGTTGATGCTACCGCCCGGATCGCCAGTGCCGCCGTACAGGCCGTCGGAACCACGCAACACTTCGACATGGTCATAAGCCGTCATGTCCGGCAGAGAGTCGTAGGTCTCGTTACGGAACAGTGGCGCGCCGCTGTCGGTCTGGATACTGCGAATGACGAAACCGCGCGAGTAGAATTCGTTTTTCGAATCGTTTCCGCCGACTACGGTGATGCCGGTGGTCTGGTCCAGCACTTGGGTCAGGCTGGTAAGATTCTGGTCTTCCATGCGCTGTTTGGTCATGACCGAGACGGATTGTGGCGTCTCTCGCAGGGTCTTCTGAGTCTTGCCGCCGATGCTGGTGGTGCCGGTGGTGTAAGAGCCTGTGCCTTCAGTGGTGGTGCCGAGTTGAGCGCCCACCACATCTATCGGGTCCAGTGCCACGGCGCCGTTGTCAGGTGTATTCGGGATCGGCACCAGGTGATATCCACCATTGTGCTGCGCTATGGCATGCAGGCCGCTGCCGGCCAGCAGCTGTCGCAGCGCCTGCTCGTTGCTGAAGCGGCCTTGCAGCCCCGTCGTGTACTTGCCAGCCATGTCACCTTGGGCGAACGTGATGTTCAAGCCAGTGACACGGCTGAGCGCGCTCAGCGCGGTATCCAGAGATCCGGCTGGCACTGTCAGATCATGGCTCATATCGGCCTGGCCGGCTGCAGCCGCCTGAGCCAGCAAGGGAATGGCACCGAACCCGAGGCTGGCGCAAAGTACGGCATGGCGAATGGCGATGCGAATGGGGGACAGTTGGGGCACGTGAAAGTCTCGCTGGCAATTGAGTTGTTCTGAGGGGTATGCCGGGCGAGAAAGGAAATCCCTTCACATCACACAAAATGATTTTCTGTAGATGTAAAAACCGTCTTTTCAGACAGTGTCAAACGCTGAACCGCATCCAATATCGAGTCAACGTCTGCAAGCGAAGATCGTGGGTCTGAGCGATGAAGGCCAGCGTTGCATCCATATCATCGAGGTTGAAATTACCGCTGATTATACGTTGCGTTATGCGCGGGTCGCATCCCAGGTAGCCGTTACGGTAACGGCCAAGCTCACCGACCAGAGTCCCCAGCGGCATCGAACGTGCGATCAACAGTCCATCGCGCCAGGCTGGTTCCTGTGCTCTGGCGGCTAGGCGCTGCACGCCGTTGTGCAGCATTGCCCAGGTTTCGCCCGCTTGGGCAATGGCCCCCTTGCCGCCAAGGGATAGCAACTGAACGGCGCCCTCGTTCACTTCCAGCTTGCAGCTGTGCGGGTACTGGCGCACACCGAACCGGGTGCCGAGCGCTTCGAAGCTACCGAAAGGGTTGATGACTCGCAGGGGGCGGTGACGGGCGCTGGCGCTATCGGCGCCGCTGGTCAGGTAAAGCTCTCCCCGCAACAGCTCAATCACTCGTGCATCGGCGCTGAAATGCAGGCGTACCGCGGTGTCGGTGTTGAGCTCCAGCACGCTGCCGTCGCTGAGTGTCCAACGCCGATGCTCGCCAACGCGGGTACTGTAGTCGGCAAGCAGTCGCTGCCAAGGCGCGGCGTCGCGCGCGGTCCATACTGCCGTTGCGGATATACCGCACAGTGCCAGCAAATTGAGCATCTGCCTGCGTCGAAGCCGAGCCTGCGGTAGTTTTTCAAGCGCCTGGCGCCCCATTGCGGCGGGCACGTCATCGAAGCGACTGCTCAAGCCTTGCAAACGAGTCCAGGCCAGCTGGTGAGATTCGTCACTGCTCAGCCACATCTCGAAAGCCTTGCACGTATCCGGGTCGGGGCGATTGTAGGTCATCCGGATGGACCACTGGATGGCCTGTTCGAGCGTCTCATCGGGCAGACTGTGCAGCCCGGAAGTGGTCATGGTTGTGGCTCGTAGGCTAGCTGGTAGCAATGGCGCAGTGCCTTGGCCAGATCGCGCTCGATGGTCGACAGCGACACGCCCAGTCGTTCGGCGATACGCGGGCATGGCAGCCCATCGAGCTGAGCCATCAGGAAGATGGTGCGCATGCGTGCAGGGAGCGCATCGAGCATACGGTCGATGCTGATCAGCGCCTCGATGGCCAAAGCACTGACCTCCGGTGAAGGCATCTGTGCCTCAGGCAGCCCTGCCACGGTTTCCAGCCATGCTTGTTCGATGTCGCGATGCCGCCAAAGATCGATCACCAGGCCGCGAGCGATAGTGCGCAGGTACGCACGTGGCTCGACCATGACGGGCGCTTGACGACGCTGCAAGATGCGCAGGAACGTGTCATGCGCAAGATCTGCGGCATCCGTCGCGTTATTCAGGCGGGTGCGCAGCCAGCCTTGCAGCCAGCTGTGGTGCTCAACGTAAAGCTGCTCGATAGGGGGCGTAGCGGGCATGGCGAAGCTTCCATTTCGCTGTTTATGATAATAAGTCTCATTAGATCACAGTGACCTCGATGCTTTCGAGTACTTGACCGCAATTGGCCAGAGCCAGCGGCATCGAACAGAGGTATGTCTACACGCTGGACGATTTCAATCACACGCTATTTTGATCGCGTCGAGCCCACTTCCATGAAAAGGACGCTTATGAAATCAAGCGACTACGGGCGTGAACGAGCATTGGGAGCATATGGGCCGGAGCATGCTGCGGAACCGATGGAGTGAGGAACGGACGTCCGCGTGGGCATTCGAAGGAAGCGATCACCAAGGCGGTTTACCGTCGTGTCGGCGAGGTCGTTAGCCCTACCAAATAGGGCTGATGCGGAAACGATCCCGCTTAATGCGGAAACGATCAGGTTTTTCCCGCACAAAGAAAAGCCCCGCAGACCTGAATCTGCGGGGCTTTCGAATATGGAGGCCGAGGTCGGAATCGAACCGGCGTAGACGGATTTGCAATCCGATAGCTGAATTGCCGCCTGATGCGCCTTGGTGAGCGTAATCCGTTCCGAAACATTCCTCATTTCGAGTGGCTGTAGGCCAGGTATTTCGAAGGTCAGCCAGTTTGTTTCGGAACTGATTTTGGCCCATTTGCCCCGCCAACCTCTGCTTTCAACTGGGCCATATTCATCAATCTGCCATCCAGCCCAAGTGTGTGCCCTAGGTAAATCCGCACTGATTGCTTCAGTCCGAGTGTTCCATGATGATGGCTACTGATCTATACCTACAGGGGTATTCGATGGACCGAAAAGACCTTTCTCGCAGGGCAATACTGGTCAGCGTTCTCGCTTTAGCCAGCGGTACCGCACTCGCACGCGGAGGCGGGCGAGGTGGTGGTCGAAGCGGTGGCTGGCGAGGTGGTCGGGGCCGTAGCGGTGGAGGTGGATTTGGAGGCCTCGCTTTCATCTTGGGAATAGGCTGCGCATTTTGGCTTTGGGTTAAAATTACCGACAGAAAGTCGAAGACCCAAGCGTCCAAATATCCAACCCCAAGTCAATTGCAAAGGCAGGAGATTCTGCCAACGCAGCCGCCGGGACCGAATGTACAAACAGAAAGCTGCGTACAAACGGAACACCCTCGCCTGTGTCCTGAATGCGGCAGCCCGATGCTGCTGAGGACGGCCAGCAAGGGAAGACATGTTGGGAAGAAATTCATGGGCTGCTCGAAGTTTCCGCGTTGCCGCGGAATCCGGACTGTCCAGTGATCAATTTTGCAGTAAAGCTGGGTGTGGAGCTGCCAGAACCACTGGAACCTAAATCATAGCTGGCACCTGCCAGCCCTTTGAAATCAACAACTTGAGCCGCCCGCAGCCGTTCATTTTGTCTCAAGAAAGCAACAGAAGTACACGCTCGCAAACCGCGTGATTCACGATTTGTTCACGCACGGTTTCCCGCGCCATCCGCATTGACCACTGGGATATCCAGATGGTCCCAGCCTCCCGTGAGCCGTCCAGGCTCGACCCGCTCCGTTCTGGAAAGCGGTACACCCCACCCGTCTTTTTGCTCACCTACAGCAGGCATCGGAAACACTGTTTCCAAGTCCTCCATCGCCCATAGCCTGCCCGCCTCTGCCAGCTCCAGCATGTCGGCCAGCACGCAGGCATCGATGCGGCCGGCCCGGTGCGCCGCAACCGCCATTTCGCTGAGCACGGCTTCACGGCCGTCTGGGTCCATCAGGAACGCGACCTGATCATCCAGTTCATCCATCCACGCCGTAGGGATTCGACTCATGAGTCCACCCTGCACCACCAAGACTGGGCGTACAGCACTCCGTCGATTTCCTCGACGCCGCTGATGTTCATGCCCTGCTGGGCCATGCCGGTGATCTTCGCGTCGTGCAGCCGAGGTATCACGTCGGCGCCTGGCGCTGGGTTGAAGACCCAGGCCTGTGTCGACACTCGGCCCAGCAGTTCGCTCTGATGCTCTCCAATGTGAACGTCAGCACGGATGGGATTCTGTTGGCGCAGCTGCTCAGGCTGCAGCGCCGCACCGCGGGAGCGGCGGCGTACGACAAGGAAATACATATGGCACCAAATACTGTACATATAAACAGTATCGTAGCCAGTATTTCGGGCGCTCGACAATCACCGCTGGGCAGGACAGCTGATATTCAATGCTCGTAGCAGGTTTCAGTGCTTGGTTATGGGCTGCAGGCCGCGCGCGTAGAGCTGGTAGTCGGTGACCGCTTGGAAAGCCGACTCGGCGATCAGCCGGAGTCGTTCAACCTGCTCGAACGGATCGCCTGCCGCCTGTGCTTCACGGTACCGACGAAGCGCAGCGATTGCCTCTTGAATCAGCGGCTCGCCGGCATCTGCCAAGCCTTGTATGGTGCGCTTCATCGCGCTACACCCGCATCTTCGGTTACTCATTCAGCACAGTAGGTGCGCCTCTGTCTTCAGCTAGAAGCGCCCTGCTGCCAGAGCAGAGCCGAATCGGCCTGACTGTAATGATGAACCCGATCAGATCTTCCTGAATTCCCAGACTGCGCACATCTCGAGCGCTCTATCGCAGGCTCTCCAGAACGCGACCAGAGCATTGATAGCTTCATCGGCAGTCTGGTAATTCCCGTCAGGCTCATCTACCCCATCGACTCTGGCGTCGACCTGACACTTGAAGTGTCCAGAATTCAGATCTTTGACAACCCGACCAGTGGAGGATCTTTCGCTATTGATGAAATTACTAGCTCGCAATTCCGAAACGACTTCTACAACGTCCACCATCGAAAACCTCCTTTAGCACAAGCCCATGAATTTATCACATTCCTGTGGGAGGTGAGGACACCTCTCGTACACGCTGACAGGCGATCAAGAGCCTTTGATAAGAGAGTCGTATTCCTGCTGGCACTGCTCCCCGGCTACTCTGGCGCGGTCATACGCTTTCGCCAGATCTCCCGCTCGAGCATCAGCCCGTGCGAGCAGGTCGGAGAGCACCATGGCGGCGCGGGTGGCTGCCTGGCCTCGGGCGATAGCGGCGGTATCCGGGCCGGCGCAACTGACGGCGGCGGCGAACTGGGCGGCGTCGTGCTGCAACCGCTGGCCAGCAGCATCGGCGCCATCAGCGCCAGCGTCAGCCACCTGGTGTTGTTCGTGTGCATGGGCTCTCGCCTCCTCCTGCGCCTGGGCGCGTCTTTGTTCTTCGGCACGCGCGGCGCGCTCGCCGATGACTTCAGCTTTGCGGTCGCCGCTGTCGCGATTGGCGGATACCGTCGCGGCTACTGCTCTTTCCACCGACCGGCCATGCTGGTAGGCGCCCCAGTACGACGCCAGCACCAGCGCCAATAGAGCAATCTGCGCCGGCCGGCTCACGCTACCGCCTCACCACCGCAGGCGACATACATCGCCAGCAGGTCGCTGGAAGGCTTGGCCTCGACCGCCCTCTCGCTTTCGTAGATGCCAAGCAGCGCCGCCAGCTTGTGCTCGCGCTGGCCGTACCCGGCGCCTGGCAGACTGGCCCAGATCGGCGCGGCCTTGGCGATCGCGTCACTGATCCGACCAGCCTTGATCAGCGGCAGCGCGCCGCACTCGGCCAGCAGCTTGATCGCGGCCAGATCCTGGGCTTCGGGAATGAAGCGGCCCTTGAACCCGTAGTTCTTGACGATGGCATCCCAGGTGCGGGCCAAGACTTGGTAGCGACCGGCAGCCGTCGACTTGATGCCGTAGCGCGGCAGCGGTACCAGCACGCGCGGGTGCTGGCTGTAGTCGGTGAACAGCTTGCCGCCCACCAGCACGTTGTAGCCGTCGTCACTGGCTTTAATGGTCGAAGTGCCCTCAGACCAGGCGAGCATGTCGAGGAAGGCGATCACATTGATACCGCCAGCAGCTTCGGAAGAGATTTGAGCCATAGAGCCTCCAGATACAGGAATTAGCGGAATTTGCGGGGAGTCCGCGCGCTGGCAGCTACGAGGATTTGATACGAATGGACGTCACCATCCATTGCAGCACTCCCGTAATCTCAACTGCTGCGGGGCCTCTGAACGATGAAACGAGGAAGGAATGTTTTGAAGCCGGGGTTTATGAATGCTTGTCTCTAGGTTATCTTTGGCGACAGATTTGACTTGACTTCCGCAAGAAGACTAGATCCAAAGAAATCAAAACAGAATTAGTTACTACCTAGAAAACGGCCAGGAATAGAAACTGTGATAAAGATCGAAAGCGAGCATGCACACCACTACAGGATAAAGGCCGACAACTACTTTCTTGACCTACTAGCATCCTATAGCATATTCGACAAAAGAAACTCAGACCCTGGCGCAAAGAACAGGTGGGCTCCGGGCCATTTTCTCTCTATCCCAAAAGATTGGTCAGCAGAAGAGCACTGTACTTTTGGGCAAGGTGGAAATCTCTGCAATATTGGTTCATTCTCAGAAACAATGTCTCAGTTCCCAATGAATGCGTCTATTGGTAGATACTGCTCAATATCCACCGATATAAAATTTCTAGCATTCAGGCATCCGATGGATGCCGCAATCATGTCTTCTGCCTCGTTTAACTCATCTAGAGAGTTTATCCAGTCATACACATCGTCCCTAAAAGCTAAGGGGATTAATTTCGAATTCAACAGAGTTTTAACACCCCAACCGCAAAACGCCCCAATCAAGATCGGGCATGACGTATGGATTGGCGCGAATGTGCGACTGAGAGGCGGCCTATCAATAGGCAACGGCGCAATTATCGCATCAGACTCGGTAGTTACTAAAGACGTGCCACCTTTCGCCGTAGTCGGAGGAAATCCTGCGAAAGTGATTAAGTTCAGGTTCGACCCTGAAACAGTAGCACTTCTAGAGGAAAGTGAATGGTGGAAGTACGAACTGTACGAACTTCACAAACTCGACATGAAAAATCCTAAAAAATTCGCCGATAGCGTCATTTCTAGAAGCGGGGAGCTAGCAATCTACAACCCAAGAGTCTTCAAGATCAAAGACTACCTGTAGTCCCTATTCTCAGGCCGGGCGGTTGCATCCTAAGTGCGCTCTTCGGAGCGCACATTGATTGAGAATAGTTTACGCCGGAATGCCGAGACGGTTGGCGCGAATACGCATCCAGTCGGCGAACGCCGTGATCTGCGCGTCACTCAAGGCGACGGAGAAGATTGCCACCGCTGAAATGTCCGCCTGGGCGGCGAACTGCGTGTAGGCACCGCCGATACGCATCTTCCTGGAGTTGAGCAAGCGGGCATTGCTGTAGGCCAGAGTCGAGGACAGGCCAGTGGTGAGGTTGAGCACCTTCGAGCCTACCGCGGCGTCGACACGAACCGCACGAATACCCCACTGAGTGGGCGTGTCATTGGTAATCGTGGAGCCGCCCGTTACCGCCCCGCCAGAACCGTTCGAACGACAGCCCGTGCCATTCAGTGCCGTTGGGCCGTTGTGGTAGAGCGAAGTGCCCGTGGTGGTACCGGTGAACCCGGGCGTGATGGATGGCCCGTTGAAGTTGCTGACGTAGCAAGTGCTCGCTTCGATGGTGCTGCCGGGCACATCGACCGCCTTGCCCAGGCAGATGATGGTCATGCTGTCGGTTTCGGCGATGTTGGTCTGAATGAAGTTCGCCAGGCTGGTGAATCGGCCGTGGGTGGGGAACGCCTGAGGATTGCCCACCAGGGATGCGCCAGGCTTGCCCGGTACCCGATTGAACGCGAAGCGGGAAGCGTCGGTATCGAAGGTGAAGTACCCCTCGAGGCCATTGGTGATTGGCGCGATAACCTTGCGGTTCCACGGCGCGATGTTCTGTTGGTCGATCAGCTTGATGCCCATTGATGGTTCCCTTGTTAGATGAGGTCGAGTGCAGCGCCCGCGATGAACGGCGCCAGCGATGCGAAGAGCGAGTGGCGAGAGGAACCCTGCGGGTGGGTGGGATCGCTGAAGTTCCCCGAGACAAAGCCATCGGTACCCGGCGCAGATGCGCTGATCGGGTAGCCGCTTTCCGGGTCGGTCATGGCCCATACCGGCGCGACGATCACCGCTGCATTTCCCGCTGCGGCATCCTTGATGGCTCGGATAACCGGCGCGTAGCGCGTAGACCACAACGCGTTCCTGGTGGTATCGAACGAGGTTCCGGGTACCGATCTGATGATCTTCGCGTCAGGCCAAGCAGCAGCGATCTGCGAGTGCATCAAGGTGTCGTTGGCAAAGACCTCGGCGTACACCGTGGCGTCCGTGCGGTGGCTCGCGTCGTTGGTGCCGAGCAGGTTGACCACGACGTCTGGAGCCTGAAGGCCGAAACGCGACTGGTAGAAGGCAGGATCGAACACGCACCCGTTCCTGACGATGGCCGGGTTATCGCTTTCGGTCGCGGCGCGCAGGAATGGATTTCGGGAATACTTGTAGGCTTTCGAACCTGAGAGGTAGGCGGCCTCTCCACCAGGAGCGACGATGTTTGCCATGTCGGTCTGGGCGTAGGTGTAGTCACCCGTTTCCCAGCCCTCGCGCGCTTCGCCCAGTCCGCCGCTCGCGTTGTTTGGGTCGTTCGGCAGCGCTGATCCGGGCATGGTGCCGACAAGCGTCACGCTGAACCCCTGCGCCTCCAGGTACTGCTTGGTCAGGGTTGCGCCCTGCCGGTTGCCGATGCTGTCACCAATCACCAAGACCTTGATCGGCGTGGGCTGTGCCTGCACAGGGACGTTGACCAAGGTGAGCGGCATGAAACGATGATCGCTCGGGAGATCAAGCCGCCTGAGGCCAAGCATGGCCGCAGGTCCGTAGCGCTCGGCGTCAACGGACATTGCCCGACCGCTTGAGGATGCGGTGGTGCTGAGGCTGGCCAGGGTGGCCACTAGCGCGGTGTCCCGCTCTCGGTACTGGAGGATGTTCTGCGGATAGATCACCGACCTGATCGCCGGGCTTGTGGCAATCAATGGCGAAAACAGCAGGCCGCCATCGAAAGGCGACTGCGCCACCACCTCGTCTTCAACCCCGAGCAGCGCGCCCTCGATGTCAGTGGCGAATACCCCAGGGGCGTCCGTGACCTGCATTTCAAAAGGCCCGACGATTGTCCGGCCTGGCTCGTCCAGTAACACCACGGAGCCTTCAGAGTCGAGGATCGCTGTCGATCCCGCATCCACCAGGATCGTGAAAGGGATCGTTCTCAGCGCACTGTCTGACAACTGCGCGATCAAGCCGCCCTCGGTGTCCAGCTGCCTCAGGCGTACCACATCCGTTTCCTCGGATGGGAACGGCTTGATCTGGCTGCTGACCTGATCGATGGCAACGGTCGCTGAATCGACTTGCTGCTTCACCGCCTTCACCGCCTGGGCGTTCGGGTAGGTGCTGATTTTTATCGCCAGACCATTATCGTTTCTATAGAGGATCACGTATTCCGCTTCGTCCGATGACGGTACGCTGAAGTAGGAACCGGACGTGGTGTTAGCAATACCCTGAGCCGCGGAGCTATAGATCATGGCGCCGCGCATCTGAACAGCAACATCTTCCAAGGCGGAACTAATCTTCGCCTGGGTCATTAGCGCCTGCTTCGCTAGCGAAGGAACCGAGCCCGACTCGGTAAGCACGTCTGTAGTCGCATCCCCGTGAATTACCTGATGCTGAAGATCCGCTGCAGAGTTCGCCTTTCTCGCCGCTTGAGAAAGCTGGCCGGCATATGCCTCCATTGAAGAAACGTCTGTCATCATGCCTCCGGGCATAAAAAAACCCGCCGTAGCGGGTGCAATGAAGGTTCATCCCTTAGCTGGCGCGTTTCCACATGTGCACGGCCAAGTAAGGTGGCAAGTTGTTATGTGCCTGTCCGCCACCGGACTTGCCGCTAGACGGTTGCTCACCCGCCTCGGGAGAGTGCGTCGCGTCATCACCTGAGCTGTAGATGGGCCCAGTCTCCCCCTCTGGTACAACGCTGCCTTGCGGCATTTTGTGATCGTGCTGCGGCATCTCAGCGATTGAGAGCGCGTGCTCGTACTCGCCTCCAGTCTCGCCAAGCTCAAATGACTTGGCCTGACCGCGAACATCGTTTCCGCTGCCAACACCCATCAGCATCCGGCCTGTGCCCAACGCTACCCAAGTGCCGAAACCCAGCAGAACTGCCGGATTGGTAGCGTCGCTTGCGTTCATGTAGATCGATCCCACGGGGTACACCACAGCCAGCATCGCCGGCTTGTTGCCGGTGTGGTACGGCGCATGGGAGCCGGCGATGGTCAGGGTGCCGTCACTTTTCAATCGCAACACCTCAACGCCATCGACCACCACCACAACGGCAGAGCCGTCGTCATCGTTCCCTCCTGTCGCGTAGAGTCCGGTGTCACCGTCCCCGGCGAAACCATATCCAACCAGGCTGGCGTTTCCGGCCAGTGGCATGCCTTTGGCCACGCGTACGCCTTTGGTGGCCTTAAGCAGCCCAGTCAGCGTGCCGCCGGTCAGGGGCAGGTAGCCGGACAGCATCTGTGCAATGGCCTGCTGTAATTGGTTTTCCTGATCAGCGCGCAGCTCGATACCCGCAGCCAGTACCACGTTGCTGATTTCCTCCTGCACCATGTTTAGCCATTCGGCCTGAATCGGTGTAGGGGCCACGCCCCCGACCACCGACCCATAGCGAAAACGGCCAAACGCGGCCACCAAGTCGGTCCAGCTGGAAATCCGTTGCATAGTTAATCCTCGAGGCCGGCAATAGCGGCCGGCATCACATAATGAATTGCGGTGAAAAGCTGATCGACGTGCGCTGCGATTCGCTCGGCTTCGGCTTTCCCATAGCCGATCTCGACATCGGTGTACTCCGGCGCCTCAAGGCGCAGGCGGCACTCCATCGCAGCGCCTTGCGGCGTGCCATAGGCCGCTAGCGGCGCGGACGCCAGCCAGGCCCAAGACCAGGCACCGCCGTACAGAAACCCGCCGGCGACGGTTGGTCCGACTCTGGCCGGGCGAAACTCATCGATGGTGACCACCACGCCTGACTGCCTTGCCCTGCGCTTGTAATACGCCACTTGGGGAGCGCCCGAGGCTGTCAGCTTGTCGATCACCGCCTGACGGCGCTGCTCTACGGTCTGGGAGCCCGGCACCGTGCAGGCATCCGGCAAGCCCAAATAAGCCTCCCAGTCGGTCAGCAGGGCATCGACAGTGGCCGGATTCATCTCCAGTTGCAGAGCGTCCAGCGCCTGGTCAACCCTGGCCAGCTCTGGCGCGAGGCCGGCCAACAGTTGAGCCACGTCAGGCTGCAGACCTGGGTCGAAAGCCGGGCCCGGTGGCATCAGCCCACGCAGACCCTCCCTGTAATCGTCTTCGGTCATAGCCATGTGATCGCCCCCAGCACAGCGACCTGGTTGCGCGCCACGCTCACATCGTCGGTTGGCGTTTCCAGTCGGTGATCCGTTTCGCCAGGGGCATTGCTGATGGCCGCCTGGATATGCGTGAGCGGGATGACCGAACCAGCCCCGCCCACGTCGCTGATCAGGTCTGCCAGTGCTTTCTCGACGGCCTGACGGACCGTCGTGGTATCTGGCACCAGTCGCAGGCGCAGATTAACGTCCAGGCGCTGTGCAGCGAACACATACACTTCGCTGGTCACTGGTCGCTTGCGCTCAAGGTACGCCTGAACCTCTGCCACCTTTGCCTCGGTAGGAAAGATGTCCACGTCCCCGTCGCAGACAAAGGTCAGGCCGAACGTACCCGGCCCCAGCCATCGCGGAAGTGCCCAGGCGCGCGTGACTCCAGGTACCTCCAGCGCCCACTCCTCGAAGTCATCGGCGTTGCCCACTTTGCTGGGGTTCTTGAAGGCTGCCCGCACGCGCCCGCGCAGCGCCTCGATGTCCTCCTGATGAGCGCCACCAGTGATGCCATCGACGTCTATGACCGCCCGTGGATTGACGCCAAGCACCGGAGTGACGGTAGTGAGCTCGCCAGCCTGGATGTTGCCCTCCGGGCCGAGCATTTCCGACGCCACTTGCACTTGGGCTGCACCATTGACCAACGTTGCACCTACAACCACCACGTAACGACGCCCGTCATCAGCCTGATAGACGACCCCGGCGTCGACCAGGAACCCGGAAGACCCGGTCACGCCTACCAGGCCGGTAGCTGCTACGGCTGGCTTGCGGCCTTCTTCAAGGCGCCAGTCCGCCCACAACAAAACCTGCTCGTCATCGCAGGTCGCCGGATGGGCTTGCCTGGCCACCCAGTTCTGGTAGCCGAACAGCTGATAGGCCGCACCGCTGAGCGCCCTGGCCGCGACCTTGGCGTCCGACCTGCGCAACGCATCCGGGGCATTGCGCTCGAAATCTGCCTCAGTACGCTGGATCAGCACCGGCAGGGTTGGAATTTCATACGGCATTGATCAGGCTCCATGTGTCCTCGAAGACCAGTTGCAGGGTCTCGCCGTTTTGCTCGGTCAGCGTCACGCGCAGGTTCACCCGTTCGTTATCCTGCCGCTCGACCGTGACCGTGACGGCGGTGACGATCTCGTCGTCGATTAGCCAGGCCAGCGCTTCTTCGGCGTACTCCCGCGCATCGCGCAGGGTCTGCGCGGTGATGGTGCGCCGCTGCAGCAGCCACAGGCGCGAGCCGATGCGGTCGCCGGTCACGGTCGGTGTGCAGTCGCCCCACCAGCCTTTTCGGTCGGTGTCGTCCAGCGCATCGTCGGCTTCAGCCCGGCGCCAGGTGAACAGGCTGATGGTGACCGCCCGGCGCAGCAGCGCCTCGCGGCTCAATCGCCACCGCCCGCCGGCGCGCCGGACTGTTCGTTGCCCGACTTGACGGTCGTGTGGACGTGGTTGATCTGGCTAATGCCGCCGGCGATCTGGTCACCGGTCGACTCGATACGGCCGGTGGCCGTGATCAGCGGCGTTTCGAAATTCACCGAATCCTGCGCCCGGACATTGAGCGTGCCTGTCTCGATATCGATCACACGCCCGCGCTTGAGGTGGATCTTGTCGCCCTCGTCGGTGTAGATGGCCACCTCGCCGCCCTGCAGGCCGGCCAGACGGTACCGACGATCAGCAACCACGATGACCACGCCGTGGCTGCGATCACCAATGAACCCGGCCAGGCCCTCGGCACCAGGCAGCGGGCTGGAGGTGAAGCCGTAGGGTTCAAGGTGTTCCATGTCGTCTTTGACCTCGTCGGCTGTCAGACGCATCTGCAGGCTCTGCAGCTTGCGCGCCGAGTCGGCGAGCACGACCACGCCCCGGGCGAGCGCCCCGGTAATCATCTTTCTCATGGCTTGTAGTCCGCAGGAATGAGGTATTCGAAGTTGTCGGTATTCTTGCCCTTTTTGAGCTTGCGCCGCTCGTAGGCGTCGTTCGGCTCGGGCAGGAAACCATCAGGCGGCGCGAGCGCCATCTTGGCCAGGGTGCCTGCCTCGGTGAGCTCGTACTTGATCTCGATGATCAGCATGTCGCGGTCCAGGCCGATCAGTGGGTCGACCACGCGCACGATCATGTTGTGCCGCCACAACTCCCCGCTGCTCTGGCGCCAGCCCTTGACCACGTAGTTGACCAGCATGGCGCGGCTCATGGCGTTGCCGCGTTCCCACTCCACACGATCGCGCGCCATCTTGGTCGTCATCTGGCCGGACTGGTAGATCACCTTCACGCGCCTGCGCTTAACCCGCTCGTCCTTGACGCTGGCTTTCACCTCTGTGGCCTGGGTACCGAACGAATCATCGGTGCCCTTGCGCTGGCCGCGGCTGATGTATTCCGAGTAGACGCTAGAGAAATCCAGCTCGGTGTCGGCATTGAGGATGTTCTCTCCAAGCACCAGCCGGTCCACTGCCCTTCCGGCGGCGCCCGGCGACGCCATGACCAGCCGGCCCTGGCCGTCGTCCGTGCTGAAAAGACGCGACAGGCTCAGTAGCCGATCGATGCTTTCGAACGCAGTTTCGCCTGGTTCGATGGTGTGATCATCCAGGCCCAGGGTGGTGGCTGACTGGTTGATGACCTTGATGCCATATTCGCCGGCGAGCGCTTCGACGATCTTCTGCACGCTCTGCCCGCGCCATTGCCCCGGCGAGTTGATCGCGGCGCAGTCCACCAGATCGGCCGTCTTGGACCTACCGGCAATGCTCAGCTTGATCATCTTGCTGTCGTAGCTGATCGGCGTACTGAAGACATAGCCTGTGATGAGCAGGTCGGCGCCGATTCGGACTTCGACGGCCTCACCCTGCTCGATGCGAACCGGGACTTCGCTGCTGCCTGGCCACTGCCAAGTGACCCCAACAGTGAAGTCCCGCGCCTGGCGTTCGAGACCGGCGCTGATGCTTACGTCCAGCCAGCCGCCATAGTCATGCCCCCCGACGCTCAGGGTGACCTCGTTTTCTGGTTGCATGGATCAACTCTTGGCGACTTGCAGCTCGGTGGCAGGCACAAAGCCTGGGTGGCGGATGGCGTTGCGAGAGACGATTTCAGCGCCGCGCATGGCATCGCCGTAGAGTTTGTGCGCGAGCACCAGTGATGACACGGTTTCTCGGGGCCTGAACGTGCGCAGCCAGACGCCGCTGCGCGCCACCTGGGTCAGGTGGCGATCGAGCGCCAGTCGCGCATCGCTGATCACGCCGAAGTGCTCGGGCTGGCTTTCTCCGGCAATTACCCACATGGCGTCGCTGATCGCGTCACGCACTGCCAGCACATCATCGGCCACAGGGACGCCGGCTTCTGCTGTCGCGCCAGCTTCGGTGGTAGAGCCTTCCTGTTCGAGCTGAATGCTCAATGCAGCAGGCTGTTCCACACTCTGAGCCACAGCGATGGGCACCTCGGCCATGTCCAGTAGCAAGTCCAGCAACGCGGCATCCTGCAGCAGCCCGATCAACGCCGCCTGTAGCGCAGCGACATCGGGGTCATCGGCAGTCGGTGATTGCTCGGATAGATCGCTGATTGCCTGTCCCGTGATCTTTGCCTTGTGCAGTGACCCGGTCGAGCCATAGCCGGTGAACGCTCGCTCGACGCTGGCAATGTCGCTGAGCAGGCTGGCCGCTAAAGCGCCGGGCGCATTGATCACCGAGTAGACCAGGCTGCTCAGGTCGGTGAACAACGATGTCATGGGGCTGAGGCAGGTGATGGCGAATGCGTAGGCGCTGGAAATCGCCCTGCGCACGGCATTGACCCGTAGCCTCACACTGTCCACCAGAGCCATAGCGCTTGCAAACCGCGCCTCGATCGATTCCAGCAGGGTCGGCACCTGCGCCGCCAGTTGCCGGCGGGTGTTGACCGTCTGCACTGGGAAGGCCGCAGCACCATCGATGAACACCAGACTGAAACGCACCATGCCCAGCTCGTTGCGAGCATGCGAGACCTCGCAGTCACCGGCGGTGACCATTAGGCGGCCGAACCACGGGTGCACCAGCTCGCCGGGTCCAGGCGTGTCCAACGCGGCCAGCAGCCGGTCGCGCTGGGCGATGAAGTCACCGCCCACAATGAAGCCGGCAAACTTGAACTCCCGCGTGCGTCTGCCCATGTCCTCTACCGAGGGCTGGTCACGCTTGGGGTATTCATGGATGTGGGTACGGCGCCCGACCGGCACACTGTCGCTGTCGACCCAGAACTGCACGCCGCGGAATGAGGCCTCCCGCCTCAGGTCGCGCCACTCGCTCATGACTCATTCCCCACGGTCCGATAGCCCACCTTGGCCTTTACGGTGACGCCCGGCTGGCTGGTGCGCGTGGACTCGACGCGCATGCCTGCAGGCGGATTTTCGAAACGCACCCGCAGCTCCCCATCCAGTTGAGTCTTGTTGGTGGCTGTTGACTGACGCAGCAGCGAGCCAGGCGCGGGCAGTTGGCCAGGCGCCTGCAGCAGCGCACGGTTGTCGATGCCGAATGCACGCGAGTTTTCGTCGAGGCGAATTTTCGCAACAGCACCTGCGTCAAACGCAAGCAACTCGCCGGTGCCGCGGCGATCGCCAGCATTGCGTGCTCGCTGCTCTTGGGCCATCCGCTGTACGTTCTCGGTCAGGCCCTTCCCTTCTTCGTAGCCGAACAGCTTGAACAGCGGCATGACGTAGGGCTTGACCTTCTCCCACAGACCTTTGAAGTAGGCCGTGATCGGCTGCCAGTTCTTGATGATCCGCCCCATCGGGCTCCAGTCGAAGAGCTTCCCCATGAATTCCATGAACGGCTTGGTGTAGGCCTTGATCAGGTCCCACAGTGCCGTGAAGAAAGGGCCGACCTTTTCCCAGTTGGCAATGATCAGTCCCGCCGCCGCCGCGATGCCGACAGCGATCAGCCCCACAGGTGTGGCTGCGAATGCCAGGCCCATGATTCTGGCGGCAACGCCGGCCGCAAAGACTGCGCCGCGCAGGGCAGTGAAGGCGATACCAGCAGCAGCAATACCCTGAACCAGCTTCGGGTTCTCGCTGATCATCTTCGACACTTGCGTCAGCCATGGCCGGATCTGATCGACCACCGCATTGATGCCTGGCAGCAGCGCGTTGCCCAACGCAATGGCATTACTCATCACGCCATTTTTCAGCAGGCCCAAGTTGTTCTCGGTCGTGGCCGCTCTTGCTGCGAACTCTTTCTGCATCGACCCCGCGTACAGGCTCGAGTCGCCCACCTTTTTGAGGTTGCTCTTGAGCAGTTCCAGGTTGGTCAGCAGCGGTGCAATCGCGCTGATGGACTCGGTACCGAACAGGGTGGAAAGCACCCCAGCCTGCTTGTCTTTATCGACCCGGCCAATCCGCTCCAGGATATTCAGTACCGTGCCCTGCGCATCCTTCTGCATGTCCTTGGCCACCTGCTTGGAATCAAGCCGAAGCGACTTGAAGGCGGTGGCCTGAGCCTTGGTCGCCGCCGATCCTTTGGTCATAGCGAGCATGAAGTTCTTGATACCGGTTGCGGCAACTTCCTGCTCAATGCCCACACCGGCCATCGTCGCTCCCAAGGCCGCGATCTGCCCTGACGCCAGACCGGCAATCTCGCCCAGCGGGCCGATGCGGGTGACAATGTCGGATATCTGCTTGTTAGTGGCTGGACCGGTATTGCCCAGATAGTTGATCTTGTCAGCCAGCTCCTCCACGCCGCCCTGCGTCATACGAAACGCAGTGCGCCACTTGGCCATCATGCTGCCGCTTTCATCTGCAGTCTGGTCGAACGCCACGCCCATCTTGACTGCCGATTCGGCAAAGCCCAGCAGTTCTTTGCGGGCGATGCCGGACTGGCCGCCGGCGGCAACGATCTTGGCGATATCGGTGGCAGCCATTGGCAGCGTGTCAGTGAGGCGAACGATGTCGTCGCCCATCTGCTTGAACTGCTCAGGGGTGTCAAAATCGACCACCTTGCGCACATCAGCCATTTGCGACTCGAGATCGATTGCAGCCTTTGCGCCGGCAATGAACGGGGCAGCGATTGCCCCGCCGGTGACGATATCGCGGAAGCCGATCTTCCCCAGCCCCGTGCTTTCAAGGTTCTTGCGAAACGCTGCGATGTTCTTGCGTGCGCCCTGCAGGGTGGGCGACAGCTTGTCGACGCCAGTGATCAGCGCCTTGAGTTGGAATTTATCAGCCATCGTCCTCTTCCCTCAGCGCGCTGGAGATGCGTTGACTCTGGGCGCACGACTCGATCAGCACGTCGAGAGTGCGCCCCATCATCAGTTCAGGGTCGGTTCGCCAGAACCAGGCGAGGTCGTAGGCGGCTGCGACAAGTTGGTCAGTGCTTTCGACGCCGGCGTCATAAAAAACCCGGTGATCTGCCAGCCAAGTTGATTGAGGTCATTCAAATCCAACTGATCGACAGCACTTGGCGGAATACCCGTGCACACCACGACGTACTTGGCCACCGCATCGAGATCGAGACAGACCGCTTCGTCTTTGTCGAGCTTGTAGGGCAAGGCGCGGATTTTTTGCGCTTCGCGCGACGTAGGGCGGCGCAGGGTCAGCTCATCGATTTCAGCGCCATGCGCATTGATTGGAGCATTCAATAGAAACTTCACAGCCATACCCCCTTGGTGCCTTCCCAGTTCAGATCGATCGTGCCGTCATCGCCCTTAGCGATCGGCTCGTCGACGATGTAGGCCCCGGACAGAACGTAGGTTGTGCCGTTGCCGAACTCGAACGTTACGGTCTGATCGGTGGCGTTCATGATCTTGTCGATGGGCAGATCGGGGTCATTGACCACCGTGGCCTTGATGAAAGGCACCCGATCTTCTTCCTTGAAAAAGCCCACTGCGACGGTTTCGCGCTTGGTGCTACTCAGCGGTGCCTCGGCGCCGCCGGTGGTGGTGAATTGGGTACCGTCCGCCTTGATGTAGGCGGTACCCGCGACTTTCTTGCCCATGGGGCGTCTCCCACAAAAAAGCCCGCATGCGGCGGGCTGGGGTGAATAGTTGGGTCAGACCGAGTACTGCAGGCGGAACTGGTACTGCAGCGCGAACACACGCAGCTGGTTGACCAAGTCCGGCGGATACAGCACGTTGACCCGGTTGGGATCGGTGCTCGAGCGCTCCACCACCAGGAACTTGGCGAAGGCCTCGGCGTTCTCCACAACGCCCAGCTCTTCGAGGGCGTAGTAGCCTGCAATGAGCTCGGCGCGGATCACGCTCGGCGTGACGATGGCCTGGCCAGCACCGAAGCGCGTGCCGTCGTTGGCCAGCTTGTGCCGGCCATACTTGCTGGTCACCCGGGTTTTCAGCGCGTTGATGACATACGCCGACTGGTGCAGCGTCTCGCTGTCCAGGTAGGAGTTGTCGGCCTGGCCCAGTGCGTTGGTCTGGTAAGTGGTGATGCCCCGCTCGATGCGCTGCACGCCGCCTGAGCTGTAACCAGTGGCGATGCCGTGGCTGAGCAGCGATTGCCGCTCGGTCAGGATGAAACGCGTGCCTGCCGGTGCCGGCGTGATACCCACCAGCTCACCCGTCTGGGTCGGCCTGGCCGGGTCGGCCGAGATGAACACCGCCGTTCGCGCCGCGTAGGCAGCGGCCTGACGCCAGACTGGGTCGGGGCTGGTCTTTTCGAAGCCGTAAATGGTCATGTGCGCATCGTTGCGCGTGGTGCCCACGGCCACCAGTTCGCCCAGCGTACCGCGCAACGCGGTGTAAACATGGCCGTACAACTGACGCGCCCAGCTCCAGCGCCCGCTGCTTTCGTCCATGAACGAGCGCCACGCATTGAGCGAAGCAGTGTCCGCCCAAGGCGCGCAGATGAATTCGAAAGGCTCATCGCCCAGGGCCGCCAGCGCCAGCGTGACATCAGGCGTGCCCACGCCGCCGGCCATGGCAGCCAGGGTTACGGTCAGGCCATTCGGGGTGGACTCGCCCCCACCGACGCCCAGGCGGTTCAGCTCCAACTGAATGTCGTTACCGCTCACACCGGACCATCGGCAGGTCAGCGTCACCACGCCCGCCTCGGCCGTAGCCACCAGGGCCAGACCCGCGGCGTTGATTGCCGCGACCAGCGCAGCAGCTGCCGCCGTGGCGGTACCGCCGCTCGCCACGGTGGCGCGCACGCGATCGCCGGCGATGTACAGGCTGATCTGCCCGCCGACCGTGGCCGTGCCGGTGATGGTGACTTTGCCGGAGGCCTTGGTGCCGGTGGTCTTGATCGGCAGGCACCAGACCTCGCCGGCAGGATCGCTTCGACGCCAGGTCTCGTACATGTCGGCCAGCATCGAGCCGAGCCCGCCGATCTGCGCTGCCTGGCTTTGGCTCGACACCAGAGTCAGCTTGCCGATTTCAGGCGCGGTCGCATCGTCGTTGACCTGGCCGAGGATCAGGCGCACCAGCGGGCTGCTGGCAGTGTTGGCCTGGCTGTTGTCCATCTCGGTGTAGAACAGCGGCACTCGCAGGTCGCTGGGAATGGTGTTGAAGCTGACGCTCATTGGTCATCGCTCCCGGTCTTGGTGGTTTTCGAGACCTTCGTGGGCTCGGTCGGCGCCGCTTCTTTCACATCGCCGTCGAGCAGGCGGCGCTGCCAGTACGGATCGAGGGTGACAGTGCGGCCTTCTTTGGACAGCAGCGTGCCCAGCTCCGGGTCGGGCACAGCGCGCCCGGCCACCGGAGTGACGGTGATTTGAGTCATGGGAGAACCTTTAGGGAAGTTCGACGGAAGTTTTCAAAGCGCCCTGGCTATCAGGGGTCGGGCCGGTGTCGCCGGGAATCAGCTGGGCATACTCGACATCCAGCCCTTTGAAGTCCGGCAAGTGATCGAGCTTGTATTCCTGCCAGGTCTCAGCGGGTGCGCCCGGGCGCGTGCGGCCGATCTGGCTCTCGGCCTCGAAACCGAAGCGATACACCACCCGCGCCCGGTCGATCGCCGTGAGGCTGCCGCCTGTATAGGCAATCGGTTCGTGATCGTTTGATTCAAGCCCGACCAGCGCCCGGAACAGCTCGGCGCGCAGGACGTGCACCAGGTCCACTGCCTGCTGGCCGCGCTCGTCGGTGGTCTGCATGGCCACCAGCACATCGAACTGATCGGTCAGGCCCTGCACCACCTTGTTCGAGGACTGGGTCTCGGTGGTCTCGTCACCGGTGTAGATCACATAGGCAGCCGGCAAGGCCAGCTTGGCCGAGGTCATCACCGATTCGATATCGATGCCGCCGCTCACCCGCTTGGAGAACGAAGGGCAGTGGGTCTTGATGTGTTCGATCAATGGGGTCAGACGCATGGATCACCCCCCCAGCGCGCTGGCGAATGCTGCGGTCAGGATGCGCCGCACGTCTTCCTTGGAGTCGTCCAGCGTTTCGGCCATGTAGTTGGCTCGCGGCTTGATCCGCCATTCACCGGCAGCGCGAGCTGCCACAAGGCGTGCCCGCTGGCCGCGGCGGAAGCGCCTGCCACCTGGTGCTCTTGCCCTGACGCGCCGCCCCGCCTTGACCCCGTAATGCAGGTAGGCCGGATAGTACTCCGACATCCGATCGGTCTTCTTCGGCGCGACCCGCACCAGGAAGCCGGAGCGGGAAACCTTGAAGCTGATGGATTCAAGCGTTGCACCAGTACGGCTGACCGGATAGTTGTGCTGCCCGCGGGCCAGTGCCAGCGCAAGCTGCGCACGCTGGGTGATCAGCTTGCCGACCTTGCGCATGCCGGCCCGGACTTTGCGCTTGTCGAAGAAGTCCTTAGGCAGGTTGTCGAAGCCCTCGATGTGCATGTAGGGCTGAATGCTTGCCTCAGTAGACATAGCCACCTCCTGCAGGTGTATCGGGCATCGGAATCGCGGCCGGATCGAGCGCCTGGCCGAGTTCTTCGACCTCCAGTACCGTGAACAGCCGGTTGCCGAGATCGCTCACCCGGCGCACCCGGTAGACGATATCGACGCCCCGGTACGTCTCCACCACCTCATGCGCATCGGTGATTCCGGACCGGAAGCGCAGGATGATCCGGTGCGTCACCGCCTTGCCGGTCTGGACTGAACCGCTGTAGATAGCGTTACCCACAGGCTGAATCTTCGCCCAGGTCTTGGGAGCAGGCAGGTACTGTGATTGCAGGCCAGGATCATCAGGATTGGCAATGTCCTCGCGCACGCGCAGGTAGACACGGCGAGTCAGCTCACCGATCCGAGGTATTTGCATGATTACTCCAGGGAGGATGTGGCCTGGCGAATAGCCAGATCGCTAAACGCCCATGCGCACGCGGTGCGGCATGAGCAAGTGCTGAGATGCCAGCGGCAGCTCGTTAGCGGTCGCTGCAACCACCACCTCTTCGCGATTGACGAACAGATGGCCGAGTTTCAGAAGACATGCAGATTGAATGGAGGGATTCAGCACCATGCCGTAGGCGATGGCATCGGCCTGGTCGTAGGCCTCCGCCAGGGCAGAGCGAGCATGCTCCAGCAGACGGCAGCGCAGACTGTGGTCCTGCTCCAAGTCAGCTGCAGCAATCGCTGCAAGATTGGCGTCCTTGGCCTGCCGCATCGTCTCAGCCACGCCCGCCCGCGCTACGTCGAGCGCAACCTGATCGATATAGAAACGGCGGTTGAGGAAACCCATCGCCGCATCCTCGGCAGCGTCGAGGTAGGACTGCACCAGCAACTCGTCGTCCGGATCTGCTCGCACGTGACGCATCGCGACTTCGATGGCGATCACAGACATGCTTACTCCTCCAGCGGCTCAAGAGACGCCAGGCCCTTTTGCACCAACTGCTCGGCGTGGCGCCGAGGCACGCTATAACCAGCGCCGGACCGGCGACGCAATTCGCCTTCGTCCATGTAGGACCGAAGCGGATAGATCACCAAATTGACTGGGTTCGGATTTGCAACGGCAGGTTTCCCGGCCTCGGGGGATTCACCAGTCGATCCGGCTTCTGCACCGGCGGCATCTTCGGAAACGGTTTCATCTCCAGTGGAGTCGCCCGACGACAACCCCTGCTTCAGGTCCGCCGATGATGTGCCAAGACTAACCGGGTTGGCGGTACCAACTTCTGGAGCGGAGCCAACCGAGACGCCGGTGGTTATTGCTTGCTGCGGGTCCGGCTCAATCGTTGAAGCCTGGCTGGATTCGCCTGACGGTACCTCAGTGGTCTGCGGTGCCTCCGCAACGCCCTGGCTTGGGGTGTCGCTCTGCTCGCCCGCGCTGCGGGCAGGGGTTTGCTTCTTGCGAGCCATAGAGTTCTCCAGACGTGCGCCGGTTACAGCGCCGTCATCTGATTGATTAGGGGTTGGTGCCGGTCAGCGGCCCGGTAACGAACGCTTCGTCGCGGTAGATGGCGAATGCCAGGCGCTCCTCGGCGCGGATGGTCGCCATGTTGTTCTCGAAGTCCTTGTCGTTCTCGGTCGAGATCAGCACTTCGATTTCCATGCGGTCGTAGATCTGCGCGCCCAGCTTGAAGGCGCCGACCAGGAAGTCGTTCTGCGTGATGGCTTGGGTGTTGACCACGGGACGATTCCACAGGCGCGGCGTGGTGCCGTCCTGAGGCTGACCGATGATGTAGCGGCCCTCGCCGTCCTTGGTCAGCTCGATCGCCGCCCAGTCGATCGGGTTGAGCACGATGCCGTCTGACGGGAACTCGGCCAGCTCGGCCTGCAGCAGCGCCAGGCGCAGGCGGTCGATTCGTTGCTCGCCGACCACAGTCACGCCGGTGGGAGCAGCGTACAGCTGCGCGACGGTCATGAGCCCTTGCAGGTTGGCCCCGGTACCGCTGCCATACAGCAACTGGGCTTCCTCGGCCATCATCAGGCCGTAGCGCGCGCGGCCGTCGATGTAGCTTTGCAGTGCCTTCGCGTCGTCCAGCATCTGGCGACTGGCCTTAAACAGGTGCGCGATGGTGCGCACGTTGGCGGTGGTCAGCGCGAAGGTCAGGTCAGAGTACGGCTTGGCGGTGGTCTCCGCCACGGTGCGTGCATTGTTGGTGAAACCGGTCTCGCGAATGTACTCGATCGAGTTCGACTCCGTGGTCCCAGGCGCCACCAGGTCGCGGATGGTCAGACGGCGCGGAGGGGGCGCGGCGATGGTGTCCAAGCGCTGAGGCGCGACCAGGCCGCCACCGGTGGCGGTCGTAATCGCGGCGCGAGGAACGGATACCCGGCGCGAGCCACGGAAGGACGAGTTCATGTCCTTCATCTCTTCGCTCTCGATGACCAGGGCGCCGACAGACTTCTGAGGCTCTTCCTGGTGCTGCTGGCCGCGGCCGGCATTGACGAGTTTCTGCTCGGCTTCGCCCAGGCGCGCGTTAAGCTCGCCTTGTTTGGAGAGCAACTCGTCCACCTTGGCACGGGTCTCGGCATTCATCTCGCCGGAAGCCTTGATCTGCTTTTCGCTGGCTTCAGCCTGCGCTTTGATCTGATCGCCGATCGTTTTCAGGCTGGCGTTCAGTTCGTTGTACTGCTTTTCGTAGTCGCTCATCGCGAAGTTCCTTTAAGGAGATTGGAGATTGCTGCGACCTGGGCAAGAGAGGCCGACAGGTCGGGAGCGACAGCGTTCGGCTTGTCGGTCAGGGCAGCGCGAGGCGTACCCCCGCCAGCAGCGCGAGGCATGCTGGACTTGAAACTGGCGAACAGTTCACGGCGCTCGGACCGGGGCATGCCGGCTTTGGCCAATGCCGTGTCCATGGCTTTCAGGGCATTGGCCTGGGCAGTCTCTTCGGTTTCGCGCTCAGTGACTTCGCCTGCGGCCAGGATGCTGGTGGCCAGACCGAGCTCCACGGCACGCTTGCCGCGGATGAACGTCTCGTCATCCATCAGCTCCGCCATGCTGTCAGGCGTCTGGCCGCTAGTCTCGGCGTAGAGGTCGGCCATGGCGGCATCGAACTCTTCCATGTCATCGGCTACGTCGCGCAGGTAGTGGCGGTTGCCGGCGAGGAAGGTCCAGCAGTTGTGGATCATCAGGAAGGCGCTACTGGCGACCTGACGCTCGGCGCCAGCCAGGTAGATGATCGACGCGGCGCTGGCCGCCATCCCCAGCACCTTGGTGGTGACCTTGTGGCTGTGCTCGAGCAGGCGGTTGTAGATAGCGATACCCTCGAACATGTCACCGCCGGGCGAGTTGATGTATACGGTCACATCACGCTCGCCGATAGCCCGCAGCGCGGCGTCGATGCGTTTGAGGGTAACGCCTTCCCCGTACCAGTCCTCACCGATCACGCCATACACGGTGATGGTCTCGGCGGTGCTTTCGACGGCGGCCTGAATAGCCGGATTCCATTTGTCGAGCGCGCGCGGGCTCACCTCGCTGCGCAAGCCGCGAGATTGAATCTTGTGCTTCATGGGTTACTCCTGAGAGGCGTTGCCTGACTCGCCGAGCCAGTTCTTCAAAGCGTTGCGGGCGGTTTCCTGGGTGTCCTGCTTGCCGAGCTGGTCCAGCGGTACCAGGTTCGACTGCACCGTCAGCACGTCACCGCCTGGCATGCTTGGCAGGTTTTCCTTGCGGCGCCCTTCGTTGCGAGTCATGTAGCCGTTCTGGCCCATGGTGCTGAGGTAGGCGGCGCGGCCGGCGCTGTCGGCGCGCAGGAACGCTTCCAGGGAGTACTCGGCGTAGTAGCTGATGCGATCGGTTGCCGTCAGGCAGAACTTGTTGATGCACTGCTCGATCGGCGCGGTGTAGGACATGATGCAGTAGGTCAGGAACGCGATCTGCTGCTGCTCCAGACCCGTGCCCCAGTTACTGCCCTTGTCGGTCTTCATCACCATCCAGGGCGGTACACCAAACCAGCGGCAGATTTCCTCGACGCTGTGTCCGCGGGACTCCAGCAGTTGAGCGTCGGCAGGCTTGATACCCAACTGCTCGGGTTTCACTCCCTGCTCAAAAACGGGACTCTTGCCGGCGTTGAGTGCGCCACTGATGGTCTTTACGTACTCGCGAAAGTCTTCCCGCTGGGCGGGCGTCAAGGTGCGGTCGACCGAAAAGCCCACCGTGGGCATCATGCCGTTCTTGAACGTGCTGTTTGCCGCGTCATCCGCCGACATCGCCGCGCCGAACACATCGGCACCGTAGCGAATGGCGGACATACCCATCCGACCGTCCAGCGTGAACGCCGGAATGTGCAACATGTCTGCCCGCTCGATCTGGCGTCGGGCACCCTTGCGGGGCTTGAAATAGTAAATCAGGCGACCATCGTCATCGGTTTCCACATCCACCCGAGAGGGCAGCAGGAAATCAAGGGCGACCACCCTTCCCCCGTTCCGGTGAATCTCGCAAAACGCGTTGCCCCATAACAGCATCGAGGCCACCACTGACTGCCAGAACTGAAATGCCGCCATGTCTTCGTTCGGACTGCTGTGGAGCACGTCGTACAGGCGGAAATCCCGAGCGTTTTCGCGCCCGCCATCAGGCAGGCGGCGATAGATGTTCAACGGCAGGCCAGCAACCGAAGTCGAGATGATGCGCACGCATGCCCATACCGCAGAAAGGCGCATGGCCTTGTCGACGGTTACGGCCTTGCCGCTGCTGGACTGCGTGCCGATGAAGCTGCTCCAGAAGCCGCCGTCGCTCAAGCGGATTTTCTTGCCCACCCAGTCGCTGATACTCGCCTTGGGTCGGCTGGCTGCAGCGCCCAGCGCCCGCGTGAGTGAGTTAGCCACTGATCAGCCCCTGACGAACAAAGGCCGCAATGCAAAAGAGGCTGCATGCGGCAGTGATGAGAGCCCAGCCGGTACCGGCCAGAGTGAATACACCCGCCACCATCAGGGCGAAGCCCAGCAGCGCGGTGACCAGGTAGAGGATCGTCGCGGCGTTCATCAGTAGATTGGGTTCCGAATGGCATCCATGAAGTTATCGACGCTGTTACCCGACTGGGCCTGCGCCATGACTCGGCCTGTGGCCATGATCAGCGCCACGGCGCCGTCGATCTTGTTGTCTTCGCCCTGCTTGATAGGGCGCACCACATCGTCATTGCCAGGCAGGTTTTTGCCGATCACGTTGCCGATGCACCAGGTCATGATCGGGTTGCCGTCATGGTGGAAGCGCCCCGCCTCGATCGCCGCCTCTAGTTCCTTCATGCCGTCGGACATGTTCGTGTAGTTCTGGGTGATGGTGATCGGGTTGAAGCCTTCGTCGTCCAGGTCGTGGCTGAGGCCAGTGGCGCCGTGCGGGTCGATCGGGCTTTCCCTGATCGGCGCCAGCTTATTGGCTTCCTTGGTGTCTTCGAGGATTTCCCGGTAATCCACTTCGGCGCCGGGCGTGGCCGTGAGGTGGCCGGTGTTGACCCAGGCCTGGAAGCGCTCGGTCATGCGTTTGTTGTCCACGTCGTTGGCCGTGTCTTCCGGTACCCAGAAGGCCGGGGCCACGCTGTAGTAGTGAATCTTTCCGTCGATCTCCCGCCAGAACAGACGCGCCCGCGAGTTCATGTCCAGCTTGCGCGCCAGGTCGAAGCCTGCAACCCACTCCTGGCCCTCGAACTGCTCGAGCGTGAGCGACTTGTCCTCGCAGGCCTTCCAGCTCTCCATGTTGAAGAAGCCGGTTTTCGCGCTCACCCAAAGGTTCAGGTGCTTAGTCTTGAAGGTGTTTGTAAATCGCGCTGACCGGAGCGCCTTGGCCAGCATGCTCTCCAGATACTCTTGGAATACCGACACCCCTATGCAGGGGTTGGCCTTGGCCAGATTTTTCGGGTCGGTCCAGTCGTCACCCTCATCCAGGGTCCAGATGTAGCCGAACAACTCGTCGTCAGGGACAGTTCTGTTCAGCATCTCAATGACCTGGCGGCGCTTGTCATAACACGGCCCCGCGATGTTTGGACCGGCCGTAGTGATGATGAACATCAGCGGCTGTCGACGGGCGCCCATGCCGGTGAGCATGGTGTCGTACTGGGCGGCGGTATCGTGTTCGTGGAATTCGTCGATGATGGCGCAGGACGGTGAAGCACCGTCGCCAGGGTTGCCGATCAATGGTTCGAAGCGGCTGCCGTTGGACGGAATGTTCAGGTTTGAGGCGTTGACCTCGATACCGGCCGCCTCGATCAGCATCGGCGAGCGGCTGACCATCAGCCGGGCCGGCCGGAATACCTCCCACGCTTGTTTCTCCGTGGTGGCGCCTGAGTACACCTCGGCGCCGAACTCGTTGTCGGCGGTGAACATACTGATGCCGACGCCGGCGGCGATCACCGACTTGCCGTTCTTGCGCGGCACTTCCCAGTAGCTTTCGCGGAAGCGGCGGTACCCGCCTTTCTTGCGCACCCAACCGAACGTGCAGGCCAGGCCGAACAACTGCCAAGGCTCAAGGGTGATCAGCTGCCGCTTGAACGCCCACTCGCCCTTGGTGTGCGGCAGCAGCTGTATTAGCCGCAACTTCTTCTCGGCCTTGGCCGGGTCGAACTTGTAGGGGTAGTTCTTCGCGCGGCTCGCCGCGACGTCTTCGAAGTGCCGCTCGATGGCCTGATGAATGTAGCGGCACGCTGGAAACTTGCCCTTGAGAACGGACCTTGCCCACGTCATCGCCTTGTCGACGTTGGTGTACTTGGCTCTGGCCATCAGATACTCAGTAGGGCTGCGAACTCGTTGGTGGTTTTCTGCTTGTTGCCGCCGATGATCCGCGTGCGGCTGGCCGGGTCCAGGCCCAGCATCGAGCCGAAGGTGACCATCTGGCGCATCGCTTCATTCGCCGCGGTGAGCGCCGGATTCTTCACCGGTCCGCCCGTGGCGCCGGCAACGACGATGCCGTGATTGCGCACCGACTCCTGGGCCATGCGCCAGTTGCCATAGGCTGTGCAAAAGGCCTCGACGTTGTGCAGGTCAGTGAGCGCCAGCACCTTCGCCTTCAGCAGCTCGGGCACCAGCATCTGCCACACCCTGGTAGCGTGCTCACACAGCCATTCGGGGGGATCGACGTTGGTCACAAGGGCGAAATCAGGCTCGTCCTTGTTCAGCTTCCGCTTGCCGGGATTGCCGGCCAGCGCCTTCTGGGCCGTGGGTTTTGGGCGACGGCCGGAGCGCCCGGCAACCCCTGGCATCGGCGCCTCCACTAAACTTTATA
This sequence comes from Pseudomonas cremoricolorata, assembly GCF_000759535.1. Lineage (NCBI taxonomy): Bacteria > Pseudomonadati > Pseudomonadota > Gammaproteobacteria > Pseudomonadales > Pseudomonadaceae > Pseudomonas > Pseudomonas cremoricolorata. The sequence continues at coordinate 3,311,024 of NZ_CP009455.1, read as the reverse complement.
TTTCGCGGGTGTAAAAAAACGACTGGGCGGACGGTGTCCGGCCGAAAAGGTCTGAACTTTTGACCCTCCCCCCTGCATTATTGGTAATAATTCTCATTTAATGAGATTTCTGGTGAGTTTTTGACCATTTTTCGCTCTGCATGGGATTTCCTGCGGTGACAGTCGCTATTGATCGCCCTCAGGTTGTCATCCGCGTCAGAACCGCCCTTCGCAACAGCCAGGATGTGGTCAACCTCATCCGCCTCCCGCACTCTGCCAAGCCGCACGCACTCATCGCAGCGACACAGGTATCCGTCGCGCTTCAGGATGTACTCTCGCTTGCGCCTCCACGGCCTGCCGCCTCGCCCCGATCCTTTCCGACTCGCCCAAGCCTTGGTCTTTTCTTCGGCGATTCCCGCGTGCGTGTCGCAGTAGCCATGCGCGTTACGGTGAAGGGCACGGCAGCCTTGGGCGTTGCAAGGTCTTTGGGGTCTTTGCGGCATCAGTCAGCTCCCCGGCTTTTGCTGATCAACCCGCTTGCACAGGTCGCAGTCCAGGCGCCGGCAGATCCAGCGCTTCACTCGCGGCCAATAGGTCAGCATGAACATGTGACGGAGACCGGCCAGGGCCAGGGCAACGTGCATCGTGACGCCGGCTGTGTTGGGCGTGAAGAACATGCGGTCCGAGCGGGCCAGTATGGCGTAGCCGCTCAGGGCGATGACCGCATAGAGAATCTTGCCGATCACACCGTCGCGTACCTTGCCGCTCAGCACCGCCCAGGAAGCCCACAGCGCGATAACGCCCGCAGCCAACGCATTCACATATTCAAGGATCATTGGGAAGGCCCTCCGAACTTGGACCTGATGACAGACCAGAGATCAGCGGCCTTGATGGCGCGCGTCACGGCGGCGATCAGCGAGCCGCCGAACGTGCCGAGCAGGAACCCGACGCCGGCAACACTGCGCGGCTCGACGATCCCGAAGTAGGCGCTGACCATGCCCGTCAGGTAGTGCGCGCAGGCCATCCCGGTAAGCAGGAACAGAAACCAGGCCTTTCGGTCCAGCAAGTCGTCTTTGTGCCAGCGTGTGGCTACAAGGGCGCCGAGCAAGCCTGCGATGCCCAAGTCCCACTTTTCGAGCAGGCGGTGAAAGAAATCCATGCGCTCGACTCCCCGGCAGCAAGAAATATAACTTTAATGTTGTATTAAACCAGAAGTGTTGTATAATAGAATCATCCAAACAACGAGGCGAGGTGATGAAGTTCAGCGAGTTCAGACGATGGTTGAAGGCCCAAGGGGTGACCTTCGAAGCAGGCAAAGGAAGCCACTTCAAAGTCACCGCCCCGAACGGCAACAGGACAACGTTTGCGGACCACGGATCAAAGGAAATGCCCGAACCGACCCGCAAAGCGATCATTAAACAACTGGGGCTCTGAGAGCCCCTTCACCCTATCTGAATGCTGGACGATCACCTCCGAGGAGTGACCATGTACAACTACGCAATCCGCTTCGAGCAAGACTCCACGCCGGGCCTGGCGGTGTTCTGCCGCGACCTTCCAGAGCTGAACAGCTACGGCGATGACCGGGAGCACGCGATAAGCGAGGCCGTCGACGCCATCGAAGTGACACTCTCGATCTATGTTGATCAGCGCAGACCTATTCCAGAATCCAGCGAGCCACTTCCAGGGGAGCAGGTCATTTACCTGCCAGCCGTGACCGTGGCGAAGATCTTGCTTTGGAACACGATGATGGAACGTGGCATGCGTAAGGCCGACCTGCGCCGGTTGCTTGGCGTTCACCAGTCACAAGGCGATCGACTGGTAGATTTCATGCACACATCGAAGATGGAGCAGATTGAAGCGGCTTTGGCAGCGCTTGGTAAACGGTTGGCTGTCACGGTCCAAGCTGCATGAATGCATGCGGACAAAAACGAAAAAGCCCCGGCGATTGCCGAGGCTTGATGAAAGAGTCGGTCAGGTGTTTGCTCTAGCGCACCTACCGCAAAGTAGCACGGAAGATACGTTACGGGACCGGGGAAGTCAAGCTGCTTGGCGTCTCGTTTCCAGAGCCCCATCTACCCAGGCCACGCCAGCCTTCCACAACTGCCGGGTTTTCTCTTCCTTGAAGCCAAGCTTCTTGCCAGCATCCTTGAGCGATAGATCACGCGCCATGTAATACGTCCTCAACACTGCGCCGCACTCGGCGTAGCGCAGGCAGAGGCGGCCCATGAGACGGTCGATAACCAGCGCCTCATCATCGGTGATGCTCGCATCTAGAGCAGTGTTCTCTCTCGATGCACAGCCAGCCACGCCGGAACCCATAAGCGCCCAGCGCCCCCAGTTTTCCAGCAGTTCTTCAGCACTTCTTTGCAGATGGCTCATGCCCTCTCCCCTCAATCCCCGGTGTAATTGGTGCCGCCGGCGCCGCGGCGGTTATTCGTTTGATACTGAGATTCCGGGCCGCCGGTCGTGCTCGGGCGCTGGCGCCCGGCCTGCTGCTCCAGCTCACGCACCCGCAGCCCCAACTGCGTCACAAGTTCTTCCAGCGGCAGCGGCTCGCCGGTGAGCGCTGATACCCAGCCGGAGGCGTTGCACTGGCCGCAAGGCAGTTCGTAGAAGACCCCCTTCACTACTGCTCTGCCCCGACAATCCGGGCAGCGCGCCAGGACGATCTGTTGTTTGTGCAGAGCCGGGCCGTAGGTTTTTCTCATTGGCGGACACGCCCCTTTTTGGCTCGAAGCCAAGGCTTGGCCGCTCGGCTGCGCGGCACGACTGCCCTGCCAGCCACAATCGGCTTGTCGAAAGGCCGCAGGCCAAACAAGCCCCCTTTCCGCGGTTCCACGGTACCTTCCTCGCCGAGGTCTACGCCGAACCACTCATCAATGATCAACTGGCCGGTGATCCGACCCTCCAGTCCATAGAGAAAGGCGACGGCCCCGTGCTCGGAAATATTCATTTCGAATCCTCGCTAATTACAAATTCGCTAAGGCCATCGCAGCCCACGTATTCCGCTGGCTGCGCCGGATTCTGCGAAATCTCGGATAAGGTCTCTGTAAGGCCGTGAATCGCCGAAAAGCCGATCCCGTCTAACCAGCCGTGCCACTTCTCCAGCGCTGCGCGGCGCTGCTCCATGGCCTGGGTGTGGATGTAGGTGCTGGCGATCTTGCCCAGCGTGTGGTTCAACAGCATCTCGCCGATGTGCCCGTCGATGCCGAGGTCGGTCCAGGTGGTGCGTGACACCTTGCGCAGGTCGTGGCTGGTCCAGGCGCCCTGCCCCAGTCGCGTGAACACCATGCTGGCCTGGCTCTCGCTCAAGCACAGGCCGCGGCGGTTGGGGAACAGGTACACGCCTTGGTAGCCCTCGGCCTGCTGGCCGGCCCGGTAGCGGATCAGCAACGCCTTGATCTGCTCGGTCAGCGGCAAGCGGTGCTCGGTGCGGGTCTTTGTGTTGGCTGCGGGGATGAACCACTCGGCGGCGGCTAGCGAGATGTCGTCCCAGCGCGCCATGCGTGTCTCACCGATGCGCGTGCCGTGGGCCAGCATCATCACCGCCAGCGTGACGTCGCCCGGGGCGGCCTCGAAGGCCTGGGCCAGCTGCTGCACCAGGTCGGCCAGTTGCACGCCGCGCAGGCGCGCTGCCTTGGGCAGGATCTTGGCCTTGGTGAAGTCACTGAAGCGCATGCCGGCCATGGGGTTGCTGTCGATCAGCCCCAGCTTGAGCGCCTGGCGCATGGCGGTCAGCAGCAGCGCGAACATCTGGCGCAGGTAGGACACCGACACCTTCGCCTGGCACGGCCACATCAGGTGCTTGTCGAGCGCGTCGGCGCTGACCTCGGCCAGCGGCAGGTCACGCAGGCACGGCAGCAGGTGCTGGGTGATCGCCGACCGGGCGCCGGCCTTGCGCTTGGCCGACAGCGATCGGTCGCGCGCCATGCGGTCGCCGTACCACTCCAGCAGCTGGCCCACGGTGGCCATGCCCGAGGCGATCGGCGCCGTCGCCGGGTCGCGCATCAGCCGCTGGCGGATCGCGGGCAGCTCGGCCAGCACCGCCGACACGCCGAGCTCCGGCCAGCGGGCGACCGGAACCCAGCGCTTGCCCCGCACCAAGTGCCAGGTGGCGCGGCCTCGATCGGACCAGAAGCGCAGGTACAGGCCGGGGTGGCGCGGGTCGCGTAGGTCACGCACGGAACGGTCGGCCGACTGACGGCGCACCTCGGCCTCGGTGAACCTGACTTCGCGGGTCGCGCTCATGCGGCCACCGTGGCGGGAAGCAGCAGGTAGGCCCGCAGCTGCTCCATGGCGTCGAAGTGCCCGCGGCACACAATGGCCAGATAGCCCTGCTCGTTCAGCCGCTTGAGGCAGGCGCGCTGGCTGGACGAGACAGGTGCAGGCTCGACGGTCGCCTTGAATTCGACGTACAGCCCGAAGAAGCCACCGCGAGCCATGGGTAGTACCAGATCAGGAATACCTGCCTTCACCCCCTGGGCCTTGAGCTTCGCAGCAACGGCCTTTACTCGGTGGCCGCCATTTGGCACGTGATACATCAGCTCGAACACATCGGGGTAGCGCAGCTCGATCTCGCGCATCAGCGCGGCCTGCTCTTGGCCTTCACGATCCACGGGCTTGGCGCGAGGCTGGCGCGGCTTGAAGGGGCGAATTGTGAGCGTGGTCATGGGCGCAGCGCCCCCTCACTGATCAGCTGGGCCTGGGTGCGCATCACGCCCTCGGCGTGGTACTGCCGAGCGGTGGCCCGATCAAGTGTCTTGCTGCGCCCATCGCAGGCATCGTGACAAGCGCTGCACGCCCAGGCGCCCTGCAGGTCGTTCGGCTTGTTGCCCACGCCGCAGGTGCCGGCCATGCGGTAATGCGCCAGCACGGTGGTCTCTGGATTGCCGTTGCACACGCCCGGAATCCTTACCTGGCATTCACGGCCCCGTGCGGCTTTGGTCAGTTTCGACTGTCTCAAGGCATCATCCTCAGTTGAGCAATGGCGGCGCGGGCACGGCGCTTGCGCAGGTAGGTGTCGACACGCTTGCGCTGCAGCTCTTTCGCGCGCTGGCGCTCTTTGCGCAAATTCGAAGCGACCAAGCTTGCGCGAACCTCGTCTAACTTTTCGCGGACATGGGCGCTGACGTGGGTTCGCTTTGTCCCGGTGAGCAGCCCGGCGATGGCCTGGCCGTCTTCGGTAACGGGCGTAATTCGAAGGTCGGCCAGGTACTTGGTGCCACGCTCATGGCTGATCAGCTGTGCGCGAACGGCCGACTCAATGGCGGTAACGCGGCGTGCAGCATCAAAGCCCAGGGACACTTCCCACGCCGCTGGCCGATCCTCGGCTCGTGCGAAGCTGACCAGCCGCTCGTAGGCGCTCATGAACGCCATGCGCGCACCGACCTTGTCGTTCGCCTCCAGGATGGGCGTCGAGGCAATCATGGCTTGGCGTATCTCTGTAGTGAGCACGACCGTCTCATGCTCATCGCTGGCGGCCAGGGCGATCGACCAGGCCTCGTCCTTGCCTGGGCGTCCATCGGCAGCGTGAATGTGCTTGAGCACCATCCCCAGCGACAGGCGCCCGGCAGGCTCGCGGCGGCAGGCACGCAGCGCGCCGATGATCACGGCCGGCTCATGAGCCGACAGATCCTCGGCAATCAGCTTTGCACCTGCGGCGCTGATGGTTTGGCCCATCGCCTCCGCAGTCGCGCACACGGCGGTGGCCAGCTCGGCAATCTGCTCACAGGAAAGCATTGCGCTTGCCCTCCTGACCGTTTCGAATGGAGTCAGCAGCCTCATGCGCGGCGTTGATGTTCGCTTGGGTTTGCTCCTGCTGGCGCGCCGTGGTGGCGTTCATTTGGCGATTGGTCGCCCACTGGGTGTGATACGCCTCGCACTTGGCCAGCAGGTCCCCGAGGTTGTGGCAGCCGTTGATGATCCTGGCGTCGTTGATCCTCAGGAAGTAGGCCGCGACGTGGTGAGCGCTGTCGGCGCCGAGACGATCGACAAGCTGCCCCAGCAGACCGCCAGCCTTGGCGTTCCAAACGGGCCAGGTCTTGTAGCGATTCCGATAGGCCATCGCGTAGTTCGCCCAGGCCTTGAACGTTTTGCACTCAGGGTCTTTGGGGCCGGGCATGTCTTCGGGAATTTCACACCGCGGTCCACCGGCCTGAACCAGCGCCAGCACAGCGGGTTGCGACGGCGCAGCCGGGGCGTCCTGCGAACTGTGACTGGTGTCCTGATTGGTATCTTGATTACTGGTATCTTGATTTGTCGGAGATTTTTCCGACCCTAGATCGGATTTTTCTCCGACCATGCTCGGATTTTTTTCCGAGGTAGATCGGATTTTTTTCCGACCATCCTTACCCGCTTTTAGGGTCGGATATTTTTCCGACCCGTCCTCTTTCTTGTTCCACTGCGCGGCCTTGTCGGTAAGGCGGAAAAGCGTGACATTGGACGTACTCGACAGCTCGATCAGGCCCACGTCCTGCAGCGCTTTCAACATGCGATAAGCCGTATCCGGCTTGTCGGTCAGCAGCGGCAGTTCCTCGATGATCTTGGCCTTGCTCAGCACGAAGAAGACGCCATTTTCTGTTGTGGTCGCTTTGGCCCAGCTCGGGCAGCCGTAGACGAACGCGAACAGCAGCGCCTGTTGTGAGTTGAGCCCCCACTCCAAGGCCTTGACCTGGTTGATGGTCAGGGTGAATTGCATGTCAGGTGCGCTCCAGTGGGCCTTGGCCCCCGATGTGCTTCTCGGCCAAGTAGGTAAGGCCTTTGGTAGTCACCAGCACGCTGAACGCCGCGCGGTCGCTGCCTGACTCGCGGTCTGGGTCCAATGAGGTCACCTTGTGCCCGAGCAGGCCTGCGGTGATTCGCGGCTGGAAGGCAATCCAGCGCTTCGAGCCGTGCCGGCGGTAGATCCATCGGTTCTGCTCTAACCAGGCGAACAGCTTCGCCGGTGGCAGTTGCAGCTGCTTGGCCGCGTCGGTGATACAAATCGCTCCGCCGGCGCCGGCCAATCGGTTGATGGCCGCGACCTTTGGGGCCTGCCGGGCCAAAGCATCCTGCAAGCGCTGATTTTCCTCGGCCTTGTCGGCAGCCAGGCGCAGAGCCTCGGCAAAGTTCGTCGGGATCTGCACCTGCCCAACCACCCGCGCTTCCAGGTCCTGCCAGCGATCGATGATCTTGGCGCGCAGCTCGACGCTGTAGCCCGACACCACCACCAGGGTGTCCCGGTAGGTGAGCAGGAACTCGCTGTATTGCTGGCCGTTCTGCTGATGGATGTAAGGGGTCTCGTTTGATGAAACGACACCTCTCTTGACCAGTTGGCGCACCGTCTTCAGGACGTTATCGTGCGTGCTGCCAGTGAGCTGCGCGATCTCGCGCGAAGACATCACCTGGTCGACGGCATGCGAGGGAAAACCAACCGCGCCGGGCTGGGTGTTGCGTGCATCGATTGCTCTGGGCATAATCGACCTCGAAAGTTGTTGAAGAGACCGCCCGGCCAGGCGGTTTTTTTTCGTCTGCGATTTGGGCACTGGATGGAATGCCAGTTGTGTTAGGCATCTGGCGGCAGTGGTTTCAATGCCCGAGAATGGGCGTCAAGACGCAGCCTTCTCCTCGGGTGGGTAGAGGTCCGGCCTCAATTGATGTCGGGTGACTTGACCCTCGACGGCCTTTTCCAGCGGGATCACAAGGTCTGCGGGAACCTTCTGGTTGCGATGGACGCATTGCCAGATTCGAGGCTGACTCGTATTGCAACGCCTCGCGAGCTCGGCCTGGCCTCCGGCTAAGCGCACCACCTCGTCGATAGGTCTTTCAGTATTCGGCATGTCTGCGTGCCTCAATGGATCGTGCCAGGAATGATAACTCAAGTTATAGGCGAGTCAAACACATGTTATTTGAAGGGCGATAACGCGTGTTTTACCCTTCAGCACATGACGAAAACCACGGAAGCACTGAAGGACCGAGTCCTTTCCAAGCGGATTGAACTGGGACTCAGCCAGCAACAGCTCGCAGACCGGGCCCGCGTTAGCCAGGTGACCATTCAGCATCTGGAGAGCGGTCGAAATTCGTCCTCCAAGAAGCTGTACGAGATCGCGAGTGCACTGGGCGTGACTGCCGAATGGCTTGCATCCGGCAAAACCGATAACAGGCAGCCCGCCAATGTCTCGGCGTCTCGCCAGCCTGATATGTCATTCCGCTACCCCGTTATCAGCTGGGTAGCTGCCGGAGCTTGGGCAGAGGCAGTGGAGCCTTTCCCTCCGGGGTTCTCAGACCGATATGAGATGTCCGAGTACGACTCCAAGGGGCCTGCGTTCTGGCTCGAGGTCAAAGGCGATTCGATGACTTCTGCTAGCGGGCAGAGCATTGCCGAGGGCACGCTGATCCTCGTTGACACCGAGGCCGACGTTCAGCACGGGAAGCTCGTTATCGCGAAGCTTGCAGACAGCAATGAGGCGACTTTCAAGAAGCTGGTAGAGGACGGGGGGCGTAGATTCTTAAAACCGCTGAATCCTGCCTACCCCGTGGAGGTATGCGCGGGCGACTGCAGAATTGTCGGTGTTGTGGTCAGGGCGCTGATGAAGCTGTGACCCCAGCAGGCCACGATCCATGCCCGCCTAGCGCGGGCTTTCTTTTGCATATGACTCTCAAAAGGTAGCGCCTAGCCCCTCAGCAGCAGTGACTTTCCTACAAGGGAGTTGCGAAAATCCTAGCACCTGAATACTGTACACACATACAGTAATAAGGAGGATTTACGATGTCAGATTCCGCTGAATCCGGGCAAGGTCGCCTGCGCAGTTACGAGCAGATCGGCTATCGCATACAACGCCTAGTCAACGAACCCAACGCCCAGAAGACTCGCGCACTAACTGTCTCCCGGCTGCCCGATGAAGACCCAGTCCAATGGCGACACATCATTGATGATATGGCGGGCACCGTAGGCGTCAGAGTGATTGAGGTCGAAGACGGCACTGTGCGAATTGGATGGGGCGAATACATAGATAGCTGAGATAGGCCCGCCAAGCGCGGGCATTTTTTTGCCCATATTCATAACAAAGGTTATTGACAGCCTAAAAACTTTGGTTATTATTTTGAGCATAACTTGGGTTATCGCCCCGGTACCGCTCTTTACACAACCAGACGTGACCACCTCGACGCACCCAGGCCATCACCTGGGTCGGGACAAGCTAAGTCGTCGACCACGCAGCCTCTGGACAGCTGCCGTGCCTGCCCATGCAAGCACGCGATACCGCGCAAAACTGGCAATGCATCGAACACGAAATGTGCGGCGCCGGTGAGAGACGACTCGCCCCATGCGTGGTTGAGAACAAACACCCACAGGAGGAAACAACCGATGAAGTAGCAAGCCCAGCCGGAACCCGGACCGGCAACCCACGACGAGCTGCCCTACCCAGTAGGCCGCCGAGCTGCAGCTGGCAGTCGTGTAGCGAACATCTGACCCCATGACCACCGTGCCGAGGCCGATCGACGCGCAGTGACCAGGGAAGCTCAAGGCCAATGACAGGACAAGCGGAGCCATCGGTGGCGAAGCGAGCAATCGGTTTCACTGGCTGGCCTGCTCACGCGGGCCAGACAGGAAACCAACCACGGAGCACCACAATGACCCGAAACGAATACGACGACACCGAAGCGATCGCCATCGCGGCAATGATCGGCCTGCTTTCCGGTACCGGCTGCAACCCGCCGGACGAGATCGCCAAGCAATCGTTCGACTACGCCGAGGCAATGATGCGTGAGCGTGATGTGCGCCTGGGCGCCAAGCCTGGCTTCGATTGATTTCACCGGTTGGCCTTCCCACCGAAGGCCAGACGGGAAACCAACCAAGGAGTAGGACCATGCTCATTCTGACCCGCAAGGCAGGCGAAACCATCGTGATCAACGACAACATCCGCGTGACGGTGCTGCAGACGAAGTGCGGCCAGGTGCGGATCGGCGTCGAGGCGCCGGGCGACGTGCCTGTGCACCGCAGCGAGATTCACGAACGGATCAAGGCCCAGGCCGAGACCGCAGCCTGACCCGATTTCACTGGTTGGCCTTGGAGACAGGGCCAGACAGGAAATCAACCGCCCGGAGGGCAACGCGATGTTCAACATGGCAATCATGGCGGCTGATGAATGCCGCGCGGACGCTGAAGAGCGCACCTACTATCGCTGGATCGACAAAGCATCCCGACTGCTCGGCCACCAGGTCGCACTAGGCTCGCAGGAAGAAAGCGACCTGCATGATTTCTACGCCGATGGCTGCACGCCGGCCGAAGCTGTCACCGAGCTGCTGGCGCAGGCTCAACTTGCTAGAGCTGCCTGACAGACGATTACTTGGTGCGCCTCAAGCGGGGCGCATCAGAGGGAATCCACTGGAGACGACACCGTGAACAAAGAAGAGATTTACGACGAGCAGATCAGCCCGCTGATGCAGCAGGTCATCACCATCTGCAGGGAAAAGGGCATAGCAATGCAAGCCAGCTTCGATATCGCTCACGACGGCGAAGGCCCGAACGGCGAGGACTGCTCGTCGCTCACCTGCACTACTCATCTGCCCGACGGTGAAGGCAAGTTCAACGAGCGGTTCACCCGGGCAAATCAAATCATTCGCCAAGGACATCGCTCGCACAGCGCTCCAGTGGTGCACCTCACCACTTTGAACGCCGATGGCTCAAAGACCCTGACCGCGATTATTTGAACAACCAGCGCCACGACAGCCTGTCGTTAACTGCCCGATGCCCTGCTCACCCATCGCAGGCCGCATCGGTGGACCAACTGGTCGAGGACCACCCGGCCGCTCATGCCCATGGCGAAGCCGGTCGAGCTATGAAGCCAGTTGCTCCACCGATGCGGCCCTCTGCATCACCCTCCCCACTAACTCCAGACTGCATTGGCAGGCGCCAGGCCACCTTTCACGGTGGGTCTGGTCACCCGCGCCTGGCGCCTGACCAATGCGGTCCCCCGAGATACTTCATGGAAAAGATCACCTGCGGTACATGGACAGGCCAGCTCGGCAAGCTGCTGGCGCCACGCGAACTGGAGGCCCTGCTGTGGGTCGCCCAGGGCCTCACCACCAAAGAAATCGCCCGGCGCATGGGCATCAGCCCAGGCACTGCGGCAAACCGTATCGAGACGGTGCTCTACAAGCTCGAAGTCGGGCGCCGCATCGAGGCCGTCACCAAGGCCATGAGCCGCCAGATCATCAGCCCGCTCTGCGTGTTCTTCATCTGCCTGCTCACCGCGCAGGCCGCGCTCAACGATGGCGACCCGATGCGCCGCGACCGGCGCGTGCCTGAACGCCGCACTGCTCAACTTCGAATCGTTCGCAAGGCCGAGGCCTTCGAGCACCACGCCTGACCCTTCGAGGATCACCCATGCAAACCATCATGCATCCTGCTTTCCGGGAGAAGCTGGCCGTGCTCGAAGCCCTGCTCGAGCGCAGTCGTACGCTGCGGGCCGAGACCCGCGCCAAGATCGGCGCGCCTCGCTACCAGGTGTTCGGCCACGGCCAGGCCTGGGATGTGGTCGACCTGACCACTGATGCAGTGCAAGGCTTCGCGTTCAGCTACCGAGCCGCGATGGTCTTCGCCTCGGCCATGGAAGCTGGGGCCGCCACCAAGTGCCTGACGCAATGAGCAAGCGCAAGCCGCATAACATGCGGGCACGCCTGGAGCGAACCAGCCGGGCGCTGGTCTCGGCCAATCATGCAGCGGTGGTGAACATCGATCCCAGCGGGCAGCAGGTGCTCATCAACCGCAGCAACCTCAAGCAGATCTGCATTCGCCAGATCGTCGACGCGGTGTGCGATATCCCCCATAGCTGGACCATCTACCTCAGCGTTCTTTGCCGGAATGAGTTCGGCGAGCGGTACCACAAGTCGATCGAGGTAGTACCGCAGGGCAGCTATCGCGCCGAGCACCTGACCGACGTGATCGAGGCGACTTACACCGACCTGCGGTCCACGGCCAACCCGAATCACCTAGTGGCATCCGGCTGGATCGCCATCCCTACCGACACAACGCTCGACGAAGCAGAGGCCGCCAAGATCTTTGCGATGGTCGGCGCCTGGAATCAGCAGAAGGCAGCGTGAAACGAATCCACAACCGCGCCCGGCACGGCCGGCGCCAGCAGCACATCAACTTGCCGCCCAGCGGCATCGTCCATCAGGAGACGCAGCAATGTCCAAGCCCACCGACACAACCGAGTTCCTGCAAGAGCTCAACGGCGGCGCCTTCGCCAGCCAGATCGGCCACGCCCTCTCGGAAGTAGCCGCCGGCGTGGTCGATCACGGCAAGGCCGGCAGGATCACCATCACCCTGGACTTCACCCAGATCGGCGATTCCCACCAAGTGAAGATCAAGCACAAGCTCGCCTACAAGGTGCCGACCAAGCGCGGGGACCGCAGCGAAAATACCTGCCTCGACACCCCGATGTACGTAGGCACCGGCGGCAACATCTCGCTGTTCCCCGAAAAGCACGACCAGCTCTTCACCCGCGACGAAGCGCCGGTCCATCCCCGCAAGTAACACCATTCCATCCGCACAAGGAACCACCGCATGTCCCTCACCAAAGAAGCGCTCGAGCTCATCCAAGAAACGACGATTGCCGCCGCCGGGCGCGACCTGCCCGCCCTGGGTCCGGTTGTTGTAGTACCGCAGCATTTCAACGTGGTTGATCTGGAGCGATACCAAGAAGGCCGTAATCGTTTCCGGGGCACCTACTCCACGCACTCACTGGCCGACTTCGGCGCCTATGTGGTCGAGCGCGCAGCGCCAGACGCCCGCGGCTTCATCGATCAGGACGTCATGAGCTGTGTGGTGCTGTTCAACCTGGGCACGCCAAACCATCCTGGCCACGCTGATGACCGTGCTGTGCTGCGCCTGAAGGCTTCCGCTGCATTCGCGGCTGTCCAGGCTGTGTGTGGCCAGGCCCTTGCGCAGAAGGCCATGAGCGACTGGATCGAAGACTGGCACCAGCACCTGACCGCCACTGACGAAAACGGCGCCGGAATGTCGATCGCCAAGGCCATCGCCGCCGTACGCACCATCACCGTCAAAGCGTCGTCCGAGAGCGATCACGCCGTCAGCGAGACACGCGCCAGCCGCAGCGCCATGGACTCGATCGAGGCCAGCAGCAAGGAAACCCTGCCAGCCTGGCTCGACTTTAAAGTCATCCCGTTCGAAGGCCTGAGCGAGCAAGTCATCCGCTTGCGCGTGTCCGTCATCACCAGCGGATCGCAACCGGTGCTGAAGCTGCGCTGGCTGGGCGAAGAAGCGCAGCGCGAGGCGATCGCTCAGGAGTTCAAGCAGGTGCTGGAGAGTAAGGTAGGCAACGCGGCCAAGCTGGTGCTGGGTAGCTTCGACTCGAAGTGAACTGTAGTCGGGGTGTCGGCAACGGCACCTCGGCGCGAACACATTACCGGCATGATCGTTGGCGCCAAGTTGCACCAGATACATGAGAGCTGCATCGCAAGCAAGACGACAATCTGAATTCGCTTCATCTCGATTCTCCTGGGAGTGTTTGGTGTCCCCCAAGCTACTGAGCCTCCGAACTTCACCGATACAACATGCTGCGGTTCATCGGTTATCCACAGCATGACTTCACCAGCGCCTTCCGATCTTCAACGATAACGCCTGCCCGGCGAGGGCGGCGCCTGCATGGAGAAAGCCATGAACCACATTCCACCGCGTCCAACTGCCACCAGGGAAATGATCCTTGAATGCTGCAAGCCCATCGCCGACAAGCTTGAGGCCGACGCCGAGACCGTGGCGCAGCACTACAGTCGCCACATGGATGGCTTCGATCTCTGCATGGAGCTGGCGAAGTGGGCTGGTTGGGATATGCAGCGCGACGACATCGACACCCTCGACGAACTTGGCCACCTGGTGGACGAGGCGGAGCGCAAGGCAGTGAAGACCTGGTTTGAAGAGAGCAACCCCCAACCTCCGTTCGCCATCGGTGACAGCATCAAGCAAGGCCTGATCACCGGTCTCAGCTCCTACTCGCTGGCCTGCTTCGAAGTAAAGGTTGAGGGCCAGCCAGAAACCTCTCGGCTGATCGTCAAGTTCGAAGACGCGAAAGCCGTCTGACCCCGCGCTGCCCTCCAGCGCCTCAACGCCTACCGCCGATAAATGGCGGCAATGACGTGACAAACCAGTAGATGCCCGCTCCAAGCAATAAGCCCCACCGGCTTCCCGGATTGAGAAACATAGCGGCCACCGCCATGGCGATCAGCGTCAAGCCAGCCCACCGCCTGCGCTTCGGGTTGAACCACAGTCGGAACGCCTGAAGCCTCCTACCGAAATGCATCGTCGCTCTCCCTTTGGCAAGCGTCGAAGCATATCACCCCTATTCAACGATAACGCCTGCCTGGCGAGGGCGGCGCCGAACGCATGGAGAAAGCCATGAGCAACTACAACTGCGACCACGTACGCCGCAACTACGACGTGCCGGCCGAAATAGGCCGCCGGGTGATCGCCAACGGCGCACCCGGCGTCATCATGGCCGACCGCGGCCACTACATCGGAGTCATCCTCGACAGCGACCCGAAGAAGCGCATCCGTAACTACCACCCTACCTGGGAAATGCAGTACGGCGAGATGGTTGAGAAGCTGCCCCTTAAGCGCTACCAGGTGCTGGTCGCTGGCTGGGACTGGTGGGACATCACCAATCGAACCATCGTCGATGTGTTCGCCAGCACGCCGTCGCAGGCCAAGTACAAGGCCTACGAGCGCTGCGAATACCACGACATCGAGTGCATGTTCGGCTTCAAGGTTCGCCGGGCCTGACTCGCACTGCCCTCCAGCGTGTCAGCCTTTCCGGTGCACTTCTGGTGACCAGGCGCTGGTGAAGACGATGATCCCGAAGATCAGCAGGTACAGCCAGTAATGGCTCGGGTACGAGAAAGAGCCTACCTGGGCGACCACAAAAGCGGCGCCACCCACAACCAGGCGCTGCCGGCGGGTGAACTTCTGCCTCAACGCTACCAGCTTTCTCTTCCATCCCATTACCACTCTCCTTGTTTGGTAAACGCAGAAGCGTATCACTCGGCGCTTCCCTCCAGCGCCTTCCCCTATTCAACGATAACGCCTCCCCGGCGAGGGCGGCGCCTGTGCGCATGCAGGAGCACTGAGAAATCCAGAAGCCGCCAGCCTGTCAGAATGTAACCAATGACTGTTGAGTCGTTGGCGGACTTTGTTGTCCGCCTTCACTGCCATCGTAACGGTTGGGATGTTGACTGGCGCCGCAGTGCATTTTGTTAACTCATCGTCCAACTGAGGTCAACAGGCTCCGGCTATCCTCATGAGTATCGAGATCTTTTCACCACACCTAAATCAGCACCGAAAGCTACAGATATGGCCTCCAAACTCTCCGCACTAATACGCTCTAAGGAGTCAATCCTAAGAATTCTCGTGCCTTCACCTACCTCGAAGACAGCCTTAATAACACCAGGCATGGCGTTAACCCAATCCAAAATTGCCTTATAGTATGACTTGTCAACCGTGATCTCCACCCATGTTCGATATGGAACACTATTCCTTGATCTATCATTAAGAGCTTCCCGAGACTTTATTTCGCTAATGAACGACTCAATGTAGTCAAGTTTCTTTATTAGAAAAGACTGTGCATCGTCGGGCTCAGTAGATTCTCGGAGGACTCTACTCTGTGTCACACGGTATACTGGGTTATCTGGCTCCTCTAGCGCCATCGCTGCAGAAATAGCAGTCTCAAGTCTGGGTATCAAATCAACCACACCAGTCATATCATTTTGAAAGAAAACAGTCCTTTCGTCAGATATATCGAAAGGCAGCCTGGTGCCATTTTCGGCAAGCACAACTATAGGCAAACCCACGCAGTGCCTTATGGCAAGCTCGTACATTACGTTTGGATTAAGCTCACTTAGGTTTGCTACAACTAATTCGTCGTATAAAACATGTTCTACGACCTGGCGAGTGATTGATCCCGGACTCGCTATCTCATGCGCAACGTAGGTTTCGAACCCCAACTTGCCTAGTGCCGGCCTAAGTACAGCATTAATAAGCCCGTCAGCAGCACGTCGCGTAGCACTATTGTCCGCCCCTATGGGCGTAACTATAAATGCTCTCTTAGTATTACCGCTCGACTGGCCGCTGACCGAATCAAGGGTAGCATCCTGCACCTTTTGCTTGCTCATTCAAACATCCCTAGCTAGTCGTCTTTCTTTAGCCATCGATGATGATTCAACGACCCATTACATATCAAGAGGCCAGCATGAATCTTACATACGGAAGTGTCTGCAGCGGCATCGAGGCTGCGACCGTGGCGTGGCACCCGCTTGGCTGGCACGCCGACTGGTATGCGGAGATCGAACCGTATCCCTGCGCGGTGCTGGCCTATCGGTACCCGAAGACGCCGAACCACGGTGACATGACCCGGCTGGCAGCCATGGTGCTGTCCGGCAAGATCCAGGCGCCCGATGTCTTGGTCGGCGGCACACCCTGCCAAGCCTTCAGCGTGGCCGGCATGCGCGAAGGCCTGGCCGATCCCCGAGGTGCACTCACCATCAAATACGTGGAGCTGCTAGATGCAATTGACCATGTTCGAACCCTCAACGGCCAGGCCGAGGCCGTCTGCACCTGGGAAAATGTCCCCGGCGTCCTCTCCGACAAAGGTAACGCGTTCGGCTGCTTCCTCGGGGCCCTGGTGGGCGAATCCGAAGAACTCCAGCCGCCAGGGGGCAAATGGAAGGACGCTGGTTGTGTGTATGGACCCAGGCGAACAGTCGCATGGCGGGTTCTGGATGCCCAATATTTCGGCCTGGCCCAACGACGCCGCCGTGTGTTCGTTGTCGCAAGTGCTCGAGCAGGGTTTGATCCACTCGAAGTACTTTTTGAGCGCGAAGGCCTGCGCCGGGATACTCCGCCGCGCCGAGGCCAGGGGCAAGACGTTGCCGGAACAGTTACAGCAAGCACTGGAGGCGTCGACGAAAACGACGCAGTAGATGGGCGGCTGGCGGTGTACGGCGGGAACAACACTGCTGGTCCCATTGATATAGCGCCAGCACGGAATGCTTGCGCAAGCGCCAGCGGCAGGATGGATTTCGAGAGCGAGGCTTTCGTCGTGCACGGCACGCAAGACCCTTGCATCCTTACCGACCAGGCATTCGCACTCGGGAGGAACAGCGGCCAGGAGAATGCAGTGCTCGCATTCGCCGAGAACAGCCGTAGCGAGGTCCGCTTGGAGGGCGGTGATGGCCAAGTAGTGGGCACGCTTTCAACAGGTGGCGGCAAGCCTGGCCAGGGCCTCCCCTGCATTGCCTTCAGCTGCAAGGACCACTGCGCCGACGCCGGAGAACTGGCGCCCACTCTTCGCGCCATGGGCCACGGCGCGAGCCATCCCAACGCAGGCGGGCAGATAGCTGTTTGCCTGCCGCACGCAATCCAGGCCGGAGCGCTGCGCGAGAATCCAAACAGCGGGCCGGATGGAATCGGGGTGCAGCTTGATCATGCCTACACGCTCGAGGCCAGAGCAGAAGTGCAAGCGGTTCACTCTGGCTCGCAGGTGCGCCGCCTCACACCGCGCGAGTGCGAGCGCCTGCAAGGTTTCCCTGACTACTACACGCTGATTCCCTATCGCGGACGAGTAGCAGGCCTCTGCCCTGACGGTCCGCGCTACAAGGCTATCGGCAACAGCAAGGCCGTACCCGTCGTCCGCTGGATCGGTCAACGCCTCCAACAACAACTCGAACGCTCAGCTTGAGGTATCCCATGCCCACAGAAAACCGATCCAGCGCAGAAGCGCGCGCCATACAGCTCACCCAAGACCGCGAGTTGCGCGTCTACATCGCCGGGCCCATGACCGGCTTGCCCGACTTCAACTTCCCCGCCTTCAACGCTGCCGCTGATCTAATGCGCTCTGCTGGCTGGCATGTTGAGAACCCCGCCGAGCACGGGGTGGTGCCAGGGGCTGAGTGGGCCGACTACCTGAGATACGACATTGCCAGGCTGGCGACCTGCGAGATGATCATGCTTCTTCCAGGCTGGTCAAAGTCGAAGGGAGCTAACCTCGAAGTGGCGATCGCCCAGCAACTGGGGATGCCGATCAAGCTGGCAGAAGGTGCTGAGACAATCCAGCAACACCAGGGTGAGCCGGTCGAGTATTACACCGCCACGCGTCTCAAGCGCCCAGGTGTCGACGCCATCAGCAGCGTCAGTGCGCCTTGGACTGTTGTTCTGGCATCGCAGTATGACGACCATATTAATCGACTCCAGGCTCTGCTCACTCGTTTGAGCGCGGCGCTCCAGTTTTATGCCGACCGCGAGCACTTCCACTTCGAAAGCAGCAATTGGGACACGGTGAGCGGTGAGCCGCTGAACATTCTCTGGTGCGGCGACGAGCCAGATTTCATCGAGGATGGCACTGTCGCGCGAAACGCCCTATCCGCCAGCGCAGAGCCGAGCTCGGCGGTCTGGTTCCAGTCCCGCGTCCAGCCCTGGCTCATGGAATGCTTCGGCGAGATGATCGCCGGCGACCGGGAAGAGCGAAATCACCGATTCCTTGAGGAAGCGCTGGAACTGGTCCAGGCGCTAGGCGCCACCGCTGACGAGGCTCATCAGCTGGTCGACTACGTGTTCGGGCGCGCGGTCGGCGAGCCGGCCCAGGAGGTTGGTGGCGTGATGGTCACGCTGGCTGCTCTCTGCCTGGCGAATGGCTTGGACATGCATCAGCTCGCCGAAACTGAACTGGCACGCATTTGGACGAAGGTAGAACAGATCAGGGCCAAGCAGACCAGCAAGCCGCAGTTCGGGCCGCTGCCAGGCGTGTATCCAGATCGCAAGCCGTAACCCCACCCCGCTGTAACCCCTCTCCCCTCTATTCACTGCCGCGATATGGCGGCAAAGGCGAAGCTATGTCTCAAGCAAAGGAACGCCCGATCCTGTTCAGCGCGCCGATGGTGCGTGCCATCCTGGACGGCCGCAAAACGGTAACACGACGTCCGGCGAGGATTCAGCCCCGCTCAAAGGGCGACATCGGCAGCTATGGCGTCGGCCAGCCATTCATACGCCACCCCGACCCGGCCAAGCGCAACCCCGAATGCCCATATGGCCGACCTGGCGACCGCCTGTGGGTGCGTGAGGCGTGGGCGGCCGATGCTCAGGTCGACTCGATCACGCCGCGCGATCTGAGCCACGGCGAGCCGATCGCCTACCCAGCAGATGGCAGCGTACGACAGACCGGCTGCGCCATGATCTCTCAAGGTCGCGGCCGTCCATCGATCCACATGCCGCGCTGGGCCAGCCGTATCCTGCTGGAGATCACCGACGTGCGTGTCGAGCGATTGCAGCACATCACCGAAGATCAGGCCAAGGCCGAGGGAGTTCGCCTTTACACCGATCATGCCGAGCTTGGCGACTGGTGGCACGTCGAGGGCATCGAGACCTACAGCTCAGATCCCCGCAAGTCGTTCGAGCTGCTTTGGACCGGCATCAACGGCGCCGAATCATGGGAAGTGAACCCTTGGGTCTGGGTCGTCGAGTTCAAGAGGATCCAGCCATGACCCGCCTCGCCCTCTGCCTCCTGCTACTGGCCACCGGCGCCTGCGCAACCGAGAACGTCATCGATGTGCAGCACGACAGCCAGCGCGGTGTCACCTGCTACATCCTCAACCACGTCGGCATCAGCTGCATCCCCGACAGCCAGCTCAAG
Organism: Pseudomonas cremoricolorata; assembly: GCF_000759535.1. Classification (NCBI taxonomy): domain Bacteria; kingdom Pseudomonadati; phylum Pseudomonadota; class Gammaproteobacteria; order Pseudomonadales; family Pseudomonadaceae; genus Pseudomonas; species Pseudomonas cremoricolorata. The sequence goes on along the minus strand of NZ_CP009455.1, from coordinate 3,291,369 downwards.
GCGCCCACCTGTGGCCGAGGCACCGACTGGCCTTGCGATGGCAGTGCGCATGACGAGCGCCAGCTCTCCCCGCACGAACAACAACCCGAACCTACACCCGCACTGGCGCCTGGGCGCTGGATTGATGAGAGGTATGAGCTGTGAGTCGAACATCGACTGCACTGGTACCAGACGCCGGCGCCGGAATGCTGGGACCTCATGAGAAATGGCGCAGGGCATGGGAGATATATCCCTGCCCTGATCACCGCCAAGGTGACTGCGGAATGTGCGGCGGCAGCGGGTTTCGCAAGGCTTGCAACCTGACAACCTGCCATGAGCATGGCTGCCAGGGTATCGCCTGCGAAGCCAATGCCGACGAGTACGCGCGGCAACAGAAACTTCACCGAGAGGTATGAGCTGTGAGCGAGCTTACATACAAAGTCAGCGAGAGACTCCCGGCCCTGGCTGTTGGCGATGAGGTCGAGTGCCTGGATCGAAACTTCAATAGCATGGGCATCCAGAAAATCAGCAAGGTCGCTAAACGCTACGTGCAGACCGAGTGCGGCCGGCAGTGGACCCCCGATTATGGCGAGTGGATCGCTTGCTTCCACGGAAACAAACCCGAGTCATACCCCTTCCCATCGATCCGCAAGGTGCAGCCATGACCGACACAATCAGCGTCAGGGCATCCAACCTCACCGGTGCAGCGCTGGATTGGGCGGTGGCCATGGCCGAGGGCTACACCCAGGACAGCGAGGATCACACCTGCATCATCAGCCCCCAGGGTGAGCCGAGCAGTTGCACCGCCCGCGGCGCCGCCTTGGGCTATGGCTACCGGCCCTCTACCAGCTGGGTACATGGCGGACCACTGATCGACAAGCACCGCGGCGGCTGCCAGTGGAACGCCTACATGGGCGGCACCGACACCTGCTACTGGGCCGGGCCTGGCAACACGGTGCGCTGGCACTATGGGCCGACGGCGCTGGTCGCGTTCTGCCGTTCGCTGGTGGAGAGCAAGCTGGGCAGCCATGTCCAGGTGCCGAAGGAGCTGATGCCGTGAGCAACCACCAGTACCAACCGTTCTCTGCTCGGGGCTTCGGTAGCTGGCACACCTGCAGCGTCTGCGGAGCATCGAAGCACAGCGGCCACTACTGGCTCGGTGGCTACAAAAGCAGGATCGAGCCGCCCTGTATCGCCTGGAAGATCGACCAAGAGTGGAAGGCCCAGGCCATCCCCGCGCCAATCACCGAAGCTTAACCCCTTCCCCTACTACTCAAGCCCGCCGATGCGCGCGGGCGAGGATTTCCTATGTCCGCAATAAACCGATTCCATGAAGTCGCCAACGATGCGCTGGTGACAATCAGCGAGCACCTCCCGCAGACGGCGAAGCTGTCGCTGATCATCTACGTGCCTGACGAGCCAGAGCAGGACATCCTGCTGAAAGGCCCGGGCGTCGAAGCTGACGAGGTCGTGAACACGCTGCGGCGGCGCGGCGGTCTCAGCCTGGATGGCGACAACAGCTACAAGCGCGGGGTCTGCGATGTGGCTGTCGGCGCGATGGTGGGCGGCAAGCAGAACGGCACCCCGCCGCCCGAAGGCCATTGGTGCCAGCGCTTCTGGGACATTGGCCGGGCTGAGGGCGAGCTGCAGGAGGAACTGGTGCAGGCGCTGCGCCTGGCACGCAAAGAGCTTGATGCCTGCCAGCGCGTCATCCACTACGCCGGTGGCTTCGACCCGGCCTATGTCGACTGTGCCCAGGCAGTGCTCAGGGTTGCAGATGCAGCACTTGCAAAAATCCCAGCCTGACCACTAGCCACATGGAGAATTACCCATGGAAACCGAAACCCTATCGGATGACGAGCTGGTTGAGATCACCGGCTACAAGCCCCGTGCTTATCAGCGCCGCTGGTTGAGCTCTCACGGTTGGCATTTCGTTGAGAGCCGCGGTGGTCGACCTCTTGTAGGCCGGCAGTACGCACGCCTCAAGCTGAGCGGCGCCGTCGTCGAGCTGATGACTGTGACCCCGCACTCACCGCCCAAGCCCACCTGGACACCAGACTTCTCACGAGTGAAGTGAAATGCGCCCCAGAAGTACAGAGAACCGCGATCTGCCGCCGGGTATGTACCGGCGAAAGCGAGTCAGAAAAAGCGGCAAAGTGTGGGTCGGGTATTACTACCGCGACCAAGTGGGCAAGGAAATCCCTCTCGGCACCGACCTGCCCAAAGCCAAGCTCAAGTGGGCTGAATTGGAAGCAAAGTCTGCTCCGGTCGAGCTGACGACCATGAAAGGAATTTTCGACCAGTACGAAAAGCACATCATCCCGAAGAAGGCCCCCAGAACCCAGAAAGACAACGTCTACGAGCTCAAGCAGCTTCGGACGGTGTTCGACCTTGCGCCCATCGATGCAATCACCCCATCGATGATCGCTCACTACCGCGACTCCCGCTCAGCCAAGACCCGTGCGAATCGGGAAATAGCCCTGCTCTCGCACGTGTTCAACACGGCCAGGGAATGGGGACTGACGGTGAAAGAAAATCCTTGCCTAGGCATCAAAAAGAACAAAGAGAAGCCGCGCGACTTTTATGCCAATGAGACCGTTTGGCTCGCAGTGTATGAGGAGGCTCCGGAGGAGCTGAGGGATGCGATGGACTTGGCGTATCTGACTGGCCAGCGGCCCTCGGACGTACTGTCAATGCGCAAGGATGATGTGGAAGGAAGCTATCTGCTGGTAAGCCAAGGCAAGACTGGCAAACGGCTCAGGATCATCCTGGAATTGAACGGTGTGAACAACAGCCTCGGCACGCTGCTGGAACGCATCAAGCTGCGCACGCAGCAGCATGCTTCGTCATTCTTCATCCTGAACGAACACGGGAAACGGATGAGCTGGGGCATGCTGCGAAATCGATGGAGCGAGGCACGAGAGGCCGCACGGCTAAAAGCTATCGGCTCAAAGAACTCTGAGCTGGCAGCGCGCATAGCCCAGTTCCAATTCAGGGACATCCGCCCCAAAGCCGCTTCTGAAATCAACGATGTGGCCGAGGCCAGCCTGCTGCTGGGTCATTCCAAGGAAGGAATCACAGAGCGGGTCTACCGCCGCGTGGGGGCGATCGCCAGCCCCACAAAGTGACGGAGTTTCGGAACTCCCGCCCAAAAGTTTCGGAACTGCTGGTTTTTTCTACGCAAAAGAAAAACCCCGCAGACCTGAATCTGCGGGGCTTTCAAATATGGAGGCCGAGGTCGGAATCGAACCGGCGTAGACGGATTTGCAATCCGGTCTGGGCCTCAATGTTTTCGGGGTTATTTGCCGCAAGCCCCCGAATTGACTGGATTTTGCCTAAAAATGCTGACTCTTGATTCACCGATGTTTGGGACATTCGGTGTCCCAGTTTTGTCCCAGCGCCTTAATCCTTCGCATGATCCCTCACGCTATACCTGACCACACCCCAGACTTCGAAGTCGTCGCATTCGGCCAGGTGCCGGACTCGGTATTCTGGATTGTGCGCATAGCGAGCGTGACAAAGAGCGATCACCCTATGTCGAAGACATTGCCCACCACTGGAATATCCAAGTCTCGCCACCCGCCCGAGACTCGTACAGGCTCGCCGCGCTCCGTCCTGGAAAGCGGTACACCCCACCCGTCTTGTTGCTCAGCACCAGCAGGCATCGGAAAAACTGTTTCCAAGTCCTCCATCGCCCATAGCCTGCCCGCCTCTGCCAGCTCCAGCATGTCGGCAAGAACGCAGGCATCGATGCGGCCGGCCCGGTGCGCCGCAAGCGCCATTTCGCTGAGCACTGCTTCGCGGCCCTCAGGGTCGATCAGGAAGGCACCTTCGTCATCCAGTTCGTGCATCCACGCCGTAGGGATTCGGTTCATGAGTCCACCCTGCACCACCACGACTGGGCGTACAGCACCCCGTCGATTTCCTCAACGCCGCTGATGTTCATGCCCTGCTGGGCCATGCCGGTGATCTTCGCATCGTGCAGCCGAGGTATCACGTCGGCGCCAGGCGCTGGACTGAAGACCCAGGCCTGTGTCGACACGCGGCCCAGCAGTTCGCTCTGATGCTCTCCGATGTGGACGTCAGCGCGAATGGGGGTTTGCTGGCGCAATTGCTCAGAGGACAGTGCCGCGCCGTGAGAGCGACGGCGCACGACAAAGAAATACATAGGGCACCAAATACTGTATATGCGAACAGTATCCTAGCCAGTATTTCGGCCACCCGACAATTACCGCTCAGCGGCAGGCCGAATTCCATCGATCACACGTTCACAGGCCATGCCTGCTACTCGGCTTCGCTCAAGCGCTGCCGCGAGGCTTCCCGCCATTCGGTCAGCTTCTTCAAGCAGTCCCCCGAGCACCACGACGGCAGAGGTTTCTGCCTGGCGCTGCTGGGCAGCGATGGCACCGCAGGTTGCGCTTCGCCCGGCGCGCAGTCGGGCGATTTCCCCGCGCAGGCCGTCAGCAGCAGACTCAGCAGTAGCGGCGCGGCCGGCAACCGCCTCCAGTTTCTGACGTGCATTCTCACCCTCCCGATCAGCCACCTGCTGGCGGCGCTGCTCTTCTGTTCTGGCCTGGGCCGCGGCGTGCTGATCGCGCTCGGCAACCAGCAGTCGGTAGTCGGCCAAGTCGGCACGCGCCGCGCCGGCGTCACGCTGCGCCAGCACCAGCCGGTATTGCTGCCCGCCGGCGACCAGCAGCAGGACGGCCAGCCACCAGACCCAGGCAGGAACAGCCCTTGGAATCAGCGGCGCGCCGATCACGCTACGGCCTCGCCACCGCACGCGGCGTACATCGACAGAAGGTCACCAGCCGGCTTGGCATCGGCGGCACGCTCGCTTTCGTAGATCCCCAGCAGCGCCGCCAGCTTGTGCTCGCGCTGGCCGTATCCGGCGCCAGGCAGGCTGGCCCAGATCGGCGCAGCCCTGGCGATCGCGTCACTGATCCGCCCGGCCTTGATCAGCGGCAGCGCGCCACATTCGGTCAGCAGCTTGATCGCGGCCAGGTCTTGGGCTTCTGGGATGAAGCGGCCCTTGAAACCGTAGTTCTTGACGATGGCATCCCAGGTGGGGGCCAGGAACTGGTAGCGACCGGCAGCCGTCGACTTGATGCCGTAGCGCGGCAGCGGTACCAGCACGCGCGGGTGCTGGCTGTAGTCGGTGAACAGCGTGCCGCCCACCAGGACGTTGTAGCCGTCGTCGCTGGCCTTGATGGTTGAGGTGCCTTCCGACCAGGCGAGCATGTCGAGGAAAGCGAGCACGTTGATGCCGCCGGCGTCGGCAGCAGAGATTCGTGGCATGGGTTTCTCCAGGCGTGAAAAAGCCCGCGCTGGGCGGGCTATTCGGATTGCAGGCACAAAAAAACCGCTCGAGGCGGCCGGGAACTTGCGCGTTCAGCGTCGACTTAGACGATCACGCCAAGCCGCGCCATCCTTTTACGCATGGCGGCAGCAACGACCGTGATCTCATCGTCGCTCAGTGCCACGGAATATACCGCCACGTGACTTACGTCCGACTCTCCGCCGAATGTCGAGGCATAGGTGCCGCCGATCCGCAAAGGGACTGAGGCAAGGAGTCGCTTCGTGGCCAGTTGCTGATTACCCCTCACGCCTGTGGTCAGGTTCCAGGTCTGGTTGCCCCCTGACCCCGAAGATCGAAGACAACGAATCCCCCAGTTAGCGGCCACATCCGAGATTTGCGATTGCGCGCTGGTCGAACCATCACCCGTTGAATTGAGACGGTTCGCCTGCCCAGTGAGCGTCGTGTCGCTGATGTGGTAGAGCTGCAATCCGCCCGCCAATCCAGGCGATGCCCCTGCATAGTTGCCCACGTAAGGTACCGCCGTGGCGGTACCTGTACCACCGAGAGGCCCGGCTGACTTGCCGACTACGATCACCGTGAATTCTTCAGTTTCCGCGATAGCCGTTTCAAGGAAGTTGACCCCACCCTTGAACCTGGCATGCGTGCTGAATACTGATGGAACCCCCACCAGCCTCGCATTGGCCTTGCCAGAAGCACGGTTGTAGCCGATTCGATCCAGAGAAGTGTCGAAGCAGAACCAACCCTCAAGGCCCCGGGATACTGGTGGAATTACCTTCGTGTACCAAGGCGCCAGTGCGCCCGGTGAAACCAACTTGATGCCCATGCGATTTTCCTTAAATTAATCCCAAGTTTGACGCGCTGATGTAAGGGGCGATGCTGTTAAAGAGTCTCTGTCGGTTGGCTTGGCCAGGATGTGTGTAGTCAGAAAGCTGGACAACAGCGAATCCGGTTACTGGATCTACAGTGCCTGCTGCGGTTTGGTAGCCGACTTCTGGATCTGAGAAAGCCCATGAAGGCACGATGACGGTATTGGGGTTAGCCAGTCCCTTGTGAAGCGCCATGATTGATCGGATCAGCGGGATGTACTTGTTCGTCCAGTCTGCGTTACGAACAGTTTGATAGGGCAGGCCTGGTAGAAAGCGAATGATTTTTGCGTTTGGCCAGGCAGCTCTCATGCGGGCAAACATCAACCCCTCATTGTCATTCACATAGTTCTGGATTGCGCTGGTTCCGGACAACTTGCCAAAGTCGTTCATGCCAAGACCGTAGACAATCACATCAGGCGGTTGAAGGTTGAACCTGGACTGGTAAAAAGCGAAGTCAAGAACATAGCCATTGCGCACAATGGCAGGGTCGTCGTTCGATGTTGCTGGACGGATGAAGGGATTCCGGTTGCGTCTTTCTATTTTTGAGAGAGCCAAATACTCGGATTCCCCGCCAGCGGGCACTGGAATTGTTATTTCGGTAATGGAGGCGTAGGTGAAGTTGGCAGTCTCGTAAGCTTCACGGGCTTCGCCAAGGGGACCAGACTCGTTGTAGGCCTGGTTTTCGACCCCTGACCCGCCTATGGTGCCTATCCAGTTCGAGTCCCGGCCATTGCGCTGGATGGCAGCCTTCATGATCTGGGCGCCCTGTCGATTACTGATACTGTCGCCGATCAGCAGCACATTGGGCACTTTTCCAGCACTTGAAGCCACTGGCAAATCAATCATCTGAAGATCCAGCAAGTGCTCGTATGTCCCGTTCATGGGGTCGCGCAGCTTGAGCCTTGCAGCTGCTCCATAATCAGAACATTGGATAACCAGATCCGAATTGGACGTCGTCGAAGCGGCTGTGGTGGTGCTCCAGATTGAGGCCACCAACCCAGCTGCGAGATCACGATTTGATATCAGGCTTGGGACATTGATATGCAATGGCGATCCTGCAGCAGTCACCAACTTCGGAGCGAAATACGCACCATCAGCCAGAGGAAATCCTGGCGTTGCTTGAGATACTGGAGCTTCCCCCGGATAGGTCAGATCCTGAAGAATGCTCCCTTCGGCGTCGACGACATAGATTCCAGGCAGCGAAGTCAGGCCGATCGTCAGCGGACCAATGGAAATTTCTTCAGCGCCGGCGTGAAGAACCGCGCCACCTTCAGCGTCATAAATCCCCGACTCGACTGCGTGACTGACCGCATCCAGCGCCGGAGTCCGCGTACGCTTTGCCGTAATGGAAAGAAACTCTCCCCCTTCTTGATCGACAGCCACTATCGCTGCTTCGTCATCAGCAATTGGGATAGATGACGGGTCTTGAACAACCTCTGCGATTTGGCCGATGGCGGCAGTCGCTGAGTCGACTTGCTGCTTCACCGCCTTCACCGCCTTGGAATTTGGGTAGGTATCGACGAGAGCAGCGCTGCCATTGTTGTTCCGGTACAGGTCGATGTAGTCAGCGTCCGATGCCGACACCACGCTGAAATATCCATCCGCCCGCGTGGCCTGGAGGCCCAGCGCTACGGTGGTGTAGATCTGCGCCCCAGCCATCTGCGTGGCCAGGTCAGCGATGATCTTGGCGTTGGTTGGCTTTTGCGATCCGCTCGGCAAAGTGACCATCTTTGCCTCTGGCGAAAGCGCCAGCTCATTGAACGCAGCAACGGTCTGGTCGAGCTGATTGAGGGTGTCTTGGCCGCTCATTCCGGTTTCCTTAAATGAAAAAGCCCGCACATGGCGGGCTCTTGAACGGGCGCCGAATCACTCCGGCGGGAACTGGTCGTCGTAGGTGTAGACGCGGTCGTCGTAGGGCATGGCTTTAAGCGCGACGTTGCCGTTGGCGGGGTCGGAGCTGGTGATCAGCACCGGATATGCCCAGCGGGTCGCCGGCCCGAACAGCAGGTGCGGCGGCTCGTACGGCGTGTCCACGTCCGGTGTGAAGTCGATCGCGTCGACGCGGGCCACGTAGTCGCCCTGGCGGGTGGCCGTGTAAGGGCCAGACAGCGTGCCGTCAGGCCGACGAATGCCGATCCTGTGCTCGCCGCCGGCGCCCCAGTCCAGCGGCGCCGACGAGGTCAGCAGCACACCAGATGGGGTGGCCTGGAAATCCAGAAGAATCGCGCTCTGGCATCCCTTCGGCAGATCGTCCGCTACCGCCGCGAAGGTCAGGTAGCCGCTGTTCCTGCCATCCAGCTCGGTTTCCCAGCTATAGGTGTCGGTGCGGAACTTCTGGTGACCTCGGCGGCGCATGCCGAAGCGCCAGGCCCGGGCCTTGTCGCCCACACCAGGCAGCTTGATCTTCTCGACCTTCAACCCTTGATCGCCTGGCCACCGACACTTGACCGTCTCCCACGCCCAGGTCTTCGTCGAGAAGTACTCAACGTCGACGCCGTCGAAGTCATTGATCGACGGCATCGGGCCGGTGATCTTGAGCATCCGCGTCATGTTCTGCGGGGAGTAGGTCTGCGTCTTCGGGCCGTACTCGACGGTGAAGACTTCGCGCTTCTCGTCCCGCACCGGCCTGAGCAGGCCGCGATACGTGACCAGTTCGCCGAAACTGCACGCCAGCGCATTGTTGACCATGTCCTTGACGGTCATTGGCGAGTCAATGGTCTCGTCGTAGGTGTCGCCTCTGGCCACCGCCTTGGCGTGGAAGGCGGACCACTCTGGAAGATCCAACTGATCGACCGTGTAGCCCCGACCCAAGAGCTTGGCCAAGCACCACGGCACGATATCCCGTGTAGGCCCTTTGGGCAGGAACTGACCGTTCTCGAAGCGCGGCAGGATGCTGACCGACTCAAAGCTGATGCGGCTCTCGGATTGGGCGGACAGCCGGTCGCCGCCGCGAATGTCCACGGTGATGACGGTCAGGCCCGGGTAGCTGGTGGGCGAGTTTTGCAACTGGCCGCGCAAGTCGGTCCAGGTGACGTCGTCGCGCGCCTCATCGTTCACCCTTCCGCCGCGATCTACGAACAGCTTGCGGATGCGCGCCTCGGCCCGCATTGGGTAAGGGCTGTCCTGCTGGAACGAGAACCCCTGTGCATCCAGAGATCCACCCACGCACTCCTTCTCGATCACCGTCCAGTCGCCTGCGATGTCCATGTCGCGGTATTCCAGCGCGTGATACGCCGGGATCTCGTAGAACTGGCCCTCCCGGCCAATGCCGAGAAGGCCGTTCTGGTAGGTGACCGACCACTCGATCTTGGTGATCTTCTCGCCTTCCGGGCACAGGGCAAAAGGCCCACGGTAGCCGCCCTGCAGGTTCGATGGGTCCAGCGTGAGCGAGGCGTTCACCGACTCCATGTTGTTGAAGCCAGGCCAGTTTCCGTCCGTGCTGCCCGATGAGGTCAGTCGCTCGAGCTGTAACAGCGAAGTGCTGGCCGCCGTGATGCGATAGCGCAGACCCTTCGGGCCGATGGATGCCTGGCCCTGGCCGAGCGTCAGGCCGGTGACCGGCGCACCGCCCTCGTAGTCCAGCGTAATCTGTGCTGGCTGCTCAGGAACTGCGTCGGTAGTGGCCGTGCCGGTGGTGGCCACCGGTGCCGCGCCAAGGATGACATCAGCATTGCTCGAGCCGATTGCCTGCCCGGAGAATGGCGCCTGCTCAATGAAGCGCAGACGACCGCCAGCCTGATCAGCCCGAACTGGTGTGCTGCCGAGCTGGTTGTTCAGCTCAGTGACCAGGCCGGCCAGGTCGTTGGTCTGGGTGTTGAGGGTGACCGAATAGCTCGACGCGCCCCGCGAGAGCGTGAACGTCAGCGGGCTGGTGCTGAAGTCGTAGCGGCTTGGTGCTGACGAACCGGTGAGCGTCGAGGCGGTGCCGGCGTTGGCCGGCGTTCCAGGCGAGTATGGCGTCCAACTGTGGATGACGTAGTACCCGGCGTTCGCACCAGCCACCTCGATGGACATCCCGACGTAGGGGTTCAGCATCTCCAGCGGCCCGCGCACGATATCTCGGCCGTCGCCACCATCAACCACGGTGTAGGTGTACGGCGCCACGACCCGCACGATGATGCTGTCGGTCCAGTCCTCCGGGAACTGGCCGGCGTTGGCCGGCACGCCGATGGTGTTGCCGTTGAACTGGTAGGCAGATGCCTGGGCGGATCGAGTCAGGTCGACCGCGACAGTCAGGTCAAGGCCGCCCGCGCCGCTTGAACTTGCGCCCACTTCCGGCGCGTTGTACCAGAGCAGGTGGGCCGGGTCGGCGGACAGGTCTTCGCCTGGCTGATAGATTTTGTAGACGACGTCGCTGCCCAGGGAGAGCAGGAAGGTCTCGCCCACACGGCCATTGGAGAGCTGGTGCTCACCCTCGGCCAGATAGAGCAGCATCTGCACACGCTGGTCGCGTGGGCTGACATACCGGCGCCGAGGCTGAGCCAGGTAGGACGGGTAGGTGCGCTGGTATCCGGCGATCTGCCGGACTGTCTCGCCCAGCTTGACCTTGTTGCCCTTGGCGCTGGCTTCATTGATTGGGTCGCCCTGCTCTGACCCTGCATTGCTCGGCAGGCCTGGCATGGGCGGCATGAGTGCCTTGAGCGCCAGCTTGGCGGCGCCGAACAGCGCCAGATTGAGCGAGAACGGGTCTGTGCCTTTAGGCTCCCGGTATATCTGCACTAGGTCGGAGGGCTTGAAGCTGACCTTGTGCCAGTCGGCGTGATCGATGATTTCGTCGTTAAGGATGACGCTGTGCGGCGGGCTTTCGCGGCGTTCGTAAGACGGCGCCTGACTTTTCAGCCAGTCCTCGATCGTCATGCGCCGGTCGGTCTTCCACACACCTATCGGTGCGGTGTCGCTGATCTTATTCGGGAAGAATTCGACGGTCACGGTAGTACACCACCTTCGGGTGAGCGGCTTCGAATTCGCCGGTTGTCCGCAGGCAGGCGCCTCCGGGGTTTGTGTCGAGCACCTTCAGACGCCCATCGCTCTCGACGACCACACCGACGTGCAGGCAGAGCTCGCCCCGGAAAACCGCCGCAATCGCGGCAGGCTCCGGCGCGCACTCTTCCATCCCGCCGCGCAGGTCGTGATAGGCCTCGGTATTGGCCTTGATTCTGTTCTTGCCCACGGCGCCGAGGCTGGGCATCGGCGCCAAGCCGAACACCTGGTGGCGAACAGCGATGCACAGACCCCAGCAATCGAAGGCAATAGGCCCCCGTGCACCCTCGCGATACGGGGCGCGCATGAATTTCTCGATCATGGTTAGGTGTACCTGAGGCCTGGGGCGTCTTCGGCGGTGAGAATGCGGCGGTTGCCAGTGGTGTTGAGCAGGTCGAAGAATCCGAAGGTGAGCTTGGCGACCTGGCTGTCAGGCTCGTAGTCGCGGCTCAGCAACTGCATGCGGAAGCGCTCTTGCGGAAACGACAGATCGCCAGCCAGGTAACGGCGCAGAGTGCCCCACACCTTGTTTCCTGACCGCCTGGCTGCCTCAACGGCCAGTTGCGGCTCGCCGGTGGTGTTGTCCAGGCCGATGATGATGCTTTGGAAGCCGCTGTTGTCGTTCTTCGGCCAGCCCAGCTCCATGGCCAGCGCAGTGAACGTCAGCGTCCTGCCGTCTTCGGTGGTGCACACCCTGTCGCTGTATCCAGAGGCATAAAGGTGCCGGAAGCTGCTGCCCTCCTCCCACACCTCAATGGTGTCCACCAGCATCATGTCCGGTCCGCCACTAGAGGCGTAGCACACTTCGATTGGATTCATCCGAAGTACCCCGTATGCCATTTCTCCAGGATGTTCTGGAACTCAGTGGTGAATTGGTCGAGCGGCATGTCGATGATTGCGCCCAGGTATTCTTCCTCGGTATAGATCGGGCGCTCGCGCAGCTCGATCACAGCCGAATATCGCCAGCGGGTGATCTGTGTCAGCTCACCGCCTTGAGGAATGCCCTTGAAGTGCGCCCTGCATTTCTTCATGCCCAACGGCGTCTGCAGGTCCATCTCGAACCATTCGATGCCGTTTTTCAGCTCGTAGACATACCATCCCTCGAAGAGCGCCGCCTCCTTCTGGCTGAAGTTGAAGTTGAATCGCGCCTCGGTCGGGACATAGTCGTGAACAACACGATACCGGGTCCGTCCGGTTACCAATCGCGTTGCCATCATAGGATCAACAGTGCTGAGCCCATATCCCTCCTGAAGTGGGAGTGGCAATTGCGCCGGGTACTGAATCATTGCCGCTCCTGTGTGATGGCTGATCGTCACTGCTCTGTCTATCCTCCTGAATCCCCAAGGTGTAGGAGCCGGCGGGGATTCAAACCAAACCAACAGGGATAGACGATGAGCTACGACAACCCATCAGATTTCGAAATTGATGCCCGAAAGATGCTCGAGCGGATGGACAAAGAGATCGCCTCGCTCACATGCCTGGTGTCCGGGCTTTGCCAACAAGTCAGGGCGGCGGGAGGTGAGGAAGCGGTAGCAGTCGCTGTTGAGGCGGCGATAACCGAAGCCAGATCGATGATACTGACCGGAGGAATCGAGTCGGACATAGCCTTGATAAAGGCAGTGGCCGAGGGAAAATCAATCAAGCGCTAGGTCAGCGGCTTCAGCCCTATCTGATCTTCGATGCGGGCAAGCCTGCGCTCCAGCAGCTCGGCTTGCCTTACATGTTCTTGCCGCGACTGCTCAATTTTTTCCCAGTCAATAGGCCTCAGCCTCGTCTTAGGAGCGGAACCTTGATGCGAACCCAGCTCTTCGTGATGCTTTTCCATGTGAATCCCTCTTGAGGCTGATGATCTCTAGTTATGAGCCAGGGCGTTTCAGGTTGTGGCCGCTTCAAGCGCCTGAGCCCGCTCGCCCGCTTCTCGTTATTCGCCAGGACGGCGCCACTTGTATGCACCTACGCCGGCATCAACTACCGGCCCATATCCGTTGGATAGCTGGCCGGCAACTTCATCCACCGACCGCTTCACGGCCTCTTGGATGATCACCTCAACATCGCCATTCGGCATCCTGCGCGCCTCAACTTGAGCGCCGGTGTGCTGATTGATGATGTTGATGTTTTGATTGATGCCGTAAGCGCTAGGGCCGCCAGATGCCTGGGCCGAGCTTGTCGTTCTCGACATGCCAGCCGGTGAGATGCGCTCGTTTGAGTTGATGGCCTCCAAGAGCGCTCGATTCCTTTTGGTAGCCGATGCGTTCACCACAAACTCACCATCACTTAGGCGGGCCATGATGCTGTCCGAAGTGCCAGTTCCCGCCCCAGACACAAGGCCGCCCGTGGCGAATCCAGGTATCACAGCCAGCGTGCTTGCAAGTGCAGTCGTTGAGGTCAGCGCGGCGGCGGCAGGCACGGAGTTGGTGCCAAGGGTTGCCAGGGAGGCCATTGCAGCAGCTGGCGCCCAGGCAGCCGCTGTGGTGCCTGCAAGAACAATGTTCTCGCCTGCCGCAGCCGCGCCAAGAGTCGCGTTCAGGGCAGCGTTCACCGCCATCTGAACTCCGATTTTTACAAACCCGGAGATGATGTCCCGCGCCACGTTTCGAGCGATGTTGCCGAGGGTGCTGAACGAAAGCTGCCCGTTCATGATCGCGTCGGTCACATCGGTCGAAATCGTATTGAACGCGCTCGAGAAGATTGACTGGGTTTGCCCTGCGATATCACGAGCCTGGTTGCCGAAGTTTTGGACTGCCGCAGTCCACCCGTTGATAGGGTTGAGCATGGCCTGATCCATCTGCGCCCAGCCGGCCTGCATTGCTGCAACTTGCTGGGGCAGGAACTCGTTGATCGCATTGATCTGGCCCTGCAGCGCCTGCCTCTGCTTTTCGTCAGAAGCAGTTGCCAGCTCCGTCTGTAGTTGCAGCAGACGGTCATTCGTCTGCATCTCCAGATTGAGGCGTTGCTGCATGCGCGAGGCTTGCAAGTCGCCCATCCCAACACTTGCGGCATCCAACTGGTACTGGGTCTGCTCGTTGACCAGCTGACGCTGCAGTTGGGCGCGGTATTGCTCGACTGCTGTCAAGCCTTGGGCGCCCTTGATCGCGGCGGCATAGTTGGTCGAGGCCTGCGCCAGCGCCTTGCCATACTCCTCCTGCGTGATCCTGCCTTTGCTCAAAGCCAGATCGAGCTGACCCTGCTCTTTGGCGAGATCTCTTGCCGCTTGAGCAGCCGGATCATACTGGCCATAGAGACGGGAGAAGGTGTTTTCTGCTTCGGATACGCCGCGGTTGTCTTCCCGTGGCGTCTTGGGTTTTTTAGGCTTTCGCTTGTCAGCGTACTTTTCTTCGATAGCAGAAATGCGCTTGGCTATTTCTTCTTCGCTTCGGCCGGCCTTGAGCCCCAACTCTCTAGCATCGGCAATCTCCTTTCTTTTCTTAGACTGCTTGTCCAGATATTCGAGCTGTGAGCTTTCCCAGCGACCCTCTGCATCTATTCTTTCCTGGTTTGCTCTTGTTTCTGCTGCCGCTTCTTGTGCTGCCTTTGCATACTGCTCCCTGCCTTCAGTGAGAAGCTTAACCTTAGATTTTAGGGCCTGATTTGTATTGTCTCCAAAGCTGAATAGATTGGATAGAGCACCTATGAACCCACCGTTTTTCCGTCTATCAAGAATTCGCTGAGCGATTTCTATTTCTTTGTTCTGGTCAGGAAATAGCTCTGCCTTTACTTTCGTATAGGCATTGCTTATGGCTGTACCTATGGAATTCCAATCCTTCTCAACCTCAGAAAGAGATTGTCGGTACTGACGTAGCCTTGCCTGTGCATTAGAGTTTAGAGACTCGCTGAGCTTATCATTTGCCTCCTCAGTCCTGCCCTGCTCCTCAAGCGACCGGATTAATTCATATTGTTCGGCGGCTATCAGACCGTATTGCTGACTAATCTTCTGAGCAGCCTTAGTCGCGCTATCTCCTAATGAGCCGAATGATTTTGCAACTTCAGCCGCGCTTTGTCCGGTGAATTGGCCTACAGCTGCAGCTGCCTGGGCTAGATTCTTGAATTGAATCTCTCCTGATTTACCTGAGGCGGCAAGCGCCATAACAGCATCTCTGGCTTCAGAAATGCTGCCAGTAAGCTCTGCCACAGAGAGGGCGATCCTGGCCATCCCCTCAACCGTCTGGCCAGAGTTTGCCGCCCCAGAATACAAAGATTTGTTGAAGGCGCCGATGGTTTTTTCGGCGTCATAGAAGACTATCGCTAACGTCGCTGCGGCTGCCGCAGCCAATGTGAATGGATTTATTAAGCCGAGTATGTATCCGCCCATGGCGCGCGCTGCGGGACCGATGCCTCCGAACATATCCTTGAGCTGCCCACCCTGCTGAAGGAAAACTGTCAGTGGCGCTTGCCCGGCTTGAAGGCTTACTGCTATGTCTGTGAACTGCGCCGGCAGTCCGCGCAGTGCGGCGTTATAAGCTCGCGCGGACATTCCTGCTCTGTTCATCCCTTCGGCAGTTTCACCCACGGCCTCGCGCATGGTTTCAATGCGCTGAGTGTACTCACGATAGGTGTCCCTATCGATCAGCCCGGTATCTCGATACCGTCGCAAGCGATCCTGCATGGTATCCAGGCGGTCGAGCGCGGCAACTGTTGGGTTGATCTGGCCTATAAGCCGCGCCAGTTCTTGACGTTGCTGATCGACGGACTGCTCCGCTGCGCGAGAGCTGCGCGCCAGTCCGTCCATGGACGTTTCTGCCTGCCGAGACCCGCTGGCGCATTGCTCAAGCGAAGATGCGAGCCTTGTCAGTTGGGCATTGATTGAAGACTGGGTTGCAGAGAACGCCCCGAACCCACTCGACAGCCGTCCCACCTGCGTAGTCAGTGCGGCAATCTGCTGATCAGTCGAGGCCGAGGATTTTTCAATCTGGCTGAGTGCGCGGCTAGCTGCCGAGGCCATCTTCCCTAGGCTAGACCCAAGGGTGACAGATACTTGGCTGAGGTGCTGAGCAGAAGATGCCGCATCGTCACCGGTCTGCTCTACCCTTTCCAGTGCCTGGCTGAGATCGTCAGCATTCTTCTTGGCGGGCCTCGAGTCGATGGTTATCGATAGGCGTGATTCCTGCGACATCGCTTTTCTCCGGGCATTAAAAAACCCGCTTGAAGCGGGTTTGATTTTTTGTTCCTTTAGCCCCCTAGGAGCTTCTTTTTCTCTATTTCGAACTCATCATCTGTGATATGTCCGCGCTCTTTCATAGATACCAGCCTATCTAGATCCTTATATTTACTCGATCCAGGCATTTGCTTCACATCTTTGTTTATTGATGAGGCGGACCAGACTACAGCTGCAACCCATCCGATAAGGGTCCAGCCGAGAAACAGATTGAGGGCAAAGATGCTTCCTCGATTTGGATGCTTCCTGCTTTTCGCATTGATAGTTGGCAAAAAGTAGATAACAAAACCCATAATCCCGAGCATCAAAGCGCCGGCTGTACCGGTATCAAGCATTGGCTAATCTCCGTGTTAGGAATCCCAATTTATCATTGGATGCCTAGGGAGTCATCGCCTGCCGGCTATTGATCGCGAAATCCCGTCGCCCTTTCTTTCCTTCTCCTGCTGCTCATCCCACTGCCTACGGAACTCGTCATCGATGGCGAAGATCCCTGCCTCGAACTCCTCGCGGCATATCGCTGAAGGGTAGCGGTCCAGATAGTCGCCAATCGACATCGGAGATATTGGCGCCGGAGCACCTGCCATGCCCACGTACTGACGTGTTCGACTGATCCAGCCATAGGCTTCCAGTATCTGGGCGACCACGCCGTCTATCTCTGGCGCTTCTGGCACCATGCCTACCAGTCGCTCATGCTGATGGCGTTTCTTCTCGGCGCCAGGACCAGTCCACTCCCGCCCCCAGCGATATGCCGCTAGGGCTTTTCCGCGGTGGCCACCGCCTGCTGCTCTACCCGCTTGGCGATGTCCACAGCAGTGCGCAGAGCCAGGAAGTAAACTTCAGGCATCTGCTCGATCAGTGCACGGCAACGTTCGGGGGTGTACGGCGCGGGGACGCCCGGGTTGGCCTCCTCGTCGATGCCCTTCCAGTCCTTGATCAGGTGGCGCGAGGCCAGATCGATGAACAGATCGTCGTCGGTCTCGCTGGCGGCTTCAGGCAGCGCGGCGATTGTGAACTCGTCGGTGCCGATGCCCGCCTGCTGGTTGATCGCGGCCAAGTGCCGGCGCACCAGCGCCTGGTGCGACTTGTAGATGGGGTTGGCGATCGAGCCGACCAGAATCTCGGCGCCCGGTGCGATCTGCACCCAACGCTCGCCGTTCACGTCAAGCTCGGGTTTCTTGGCAATGGTAATGCCCATGGTATTCCTCTGCGGTAAATGGCCCAGCACGCACCGCAGGGCGCGCCAGGCGAAGGGGTTAGGCGGTGACGGTCACTGCACTGGTGTCGGTCTTGGTGCCGTCGGCAACACTGGTGGCGGTGATGGTTGCAGTGCCGACCTTCACGCCAGTGACCAGGCCGGTTTCGCTCACCGTGGCAACCGTTGCGTCGGAGGTAGTCCAGCGCACGGCTTGGCTGGCGCCCGTCGGGGTCACGACCACTTCCAGGTCCGCGGTAGCGCCCACCTTGACCGACAACGTCTCTGGGGTGATGGTCACGGTGCCAATGGCTACCGGCGCCGGCAGACGAGTGATGGTCGGCGGTACGCGGCGGGCGGTGAAGTTGAGCTCGACCTGGATGATGTCGGTCGCGCCACCGTCCGGCCAGTCGCCGGTCACTTCCAGTTCAGGGATCACGAAGTCATAGCCGCCATCGGCGTTGGCAACGGTGAACTCGAGCCTGATCGCATCGCCGTTTTGCTGGGCCCGCCAGAGGTTGTAAGCCATCTTCGACCAGGCAATCGTGATCGAGCCGGACGGCGTGAACCGGGTTGGGATGATGTTGCCGGGGTAAGGGCTGCCGTTGCCGATGCAGCGCTGGGTCTGCACCTCGTTGTCGAACTGCAGGTTGAAGCTGTCGACGCAGGCGTTGTCTTCGCCCACCTGTACTCCGTTGATCTTCAGGCCGCTGATGTCCTTGAAGGTGTAGCGGCGCTGGCTCTGCTCGGTCTGGGCATTGACGATATAAGACGTGTTGTCGCCCTTGTCATCCCATCCTCGCGCCGCCAGGGTCGTGGTGACGGTGATCTCATTGTCACCGGGGAAATCGAAAGCCATGGTTGAGACTTGCGCGCCGCGAGCAACGCCGGCAACGCCGATATCTGTCGCGTAGGACGCCACAGAGAACGTGATGCGCTTGTCGCCCATGGTCAGGGTGTCGTTGACCCATTCGCTACCGAAGCAGGATGCCAGCAGATCGTCGAGGACGCCGTAGCGCCATTTGGTCTCAACATCGCCGCCTACGTCGACGGTGGTCTGGGTGGTGCCCTGCGCCATGCGCGTGAAGCCGATTTCGTTGTTCTCTTCGGTGTTGTAGGTGGGCATCAACCCGAAGCTGATACGGGTGAGCACGCTCCATGGGCCTGGCGGGGTGACGCCCGGCGTGATCTCACGGATGAATGCTGTTTGGACCTTGGCGCCGCTGCTCATCGGGCGTTTCTCCTATCGACAGGCGAAAAAAAACCGCCAGGCGGCGGTGAATGTTGCGAGCCTCAATAGGCTCGGTAGGGGATCGAAACGTTGACCTGCCACCAGCCATTGCCCTCGTTACCGATCACGGCTGCCGAGGCCTCGAAGCACTCGAATTGGGCGTCAGGCGCGGTGTAGAACTGGAAGTGGCTGACCAGTGTGTCAGCGGCTCGGGTGATGGCGAGGTCGCCAGTGTCGAGCGGCACAAAAAGCTGGACGATTATCAGGCCGGTGCGCCGTACAACTGGCCCCGCGCCGATCTCAGGCGAGCTCGGAAGGCCTGGCACATGATTAAATCTGGCCCAGAGTGCGCGGCCCTTCGCATCGAATGGTCCATCTCGGTCGTTGGGGTAGGTTATGTCTTTCCGGGGCAGGCCAATCCATTCGCTCATCCTGACGATGATGATGTCCCGAATCTGTTCGAGGGTCATGTGCTGTAGGCCTGTGCAACGCCATTGAATGAGACCGCGTAGATGCCGCCTGGCGCCTGGGTTGAGTGGCCATCCTCCAGTTTCTCTGCGTATGGCAGATTGTTCTGGATGTAGACCAGGGTGTAAGCCTGAAGCCCTTGCAGTGCAGCCTCGCCATTCGCGATGGTTGCGCTGCCGACCTTGTCGATGACGTCGAGCTGGGCGTCACTCGGTGCGCCAACCGTGACGAAGTTGTTGCCCCGGAAGCGGCCGCCGATGTAGCCCTTACCGGCTGCCAAATCGTTGACGAAATAGTTCTGGTCCCGCTCCTTCTTGGTCAGCTTTTTACGTCCAGCAGCAAGCGCGCGGGCGTCGTAGGCATCGGCCAAGGCCAGGTTCTTCGACTTCTGGGCGCGGTTCGCCTGCCACAGATCAGGATTGCCGACCGGTGAGCGAGTCACGATCTCGCGGAGAAGGGCCATTGCGATGACGCGCGATCGAGTGGCGACCGCTTCGTCTACCTCCTCGCGGAATAGCGTCGGCGGCGTAGTCCATCCCCTGCCCTTGGGCTTGGCCATGACTACCTCCTCAGCTGGATCTCATAGTGGGCTTTGGCCGGGTCAATTCCGGGTTTGACCACCTCGTAGGTGACTGGCTCGCCTGTGATCAGGTCGGCAGCGGTGATCCGGTGCCCTATGGCCGGGAGGTCGGTCACCTCGTTGGCCAGGCAGATCAGCAGCACATCGCCGGACATGATGTTGATGCCGTCGATGCGCCGGCTGTCGTACTCGTCGAGCACGCCGCGCCCGGTGTAGGTGACCTGCTGGCGCGTGCTGATCTCGGTCAGCGGGTCGGTCTCGCCTGGGCCGAGGTAATGTCCAGTGAACGCTACGACAGCGTCTGCCAGGTCTTCGTCGAAGGCAGCAGCCAGATCGACCTGGATGTCATTGCGCAGGCCCACGGCTCACCCCCTGTTCACGGCGAAGCTGAATGCATTGCCGCGCCAGGGCGTCAGGAGGACCAAGGCGAACTGGATCGCCTCGGGCTGCGCGCTGGCGCTGGTGCGGTCGAGTGATGCGTAGGTGCGACTGGTCGATACCGATCCAGCCTTGACGGTCTTGGCCTCCAGCGAGCCTTCGGTGTGCTGCTGGTAGAGCGTGCCGGCGGCAGCGGCCTGGGCAAGCTGCGCGCCGGCCATCTTCACCTCTTCCGGAATGGCATCCATGTCGATGCCCACCAGACTGAGCGAGGTGAGGTATGCGTTGGCCTGCATGACCGCCAGCGCCTTCTTTTCCTCGGGCGACCAGGCGCTGCCAAGGAGGGCGTCAACGTCCGCCACGGTGATGTACGTAGCCATCAGGCCTCCGCTTGAATGAGTGGGGCCGAAGCCCCGGCGTTACTTCGGCAGGTCGTCTACCAGCTTCTGCAGCGACTCTTTCGACGCGTTGGCGCGGTAGCTGACGTTGGCGGCGTCGAGCTTGGCCTTCAGCTCGTCGATTTCCTTCTCGGCCGCCAGCCGGTCCTGCTCTTCCTTGTCGCGTGCCTGCCGCTCTTGGTCTGCTTGCTGGAGGGACTGCAGCTGCTTCTGCAGATCTTCCCTCTCGGCCGCCAGCTGGGCATTGGCGCGCTGGAGCTGTTCAACCTGCTCTGCGCCGCCGCCGTTCCCATGAGCCCCTGGGTTGTCCGGTTCGGTGCGGACATGGTCTACACCGCCTGTTTCACCAACGGTTTCTGGGCCCACGATGATTTTTCCAGCCGTACCACCGAAGCCCCAGCGAGCTTTACTTTCCGGGTCGATGTAGTTGTCCTTTGCAAGTGCCATGGTGATCTCCTCGAAAGGGCTCTGTTACGAGCCCAGGGTGGAAGTGATGAACGCCAGCGGCACCTGCTTACGCGCCCACTTGCGCTGCCAGTTGGTAGCCAGGGCCAGGTCGGACCAGTTGGCCGATACCGGACGGGTGGTGCCTGGGGTTCCGGTGATGGTCGCCGACAGGAACGAGTAGCCCAGCGGGTGCACAACGAAGTTGCGACGGGTCCACAGGGTTTCAGCACCGCCACCGTTGCCGCGGGCCTCTTCGCGGTCGTAGGCGATGTCGTTCTCGTCCTGCTCTTCCGCGTAACCGATGGCGCCTGGCCCGAAGATGATCGACAGGTACTTGGCGTCTGCACCAGTGCCAATGACCGGCATGCCATCGTCAATCACCACCAGCATGTTCTGGTAGCGGCCGAACTCAGGAACCTGGTCGGCGATAGGGGTGAAGTCGATCAGGTTCAGGATCGACAGTTCTGCATAGACCGCCGAATGCATCACGATCGAACTAAGTGCCTTGGTACCGTTCGGGGTGACGATCTGCGGGGTGTAGTCGCCCATGGTTGCCCGAGCACGGATCACCGAAGCTGCTGTGATCGGGCCGCCAGCGTCCACCACCATGTCACCGTCGTTGCCGGCAACGTTGCCGTTGTAGATACCGACAACCGTGGCAATGGTCCGGCGCTGGGCTACGCGCTGCCAGTAGCTGGTCAGGCGGCTGGCCACGAAGTCCAGCGGATCTTGGTTGGTGATGTTCTTCACCAGGTTCATCGCAGCCCAGCCTTCGTTCAGGTAGGCGGCGCGGGCCTGCATTTCGGCGCTGGTCACCGCCAGCGGAACCGCGATGTCGGTGTAAACGTCGTTCGAGTAGTTCGACTCGATGGACGCATCCAGGTCGACCCACCACGGGATGGTGAAGGTGTTGGACGGGCTGGCCAGCAGCTGCGACATATCGCTGTTGCTTACCAGGATGCCGGACTGGAAGAACGCGGTCTTCTCGACGGTGTTGACGCGCATGTAGTCGCGCAGCTCGTCGCGGAATACCACGTCCGATAGGATGGTTGGCATTGGTTACTTTCCTTTTTTCGAGGCCTTTTCATGCGCTTCCTTCAGGCGCGCATGCTCGGCAGGGTTATTTCGGCGGAGCTCTACACGCTCCATGCCGCTCAGTTCTTCCCACTTCGGGGCGGCCCCGCCACCCGGCGAACCAGCGGCCCCGCCGCCACCCGCCTGAGATCCGCGCACCAGGGATGCGTAGCGCGGCTCTTCCTGAAACTCTTTGCCCAACTGCTCCAGCGTCGAAACCGTGAGGTTGCCGCTGGAGTCGGTGACACGTACCTGGCCATCGACAATGCGCAGCCGGCGCTCGAGGAACTCGGCCAGGATCTCGGCGTTCGGTCCGTCAGCGATCTGGGCCGCGACCTTGGAGGCCGCACCGCTCAGGTCGCGCTTCTCGATGCCGGCCTGCAGGTCTGCCAGCTTCTGGCGCTCGGCGGCCAGGGCTTGCTCGCTGCTGGCGTAGAGCGACTCGTAATCGCCCTTTGCCTTCGCAGCCTCCACGGCTTGCTGCTCTCGCTGCTGCTCAGCATCCCGGGCGCGCTGTTTGGCCGCCTTCGCTTCGTCGAGCAGGGTCTGGTTCTGGCGCTTGAGGCCTTCCAAGTCCTCGTTCTGCGGCAAGCCCTCTACCGTCAGCACGTAGTTATCGCCTTGGGCCTTGTACAGCGCTTGCAGGGCTGGCTCGAGTGCATCGAATGCTGCTTTGTCGATCAGGTATTTCATGTCATCCCCCGGATGATTTGCCGTTGGCTCAGCCGCGGGCGTAAAAAAACCGGCTCATGGCCGGCTGTTCAAATTCCTGCACGCTCGAAGGCGCGCGGTTCAAGCTGCCTTAGCTCGTCCAGCGTGATCTGGTGGCCGCTGTCGTCGACGAACCGGTCCAGGGTGAGCTGGCCCTTGCTGAACAGCTTGTAGCGGGCCGGGCCCAGGACATCGATCTGGAACGCGGCAGGCTGGCGGGCGAGCCATTGCTGGTAGGTGGTCTTGCTCGACACCTGCTCAGCACCATCCGGGCCTACTGCCGGCCTGCCCGAGCCGGGAATCTCCCGCTCGAACAAAGGTTTGAGGACTGGTATCTCTGAAGTCCGGCAGTTCCAGTGGAAAGGCGGCGATGGCGCGCTGAACGGCACCACCGTGTTGTCGATCGAGCGGCAGAACGGCGATGTGCGACCGTCCAGCGTGGCGATGCGGCGCTTGCCGGCCAGGATGTCGTCGTTGGCCTTGAACGTCTCAGCCCTTGCCGTGCTTGCCACATGGTTCGTCATGGTGCGCACCAATGCTGACGCCTGGTCCCGCTGGAGCTGGTGCACGCTGGTTAAGCGCTGACTGATCTGCTGCGTTGTTTCGCCGAGCGCCGACCCGATCTGGATCTCTCCCACGATCTGCGCGGACTTAGCTGTGCCGAATTGGTCCAGCGCGCCGGCGATGCTGATGCGCTGCACCCCCGCCCTTGCTTCGAGCAGCATCGGGTCTGCGAGAGCGGCAGCAGCGACAAGATCGGCTGATGGCACATGTGTCTGTACCAGCGCGGTGACGACCTGGCCAAGCATTCGAGCGCTGAAAGAGGCCTCGTAGCCGGCGAACTCGCCAAGGTCCAGCATGGCTTGGTTCTTCATGTCGCTGTAGATGCCCTGCAGGTCTCGCTGGAGCGCTCCAAGCTGGCTGTTGAACCGTTGGGTGCCATATTCGCTCAGCCCGCCGCGTAGCGCCTCCCTTGCCCTGCTGATGGCCTTGGTGATGAACTTGGCTACCCGCTTGATGTTTCCCCCAGCGTATCGCTGCACGTACACCTGGTGCCGGGTGGTCGCGTCGGCCAGATAGCCTTCACTGCTCATCATCTTCACCTGGTGGCAGGTCGTTGCCCGTATCGCTGCCGCTCACCGGCGGCTGGGCCTCGATGTCTTCGTCGATATCCTCGTCGGTGCGGTCCGATTCGATCGCCCCTGCCTGGCGCAGGTTGGTGCGCAGGTCGGCCTTGGCGATGATGCCCTGCTGCCACAGCTGGACTTGAGCCAGGATCATCTGCGCGTCCATCTGGTCGTCGAAGAACTCCTGGTTGAGCCAGAAGACCGTGCCGTCCATGTTGGCCTGGCCGATCATGAACAGCTCGGCATCCAGGATGGCCAGCTTCAGTGCCTCGGACACGTTGCCGGCGATGGTGCCCAGCACGCTGTTGTCGGAGCTGTAGCGGATGCGCACGGCCTCTGCCGTCTCAGCGCCACCCGCCTGCTGGACAATGCGCGCGCCGATCATCTGCATCTGCGTCTCTTTGTCCTTCATCAGCTCGCGGGCCAACTGGGTTTCCCTAGCCTGGAGGAGCGTGGCCGTGCCGGTCTTGCCAAGATTGATACCGCATTGGGAGCCTACGTGTATCCCGTTGGGGTTAAATTTCTTGAAGTCCTCAGGAGTGATATCTGTGGTGATGAACAAAGTGGGCTGAGAAACGATGAACCCGGCCTCCTCCACTGTGGCGCTGTTGCCGTAGTGCAGGATGTTCACGTCGGCGATGTCTTCGAGCGGACCCTTATCGATGGCTGCGTCGTTGTTCTCGGCGCCGTAGAAGTGGAACGGGATGTGGTCGAGCGTGTTGCCGTTGTGGTCGGTCGGGACGCTTTCCTCGCCATCAGGCTGGTCTTCACGGTACACGCGCTGCTTGTAGACGCCACCCTCCAGCACCAGGGCGCGATACTGGTCGACAAGCTTGAACTCGAAGCCATCAGCGGTCGGCTCGTTCAGCACCTCATGCAGCACGACCAGCGCCAGGCGCTTGCGGCCCTGGATCACGTCCTCTCGCCAGTTGATGATGCTCAGCGCCGGGTAATGGTGAACCCAGGCCTGCATGCCGCCAGAATCCGCCTTAGTGCGCGGGCGCCCGTCGCTCTCGATCTTGGGGTAATCGGTGAGGAAACCACCGCGACCTGTATCCAGGCACTCGCCCACAGCATCCTTGGACAGTTGCTCAAGGCTGGTACCGTCGCCGCTGGCGTTCTCAAGCAGGTACTGGACCTGAGACGGCAGGTCGACTTCGGCCGTCTTGCGGAACACGGCGCCCAGCAGTCCAGTGCGCGTCCGGCCCGTGATGTTGAGGAACATCGCGCGCTTCTTCAGCTGCTGATAGCGCTCCAGGTTCTCGTCCGACCGATTCGTAGGGTCCGGCATGGGCAGGTATTCGTCCCACTTGCGGACCTCCCTGGCGCCGGCCACGCATCGCTTGACCAGGCGCCAGCTCGGAAGAGCATCGCTGTACTCCTTCCGGGTTGCGCTGTAATTCGGCATGCTGGCCTCAGAATGTGAACGTGACGGGTATGTGCTCGACCCGCGAGCGTTTGGTCTTGGCTACGGCGAAGTAGCGGAAGGCGTCGGCTGGGTGGGATGACCAATCATGGAGCGGCTTGTCTTTCCAGCAGCCGCGCTTGTCGTCCCACTCCTTGCGGTAGCTCTCCAGGGCAGTGATGCCTTCCTCGCACTTGGCCTCGTCGAAGGCGCAGCGGGGTAGGATCTCGCGAGCCTGCTCGATGCCTTCGTCGATGCTGAGCTTGGGCACCACTTGGAAGGTCAGCGAATAGCGCTGTCCGTCGATCTCGTAGCCCTCACGCGCGATTTCGCGCCTGGTCTTGCCGTCGCTACCAAACTCGCGGTTATCGATGTCGTGCGGGCCCCAGTGCTCGCCGTAGGTGTATCCACGATCCTTCAGCACCTTCATGTAGTGCCGCAGGCCTTCGCCGCTGTTCTGGTAGAAGTCGATGACGTGGAACTCCTCGCCCACGATCCGCACGAACCAGATCGCCGTCGAGTCGCCCACGCCGATGTCCCAGAAGGTGTGCACGGGCTGATGGCTGTTGTCTGGCAGCTTGCCGATCCGCTGGGCGGCGTAGAGCTTGGTGAACTGTTTGGCGTAGTACGCGCCTTCGATGGTCTGCTGGAATGCTTCGGCAGGGATCGACGGGTACTCGCGCTTCATGTCGTCGCCGAGGGTCTTTTCCTTGGCGCTGTACCAGGCGCGTTGGCCTGGATTGGTGACGATGCCGTGCTTGGCGGTCAGGTCGTCGAAATACTTGGTCAGGCGGTCGGGGATGACCACGCCGTTCGGGTCCAACCAGTACAGCGCGTTGCGCCACCAGCTGAAGAAGAAGAACTTCCAGTCGAGCAGCCCCAGGGATACGCCAGCCAACTGCTGCTTCTCGGCAGACTGGCTGTAGTCGAAGAAGTACCCAGCCCGTCCCTCTGCCGTCGACTCGATCGTAACAAAGCACTCAGCGGCCACAGCCTCGAACGCACCGGTGACGATCTCTCGCGCCTTGTGCGGGAACTTAGCGCAGATCTTCCCGAACTCGGAAACGTGCAGGTAGCGCAGCGTGCCGCCCCGGAAGGAGGTGGACACGTAGAGCGAGCCGCCCTTACTGAACACCAGTTCGCCAGCGGCATCGTTACGCGCCGGGTTGGCCGCCTTGATCTCCTTGGGCAGGTGGTCGTAGGCGTACTTGATCTTCTCGCGGAACAGGCGCTTGGCGTCGCTCAGGGTGTGGGCGATCAAGGCGCACTTGGCAGCCTCGAAGAGAGCGGCGTCGAGCTGGACGATGCAGACCAGGGTGGTGAACCCCAACTGCCGCGCCTTGAGGATGATGTTCCGGGTGTGCATCCCCTGGAAGTAGTCGATCTGCTCCTGCGTCATCCGGAAGCGGACCTTCTTGCCCTGCTTGTCCGTGATGAAATACAGGTTGTTCAGCCGCCAGAACCGATCCCGGAGCAGTTTCAGGTGCTCGGGCTTCATGGTCAGGCTTCCTTCGATAGTTCATCCATCAGGCTGGCCAGGGTGTCGACCGTCTTGTCGCCTTCCTCGGCATCGAGGCCGTATGCCTGGCGCTCGCCCTTAATGACCTTGAGCTGGGCATCGACGCCCGCGTTCAGCGCTCGGGAGAAGTCGCCCAAGTTGTCTTCGTTGACATCGATCTCAGCCAGGGCCACGGACAGCTTGTCGGCAATGGAGCGCCAGTTCGCCAGGCCAGTGCGGTGAGCCAGAACGACAGAGGCGGCCTCGGTAGCAGCTTCCTCTACGATCTCATCGTCAGTTCGCGGTTCGCAGTGCGAACCTCCCGCGCGAACCTCGGTGCGAACCAGCTTGGCCTTGGCGGCTTGGCGGACCTGGTCAGTGAGGTCACGCGCCCACCCGTTCTTCCTCGCCTTGGCGCGAATCGCGGTGTCGCTGATGCTGTTCCGCTCAGCGATGGTGCGGATGGAAAGCGAACCGGCCCGGTAGGCACGTTCAATCGCCTCCCAGTCGGGTTGCTTGGTTGTCATGGGATACCTCGCGCCACAAAACGGCGCATGTCGATTTTGTGGCGCGCTACCTCAGCATGTCGCTCAGGCGTGGAGGCAGGAGGCGAGCCATGTTGCCTCGGGCATACAGCACAAAGAACAGGATGCAGAGCATGATGATCGTCAGCGGTGGCTGAACGACGCTTGAGAACTCGTTGAACTTGTAAATCACCCGAATCGACTCTGTGAAGTTCGCGCCAGCGAATGCGAAGGCGATGCCACCAATAACGCGCCTATGCTTACCAGTAGCCTTCCTATATCCAGCTACGGCCAAGAAAATCAGGAAATGACAGCTACCACGGATTGTGAGTAGCGCGTCGGGGATCACGCCATCAAGCCACATGGCAAAAGCATGGAAGTAAACCCCAGCCATGGTCAGTGCGTAGGAGATGTTATCCATCTTCGCGCTTCCCTCTCTTGAAGAAAGGCGGGATGAGCCCTCCCAAGAGATCGCGGCCCCAATCCAGCCATTCGGGTTTCGGCCCGCCGTCTCGCCAGTCCTTGAGGGATCCGAGCATGAAGGAGGCGATGGAGGAGACCACAAGCGCTACGCCTGCGGTCACGCCGTTGTAGTCTGTGAAGTTCATGGCGATTACGCCAGCGATGTAGCCGGCGACGAAGGAAAAGACACCGTAAAGGAATCTGCTACCCAGAGGAATCTTGGCGGAAGCAGCCAGGAATCCACAGCAACCACCGGCCGCGCCAAGAAGAAGCCCGTAATCCAGTGGAATCTGCGTGGCAACCGCCATGCCCGCGCCATTCGCCAGTCCCATCGTGAGTGCGCCGGCTGTGCCTTCTGCGCTCATGCTCGCTCCAGACCGAGCGATCTCGGTGTTATGCGGCCTACCATGAGGCCGGGTGTTGCCACTCGAAGCCCATCAGGCGAGCCAAGACGCCAAAGGTCAGCAGCGCTGATCCTGCGCAAAATACGAAGTTGATCAGCTTGCGCGATATCACTGCGACTTCTGCAGAAGGGCTAATGACGGCCTGGATGAAGATGAACGCAGCAAAGAAAATGTTGCTGCTGATGTCGCGGTGCATGACGAAGTTGAGCATCGCCAGGCCAAGGGCCAGTAGGCTCCAGCAGGTGGATCGGGTCACTGAGCCTCCGGGGACTCTTGAGGGCCTCTCGGGGCAATAAAAAACCCGGCGCGAGGGCCGGGTCATGTGATGCGTTTGCCAAAGGCAAAATTGTCAGAATGGCGAAATAGTGTCACCAGCCGGACATTTCGTCAAGCGGCCATTTTCATCTCTTTCAAAACCCGGGAAATGGGCACCAGCGCGTCACGGTCCAGGTCGCTGCATGCGGCGAAACAAGCGTCGATGAACCCCTCCCACTCCCTTCCCCACTGCTCGGATGAAAGCTCAAGCCCATGGATGGCCAGCAGCCAGGCGCGGAACACCTCAGGCGTTGGGCATGGGTCGATACCTTCGCTCTGCCCTCCCTGGTGCAGTCGGCGGTACCGGTGCAGCACCCCGGCAGCGACCGTGCGAGCCTTCTCGAACTTCTTGGCATACATCTTCGGACCTGCGTTGTACGCGACGAGAAACACCATCTCCTCGGCCTGCTCGCGGTCGTCGTGGTTCTCGACCGGGTTGTACATCCAGCTTCCAAACGCCCGAAGCGGATCAGGCAGCGTGCTGATCGCCTGCTGTATGCAGCCGGCCAGGGCCTGGTGCATGGCGTGGCTCGCCTTCCGCTGCTTCTCGGTGGTCTGGACCATGGCCCCGAGCAGTCCCAGGTTTTCGATGAATGCCCCCTGGCTGTCCCAGGCCGAGTAGTAGCAGTCGTGCCAGGCCTGACGTGCACTGTTCAATTTCATGCTGCGGCCCTCTTCAGGTCACGGAGTTTCTGGCGGTAGGTGGCCTTGATGGCCTGAAGGTCTTCGATGGTGTAGCGGCGCGGTGCCTGGTCGGCCTCGAGCGCTTCAACGGCGGCCAGGCCAATGCGCTGGATCAGGCCCAGGCGGTACTCGGCCACGTTGCCGGACAGGTAGCGGTTATCGTGCTTCGACTGGGCGTGGCAGTTGTTTTCGTCGAAGCGCAGGTGCGGGGCGGCGCCGGTGCTGCGGTAATGGCCGGCGTCGACCGCATTGCCGTTCCAGTCCAGTGGTCGGCCGCTGGAGATGCACGCATACCCCGCCAGACGGTCCCGCTCGCGGATGTAAGCGTTGAACGCGGCTTGGGCCTCTCGTAGGTGCTCACCCTTCGTCTTGAGCTTCTCGCGGCGCTCCTGCAGGTCTTGGCGCTTCTGCTTGGTGATGGCCTTGGCCGCAACCTTCTGCAGCTTTGGGTCTTTGGCAATTGCGCGAGCACAGGCAATGCTGCACACCTTCTGAGTGCTCATGGTTGGATGGAAGGGCTTGCCGCAGCCTGGGGCGCGGCATTTCTTCGGCTTTGATGGCTTGAGGAGGCTCATTGGTACACGCTCCCTGGCTGGCCTGGCTCATTGCTGCCGGTGCACGCCAGGTCGTGATCACTCGCACGGGGGCAGCGCTTGCAGCCACACACCGGGCACAGAATCATCTTGGTGGACGACAACGGCACCCAGCCGAATGGACCTTCCATGCCTAACCGGTGCTCTTCGATGCAGCGGTGACATTCGCATTGGTGAGGCATGACTACGCGCATGGCTCGGCCTCCTTGGGCATGATCACGCCGCGCGCCATGGCCTTGGCCACCAGTTCCGCGCGAGTCTTGGCGCCGAGATGAAACCGAGCATCGCTTAGCCGCTGGTTGACCGACTCATGACTCATGCAAAAGCGCTGAGCGATGGTCTTCGAGTTCAGCCCGGCGGCCACCAGCACCAGGAACTGAGTAGCCCTGCGCGTGACGCCGCGTCCATAGCAGCCGATCCAGCCATCGCTCTCCCAGGTGCCTGTATCGTTGTTGCGAGGAAGGTTCTTCTCCTGTGCCTTCATGCCGCCACCTCGCCCACCAGGTCGCCGAAGAAAACACCCTTGGGCGTGAACTCGGCCAGGATGCGGTCGGTGTACGCCACGCCCTGGGCGCGGTTGAACAGACTGGTCACCGGGAACCCGTCCGGGCCGAAGAGCTTGCACTCCCCCATCATCGCCAGCTTCTCCTCGTATGGCAGGTGGCGCATGACCCGGTACCAGGCCTGCTGGAACTCGACGTCTTCGTTGAGCAGGATCTGCACGCCGATGTGCAGCTTGCAGTAGCGTCGGGCATCTGCGGCGTCGCCGATCTGGGTCATCTCCGCGATGCGCTTGTAGAACGCGAACCACAGCGCGTTCTG
This sequence comes from Pseudomonas cremoricolorata, assembly GCF_000759535.1. Classification (NCBI taxonomy): domain Bacteria; kingdom Pseudomonadati; phylum Pseudomonadota; class Gammaproteobacteria; order Pseudomonadales; family Pseudomonadaceae; genus Pseudomonas; species Pseudomonas cremoricolorata. Next base: position 3,260,759 of record NZ_CP009455.1, on the reverse strand, counting down.
GTCAAGGGTGCGGTCTCTGCCCGGGCGCAGGCTGACTACCACGAACTTCTTGTCGCGGAACATGCTGGTCAGCTTGCTGATGGCTTCGGATAGCTTGGTGGTGCTGTTGACACTGATGCGGTCAGTCATGGCTCACCGCCTTGGCCATGGCCTCAGCCTTTTGATCGGCCCGCATCACATGCTTGGCGCGTGAGCACTCCAGATTGCCGTAGCCGCTGACGCTGTAGCCGATCAACTGCATGAGCTGCGACCGATCATCTTTTTCATAATCGCGCGCGGCGATCTCATTCAGGTCGAGGCCATGCTTCCGGCAAACTTCAAGCATGTCGCTGACGATCTGATTTGCCTTGAAGCGGATAACGCCGTCGGCCGCCACCACTACAGGCTGCATTGGGTGTCTTTTGCTCATGCCAGCACCTCACACTCAGGCCAGATCAACTGCGCCTCACGCAGAGCCCCGGCGTGATCCAGGGCCTGCTCCAACAGCACCATCGAGAACCGGCGGGTGCCTACGGTTATGGTCCAGGTGCGCTTCATGACTTCACCTTCAGGCCTTGGGCCTCGATTGCTTCGCCACAGGCGCGAACACCCTGATTCCAGCCAGGCGCAAGCAGAGTGCCGGTCGCCGGAAGTTGCACCACTACGGCCTCGCGTGAGGCCTGCCAGCCATCCCAGGCGCCATTCGCGTATGGGCTTTCGTAGAACTCGGGGTGCGTGGACGACCGAGTGAAATCCATTCCCCTGAACTTCGGGCTGGCCTCAAACTCTGCGCGCATCTTGTTGGTGTCCATCAGTGCTGCTCCCAAGGCAGGAAAATGGCTGAAATCAACTCGGGGATCTCCCGGAAATCTCGACGGTTTTGCCAAAGGATCGCGACAGAGAAAATGATCGGAGTGAACGGCAGCAGTGCCAGCAGGTACAGACGAGCCAGCCATGGGCGGCGGATCATCCACGAATTCAGGCCGTGAGCTTTGAACTTGCGCATCACTTGCACTCCTTGCCGGCCACAGGCCCGCGCTTGAACTTGGCCAGCAACTGCGCTCGGGCAGCGGCTGCGGTGGTTGGGATCCCCTGGATCTCCAGCAGGCGCACCTGGCGCTGGGCGGCGTGCTCCTCTGCGAGCTGGGCCAGGCTCTTCTGGCTGTCGTGGCCGATGCCGGTGGCGATCTTGCCGTCGAGGGGTTTGCCCTCCTGGGCGCGTCGCACGATGATCTCGTAGGCCCGGTCGAAGCGACTGCGCAGGCTCTTGTCGTCCTGGCGGGCGGCGCGCAGGTCGAAGACGCCGGTCTCGATGGCGGCCAGGCGCACGGCTTCGTGGCTGTACTTGGCCATCAGCGCCTGCATCCAGGCGTCCTCGGCCTCTGGCAGGCCCAACTGCTCTGGCGTCGGCTTGCACCAGGCGATGAACTGGCCAACGCTCGGGGCGAACGGCGATCCGCTGCGGCGGCATTGCAGGATGGCGTAGCGCACCTGCTCGATGCTGCTGATACCGGCGTCCACCAGGGCTGCGGTCCAGTTGCGCCGAGCAGTGTTCAGCGCGCGGTCATCAGGCCAGGCCTGCTTGTAGGCCGGGAAAATCCCCTGCAGCTGGCGGAAGATCTTCTCCACCACCTCGCCGGTCTGGTCGTCGACAACGCCCAACGGCTGGGAAGCGACCGGCACCTGGCCAGTGGTACGCAGCGCCCGCGCAGCGGCAGGCACCAGTTGAGTGACGTTTTTCATAGGTCATCGCTCGTGTCGTGACGCCAGCTGGTGTCGTTGAAGTCGGGGCCGTTGCGGCGCTGGCCCGGCTGGGCACCCGGCAGCACCTTCTCTGGGAACAGGCCGGTCCAGCCGTTGCTGATCGACTGGTTGATCACGGCGTCAGGCGAGTGGTGGCCGGCCAGGGTCTTGGCTTGGCGCTCGCAGGTGGTCTTGGTCAGGCGCTTGCCGATCTCGCGGCGGTGCTGGCACCAGTCGGCCCAGGTCTGTTCGCTGACGTTGATCGGCTTGCAGGTGAGCGGGTCGAACTTGGGGGCCTTCTTCTTCGCCAAGGGAGCGGCAGCGACCGCCTGCTCTACTAGTTCAGTGACTGGTTCAAAAGAGTGACTGGTTCTGGTGCTTTCTGGGCCTACACCCCCTGTAGGCTGTGGGCCTACACCTGTGCTTTCTGGGCCTACAGGGGTGCTGTTTGGGCCTACAGGTCGGCACAGGGTGATGCGGTAGAGGTTCGAGCTATTCCCCTTCGGCCCTTCGCGGTTCTCGATGCGCACCAGGCCCTGCATTTCCAGCTGCTTGATATGCTTGCGAACGGTGCTGCGGTCGATCTCACACTGGTCCGCAATGTGCTGGTAGGACGGCCAGCACTCGCCTTGGTCGCTCGCATTGTCGGCCAGCTTGATCAGCACCAGCTTGCGCAGGGGATTGCCGACCTTGGTCTTCATGGCCTTGACCATCAGTTCCATGCTCATGCTGATACCCCCAACTGCAGGGCCAAGCCGATCACTACGAGCCATCCGGTCAACGCGAGCGCTCGGAAAATCCGCGCATCGCTTTCAGCCTTGTGCGCACGAATCAGATTCGTCATGGCTTGCGCGCGCTGATCGTCAAAGAGCTGCTGTATCCGAGCGCGGTCTTCAGGGCTCATGCTGCACCCCGCACGGCCTTGTCGTGGGTGTGCAGGCCGTCCCAGTTCTTCTTCATGGGCAGGTCGCCAGACAGGTACAGCTCGTACAGTCGAGTCGCGCCTTTGCGCAGCAGGATCGGCGTGTAGCTGATGAAGGCGTCCTTGCCGTGCGGGGTCACTTCGTGCTGGTGCTCGGTCATGTACTTGTCGCGGGCGTAGGCAGCAACGCGGTAGCGCGTGCCAGAGCGGCCTTCGGCGTAGAGCCAATTCCGCGCCTTGAGGAAGGCGTTCACCTGCATGACGTTGACCCCATTGAGGCCCTTGCAGAACTGGGTGGCGGTCATGCCTTCCTTGAACAGGTTTTCGAGGTGCTCGATCTTGGTGGCCTGGGCCTGGACTTCGACTGTCAGTAGCAAGCGTGCCTGCTCGGCGGCCTGCTTCTGCTCGACCTGATCCGCCCAGGCGCGCGCGGCGGCGGCCGGGTTGGTGAAGTCGGGCAGTGCCAGGGCGACTTGCGATTCCAGCTCGCGCCAGCGCTTGATGACGGCCATGCGCATCGCTGCGCTGTAGCCGGTGAGCAGGCAGTCGGTATGCTCGCGGTCCAGGCAGTACTCGCGCTGAGCCCGGTTTTGCGAGTCGAAATAGATCTGTCCAAATTTGGACGCATCTTCTTTCAGGTCGCCGAGCATCTTTTCGATGTCGCGCTTGACGTGCTGATGCTGCTTGCCAGTCAGTTCGGCGATTTCGCGCGATGACATCGTGCGCGCCACGAAATCGTGGTTCGCATTTTGTGGCGCGGGCCGGATTAGGGCCTGTACACTTGGGGTCTGCATATGCATAATTCCTCTACAGAGTTTTGTGTTGCAGATAGCCGGGCCGTAATCCCGGCTTTTTTGTGCCTGCGTTTCGGTGATGCGGTGCCGCATTGGGTGTCCGGCGCATCCGTGGTAGCTTTTTGCTTCCACACGAAAAGGCCATCGGAGGCCGGACATGACTGACGTTGTAAATCTGAACAAAACTTCTGCTACTGCTGCTCTTCAGGTTGTCGTTGAGCTGATCAGAGCAGGCCATCTGAAGGCTGGAATTCCAGGTCGAGAAGCCGAGATGATCATCGCTACCCACAAACAGCTCTCTGCATACTTCGAGACGTCAAAGGGGGAGCCTTTGAGCAGCACTGACCTCAGCTAACCTCTTGACTTAGCTTTTCAAAGGCTGCCTTGACGGCGATCGCGCTACGCACGGCGATTTCTGTCAGGCAGTCCGCCTGCGTGTTCGGAAGCGAAGCCACTAAAACCTCCTTCAAGGTTTCGATCTCGGCTTTGCTTGGCTCTCTGGTTTTCATGCCCTTCTCCTGCTCTTTTGAGGCCCTATTGGGGCTATCGACGGAACGGAACAACCGGTCCGCGTGGCGCGCGTGGCGCGGTTCTCTTCTTCAGCTCTTTCTGGATCAGCTCTGCGGCCAGCTCGCCAGGGTCAAACCCTTTGCGTCTCGCCAACTCCCTGAGCAACCCGTCGAACTCTTCGTCCAGCGGGACGGTAGTAATTCGTTCAGGCATAGAGCCTCCTCGGGCTCTTCAGGCCGCTGTGCCATGTTCGGTATCTTCTTCGCCCAGTTCGGAAAGCATGCTTCGAAGGCTCGCCTCCAGAAGCTCACGGGCCAGTACGGCCTTTTGGGTGCGGTGGAACTTGGCAAGGCAACGAAGAAGGTCGTCGGTGTCTTGATCCAAGCGAACTCGCGTTATCTGGTCATGCAGATGACTGCGGTCCTGGTAGGCCATACGGGTACTGCTCCTTGCTGGGTTGGTGGGTTAGGCGGCGGATTTGCGGGCAGGAATCGGTCGCACTTCGCTGGCCTGGATCTGCCCGTCGTCATGGATCGTGATTCGAATGTCGCGCTTGGCGCGGAGCATCTGGGAGACGGCGCTTTGTTGAATCCCGAGCGCCTTGGCCAGGTCGTTCTGGGTTCCATGCCCCGCCAGGTATTGCTCAAGGGAAAGAGTGGTCATGACTCATGCCTCACATGGTTTGGCTTGATATTAGCACTGCTGTTTTACATAATTCAAGCGAATCAGTAGCAGTGCTGTTTGCTTATAAATCAGCTCTGCTACTAAATCACGCGCATGAAAAAACCGATCAGAACACCGCTATCTGCCGAGCAGCTTGAGGACGCCAAGCGGCTGAATGACATCTATCTGAAGCGCAAGAAGGAATCCCGTGAAGATCCCAATCAGGATTTGCTTAACCAAGCCGAGGTTGGCGAGCGTTGCGGTTGGAAATCTGCCCAGAGCATCGTCAGTCAGTACATGACCGGAAAGGTTGCACTGAATTTGGAGGCACTGCTGAAGCTGGCCGAGGCGCTCGACTTCGAGCCTGTCGATGTGAGCCCGTCGCTTGCCGCCGGCATACGCCGCTTCGATCCTTCCGCCTCAGCACTTGCGGGTCAGGAAGCTGCCAACTGCCCGATCCCTGAATCAGAAGACTTGCCTGATGCCAGCGATGAGTTCTACGCCTTCATTCCGCAGTACGACGCAAAGGCAGCCGCAGGCCTGGGCAGCGAGAACCCGCACGTTGAGATTCAGTCGACCCTGGCATTCAAACGCAACTGGCTGCGCTCGAAGGGGGCGAAGCCCGAGCACCTGATCGTAATGTACGCCGACGGCCAGAGCATGCAGCCCACCATCAACCACAAAGACGTGCTGCTTGTAGATCGGTCCAAAATTGAGCCTGTCGATAGCAGCGTCTTCGTGCTGACCAGTGCCGATGGCGCGATCGTGAAGCGGCTTGTTCAGGCTCCGCTGGGCCAATGGATTCTGCGGAGCGACAACAGCGACAAGCATACCCATGGCGACCGCATGTATGGCGCCAGCCAAGGCAATGAGCACCGCATTATCGGCCAGGTGATCTGGCGCGGTGGGGACCTGTAGCGTGCAGATTTCCTATGCTTTAAGAGGAAATTCCAATGACGGAATTAGCTACAAAAGATGAGCTACAGACGGTTATAAATGGACTTAACGAACGACTTGCAAGGCAACATGTCATCAACAGGACGCTTGCAATGATTCTCACTGAGGTGATGCTCACATCTACTGCTGCGTCGATGGTCTTAGGGACGATCACTCCGATGGTGACAGCATCAGATGGGCTAGAAGAAGATCTTGAAGATAGCGTTAGGATCTCTCAGGGTTACCTAGGGGACAAGGCTGATAGGCAGGAACAGTTATGCGCACTGTTGATCCAAGCCCTGAGCGAAGACCATCAAGGGATTGAGGAGAAGCTACGTGAAACCTTCAGCCGCAAGTCTTGATGATTATTCTTTCGACGCCCGACGATACTTTGATCGCCTAATGATTGCGCCTGCACCCAGGGTTGGCGGACCAATGGATCGTGACAAAGACGTACGGGAAGACGATACTCGCTTGATGAGCGATATCACACGTGAAGAGTTGGACGCAAAGCTGGAAGCCACCCAAGCCAAGATTGATGCACGTTTGGCCGGCTTCGAAGGCGCCGTGCGCGATACGCTTTCTGCAGTCCGCCAGGATTCTGCTGAAATGCGCGGTGAGCTCAAGCTGATTCAGTCCCAGCTAGGTGAAATCAAAGACGTTAAGCGCAGTGTATGGGGTGCCGCCGCAGCTACGGTTCTCGGCGTCTCCGGCATCATAGGTACGATCATTGGCCTTTCTGTTGCAAGTTTCGATTCAGGCCGCGAAACGTCACAGCTTGTAGAGTCAGCGAAGATCCAGTCCCAAGCCACTCAAAAGCTTTTGGAGAGAATTCAGGTTCAGCAACAATTGCAGGAATCCCCTAAAGTGGATCCAGCCCCGTCCCGATAGCTATCCGGCATCCAGCACTTAGCCCGCCACTGCGCGGGCTTTTTTGTGGGCGGTGAAAAAATATTAGCACTGCTGTTGACTCATCAATAGCAGCAGTGCTACTTTTTGTTCACCGAGACGGTTCAGCCCCTCGGGAGGCCCTCAAGCCTCAAACCATCTGGACACGCCAGATAGCAGACGACAGCGAAGTGTCGATCCAGGCCCCGCAAGGCGAAAGCATCAAGCGGACCCGACCTGAGCAAGCTCTTTGACAGAACGATTGAAGCCAGCGACCGACGCCAGTAGCGGGTCGCGGCGCACCACGAGATTCACTGATGCCGCTTCGATGAGGCGGTATTGGGAATCCACTGGAGGGAAACCAGATGATCTACCGCAACGAGAAAGGCCAGTTCATCACCGAGAAACAAGCCATCGCCGGCGATCTCGCCTTCTTCATTTCTGAGTGGAAGCGCTGGGCGCTGGAAGCGTTTCGCAAGGGTGACCATGAAGACGGTCGTCGCTGCCTCGCAGAGATGCGCGACTGCCGCCAGAAGCTGAACGCTCTGACCGCCTGACGATTCACTGAAGCACCTGGGCGACCGGGTGCTTTGGGAATCCACTGGAGGAATGAGCATGGCGAGACTGATTGCGGTACTGGGTTTGGAGGTCAGCGAATGGCCAGAAGGAATCGATCACTTCTTCTGTGATCCGGATGGCGAGGTTCGTGGGTCTTCGCATAGTCGCGCTGATTTCTATCCGAAGAATCTGGTTGACGACATCGATCGAGGAAAAGACTTCGGTGACGAGACCATTCATGTGACGGAGGCTGACTGGAAAGAATTCAGGCTCGCCTCAGGCATTAAGTGATTTCACTGGCTGGCCTTGGCGACAGGGCCAGACGGGAAGCCAACCACCATGGAGGGCAATGCGATGCGTGTCGGAGATCGCGTGAAAACTCCAGACGGACAAGGAGTTATCGCAGCCACAGAATTCTATTCACGGATTGGCGGCGGAATTTTCCGCTACGGAGTAAAGCTGGACATTCAAAGGTATTTTTACCCAATCGCCTATTACTGGCATGAAGAGTTGGGCAGATCTTAGTTCCCTGACAGCCGGAAAGACGGCCCGATGCCCTGCTCCCCATCGCAGGGTGCATCGGGATGCGATCTGAATGCGCAGGCTGATGCGCCAGTGGATTTACAGCGTGGCCGGTAATGGTGCCGGACCTACTGGGGGTGTGGCTAAAAGCCCCGGAGTTATTGACTAAACCCAAGCCGGAGATCAGTACCGGTCAGATCGCATCACCGATACACCCCGCACCCCCTTCCCTTCACATACGACCGCATCGACAGGTGCCGGGCTTGGCTTTTCACGCCCAGCTTGGTCCCTGGTGCCCGGCGCCTGATCAATGCGGTTGACTACCGAGGTTCAAGTGATGAGCAAAGACACAGGCGGACCAGCGTTCCCCACCATCGGCTACGACAGTGGCGCAGCAGCAAACGGAATCGGTTTGAGCGTGACTGATGATCCGGGCATGACCCTGCGCGACTACTTAGCGGCCAAGGCGCTACAGGGGATGCTCCCGTACCCCGGCAACGAAATGTGGGGCTCTTTTGCCGAGATGACCCCGAAGCAGGCCGCTGAATCTGCTTACGGATACGCCGACGCCATGCTCGCCGCCCGGGTGAAGCCATGAGCGGCTGGATCAAGTGCTCTGAGCAAATGCCCGAGCTGCCCAAGGGTGGCGGTAAGGCCTGGGTCATCGTCTACACCCCGGCACGGAAAGCGCAAAGCGCCTTCAACGGCGCCCGGTTCCTCTACTGGAACGGCATTGACTGGCGATACGGGGATGGCTCGCGCTTCGAGCACCGCGTGACGCACTGGCAGCCACACCTCACCCCACCCACCGAGTAACCCACCACCTGGAGGCGACCATGCGCGCACTTCAAGCAGCACAATGGCAGTACGACAACCAGTTGCCTCCACCGGTGAGCGAATCGGCAGAGGAAGAAGCTGAACGCTGCTGGATCGAGGAAGGCATCGACCAGCTGATGCGCGGCGCGGACTACGTGTTCAAGCGCCGCATGCGGCCGCAACAGGGTGTGACGCAGGAGCGATTCGCTGTCGCGGTCGAGGAGTTCGCCATGGACCGACTTTGCCAAGGCACCGGCAACACGTTGCTGGGCCGGCTGATCCTCAGCGCCCACGCCAAGCACGGCGGCGACTCGCAGGAAGCTGCGCACAACCTGCTGGCCGTGCCTGACCCTGACGAAGCTTTGCGGCAGATCGCCCACGACCTGCTCATGCCATTCGCTGAACAAGGAGTTCTGGCCCAGGCCGAGGAGGCAGAGTGAAAAGTCCTCATGTGCTGATCGACAACGAGCTCGATGCGATGGCCGATCCCGCAACACCGCCAGAGTGGCAGGCCATGGTGCTCAGGCTGCTCACCGAGATGCTGGCCGACCAACGCCTCACCATCGAAGAATTCAACCACTACTGCGAGCGCCTCAACAGGATCGTTGATGGGCGCAAGGAGGCTGCATGAGCGAAGCTGACTGGGAAGGCTATCTTCCTCCAGATGGTACGCCCTGTGAGGGCTACATCTACGCCGAAACTGCCAACCAAGGACGCCCGCTAAACGAGTGGGTGCCCGGTGTATTCATTGGTAAAGCCTATGCGGCCAATGGCGGCGCGATGGGACTTCTGAAAACTGAAGATGGGCGCGTTCATGCAATAGGAGATTTCTCCTTCTTCCGCCCCATGCGCACGCCAGAACAGATTGAAGCGGAAGAGCGTGAAAAGGCGGTTACAGAAATCTTCCAGGTAACAGGTCTGCGGGCCAGAGATGGCGGAAGGATAGTTGCCGAAGCAATCTATGACGCAGGCTACCGAAGGCAGGAGGCGCAATGACGACTCCAATCGTGAAATCGCTCATCGACGAGCAGGTCGAGGAAGCGCACGCCGCCCAGGTGCGCGGCACTCTCCGTTTCCCGGTAGGCATGCGCGTGGCAGACCTGCCCTACCCGATCAAGGCGGACTGGCTGAAACGCCGGCCAATCGCTAGGCCGAGGCCATGCCCATGACTCGCCACCAGCGCGCCCGCCGCCTGGTCATCTGGCGCGGCTCCTTCTCTGCCCTCTTCGCGTGTACCGCCCTCATGCTGGCCAGCGCTCTGGCTGGCTCAATCACTCAGTAACCGAACACATCAGCGCCCCTACGCAAGGATGGCGCGGGAGATTCGCATGTCCACGAACAACCTTCGCATCTGGGACCAGGTGCAGACCACCGACACCCGCTTCACCAAAGAGGCCAAGGTCGGCGGTCAGCAGATCACCAGCCTGAACGGCACCGCGATGATCATGAAAGCCACCGAGGTATTCGGCCCGGCCGGAATCGGCTTCGGCTGGAATGTGGCGGAAGAGCGCTTCGACAAGGGCGCCGAGATGTTCAGCGGCGAGGGTGAAAAACGCGTGAGCCTGGGCTTCGAGCTGAACCACACCATCAAGATCAAGTTCTGGTTCGTGCTCGACGGCCAGCGTGGCGAGATCGAGCAGTACGGCTGCACCCAGTACTTGTACAAGTCGAAGTACGGCACTACCACTGATGGCGAAGCCCCGAAAAAATCGCTGACAGATGCCATCAAGAAGGCGCTGTCGATGCTGGGCTTCAGCGCCGACGTGTTCCTGGGCATGTTCGACGACGTGAACTACCGGCAGCAGCTGGAAGCCGAGCAGGCCATCGAACAGGCCGAAGACCGCCAGGCCGAGATCGACCGGCAGCAGCAGGAGCGGCTCGACTTCATCCGCGACACCATCACGACCATGCAGAAGGCAGTAACGCCGCATGAGCGCAAGAAAATCCACGACCACGCCGTGCGCAAGCTTATCGGCCGCAAGGACGAGAAAGGCGCCGCGCGTATCTCGCTTGAGCTGAAAAACCTCGAAGCAGGCAAGACACAGGAGGCTGCAGCATGACCCAGCTATACGCGCTCACCGGTCAGATGGCCGACCTGGCAGCCATGTGCGACACGGACGATGAAGGCCTCAAGCAGGCCATTCAAGACACCATGTCTGGCATACAAGGCGAGTTCGAGGTCAAGGCCGACAGCATCGTCATGCTGCGTCGCAACATCGAGGGCGACATCCTTGCGATCGACGCGGAGATCGAGCGCCTCGTCGAGCTCAAGCGCATCAAGGCGAACAGCGTGACGGCCATCACCGACTACCTGCGCCGGAATATGGACGCTGCCAACATCAAGTCGATCAAGCGGCCGCTCTTCACCATCAGCCTGGTTACCGGCAAAGAGCGGGTGATCGTCGACAACGAGCAGGCGGTGCCTGACGACCTGACCTCGGTGGTGACCAAGATCGCCCCGGATAAAAACGCCATCGCCGCCAAGCTCAAGGCTGACCGCGAGCACAACGACGCTGTGCGCAAGCGCATGGACGCCGGCGAGGACTGCGAACACGAACTGATCGCTGAACCGACCTGGGCTCACCTGGAGCGCGGCGAGAGCGCGATCCGCATCAAGTAAGGAGGCCCCATGGCCCGTGGAGTAAACAAAGTCATCCTGGTAGGCACCTGCGGCCAGGATCCCCAGACCCGCTACCTGCCCAACGGCAACGCGGTAACCAACCTGAGTCTTGCCACCAGCGAGGCTTGGACCGATAAGCAGACCGGCCAGAAGGTTGAGAAAACCGAATGGCACCGGGTCGTGCTGTTCGGCAAGGTCGCCGAGATCGCCGGCGAGTACATGCGCAAAGGCTCGCAGTGCTACATCGAGGGCAAGCTCAAGACCCGCGAGTGGGAGAAGGACGGCATCAAGCGATACAGCACCGAGGTGCATGTCGACATCAACGGCACGATGCAACTGCTGGGAGGCCGGCCGGAAAATCAGGGCGGCGGGCAGCAGCAACAGCGCCAGCCACAGCAGCACCACCAGAGCAATCGGCAGGGCCAGCAGGCGCAGCAGCAACGCCAACAGCCGCAACAGCAGGCCCAAGACTTCGACAGCTTCGAAGATGATATTCCGTTCTAGGGGGAGCCATGACCATCACCAAAGCCATGGCGCTCATCAGCCGACGCCAGGAACTGCAGCGCCACCTCGCCCTGCTCTTCTACCGTAGCAGCCAGTGGAGCAGCGCCCAGCGCAAACGCGGCGCCGCAACCATCGAAAACCTCACTCAGCAGGTAGTGGAGATCTACGACCAACTGGCCTCGGCGCGCGCCGCATGAAGCGCATCAGCACCTTGGTCCGCCAGCGCCGGCGGCAAGAGCAGTTCCACTTGCCGCGCAGCGGCCTTACAGAGCACCCACATGAAAAAAGCACCTTCCGGAGTGGTAACCCTGCCGGGCTGGCTGAATCGCCCGGTGAAGAAGCTGTACAACACGCGCAGCGGCGGCCAGTACCGGCCCGATGACGTTGCCATGGCCTTTGCTCTGAGCGTCCGCATCCACGACAGCGCCGACCACCTGCGCAGGCTGGCCCGGCGCCTGGTCGACAAGGTGTGCCTGGAGCATCAGCCCAACATGAAGCGCTTGGCTCGCGAGCCGGACGACGCCAAGGTCTTTGACGCCGCGCTCAAGATCATCAATCGAGTGTGTGACCTGCAGGGATACGCGCCCGGCTCCACGTTCGTGCGCAATGGAGGCGATGATGGCTCTGACGCAGCAGCAGCGTGACGAGAAGCGCAGAGCCAAGGCCGAGCGCTTGCAGGAAGAAGACCTGCGATTGAAGGTGCGCCCCGGCACCCGCCAGGCTCTTGATGAGATCAAAGCCTGGGCCAGCGTCGAGGAAAACGGAGAGGCTATGACCCTGCTGATCCACCGCATCCATGAATTAGGGCCTGAAGCGGCCCGGCATTTCCTCAGCGCGCCGCGCCACGAAATCGTGGTGTCGGATTTTGTGGCGCGCCGGCTCGACCAGTTCCGCATCGGGCGCGAGCTGCGAGCGCCCGACCTGATGCTGGGCGACGACCCCGACGACACCGGCCTTTTGCTGCTCGGCAACGGCTGAATCTCACCAAATCAAGCCGCATCCGGCCACGGAGGGCGGCGCATGCATGGAGAAAGCCATGAAAGAGCAAGAGCGATCAGAACTCGCCGCCCGCGTCGCTGAAGACCTGGCCCAGCACCAATACACCCAGCTGGTGAATGAGAACGGCGTCGAGGTTTGGCGCTGCCAGCAACCCGGCACACGGGTCTACCACTTTGATATCTGCGTCACCGCCTACGGTATGTCGATGTTCGGCGATATCGACGGACTGCTGTGGCATGTCGGTGCCGACTACGGAATCAACTTCCTGCGCCACCAAAGCGACGGGTATCTGCACGAAAAGCTGGAGAGTACCTGCAAGCGCGAGGTCATCGACTTCGACAGCATTCGCGATACGGTTTGCAGTTGCATCGTTGGCCGCATTGATGAGGAGTTCGATGCCGATCAGATACCGGCATTGATAGCTGGAATTCCCGATCAAGGAGCCACGCTGGAACAGGCTGAGGAACTGGTCGAGTGGTTGCGCGAGCGCGCTGCTGAAGACGATGAGCGCCTGCCATTCAGCGACCTAGCTGATGTCGTTGAAGAGGTCGAAACCTTCGCAGAGGGCCGCGATACCGAATTGGTCCTTGCCTACGACTTCTTAATGAACAACGAGTCGTTGCTCGGCGGCAGCGACCTATGGGAGACGAAGATCAGTAAGCCATGCCCGAACCTGATGGCCCGCCTGTTCTACGCGCGCCACGCTGCCAACGCCATCATGGCGATCAAAGAGCGGGCCGCTGCCGCCTGACCCCGCGCTGCCCTCCAGCGCCTTCCGGAATTTAACGATAACGCCTGCCCGGCGAGGGCGGCGCGGTTTCAGTCGGGCACTCGATTTACCGTCTTATACAGCGCTCCGGCCAATGCGGTAAGTGCAGCAAGCAATGCAGTTCCAATGCCCGTCAGCATCCATTTCTGCTGATCGTAGATACGACCAAGCATTCGCACTCGGGAGAAACAGCGGCCAGGAGAATGCAGTTCTCGCATTCGCCGAGAACAGCCGTAGCGAGGTCCGCTTGGAGGGCGGTGACGGGCAAGTGGCGGGCACATTATCAACTGGTGGCGGCAAGCCTGGCCAGGGCCTCCCCTGCATTGCTTTCCAGGAGCGAGGCCGAGAAGGCGGTAGGTCTTTGGAGGTCGGAGGAGACATCGCCTACGCGCTGACCGCACCTGGCGACGGAGGTCGCTCTCAAGAGCGCAACGTGCTTGCAGGTTCAGCCGTTCGTAGGCTGACCCCGCGCGAGTGCGAACGACTTCAGGGCTTCCCTGACGACTACACGCTGATCCCCTATCGCGGTCGAGTCGCAGGCTTGTGCCCTGACGGCCCCCGCTACAAGGCAATCGGTAACAGCAAGGCCGTACCCGTCGTCCGCTGGATCGGCCAACGCCTCCAACAACAACTCGAACGCTCAGCTTGAGGTATCCCATGGCCACAGAGAACCGATCCAGCAATACAGAGAACGTACGCTGCCCATTCTGCGGCGGCAAAGTCGATCCAGAGGGATGGCTGAATGGCGCAGGCCAGCGCGGGCCAGAGTGCGAAGGTTGCGGCGCAACAGCGCCGAGTCTGGCGCTTTGGAACGCCGCGCAGTCGGCCAAGCAGCACCAGGTTCAGCCGATAGCGGTCGTAGACGAGGGCGATGACGGCTTGTTTGTCGAGCTGATCTATGGCGATGACGGCAATCCACTGCGGCGGGGCGACAAGCTCTACAACCACCCTGCGCCAGCAGTTCAGGGCGATCCGGTGGCGTGGCGTGGCATCAACGAATTGGGAGAAGTCGTCACTGAATGGATTGACGGCGTGCCACCCTCAAGCATGACGGACCTGTGTGGAAACCCGGCCAGCTTTGCCAGGATCGAGCGGGCCTACACCCACGCCGACCCTGCCGAGGTTGAGCGGCTGCGCGCCAAGATCGGTCAACTGCGTACCGCCCTCCGTGGGCGCCAAGAGCAGTGGTCGAAGCTGGAGATTGCATTGCTGGCCCAGCTGGCCGAGGCGCATGCGCTGCTGGCCGATCTTGGCGTTGAGCCGGAAGAAGTATCCGACATCTACAAGAGCGTCCTTAAAGATGCAGAGCGCTACCGCCTTTTGCGCGATCGCATGACGGTCGAAGACTTCCCGGCTGAGCATCCCGATTGCTCAACGCCCTCGGAAAGTGAAAGCTTGCGCATTGACCAGCTGTGCGACTCCGCGCTTTCACCAAAGCTGTAACCCCTCTCCCCTCTATTCACTGCCGCGATATGGCGGCGAGGCATGCCCATGACCGAAAAGACACCGATCAAGACGGAGGCCGAGTTGTGCGAGATTTTCATCCGCGACATGAATGCTCAGCCTGGCTGGACCTGCTATCCCGAAACCGGCGGCTTCGACATCCTCGTAGTCCATGAAGAAGGCCGTCAGATCGGCGTCGAGGCGAAACTGGCCCTGAACGCCAAGGTTGCTGACCAGATCATGCCGAACCCCTGGCAGTACCGGTACGGACTTAAAGGCCCCGACCACCGCTTGGTGATCGTCAGCAAAATCAGTGATGCGAGCGCGGGCATTGCCAAGCTGCTCGGCTTCATGGGCGTTCCAGTCCTGATTCCTCGACACGGAACCGTGAGAATTCCGGCCGGCCTCATCGAGCGAGTGCACTTTGAAGACTACAAGCTGCGCGAGCTTCTGGCCGGAACCGGCTATTTCAACGACCACGACCTGTTCGACTGGAACCCAGAGGAGCGCTGCCAAGTGCCTATGGTGGTGCCGCAGGTGGCAGCCGGCGTTCCATCACCTACACGCCTCACACCGTGGAAGGAAAAGGCGCTGCGCGCCCTGGCCCTGATGCGAAGCCAAGGCTTTATCACAAGCCGGCAGCTCAAAGAACTCGGTATGAGCCCCACCACCTGGACCCAGCACACCAGCACCCAAGCATGGCTGGATAAAGGGCCGGCGGCTGGTCAGTGGGTTGAAACAGTGCGCACCCCGGCATTCGACAAACAGCACCCCGAAGCCTACGCCGTAGCAGTAGCAGTAGCCAGCCTAGCGCCAAAGGACGGCACTCAACTGGAGCTCACCGCATGACCCGCCTCGCCCTCTGCCTCCTGCTGCTGGCCACCCTGGCCGGCTGCAATGGCGAGCTGTGCTTCGACGCATCCGGCAAGAACTGCGCCCAGGCCCGCGCCAGCACCTGCGAGTGGCAGGCCCGCACCGACGCAGCCTGGCCACCCTCCCCGCACGAACAACAACCCGAACCTACACCCGCACTGGCGCCTGGGCGCTGGATTGATGAGAGGTATGAGCTGTGAGTCGAACATCGACTGCATTGGTGCCAGACACCGGCGCCGGAATGCTGGGGCCGCATGAAAAATGGCGCAGGGCATGGGAGGTATATCCCTGCCCTGATCACCGCCAAGGTGACTGCGGAATGTGCGGCGGCAGCGGGTTTCGCAAGGCTTGCAACCTGACGACCTGCCACGAGCACGGCTGCCAGGGTACTGCCTGCGGGGCCAGTGCTGACGAGTACACGCAGCAACAGAAACTTCATCGGGGGTATGACCTGTGAGGAATATAAAAACTCGAGAGGGATATGACCTCTGGGACAAAGCGCACCAGCTGCCCAGGTTCAATTTCTGGCGGGGCGGGGAAGATGAGAAAGGCAGTGTGATCCGCGTGCCGACGGAGCATGGCAACTGGGTCAACTTCGATGACCTGGCCAAGCTGGCCGATGAATATCAGGACGAAATCAACTCGCTGCGCGATCGGCTGGCACGGTTGGAGCCCAAGGCGGCGCAGCCATGACCGACACAATCAGCGTCAGGGCATCCAACCTCACCGGCGCCGCGCTGGACTGGGCGGTGGCCCAAGCGGAAAACGTGGAAACAAGCTGGCGATACGGTCGCGAGCTGGTGAAAGTTCACGATCGTCACGGGATCGAGCTGATCGAAAGCATCCGCTCCGTCTACGCGCCGTCCACGAACTGGGCCCAAGGAGGCCCGCTGATCGACAAGCACCGCGGCGGCTTCCAGTGGAACGCCAACATGGGCGGCAGCGACACCTGCTACTGGGCTGGCCCTGGTAACACGACGCGCTGGCACTACGGGCCGACGGCGCTGGTCGCGTTCTGCCGTTCGCTGGTGGAGAGCAAGCTGGGAAGCCATGTGCAGGTGCCGAAGGAGCTGATGCCGTGAGAAAGATAATCTATCGGATCAATCGCTGGCTTCCCTTCGGCGGCCTGCCGATAGCTCGGGTTCAGCATGGCCGAAACACCTGCACCCTCTACCGCAACGGTTGGGTGGTGATAAGCGATGGCAAGAGCACCGACGCACTCCCGGTCAATTTCACCAGTCAGGCCTTAGTCGAAGCATCCGCCGCCGAACTCGCCTAACCCCTTCCCCTACTACTCAAGCCCGCCGATGCGCGCGGGCGTGGAGCTCGCATGCCCGTAATTACCGTCACCACCACTGTCACAACGCGGTACGACATCCCAGAAGGCGTTGGCATCGACCAGATTCGCCATCTGGCCCTTCCAGTTCTGTCAGAAGACGACGAAGGCACCGACGCCGTCGGCAGCCTGCAAGGCGCTGCGCTCGACCTGGTTTTCATGGGTGCAGCAGAAGTGCGCTCGATGGGCGTTGAGCATCGGATCACGGAAGGCAACGACTGACCACCAACCTGCCGCCGCCGGCGGCGCGGAGACCACCTCATGGAACAAGAAATCATCCACATTCCTGAGCTGGCCAAGATGCTTGGCCGTTCGGAATCGGCAATTCGCAGTGCGCGGCAGGCTGGGGCATCCTGGCTGCCGCCGTTCTTCAAGCAGGGTACGCGGGTGTGCTGGCGCGTCAGCACCGTGCGCAAGTTCCTGCAGGAGTTCGAGCAGGGCATGCACGCACCGGCCAAGCCGGGGCGAAAGCGCCAGGCCCCGCCGACGCTCGCCAGCATCCGCTAGCCCAGCTTGTCGGCCAAGGTATCGGGGCACAGATGGGTGTAGCGCTTTAGCATGCTCATCGTCTTGTGCCCCGTGATTGCACTCACCTCCATCATCGACAGCCCTTTCTCGAACAGCCTCGACGTGCCCTCATGGCGCAGGTCGTGGAAATGCAGGTCAGTGACTCCGGCGGCTTTACAGGCTCGATGGAAATACTGGCTGACCGAGTGCGGAGCCAGCGAGAAGACGCGGCCGTCCAGGCGCGCGGGCAGCCCGTCCAGCAGCGCCCTGGCCTTCGAAGAAAGCGGAACCAGCCGGCGCGTGCCGTTCTTGGTGTCCTCAAGCAGCGCATGCTTCGCCTTCACGTTCTCCCGGCGCAGGCCGATGAGTTCGCTGCGGCGCATCGCAGTCTCGACCGCCAGCTGGATGATCGCCGGCATCTCTGCGTGAATTTCTCCCGCCTTCTCGATCACACCGGCCAGCTCGAACGCCTTGGGCCGGCGATCCCTCTCCTTTGCCCCCTTCGGCATCCGCAGCTTCATCACCGGGTTGCTCAGCCCCTCAATACCCCAGTCCTTGATTGCCACCGTGAACAGGTGGCTGATCAGCGCCAGGTCGAGCCTGACTGTGGCCGTGGACTTTCCCGCCTTGAGCTCTTCGTCCCTGTACGCAGCAAAGTCGCTTGACCGCAGCGCCGCCAGCCCTTTTCCGGCCAGCGCGTGCATCTTCCACTTGTTCGCCCGGGTGTTCTCCTGCTTGGCGCCCTTCTTCGACGCGCTGATCTCGCGCACGTACCGGTCGAGCGCTTCGGCCAGCGTCGTGCGTTCAGCTTCGCGCATGTCCACGAACCGCGCGCGCGACATGTCGCCCTCGATCTCGGCTGCCCAGCGTTGGGCCTCTGCCTTGGTGTCGAAGGTCGCCGACAGCGACGGGTATCCTTTGCGGCGGATCTTTGCCCGCCATGCGCCGCCTGGGCGCTGTTCGTAAGTAGCCATGCACCGGATTTTGCCGGGGACATTGGGGACACGCAATTTCCATCGGTGTCCCAGATTTGTCCCTAACCAAGCGGGGGGACAAAATCCGCAGGCATTAAAAAACCCCGCAACCTCAATGGCTGCGGGGCTTTCGAATATGGAGGCCGAGGTCGGAATCGAACCGGCGTAGACGGATTTGCAATCCGGAGCATAACCACTTTGCTACTCGGCCTCAAAGTTTGGATCAAGCCATAACTGCTTGGCTATCTCCTTGAAAGCAAACGACTTTTTAAAGCTGCCTGCGTTTCAATGGTCGCCATTATGTCTGCATTCAAATCACCTTGCAAGCCCATGGTTGAAAAAATTTCCATGGCACTCAAGGTGTTAGCGAAGCCTGCCAAGTTTGCTCCACAGCGATACCAGGCCGCTCTCCACTGCGCCGCTGGCGCTCATGCCGATGCGCTGGGGCAGGCTCTTGTGTTCGGCGTAGTGCAGGTGGAACAGGTTGGCTTCGCGGGCGCAGGTGCTGAGGTATTCGTCGCTGGTTCCCAGCTCGTCGACCAACTGCCGGTTCAGCGCTGCGACGCCGAGCCAGACTTCGCCGGTGGCGACTTCGTCGATGTGCAGCTGGGGGCGGTAGCGGCCGACGAAATCCTTGAACAACTGGTGGGTGACGTCGAGATCTTCCTGGAACTTCTCGCGGCCCTTTTCGGTGTTCTCGCCGAACACGGTGAGGGTGCGCTTGTATTCGCCGGCAGTGAGCACTTCGACATCGATGTCGTGCTTCTTCAACAGCCGGTTGACGTTAGGCAATTGCGCCACCACGCCAATCGAACCGATCACCGCAAAAGGCGCGCTGACGATCTTCTCGGCGATGCAGGCCATCATGTAGCCGCCACTGGCGGCGACCTTGTCGATGCACACCGTCAGTGGAATACCGGCCTGGCGAATGCGCGCCAGTTGCGAGGAGGCCAGGCCATAGCTGTGCACCAGCCCACCGCCGCTTTCCAGACGCAGCACCACTTCATCCTGAGGGGTGGCAAGGGTCAGCAGTGCGGTAATTTCATGACGCAGGTTGTCGGTGGCCGAGGCTTTGATATCGCCATCGAAGTCCAGCACGAACACCCGGCGCTTGTCCGAAGGCTTGGCCTTCTTCGACTTCTTGTCGGCCTTGGCCTGTTGCTTGCGCAGCAGCTTGAGCTGCGCCTTTTCCAGAAGGCCCGAATCCAGCCGCTCGCGCAGCTCTTTATAGAAATCGTTCAGGCGCGTGACCTGCAATTGCCCGCCTGCCTTGCGTCGGCCTTTGCCGCGCAGACCGGCGAACGCCGACAACACGACCAGAACGGCGATAACCAGCGTGGCGGTTTTGGCGAGAAAGCTCGCGTACTCGGCAAGAAACTCCACAGTGCCCTCTACATTCGAAAATAAAGATTCATCGTACCTAAGGGATCGTTCATTGGGTACGGCTTAGTGGCCCGGCTAGTCTGTGTGCCACCGGCAAGCACAGTCGCGGCATGAACTTCTGTAACTGTACGGTCATCACGCGACGCTCAAGCGAGTACGAGTGGTTACATTGAATGGCTGGTCAATAATGATGGCCATGTGTAATCATTTTGCCGGAGTTTTCCAGAGGTGAGGACCACCTCGCACCCCACGCAGCGCTGCTGGAGCCAGATACCAGGGGTGGCGCGTCCACTCCAGGCTTTGGCGTGCTGCAGGCCAACGTTCAGGAGCAACCCATGCAGTTTCGCAACATGAAGATCGGTAGACGGGCCGCGAGCGTATTCGCCCTACTTGGGGCACTGGTGCTGATGATGGGGCTTGTCGCGCTCTATGAAACTCAGCAGATGGACAAAGCCACCGACGAAATTCGCCTGACCTGGACCCCCGCAGTGCTGGCGCTGAGCGGTGTGGGTACCGACATCGGACGCGTCCGCGCCCTCACCTTGCGCGCCATGCTCGATGACGATGCCAGTGAACGCAGCCGCAACCTGGCCGAGACCGAGCGGGTCAACACCGAGCTGGTTGGGCAGATTCAGCGTTACGCCCAGACCCTTGACGAAGCCGACGAAAAAGCCCTGTTCACGACCTTTGAAGATGCCTGGCAGCGCTATAGCACGCTGCAGACGCAAGTGCAGCAGTTGATCGCCAGCACTCAGGATACACAGGCCAAGGCGCTGATTACCGGCCCACTGGCAGCGGACGCCGATGCCATGATGAGCGCCTTGCAGGCACTGATCGCCTTCAACGGCAAAGGCGCCCAGGATGCCTCGCAATATTCGAGTGACGTGGCCGATGAAGCCTTCACTGCAATCATCGCGGCGCTGGTGCTGATCATGCTGGCCCTGGCCGCTATCGCCACCCTCCTCACCCGCAGCATCGTTGTGCCCCTGGCCGATGCAGTTGCGGTCGCCGAGCGTGTGGCCACCGGCGACCTGACCCAGGACATTCACGTGCACGGTCGCGACGAACCGGCTTTGCTGTTGCGCGCCTTGAGCGGCATGCAACACAGCTTGCGCGAGACCTTGCGGCAGATCGCCGCCTCTTCTGATCAGTTGGCCTCGGCCTCGGAAGAGCTGCACACCGTTACCGAAGACACCAGCCGCGGCCTGCATCAACAAAGCGCGGAAATCGACCAGGCCGCCACCGCGGTCAATCAGATGACGGCAGCGGTCGAGGAAGTCGCCAGCAATGCCGTCAGCACGGCCGATGCCTCCAAAGGCGCCGACCAGAACACCCGCGACGGCCGCGACCAGGTCAATCAGGCGCTGGCCTCGATCGAGCATCTGGTCAGTGATGTGGCCGGCACCGCTCGAGAGATCGAGCAACTGGCCGGCCACGCCAACGAAATCAGTCGGGTGCTCGACGTCATCGGCGCGATTGCCGGGCAGACCAACCTGCTGGCGTTGAATGCCGCCATCGAGGCCGCCCGCGCCGGTGAAGCCGGACGCGGGTTTGCAGTGGTGGCTGACGAAGTGCGCGCGTTGGCCCACCGCACCCAGGAATCGACCGAGGAAATAGAAGCGATGATCGCTGGCATCCAGACTGGCACCGGGCGCGCGGTCAGTGCCATGCACAGCAGCCAGGGGCGCGCCAACGGCACCCTGGAGGTCGCGCAAGGCGCGGGGCAGGCGCTGGAGGTGATCGCCGAGGCCATCACCTCGATCAACCAGCGCAACCTGGTCATTGCCAGCGCCTCGGAGGAGCAGGCGCAGGTGGCACGCGAAGTCGACCGTAACCTGGTGAACATCCGTGACCTGGCGATGCAGACCTCTGCCGGCGCCAACCAGACCAGCGCCGCCGCCCAGGACCTCTCGCGTCTGGCAGTAGACCTCAATGGCCTGGTCGCCAAGTTCAAGGTCTGACCTTCGCCACGCACCTGCAATGAAAAGGGCCGCGCAATGCGGCCCTTCCCTTGTTCACCGATGCGCCGATCAGTGGCCGACGGTTACCGGTTTGGGCGCCTTGGCCGCCTGGGTTGCCTTGGCGCGGGTAGCCAGACAGTAGTACAGCGGCGCGGTCACCAGCAGACCGAATAGCCAGGACAGGTCTGCGCCTTCGATCAAGTTCGAATAAGGACCGACGTACAACGCGGTGTTGGCGAACGGCAGCTGCACCAGAATGCCGCAGGCGTAAGCGATGATCGCGTGATGGTTGAAGCGGCCGTAGATACCGCCGTCGGCGCTGAAGATCGACGCGATGTCGTACTCGCCCTTCTTGATCAGGTAGAAGTCGATCAGGTTGATCGCAGCCCAAGGCACCAACACCACCAGCAGCGCCAGGATCAGGCCGATGAACTGGCTGATGAAGTTGGCCGAGGCATTCAGCGCGACCGCACCGCAGGCCAGCAGAATCACCGCTGCGAGCACGACACGCACTTTGACGCTGGGGGTCCAGCTGGCGAAGAAGGTCTGGATCGCAGTAACGATCGACAGCACGGCGCCATACAGGTTGAGGGCGTTGTGGCTGATGATGTTGAGCAGGAACAGCACCATCAGGATCGGGCCCAGCCAGCCGGTGGCCTGCTTCACTGCATCCATGGCCTCGACCCCTTCCGGAACGCTCAGCACTGCGATGGCACCGAAGCTGAAGCACAGAATGGTGCCCAGCGTAGCGCCGAAGTAGGTAGCCCAGAACGGTTTGGCGATGCCGATTTCACGCGGCAGGTAGCGCGAGTAGTCCGAGGTGTAGGGCGAGAAGCTGATCTGCCAGATGGTGCCCAGCGACACCGTGGCGATGAAGCCCGACAGGTTGAAGGCGCCACGGCTGAAGAAGTCGGCCGGCAGCTCCTGGGTGAACATCATGATGAAGCCTGCCAGCAGCGCCGAACCCATCACCCACGTACCGATCCGGTTGAGGCTATGGATGAAGCGGTAGCCGATCACGCCGATGGCCGTGGCACTGAGGGCGCCCACCACGATCGCGGTCGGCATCGGCACGCTGGGGGCGATGCCATGAATCGACTTGCCCGCCAGCACGATGTTGGAAATGAAGAAGCCGACATAGATGAGCGCGGTGAAGAACACGATCAGCAAGGCACCGTAGCGACCGAACTGGCCGCGGCTCTGCACCATCTGCGGAATGCCCAGTTGCGGCCCCTGGGCCGAGGCAAGCGCGAGCACTGCACCGCCCAGCAGATGACCCAGGGCGATAGCGATCAGGCCCCAAAGCAGATTGAGGTGGAACACCTGAACCACCATCGCCCCGGTGACGATGGGCAGTGGTGCGATGTTGGTACTGAACCAGAGAGTGAACAGGTCACGCGCCTTCCCATGGCGCTCGGCAGGTGGAACGTAATCGACCGTGTGATTCTCGACAAACTGCTTTTGCGAAGACGGCTGGGACATAGGATTTGAGCTCGGAGATCATTTTTATCGTTGTAGGAAACCGCATCGGGGCGGCCTCTCTGCTGAAGACCATATTATGGTATTCCAAGCTTTTGACAACACTGATCCGCATCTGAAATGCGTCTCTGATCCGCTTGTCGAGTGAGCTGTATCAGGTGAAGAAACGCTTCAGCACCCCGTATTCATTGGGTTTTTACCGCTCATCATGTCGAATGTGGCAAAGAAATTTCCACTTGCAAATTGGGTATTACGGTATACCATCAGACACATCAACGATAAAAAGCGGCCTACCGCTCTCCCCTGCGAGGACCCCGTCATGATCGACGCAACTGTCTATAAGCACGTCCTGGGCTCGTTCCCCTCCGGCGTCACGGTCATCACTACTCTGGATGACGACGGCGCAATCGTCGGCCTGACCGCCAGTGCTTTCTCCTCCCTGTCGATGGACCCGCCGCTGGTGCTGTTCTGCCCCAATTACAGCTCCGAATCCTATCCTGTGCTGATTCAGAAAAAGCGCTTCGCCATTCACCTCTTGTCGGGTGAACAGCAGGCCGAGGCCTACGCCTTCGCCCGCAAAGGCAAGGACAAGGCAGCCGGTATCCAATGGAGCCTGAGCGAGCTGGGCAATCCGATTCTGGCAGGCGCCACGGCGGTCATCGAGTGCGAGCTGTGGCGCGAATACGAAGGTGGCGACCACGCCATCATGGTCGGCAAGGTGCAGAACCTGATCGTTCCCGCGCAAGCCCCGCAACCGCTGGTGTACTGCCACGGCAAGATGGCCAGCCTGCCCGCCCTGGCCTGAATTTCCCTTAATTAGTACGACGGTTGCCGACGGCGTCCGTCCTTCGATCTGCCGCTGGCCCAGCCAGCCGACACCTTTCACGCGTCGAGGAAATGCCCCATGAAATTTTCGCTGTTCGTGCACATGGAACGTTGGGATGACCAGGTCAGCCACCGCCAGTTGTTCGAAGACCTCACCGAACTGACCCTGATGGCCGAAGCAGGCGGGTTCAGCACGGTGTGGATCGGCGAGCACCACGCCATGGAATACACCATTTCGCCCAGCCCGATGCCGCTGCTGGCCTATCTGGCCGCCCGCACCGAGACCATCCACCTGGGTGCCGGCACCATCATTGCGCCTTTCTGGAACCCGATCCGGGTTGCCGGTGAATGCGCCCTGCTCGACGTGATCAGCAATGGCCGCATGGAAGTGGGTCTGGCCCGTGGCGCCTACCAGTTCGAGTTCGACCGCATGGCTAACGGCATGCCGGCCACCGACGGTGGCAAGGCCCTGCGGGAAATGGTGCCCGTGGTACGTAAACTGTGGGAAGGCGACTACGCCTTCGAAGGCGAGGTGTACAAATTCCCCACCTCCACCAGCGTACCCAAGCCCGTGCAAGCCGGCATGCCACCGATGTGGATCGCCGCCCGCGACCCTGACTCGCACAATTTCGCAGTGAAGAACGGCTGCAACGTGATGGTCACGCCGCTGATGAAGGGCGATGAAGAAGTGCTCGACCTGAAGAACAAGTTCCAGGCCGCTCTGGACAACAACCCCGAAGTGCCGCGCCCGCAATTGATGGTGCTGCGTCACACCCACGTGCACAGCGCCGATGAGCCCGATGGCTGGAAGATCGGCGCCCAGGCGATCTCGCGCTTCTACCGCACCTTCGATGCCTGGTTCGGCAACAAGACCACCCCAGTCAACGGCTTCCTCGAGCCAAGCCCGGAATCGAAATTCGCCGAAGTGCCGGCGTTCGACCTGGACAACATCCGCAAGAACACCATGATCGGCACCCCCGAAGAGGTGATCGCGCGGATCAAGTACTACCAGGAACTGGGCGTCGACGAGTTCAGCTTCTGGTGCGACAACAGTTTGCCCCACGCCGAGAAGAAAAAATCCCTTGAGCTGTTCATCAAGGAAGTGGTGCCTGCGTTCGCCTGAATTCCCATTGCCTGAATGATTGCGGGATCGGCCCGCTTGCGGTGGCCCGCATGGGCCTTGCAAGCGGGCTTTTTTTATATCGAAGGGGTGCACAGCCAGTACAGCTGGCCCGCAAATCAGTGGAGCAGCGGACCCTTCGTCTCCCGCCGTGGGGATTTTTGCAGGCAGCGCTTGCAGAACAAATATTATGGTATACCATCAGACAACAAGACCCAGTAACCTCCCAAGGAGCCGCTCATGAGTTTCGAAATCCGCAAGATCGTCACCTACTCCGAAGAGACCCGCATCGAAGGTTTCAAAGCCACTGACAAGCCCGTGACCATGGTCGGCCTGGCCGTGGTGATCAAGAACCCATGGGCGGGCCGCGGGTTCGTTGACGATCTGAAGCCGGAAATCCGCGCCAACTGCTCCGAGCTTGGCGAGCTGATGGTCGAGCGTCTGGTGGCTGCCATCGGCGGCGCCGACAAGATCGAAGCCTACGGTAAAGCCGCTGTGGTCGGCGCCGATGGCGAGATCGAGCACGCCTCGGCAGTGATCCACACCCTGCGCTTCGGCAACCACTACCGCGAAGCGGTACAGGCCAAGAGCTACCTGAGCTTCACCAACAAGCGTGGTGGCCCAGGCACCTCGATCCAGATCCCGATGATGCAGAAAGACGACGAAGGCCAGCGCTCGCACTACATCACCCTGGAAATGCAGATCGAAGACGCGCCGCGCGCCGACGAGATCGTCGTGGTCCTGGGCGCTGCCGACGGTGGCCGTCTGCACCCGCGTATCGGCAACCGCTACATCGATCTGGAAGAACTGGCTGCTGAAAAAGCCAACGCTCAATAACAACAACCAGATGGGAAGGAGCGCCGCGCGCGCTCCATCCCGCAAGGAGCGTCATCCATGATTCAGCCTGTCGCTGAACGTACTCCGGCCGGGACCAGCTATTTCAGCCAAGGCCAGGGGCAACCTGTGGTGCTGATCCACGGCGTGGGTCTGAACAAGGAAATGTGGGGTGGCCAGGTGGTCGGTCTTGCGGCCGATTATCGGGTCATCTGCTACGACATGCTCGGCCATGGCCAGAGCCGCGTGCCGGCCGCCGACACGCCCCTGCAAGGCTACGCCGACCAGCTCGCCGAATTGCTCGACCACCTGCAGATCCCGCAGGCCACGGTCATCGGCTTCTCCATGGGCGGCCTGGTTGCCCGCGCCTTCGCCCTCGCCTACGCGCAGCGCGTCTCGGCGCTGGTCGTGCTCAACAGCGTGTTCAACCGCTCGCCCGAGCAGAGCGCCGGGGTCATCGCCCGCGCCGCCCAGGCCGCCGAACTGGGCCCCGACGCCAACGTCGATGCCGCCCTCGAGCGCTGGTTCAGCCGTGAATACAAAGCCGCCAACCCGGCGCAGGTCGCGGCCCTCCGCCAGGTGCTGGCCAACAACGACCCGCAGGGTTATCACACCACCTATTCGCTGTTCGCCACCCAGGACATGTACCGCGCCGATGACCTCGGCCGCATCCAGGTGCCGACCCTGATCGCCACTGGCGAGCTCGACGCCGGTTCGACCCCGGCCATGGCCCGCCAACTGGCCGCGCGCATCCCCAATGCGCAATGCGCAGTGCTTGCCGAACAACGCCACATGATGCCCGTGGAAGCGCCGCGTGAAGTCAACAAGATGCTGCTGGACTTCCTCCGGCAAGCCCGTACTCTCACCGAATCTGCCAAGGGAATAGTTGCATGACCCTCGTACGTTTCCAGATGTGCATCGACGGCCAATGGGTCGACGCCCAGAATGGCAAGACCTTCGACAGTCTCAATCCGGCCACAGCCCAGGCCTGGTCGCAGCTGCCCGACGCCGATGAAGCGGACGTCGAACTGGCCGTGCAGGCGGCCCAGCGCGCCTTCGAAAGCAGTGCCTGGCGTGGCCTCACCGCCACCGCCCGCGGCAAGCTGCTGCGCCGTCTTGGCGAGTTGATCGCGGAAAACAAAGAACACCTCGCGCAGTTGGAAAGCCGAGACAACGGCAAGCTGATTCGCGAAACCCGCGGCCAGGTCGGTTACCTGCCCGAGTTCTTCCATTACACCGCAGGCCTGGCCGACAAGCTCGAAGGCGGCACGCTGCCGCTGGATAAACCCGACCTGTTCGCCTACACCGTGCACGAGCCGATCGGCGTGGTGGCTGGCATCATTCCGTGGAACAGCCCGCTGTACCTGACCGCGATCAAGCTGGCCCCAGCCCTGGCCGCCGGCAACACCATCGTGCTCAAGCCGTCCGAGCATGCCTCGGCGACCATTCTCGAACTGGCCCGCCTGGCCCTGGAAGCCGGCTTCCCGGCCGGTGTGGTGAACGTCGTCACCGGCTACGGCCCAAGCGCTGGCGCCGCCCTCACCCGTCACCCGCTGGTACGCAAGATCGCCTTCACCGGCGGCGCCGCCACTGCACGTCACGTGGTGCGCAGCAGCGCCGAGAACTTCG
This sequence comes from Pseudomonas cremoricolorata, assembly GCF_000759535.1. Taxonomy (NCBI): domain Bacteria; kingdom Pseudomonadati; phylum Pseudomonadota; class Gammaproteobacteria; order Pseudomonadales; family Pseudomonadaceae; genus Pseudomonas; species Pseudomonas cremoricolorata. The sequence continues at coordinate 3,233,172 of NZ_CP009455.1, read as the reverse complement.
CCAAGCTGTCGCTGGAACTGGGCGGCAAGTCGCCCAACATCATCTTCGCCGACGCCGACCTGGACAGCGCCATCAACGGTGCGGTTGCCGGTATCTATGCCGCCTCCGGGCAAAGCTGCGTGGCCGGTTCGCGGCTGCTGGTGCAGGATGACATCTTCGATGAGTTCGTCAGCCGCCTGATCGAGCGCGCCAAGCGTATTCGCATCGGCAACCCGGCCGACGACGCCAGCGAAATGGGCCCGATGGCCACCGCGCAGCAACTGGCGGTGGTCGAAGGCCTGGTCGCTGCGGCCAAGGCCGAAGGCGCCAAGCTGCATTTGGGCGGCAAGCGCGCCGAGGTCGAGGGTGATGGCTGGTTCTACGAGCCGACCCTGTTCGAATGCGACAGCAATTCGATGACCATCATGCAGGAAGAGGTGTTCGGTCCGGTCGCTGCGGTCATCCGCTTCAAGACCGAGCAAGAGGCCCTGGCGATGGCCAACGACTCGCAGTTCGGCCTCGCTGCCGGCATCTGGACCCGCGACCTGGGCCGCGCCCACCGCTTGGCGCGCGACGTGCGTTCAGGGATCATCTGGGTCAATACCTATCGCGCCGTCTCGGCCATGGCGCCGATCGGTGGTTTCAAGAACAGCGGCTACGGCCGCGAGAGCGGCATCGATTCGGTGCTTGCCTATACCGAGCTGAAGACCGTGTGGATCAACCTGTCCACCGCGCCGATGCCCGATCCATTCGTGATGCGCTGAAGAGGTAACGCCAAGATGATCGAACCTGGCATCTATAAAGAAGTGATGGGCTCGTTCCCGTCAGGTGTCACGGTGGTGACTACCCTGGACGCCGATGGCGCCCTCGTCGGCATCACCGCCAGCGCCTTCAGCGCGCTGTCGATCGACCCGGCACTGGTATTGTTCTGCCCCAACTATGCCTCGGACACCTACCCGATCCTGCGCGACAGCAAGCGCTTTGCGATCCATCTGCTGTCAGCCGGGCAAACCGCCGAGGCTTATGCCTTCGCCGGCAAAGGCAAAGACAAGGCGCAAGGCATCGAGTGGCACCTGAGCGAGCTGGGCAACCCGCTGCTGAGCAATGCTACCGCGATCATCGAGTGCGAGCTGTGGCGCGAGTACGACGGTGGCGACCACGCCATCATCGTCGGCGCCGTGAAAAACCTGGTGCTGCCGGCAGAGCCCGTGGCGCCGATGGTCTATCATCGCGGCAAGCTGGGCGCCCTGCCGGCGCTAGGCTGATCCGTCCTTTGCCGACCTGGCCTGCGCCAGGTCTGGCAGAGCCTTTTTTGGGGGCCGCGCCCACTCACCCTCGGTTGTGGCCCCCGTTTTCATTCGGAGCATGCAGATGAGCAACGAGAAGTACGAAAAAGGCCTGGCGATCCGCACGCAAGTGCTGGGCGAGGCTTACGTCAATCGCTCGATCGAGAACGCCGACGATTTCAACAAGCCGTTGCAGGATCTGGTCACCGAGTACTGCTGGGGCCATGTCTGGGGCCGTGACGGCTTGTCGCTCAAAGAGCGCAGCATGATAAACTTGGCCATGATTTCCGCCCTCAACCGGCCGCACGAACTCAAGTTGCACATCCGCGGCGCACTGCGCAACGGCCTGAGCCGTGAACAGATTCGCGAGATCCTTCTGCAGGTCGGCATCTATTGCGGCGTACCCGCGGCGGTGGACAGTTTCCGCCTGGCCCGCGAAGCGTTCGCCGAGGCCGACGCAGAGTCAACCCGATAACAACGGGCTGTTCGAACCACTGCAGGAAGCACCTCGGTTCGCGGTGCTTCCCTGATATGGGCGCACAGCCTCTATTAGAGCGCACCCAATGAAACGCCAGCCCCTCGACGACAGCTTCAAGGTCAACCGCAACCCCGTCACCCTGCGCGAGATCGTGCTAGACAAGCTGCGCAGCGCGATCATGAATTTCCACCTGCTGCCAGGCGACCGCCTGGTCGAGCGCGACCTGTGCGATCGTCTCGGGGTCAGCCGCACTTCGGTGCGCGAGGCGCTGCGTCACCTGGAGTCCGAAGGGCTGGTGGAGTTCGCCGACGCCAAGGGGCCGAGGGTCGCCATCATCACCCTGGAAGATGCCCGCGACATCTACGAGCTGCGTTGCGTGCTCGAAGGGCTGATCGTTCAACTCTTCACCCTCAATGCCAAGAGCAAGGACATCCGTGCCCTGGAACGGGCGCTGGAAGAAAACCGCGAGTCGCTCGAGCAGGGCGAGCTGCAACAAGTGCTCGAATCGGTGCAAGGCTTCTATGACGTGCTGCTCGAAGGCTCAGGCAACCGCGTCGCCGCCCAGCAGCTGCGCCAGTTGCAGGCGCGCATCAGCTACCTGCGAGCCACCTCGGTGTCGCAGCACAATCGCCGCGGCGCCAGTAACCGGGAAATGGAGAAAATGGTCGAAGCGATCAAGAGCGGCGACCCGCACGCTGCTCACCAGGCCTCGGTAGACCATGTTCGTGCCGCCGCTGCCGTTGCCCTCGAGTACCTGCGCCAGAAGCAGGAAGACGACACCCCGGTGCGCCCGATCGCCGAGCCATTGACCCAGAAAGACCCGCGCATAGGTCGCTGATCATGGCCATCGCCCCGCGCTACTGCCCACATTGCACCCAGGCACTCGTTCGGGGCATCCCCAGCGGCGACACCCATGAACGCCTGTTCTGCGCGTGTGGCTACATTCACTACATAAACCCCAAGATCATCGCCGGCTGCATCATCGAGCGCGAGGGCCGCTACCTGCTGTGCCAGCGCGCCATCCCGCCCAAGCCCGGTACCTGGACCTTGCCCGCAGGCTTCATGGAAGCCGGGGAAACCACCGAGGACGCTGCCCTGCGCGAGGTCTGGGAAGAAACCGGAGTGCGCGCCGACATCGTCTCGCCCTACTCGATCTTCAGCGTGCCGAAGATCAGCGAGGTGTACATCATCTTCCGCGCCCTGGCTGTGGAAGAAACCGGCGAGCACGGCCCTGAGACCCTCACCTACCGCTTCTTCGACCCCGACGACATCCCCTGGGACGAGATCTACTACCCCGCGATCCGGCAGATCCTCGAACGCTACATCCTAGAACGCAAGGCCGGGGTGTACGGCATGTACATGGGCAACGACGATACGGGCAAAGTGCACTTCATGCGCTGAGCCGCAGTTGCGCAAAGGCTGGCGTTGAAATACTGTACGCACATACAGCCACCTAGGAAGCCGATCCATGGCCAGCACCGCCGCCACGACCCCAAGCAGCTACACGCAGTTGGGCGTCCGCATCCAGAAAATCATCAACGGCACCGCCGCGCAGCGCAGCAAGACAGCGCTGATCTTCCGTCTTGAGCACGAAACCGTTGATGACTGGGAAACGCTGCTCGAAGAGATCGCCGAAAACGACAACGTCACCCTCGCCCACCGCGACGATGGCGGCGTGCAGATTTTCTGGACGGTGCCGAAGGAGGATTGAGGGGCCAGGCTCAGGCCAACGCTTGCAGGTAGGCGCTGGCCTGGCGATAACGGCTGAGGCGTTGCAAGTCGGCGGGGCCAGGGGTGGGAATGCGCGTCATGTCGCTGTTGTCGGCCAGATCGGCCAGCTTGACTGCGCGCGCCAGCGGATCGCTGCCCAGGCGCTGGACGAACGATTCATAAGGCTCGTCGCCGCGCCGGCTCAGCGCCAGCAGGGCCGCCAGAACCTTCAGGTTGAAGCCTTCTCGGGCCAGGTCCGAGACCGTCAGCGCGGTGTCTTCCAGTACATCGTGCAGCACCGCGACGATGCGCTCTTCCTGGGTATGCATTCGCCGCATCACCCGCAGTGGGTGCAGAATGTACGGCGAGCCACCTTTGTCGAACTGCCCATCGTGGGCAATGGCGGCGATGATGATGGCCTTTTCCAACGTAGACATGAGGCCTCCCCGCTTCAGCGTCTGCCCATCCAAGCATAGTCGTCAACGCGCCCGAGGGCAGGCGCATCAGGCTTGAACTCGGGCTTCCTTGCCCATTGGAGTACCACGGCCGCTCAGCGTTCCACACCGTGCTGAATGACCACTGAGTCAGTGCCCAAACGTGCCATCACGTCGGCCTTGCGCGCATCGGCTTCAGCCTTGCTGGGGAACGGCCCCATCAGTACCACCGGCTTGCCGGCGCGATATTCGACCCAGGAAGGGATGCCTTTCTCGATGAGCCGGGCGGTCATGTCGCTCAGCGCGCCCATGTTGGCGCCTTGAATCACCTCGACGTCCCAGCCATCGGGCGCCGGCTGGTCAGCCAGGGCATCGGCCCGGCGCTGCAGATCGGCACCGCCGCACAACTCTCGGATCGGCAGGTTGTTGCCGGTGTCGTCCACGAGAATCTGGTACTGGCCATCACGCTTCACGGCGACATAGCTGCGATAGGCTTCGAACTGACCGTTGTCGTCCTTGCCGCGGACCTGGCCGCACACCATGCCTTGGGTGTCGATTCGCACGTTGGCGAATTTGGCGGTCTTGGGGTTGTGCAGGTGCTCGGCAACTTGCTTGTGGATGCCTTCGACCTCGTTCTCACAGCCAGCCAAGGCCAGCACTGCCATTACCACTGCCAGTTTGCGCACGCGTGTACCTCCTGTTTCGAAGGGGCGGATTCTAGCACGCCAAGTGGTACGAACCGGGCCGCCGTGGCCGCGCCGCTCGGCTGTAAGCGAGCGATTGAACGGCTTTGCAAGCGCAGCGCGACACAACGCCGCAGCGCTGTGCAGGCTGCGCGGCCGACGACCTGACGAAACACGCAAACGAAAAAGGGCGACCCTTTCGGATCGCCCTTTCACTGCCTGGAAACCAGGACTTTATATGGTAGGCACAATTGGACTCGAACCAACGACCCCCACCATGTCAAGGTGGTGCTCTAACCAACTGAGCTATGTGCCTGTCGTGTGGGGCGCATATTAGAGAGCAAAGCGTTCCCTGTAAAGCGCTTTTTCTTCAAAGTAATCAAAAATTTGCGTAAGCCCGTGGCCACAGGTTGGAACGCGGAAATGCCCCGACCGGAAACCAAAATGCAAAAAAGGCGACCCTCGCGGATCGCCTTTTTAGCGTGTTTGGTAGGCACAATTGGACTCGAACCAACGACCCCCACCATGTCAAGGTGGTGCTCTAACCAACTGAGCTATGTGCCTGTCGTGTGGGGCGCATTCTACGCAGAATAATCACCCTGTCAACACTTATTTAACGGGTAAGCCACTGAATCCTAATCAATTTCTCTTTGAGTAGCGGCAATGACCTGCCGTCCGGGTTTTTTTCCGCATGACTGGCAGGTGTTCATTATTGTTGATAGCATCGGCGCATCCGTTAAAAATATAAAACACGAGGTTTTCCCCGCCATGGCTGACACCCGCTACCCCCAGTCCTACTACGCCGCCTCGGCCAACCCGGTGCCAGCACGTCCAGCGCTGCAAGGGCAGGTGGAAACCGATGTGTGCATCATCGGCGCCGGCTATACCGGCCTTTCAAGCGCACTGTTCCTGCTGGAGAACGGTTTCAAGGTCACTGTGCTGGAGGCCGCCAAGGTCGGCTTCGGCGCCTCCGGGCGCAACGGCGGGCAGATCGTCAACAGTTATAGCCGCGACATCGATGTCATCGAGCGCACGGTTGGCGCGCGTCAGGCCCAACTGCTCGGGGAGATGGCGTTCGAGGGCGGTCGGATCATCCGCGAGCGCATCGCCACCTACGGCATCGACTGCGACCTCAAAGATGGCGGCGTCTTCGCGGCGCTCACCCCCAAGCAAATGGCCCATCTGGAAGCGCAAAAACGCCTGTGGGAGCGCTATGGCCACACTCAGCTGGAACTGATGGACCAGTCGCGTATTCGCCAAGTGGTCGCCTGTGACAATTACCTGGGCGGCATGCTCGACATGAGCGGTGGGCACATCCACCCGCTCAACCTGGCCCTCGGCGAAGCCGCCGCGGTGGAGTCGCTGGGCGGCGTCATCTACGAGCAAAGCCCGGCGATTCGTATCGAGCGCGGCGCAAGCCCTGTGGTGCATACCCCGCAAGGCAGCATTCGCAGCAAGTTCATCATCGTCGCCGGCAACGCCTACCTGGGCAATCTGGTGCCAGAGCTGGCGGCCAAGTCGATGCCGTGTGGCACGCAGGTCATCACCACCGAACCGCTGGGTGAAGAACTGGCGCGCAGCCTGCTGCCGCAGGACTACTGCGTGGAAGACTGCAACTACCTGCTCGACTACTACCGTCTGACCCAGGACAAGCGACTGATCTTCGGCGGCGGTGTGGTGTATGGCGCGCGTGACCCGCAGAACATCGAAGCCATCATCCGGCCGAAGATGCTCAAGGCCTTCCCGCAACTGAAGAACGTCAAGATCGACTACGCCTGGACCGGCAACTTCCTGCTGACGCTGTCGCGCCTGCCTCAGGTTGGCCGGATTGGCGACAACATCTACTACTCCCAGGGCTGCTCGGGCCATGGCGTGACCTACACCCACCTGGCGGGCAAGGTGCTGGCCGAGGCCCTGCGCGGCCAGGCCGAACGTTTCGACGCCTTCGCCGGCCTGCCGCACTACCCGTTCCCCGGTGGGCAATTGCTGCGCGTGCCTTTCAGCGCCCTGGGCGCCTGGTACTACAGCCTGCGCGACCGCCTCGGCTTCTGACACCTTCTGGCCGGGGCAACGACTGCCCCGGCACTTTCCCCATCATTCCTGCAGGCGGCGCACGGCTTGCCGTGCAGCGACTTCCTGACCCTCATGGGCCAGGTCTTCTGCGCCTTTGAGCCAGCGCTCGCGGTCGACATTGGCCGGCAACTGCCGCGGCGGTTGCAGCAACACCGCCCAACTGCCCTCCTGGCGCCAGGCCTTGTCGAAATCGGCGAAGTCGACCAGGCGCCTGCGGTCCATGCCTGCGCGCAGCAGCACGCGCTTCTTGTAACGGTCATAGCCGACCAGCACCGCATAGCGCGGCTCGGACCAGAAGCTCGAACCTTCCTGATAACGCAGCAGCACCGGGTTGCCCGCGGCCACTTGCACCAGCAAGGCTTCCAGGCGTTTGTCCAGCGGATACACGACTAGGCCGTATTCACGGGCCACGCGGGGAATGGCGGTTTGCAAATGATCGATCTGCTCCGGCAGGCCGAGGGGTTTGTCCAAAAGGCCCGGGGTGACATTCACCCCTTGCTGGGACAGCAGGGTCGCCAGGGCCAAGGCGCCGCCGTGGTAGGCGTTGCCGCGGAAGAACGGCACGCCGCTGATCTCGACGCGCTGCGCCAGATCCTTGGGCAGCGCCGGTGGTGCGCTGGAGCAGCCCGCCAGGGTGGTGGCCAGCAAGGCCGCCGCCAGGCCAAGGCGCAGGTGGCGGGCGATGGATGAATGCTGCGGCATGGTTTCTCGCTTGTCTCAACGCCTGGCCAATGGTGCTCAGGCTCGGCCCACGATCATAGGCGGCGCAGGCGCCACGGTATACCCCGGAGCGCACGCGCAACGAGGCGTCGGCGTCACAGGACCATCGGTCAATTGAACGTCATCAACGGCAGGCTAGACTTCACCTGTATCAGCGCTGCCCCCAGGCAGCGACGCCGAGGAGCCGACCATGAGTCTGACGATGGCAATCATCCTGCTGATAGGCATGTGGACCAGCGTTGCACTGGCGATGCTATGGGGCGTACTGCGCATCCTGCGCCGCCACGCCCCCGCTCGTCCTGCAGCCCTCCCCCACACACCACGCGTGCGCTTGAAGAAAGCTGGGGTGTAGGTTCGAACCCGAGAGGTCTACACCGGCCTTTCGCGGCTAAAACCGCCCCCGCAAAGGCCGCGTAGCAGCGGCTTTAGCCGCGATATGTCTTGCTCAACCTTCGCTGGCTTCGCGCTTGAGGCGGGCGCGTCGGGCCAGGATATTGAGCACTTCGATCAGCGTCGAGAAGGCCATGGCCGCATACACGTAGCCTTTAGGCACATGGGCGCCAAAGCCCTCGGCGATCAGCGTCATGCCGATCATGATCAAAAAGCCCAGAGCCAGCATCACCACGGTCGGGTTGTCGTTGATGAACTTGGCCAGCGGATCGGCGGCGACCAGCATCACGATCACCGCGCTGATCACCGCGATGATCATGATCGGCAGGTGCTGGGTCATGCCCACGGCGGTGATGATGCTGTCGATGGAGAAGACGATGTCGAGCAGCAGAATCTGGAAGATCGCCGCACCGAAGCCCAGGGTGATCGTCGAGCCGACTTTGTCTTCTTCCTTGGCGCCGTGCGGGTCGACGTTCTCGTGAATCTCCTTGGTCGCCTTCCACAACAGGAACAGACCACCAGCGATGAGGATCATGTCTTTCCAGGAAAACGCGTTGCCCAGCACCTCGAACACCGGCTCGGTCAGTTGCACGATCCACGCCACGGTGCTGAGCAGCGCCAGACGCATGACCAACGCCATGCTGATCCCCACCCGCCGCGCCTTGGAACGGTAGGCCTCGGGCAATTTGTTGGTGAGAATGGAGATGAAGATCAGGTTGTCGATACCCAGGACGATTTCCATCGCCACCAGTGTGGCGAGGGCAACCCAGGCAGTAGGGCTTGAAGCCAGTTCCAGCAAGTATTCCATTGATCGTATCTCGCAAAAGGGGTCGGGCGCCCTGGCAGGCGCGTGATCACCGGCCATCCTAGCCTGACAAAAACATCAGGAAAATTCGTTTTTTCAGCGGCTATACTTCGCTTTTTACGAACTGTTACATCGACCATGCTCAATTATCGACAACTGCACTACTTCTGGGTGGTCGCCAAGACCGGCAGCATCGCGCGCGCCAGCGAGCAACTGAACCTCACGCCACAGACCATCAGCGGGCAGATCAGCCTGTTCGAGCAGGCCTATAACATCGAGCTGTTTCAGCGCGTGGGACGCCAGCTGGAACTGACTGAAAGCGGTCGACAAACCCTGAGCTACGCCGAGCAGATGTTCCAGATCGCCAGCGAACTGGAAACCGTGCTGCGCGCGCAACCGGAAGAACAGCAGATCGTCTTTCGCGTGGGCGTCGCAGATATGGTGCCCAAGTCCATCGTCTATCGCCTGCTGGCGCCGGCCATGGCCCTGGACGGTGTGCTGCGCATCAGCTGTCGGGAGGACAAACTCGAACGCCTGCTGGGCGATCTTGCGATCCAGCGCCTCGACCTCGTGATCTCCGACAGCCCGATGCCCAACCATCTGGATATCAAGGGCTTCAGCCAGAAGCTGGGCGAATGTGGCCTGAGCTTCTTCGCCGACCCCGCCCTCGCCGCGCGCCTGAGTGCCGGCTTCCCGGCGTGCCTGCACAACGCCCCACTGCTGATTCCGGGGCAGGACACCATGTTGCGCAGCCGCCTGCTGCGCTGGCTGGCCGAGCAGCACTTGCAGCCACGCATCATCGGTGAGTTCGACGACAGCGCCCTGATGCAAGCCTTCGGCCAGTCGGGCAGCGGTCTGTTCGTCGCCCCTAGCGTGATCGCCGAGGAAGTCTGCCAGCGCTGCGCAGTGCAACTGATTGGACAGACCGATGCGGTCACCGAGGCCTTCTATGCGATTTCGGTCGAACGCAAGGTCAAGCACCCCGGCATCGTCGCCATCACCGAGAGCGCGCGACACCAGCTGTTCCAATAGAAGTACGGGTCAGTCACACGGTGAACCCTGTGATAGAGTCCGCCGCTTATTTCCGAGGCCTCGAGGCACCGCTGCACATGTCTGCTGTATTTCGCCTGCTGAACCGCACAAGCCTGGTCACCCAGATCGTCATCGGCCTGGTCGCCGGCATCCTCCTGGCCGTGCTGGCGCCCAGCGTCGCGGTCAACCTGACGCTGCCCGGCAGCGTGTTCATCTCGGCGCTCAAGGCGGTGGCGCCGATTCTGGTGTTCGTCCTGGTGATCGCCTCGATCGCCAACCACCAGCAGGGTCAGCAGACGCACATTCGTCCAATTCTCTGGCTGTACCTGATCGGTACCTTTTCCGCAGCCCTGGTGGCGGTGGTAGCGAGCATGCACTTTCCCTCGACGCTGGTGCTCAACGCTGGCGAAGCCGGCCTGAGCGCCCCGGGCGGCATCAACGAGGTGCTGCAGGGCCTGCTGATGAGCGCGGTAGACAACCCGGTCAGTGCGCTGGTCAACGCCAACTTCATCGGCATCCTGACCTGGGCGATCGGCCTGGGCGTGCTGCTGCGCAAGGCCGGCAAGGCCACCCGCGGCGTCGCCGATGACCTGTCCAGGGCCATCACCGACATCGTGCGGGTGGTGATTCGCTTCGCCCCGCTGGGCATCTTCGGCCTGGTCAGCTCGACCCTGGCCCAGGCCGGTTTGCAGGCGCTGCTGGGCTACCTGCACCTGCTCGGGGTACTGCTGGGCTGCATGCTGTTCGTGGCACTGGTGGTCAACCCGCTGATCACCTGGTGCATGATTCGCCGCAATCCGTACCCACTGGTGCTGCTGTGCCTGCGCGAAAGCGGCATCACCGCGTTCTTCACCCGCAGCTCGGCGGCCAACATTCCCGTGAACCTGGCGCTGTCGGAAAAGCTCGGCCTGCATGAAGACACCTACGCCGTGTCGATCCCGCTGGGTGCGACCATCAACATGGCCGGGGCCGCCATCACCATCACCGTGCTGACCCTCGCGGCGGTGCACACCTTGGGCATCGCGGTCGATCTGCCAACCGCCGTGCTGCTCAGCGTGGTGGCATCGATCTGCGCCTGTGGCGCCTCAGGCGTCGCCGGCGGCTCGCTGCTGTTGATTCCTCTGGCTTGCGGGCTGTTCGGTATTCCCAACGAAGTGGCCATGCAGGTGGTGGCGGTCGGCTTCATCATCGGCGTGGTGCAGGATTCGGCGGAAACCGCGCTGAACTCTTCGACCGACGTGGTATTCACCGCCGCCGCCTGCGAAGCCATGGCCCGCCGCGGCGCCTGAATCAGCCCCGCCCGCGCTCGGCATTTGCCTGGGCGCGCGGCGCGCCCTACCCTAATGGCCTTTTCATTGCAGAGAACGCGCCATGACCGATCAGCCCGTCACCGACGCCGCCCGCTTCACCGACATCGAAATCCGCGTACTCGGCGCCTTGATCGAGAAGCAGGCGAGCAGCCCGGAAAGCTACCCACTGACGCTCAATGCCTTGGTGCTGGCCTGTAACCAGAAGACCAGCCGGGAGCCGGTGATGAATCTGACGCCCGGCCAGGTCGGCCAGGCCCTGCGCGCCCTGGAAGCGCAAGACATGACCCGCTTGCAGATGGGCAGCCGCGCAGATCGCTGGGAACATCGCCTCGACAAAGGCCTGGAGCTGGTGCCGGCGCAGCTGACGCTGATGGGGCTGATGTTCCTGCGCGGGCCGCAGACCCTCAACGAACTGCTCAGCCGCAGCAGCCGCCTGCACGCCTTCGAAGACCTCGATCAGGTGCAGCATCAGCTCGAGCGCCTGGTCACCCGCGAGCTGGCCCTGCACCTGCCACGCCAGGCCGGCCAGCGCGAAGACCGCTATACCCATGCGCTGGGCGACCCGGCGCAGATCGACGCGATCATCGCCGCGCGCCAGCATGGCGCGGGGGAAAGCCGCAGCGCTTCAGGCGTGTCCGAGGATCGCCTGGAAGCGCTGGAGGCGCGTATCGCTGCGCTGGAGGAGCGTCTGGCCCTGCTGGAAGGCTAAGACGCTGCTCATTCGCTGCGACTGGCGCGATCACGCACCGGGCAGCGTGCCTGAAGTTTGAGCGCGGTGTTGATGATGCCGATATGGCTGAACGCCTGGGGGAAGTTGCCGAGCATGCGTTTGGCTTTCGGGTCGTACTGTTCGGCCAGCAGGCCGACATCGTTGCACAAGCCCAGAAGGCGCTCGTACAGGGCCTGGGCCTCGTCGCGCCGCCCCAGCAGCACGTAGACATCGCACAGCCAGAACGTGCAGACGAGGAAGGTGCCCTCGCCCGCAGTCAGTCCGTCGGCGCCGCTGTCGGTGTCATAGCGCATCACCAGGCCTTGGTGCAGCAGGCGCTGTTCGATCTGCTCGAGGGTGCGCAAGAAGCGTGGGTCATCGGCCGGCAAGAAACCGGTCAAGGCGATCTGCAACAGGCTGGCGTCCATTTCTTTGGAGTCATACGCCTGGACGAAGAACTGCCCGGTCGGGTCCAGACCGCGCTCGCAGACCTCGCGGCGAATCTCTTCGGCCACGTTGCGGTAATGCTGACTCTGCTCGGTGTCCTGATCGGCACTTTCCGCCAGCAGCGCGGCGCGGTCGAAGGCGACCCAGGCCATGACCTTGGAATGCACGAAGTGTTGCTGGCCGCCGCGCACTTCCCAGATGCCTTCATCCGGATCACGCCAGATGGTTTCCAGGTACGGCAGGATCAGCCGCGAAATCGCCGCACTGCGCGGGTGTCGCGGCAGGCCGGCCTTGATCGCCTGGGCCATGGCGTCGGCCACTTCCCCGTAGATGTCGAGTTGGTGCTGATTGGCCGCAGCATTGCCGACCCGCACCGGCTGCGAATGCTCGTAACCGGCCAGCCACGGCAGCGTGTATTCCTGCAGGTCGCGCTCACCGGCCAGGCCATACATGATCTGCATCTGCTCAGGATTGCCGGCCACCGAGCGCAGCAGCCATTCACGCCAGGCTTGGGCCTCTTCGATGTAACCCAGGTTCATGAAGGCGAACAGCGTCATGGTCGCGTCGCGCAGCCAGCAATAGCGGTAGTCCCAATTGCGTTCACCGCCGAGACGCTCAGGCAGCGAGGTGGTCACCGCCGCGACGATGCCGCCGGTGGGCGCGTAGGTCATGGCCTTGAGGGTGATCAGCGAACGCCGCACCTGGGCGCTGTAGGGGCCTACCTCCGGGCAGCGACTGGCGAAGGTCTGCCACTGGTCGATGGTTTCTTTCAGCGCCGCCTCAACGTTGCAGTCTGGCTCGATGGGCAGGTGCGAACGCTGATGGCGCAGGCTGAACGTTTCCCGCTGGCCGGCACTGACGCGAAAGCGCGCCACGGTGTGGTGGTCGGCGGCATGCGGCGCCACGCTGCTGCACAGGATCACCCGGTCAGGCCCGGCCACCGCGCTCAGGGTGTGTGGGTCGAGCATCTCGACCCACGGCACGCTGCGGCCATAGTCGAAGCGCAGCACCAGGTCCATCTCGAAGTGGACATCGCCGCTTATCCCCTCGACGATACGTACCACCGAGTTGGTTTCGGTGAGCGGCATCAGATCGAGTACCCGCGCCGTACCACTGGCTGTCACGTAGGTGGTCTCCAGCACCAGCGTATCGTCCAGGTAGCGCCGCTCGCTGTGCGAGACCGAATCGCACGGGGCGATTCGCCAACGGCCGTTCTCTTCGTTGCCAAGCAGGCTAGCGAACACCGCCGGGGCGTCGAAACGCGGCAGTGATAACCAGTCCAGCGAACCGTTGCGATTGACCAGGGCAGCGCTACGGCAGTTGCCCAGCAGGGCATAGTCTTCGATCAAAGCGGGCATCTCATGTCCTTGGTAGCGGTCAATTGGGAATCGCGGTTGTTCCAGCCACACATTCGGTATTCACCCGTAATGCTTTCAACAGCACGGGTTGGGACTGCTTCGCGGTCCATGGCGGCTAAAGCCGCTCACACAAGAGTTGCTAAACCTGTAGCGATGGAGCGCCCAGCCGCCCCGATTGCCTGAGCGGTGCTCAACCGAGCGTGTGCCACTCTCGGTGATCGCGGCCGAGCAGGTCGTTGCCAGCCTCCGGTCCATCCTCCCCGGCCGGGTACTCGTGAACCTCGCCGCCATTGACCCAGGCATCGAGGAACGGCTGCACCGCGCGCCAGCCGTTTTCGATGTTGTCGGCGCGCTGGAACAGAGTTTGGTCACCGGTCAGGCAGTCGTAGATCAGCGTCTCGTAGCCAGTGGCCGGGCTCATCTTGAAAAAATCCTTGTAGGCAAAGCCCAGTTCGACGTTCTCCATCACCAGTTCAGGTCCCGGACGCTTGGCTTGCAGGTCGAACCACATGCCTTCGTTCGGCTGGATCTGGATCTTCAAATAGTTGGGTTTGGGCTGGGCCAGTTCCATGTCGCGGAACTGCGCGTACGGCGCCGGCTTGAAGCAGATGGCGATTTCCGTGTCACGTACGCTCATGCGCTTGCCGGTGCGCAGGTAGAACGGCACCCCGGCCCAGCGCCAGTTGTCGATCATCACCTTGAGCGCCACATAGGTTTCGGTCTGGCTTTTGGGGTCGACATTGGCCTCGTCACGATAACCCCGCATGCGTTTGCCGGCGGCGTACTGCCCACGCACCGAATTTTTCAGCGCCAACTTGGGCGACCACGGTCGAATCGCCCCCACCACCTTGGCTTTCTCGCCGCGCACGGCATCGGCACCGAAGGCCGCAGGCGGTTCCATGGCCACCATCGCCAGCAACTGGAACAGGTGATTGGGAACCATGTCGCGCAAAGCGCCGGTGCTGTCGTAGAACGCGCCGCGGGTTTCCACACCGACGGTTTCCGCCGCGGTGATCTGCACGTGGTCGATGTAGTGGTTGTTCCAGAACGATTCGAACAGCCCGTTGGAGAACCGGCTGACGAGTATGTTCTGCACCGTTTCCTTACCCAGGTAATGGTCGATGCGGTAGATCTGCCGCTCGTCCATGACCTTCAGCAGGCGGGCGTTGAGCGCCTGGGCGCTGGCCAGATCGGTGCCGAACGGTTTTTCCACCACCACCCGGCGAAAACCGCCGGATGACTCATCGAGCAACCCCGCCTCGCCCAGACGCTGGGCCACTTCGGGAAAGAAGCGCGGTGAGGTGGCGAGGTAGAAGATGGCATTGCCGTGGGAGGTCTTGGCGATGCGCTGGGCGATCGCCTGGTAGGTGGCCGGGTCGAGAAAATCGCCGGTCTGGTAGTCAAGACGCCTGGCAAGCTTGGCCCACAGGGCTTCGTCGAGGGTCTTGGGCGCGCCCTCACCGCCCTTGTCGCGCTCGGTGAGGAAATCGTGCAGACGCTCGGCAAAACCCTCGGCGGTGACCTCGTTGTGATCGACGCCGACGATGCGCAGGTTGCGGTCGAGCAAGCCATCGCGGCTCAGGTTGTACAGCGCGGGCATCAACAGGCGTTTGACCAGGTCACCGTTGGCACCGAACAAGAACAGCGTGCAGGGCGGAGCAGCAGGCGTCTTGGTTTTTTTCATCAGCTTTTCTTCTCGACATGACCACCGAAGCCCAGGCGCATGGCCGACAGCACCTTGTCGCCGTAAGTACCTTGCTGCTGACGCGAGCGGAAGCGGGCGAACAAGGCGCTGGAGAGCACCGGTACCGGGGTCGCCTGCTCGACGGCGGCATCGACCGTCCAACGCCCTTCACCGCTGTCCGACACCGAACCACTGAACTGCGACAGCTGCGGATCGGCCGCCATGGCATCGGCGGTGAGGTCGAGCAACCACGAGGTGATGACACTGCCGCGGCGCCAGACCTCGGCGATTTCCGGCAGGTTGAGGTCGAAGCGCTGCGCCTCTGGCAGTTCATCGCTGCCCTTGCTGCGCAGCAGGTCGAAGCCCTCGGCGTAAGCCTGCATCAAGCCGTACTCGATCCCGTTGTGGACCATCTTCACGTAGTGCCCGGCGCCGGGTGGGCCGGCGTGGATGTAGCCGTGTTCGGCGCGCTGGTGCTCGCCTTGCAGGCCATGGGTACGTGGAATGTCGCCGACGCCTGGGGCCAGCGCTGCGAACAACGGCTCGAGACGCTCGAACACATCACGCTCGCCGCCGATCATCATGCAGTAGCCACGCTCCAGCCCCCACACGCCGCCGGAAGTGCCGACGTCCAGGTAATGCAGACCACGCTTGGCCAGCTCGGCGGCGCGGCGCATGTCGTCTTTATAGAAGGTATTGCCACCGTCGATGATCGAGTCACCCGGCTCGAGCAGATCGGCCAGTTGCGCGATGGTCTGCTCGGTCGGCTCACCGGCCGGCAGCATCACCCATACCGCGCGCGGCGCCTGTAACTGCTGCACCACGGCGGCAAGATCGGCGGCGCTGAGCGCACCTTCGCCGGCCAGGGTGTTGACTGCGTTGTGGTCGCGATCGTGTGCGACCACTTGGTGCCCAGCGCGCATAAGCCGTCTTGCGATGTTGCCGCCCATGCGGCCCAAGCCGACGATTCCTAATTGCATGTGCTGGTTGCTCCTACGTGATTTGAATGACAAGACCATGAAACCTTTGCAGATTAGTCCAGCGCGCTGGCCGAGGGTTCAGCAGGCGCCGATGTTTGCGTGATGAATAATGATACGAGTGAGATCAGGATGACTTGACCGTGAAGTGCTGAGCCACCGCCTGGGAAAAGTGCGTGCAGTTGATGCGCGCATAGCGCTGGTAGTCACGCCCCACGGCGAACGCCGAGCCGGGCATCAGCAGAATCTTCTGCTGTTCGAGGCGCGCGATCAGCGCCTGCAGGTTGGCAAGCTCGGGGTGATAGGCCCAGATGAACATGCCGCCCTGGGGCTCGATGTCGAAGCGCCAGCCGCGTTCGAGCAATAGCTTCTGGGTCTGTACCTGCTGGCTGATCAGGCGCTGCTGCACATCCTTCATGTGCCGGGCGTAGGTGCCATCGGACAGAATCGTGTTGACGAAGCGTTCGCAGAACGCCGGCACCGCCACGCAGGTGAGCAGTTTCAGGCGCGTCAGCGGCTCGATCAGCTCTTGGGCGCAGGCGATGTAGCCAACCCTTAGCGAGGCCGACAGGCATTTGGAAAAACTGCCGATGTAGATCACCCGCTCCAGGTTATCCAACTCGGCGAAGGTTTGCCGCACGCCGGGGCTGAAATCGCCGTAGACATCGTCCTCGACCACATAGAACTCATGCTCGATGGCCAGGCGCAGCACCTTGAAGGCGTTGTGCGGGCTGATGTTGCCGCCGGTGGGGTTGTGGAAGGTGCTGTTGCAGAAGAACGCCTTGATCCTGTGCGTGGCCAGGTGCGCCTGCATGGCTTCGATATCAGGCCCGTCCTGGGTGCGCGGAATGCCGATGACCTGGCCGCCAGCCAATTGAATCAGGCGAATCAGGTTGCCATTGCCCGGCTCGTCGACGAACACCTGATCACCGGGCTTGAGCAGCAAGCGGGCGATGAGGTCCAGCGCCTGGGTGGCGCCCAGGGTGGTGATGACCTGACTGGGCCGGGCATCGACGCGGGTTTGACGCTTCATGTGTACGCACAGCTGCTTGCGCATCGGCAAGTGACCAAGGATATCGCCGTACTCGGCCAGCGAGCTCTGCTCGAGCCGCGCGGTGCGGCGAATCGCCTTGGCCAGCGAGTCGGTGTCGCGCCACTCCGGCGGGAGCCAGCCACAACCGAGCTTGGTGTAGTGCTGGCCGCCCTGCAGCAGCTTGAACAGCGGATCGCCATCCATGCTCTGCGGGTCATGGCTGACGGCGATCTGCGCGGCGCGGCTGGTGACGAAGTAACCGCGTCCGGCGAAGGCGGTCAGTTCGCCTTCACTGACCAGCCGCGCATAGGCGGAAACGGCATCGTGATAACTGTGCCCGGCGGCGGCCAGCTTGCGGATCGACGGCATGCGCTGCCCGGCCAGCCACTCGCCATCGGCCAGACGCTGCTTGAGGGAATCGTAGAGGGCGTTGGTGCTCATGCCAGGGTCCGCCAGCCGTTAGGAAATAGAGCCTAACAGTTACCTGGAAACGATGTCGACTGTTCGTTTTCATCCGTAGGAATAGTGCCATTATTCCTTTCGTACTGAACGCCAAGTTCAACAACTTCCGCGCACCACGCCAAACAACCAGACCACTGGAAATCGACATTATGGCCCATATGGACATACAGACTTCTGCGACCGTTCGACTTCCAGTTCATTATGAACAAGAGTCGTTCAAACTCGTCAGAAACTTGCTCACTGCGGCACTTCTGGAATGTTGTTCGCCGCAGGAATATTCCTTGATTAGCGATACTGACATGCTTGAAATGGTTGCCGACCAGTGCCACGACGATTTGCTCGCCTTTGCCGCGAAAGATCCGGCAGCCGGTTTCGATCCGGTGTTCATCGCCCGCACTTACACCTCTTATGCCGCCGTGTTGCATTACCGCCTGGCGCATCAGATCGCCCAGACCTGCGGCAATTTGGCGGCCTACGAACGCAGCCTGGCGGCGATTGTCTCGCGACGCGGCAAGATGCTCTCGGGCGCTGAAATCCACTGCCATGCCCGCATCGGCGCACGCTTCATCATCGACCACGGAGTGGGCACGGTGATCGGCGAAACCTCAGTCATCGGCGATGACTGCTACATCCTCGGCGGCGTCACCCTGGGCGCCCGCGGCATCAGTCAGAACCCCTGCGGTGCCCGACATCCGCGCATCGGCGACCGTGTTCAGATCGGCGCCTTCAGCAGTGTCCTGGGCCCGGTACACGTTGGCAACGATGCGTTCATCGGTCCCGGTTGCATCATCAGCAAAGATGTACCGGCACGCGCCAAAGTTCACGTTAAAACCGCCTTACAGATGGTATTAGAACAATGAACGATTTACTCACCCATGAAGTACTGCGCACCACCGAGAAACTCTATTATCAGGATCAATACCTGACTGCCGCTGACACTCAGGTGGCCCGCGTACATGCCGACGCACTGGAACTCGATAGTACCGTCGCCTATCCCGAAGGCGGTGGCCAGGAGGCGGACTTCGGCACCATCGAATTGCCGATCGGTACGTTGCGTTTTATCTGGGCGAAGAAACTCTACGGCACACCGATTCGCCTTGAAGGTTTCAAAGGCGGAAAGTTGGGCGGGATCATTCTGCATATGATTCACCCGGAAGATCTGCATTTGCTCGAACAGGTCACTGCCGGGATGCCGGCACGGGTGTGCATCGATGCCGAGCGCCGTGATCGCCTGACGGTCTCGCACAGCGCCAGCCACTTCCTGTATGCCGCGGCCATTGCCGTGCGCCAGGAACTGGAACAGTGGACCATCGGTTGCCACATCAAGGAAGACGGCGCGCGCTTCGATTTCCTCGTCGAAGAACCCTTCAGCGCCGAGGACGTGCGCGAAATCGAGCGCCGCGCCAATGAGCTGATCGCCTGGCAGGACGCCATCGAGAACACCGCCGTGCAAGGCTTCGAAGACGCTCGGCTGTGGTCGTACCGTGGCATCGAGATTCCCTGCGGAGGCACCCACCTCGACTCGCCGCAGCGCATCGGCCGCCTGCACGTGCGGCGCAAACGCCTGGGCAAGAGCAAGGAACGCCTGATGTGCGAATTCCCAGACGCCGCGATTGATCTGTCGGCCTACCGGGAGCACCGCGCATGAGCCAGACATTGCCCCGCCGCACCTACCTGTATTTCACCGCGCAGTCGATCAACCTCACCACGGCGGTCATGTCGGTGACCATGGCGGCGATCGTCGGCTCGGCGCTGGCACCTGCTGCGCAGTGGTCCACCCTGCCCTACGGTGTGCAGTTCCTCTGCGTCATGCTCGCCACCTACCCTGCGGCGAAGCTGATGAGCCGCATTGGCCGCAGGCCCGCATTCATCCTCGGCGCCCTGCCGCTGATCGTCTCTGGGGTGAGCGGCTTCTTCGCCGTCGAACACCAGCAATTCGCCCTGCTGGTGCTCAGCCACGCGGCGCTTGGGGTGTACATCGCCTTCGCCAACTTCAACCGTTTCGCCGCCACCGACAACCTGCCCGCGCTGCTCAAGCCCAAGGCGCTGTCGCTGGTGGTCGCCGGCGGGGTGGTCGCAGCGGTGGTCGGCCCGACGCTCACCGAACTGCTGCGCGAGGTCGCGGGTTACTCGCTGTTTTCCCTGTGCTACGCCGCTTTCGTCGGGCTGGCCATGCTGTCGCTGTTGATCGCCCTGTGCCTGCCTGACAGCGCCCCGAGCGAGCAGGCCGCACAGCCCTCGGCGAACGCCACGCCGGTTGCAGCACCGGCGCTCAACCCTACATTGCTCACGGCAATGGCCGTGGCGGCGGTGGGCTACGGGGTGATGAACCTGCTGATGATCCAGGCCTCGATGCACATGCAGCACATGCATGAAGATTTTTCTGACGTGCGCCTGGCGATCCAGTGGCATGTGATCGCGATGTTCGCGCCGTCGTTCTTCACCGGGGCGATCATCGAGCGGCTGGGGTTGCGCACGACCATTTGCAGTGGCCTGGCCATGCTGATCGGCTGCGCGCTGTTGAACATGACCAGCCAGGGCTATGCCGCCATGACCGTATCGCTGGTGATTCTTGGCCTGGGCTGGAACCTGACCTACGTCGGCGGTGGCGCGCTGCTGGCCCAAGCCCTGCAGAACGCACCGGGTGCCATGCAGATGCAAGGCAAGAACGACTTGGCCATCGCCATCTTCGCCACCCTCGGTGCCTTCAGCCCGGCGCTGTTGCTCAGCAGCATCGGTTGGGTCGGCACCAACGTCCTGTGCCTGGTGCTCTGCGCGCTACTGCTGATCGCCGCGGTGCTGGTGCTGCAAACCAGGCCACACCCCCATTACGCCTCGATGAGCAGCGGCAAATGAGCAAGCTGATCCGCACCCGTGAACGCCTGTTGACCAAGCTGGAACTGCATAACCCTGGCGGCAGCCACAAGTACCGTGCCGCCCGCCACATCATCGACAGCGCAGTGCGCAACGGCGATATCGTGCCGGGCCAGACTACGGTGATCGAGAAGACCGGCGGCAACTTCGGCTTCGGCCTGATCGCTGCCTGTCACCGCTACGACATCGCCGTGGAACTGGCGGTCGGCCTTGGCTTCAGCAAGACCAAGCGTGACCTGCTGGAATGCTTCGGCGCCACCCTGATCGGCAAGGACATGCTGCTCGAGGGCGCCTCACCCAAGGAAGTGGTGCAGCACCATCTGCAGCATCAGGACGCCCATGGCAAGTCGTACTTCTACACCGATCAGTTCAACAACCCCGTGGGCGTCGATGCCCATCGCCACCAGACCGCCACAGAGCTTGCCTGCCAGCTGATCAAGGCCCAGGCCGGCAAGGAGATCCTGTTCGTCGGGTGTGCCGGCACCGGCGCCAGCTTCACCGGCGTCACCCTCGGCCTGCGCGACCACGGTTTCGACGTGGAAACGGCACTGGTCGACCCTGCAGGCAGCGATTCCAAGGCTGGAACCTTCACCGATCACCGTTTCGAGGGCATGGCGGTCGGCGTCAGCCCACCGTTTCTGGAGTGGTCGTTGGTCGATCAGCACTGCACCGTGCAGCACGGGGAAATGCTCTTGGCCCAGCGTCAGTTCTACATGCAAAGCGGCGTGTACGTCGGCAATACCGCGGCGGCCTGCCTGGCCGCGGCGCATCGCCTGATGCAGCAACCGCAGTATGCCGACACCACCGTGGTGACCCTCGCCTACGACGCCGGACTGTGGTACCAGGATTTGCAACAGTCAGTGGCTGAGGGTGTCGGCCCATCCGACCCCTGCGGTAACTGAGCGGCCAGAATGCGTGAAGGACCACGCACCAAAATCATAAAAAGAAATAACAATATGAATTCTTATTCTTTTTTTGATGACACCAGCTTGGTTATAACTCCTCTGACTGACAGCCAACACGCTGCCTGCTGTCTACAGCGCAACACTCGATCAACAGGTGTCGCTCACGCAGCACTCGCGCTTGTCGGCACAGGCTGCCAAGCCGTTGATATTCAGGAACATTGCACAACGGCACGACGATTGCTCCAGCAAAGTCCCCTGCTCGATAGACCGGAGACTTGCCCATGAGCCCCCTGCTGAACCCTGCCGCCCAATCCCCAGGCATAAGTCACGCTCACCTTGTCCGCTTGGCTCGCCCAGCCTCTACCTGCCTGGGGAGCTGCCAATGACTGCACCGTTGAATGCCACGCGTCCGGCCCTTGTGCTGGCGCAGGAACTGGCTGCGCAGTTCGCCCAGACCGCCGTGGAGCGTGACGAGCGCGGCGGCACGCCGAAACTCGAACGCGACGCACTGCGCGCCAGCGGCTTGCTGTCGCTGGCCATTCCCCGGGCCTTCGGTGGCCAGGGCGCCAATTGGCAGGAAACCTTCGAGGTGGTGCGCGAACTGGCCCGGGTCGACAGCTCCATCGCCCATGTGTTCGGGTTTCATCATCTGATGCTTGCCACCGTGCGGCTGTTCTCCCGCCCCGAGCAGTGGCAACCCTGGTTCGAACAGACCGCGCGCAAGCAGTGGTTCTGGGGCAACGCACTCAATCCGCTGGACACCCGCACGGTGGTGCGCCACCACGACGGCTGGTACGAGTTTTCCGGGAAGAAGAGCTTCTGCTCGGGCGCCACCGACTCGGAAATGCTCATCGCCTCGGCGGTCGACGAACGCGCCGGCGGCAAGCTATTGATCGCGGCCATCCCCAGCGGGCGCAGCGGCATCAGCCTGCACGATGACTGGCACAACATCGGCCAGCGCCAGACCGACAGCGGCAGCGCCACGTTCGAGCGGGTGCGCGTCGAGCACAACGAACTGCTGCTCGACCCCGGCCCCTTGAGCACGCCATTCGCAGCATTGCGCCCGCTGATCGCGCAGTTGCATTTCGCCAACCTGTTTCTCGGCATCGCCGAAGGGGCGTTCGCCGAGGCCCGCCAGTACAGCCTCAAGGAGAGCCGCCCGTGGTTCCGCTCCCAGGCCAGCCAGAGCGCCGATGACCCTTACCTGCTGCGCCATTACGGCGAGTTCTGGGTCGGCCTGGAAGGTACCCGCGCCCTCATCGAACGCGCCGCGCAGCGTCTGGATCAGGCCTGGGCCAAAGAACAGGCGCTGAGTGCCGAAGAGCGCGGGGATCTCGCCGTGGCGGTCGGCACGGCCAAGGTCGCCGCCACCCGGCATGGCCTGGACCTGTGCAGCCGGCTGTTCGAAGTCACTGGCGCGCGCGCCACCCATGCCTCACTGCGCTTCGACCGTCACTGGCGCAACCTGAGGACACAAACCCTGCACGACCCGGTTGACTACCGCATCCACGAGCTCGGCGAGTGGGCCCTGGCCAACAGGCGCCCCACCCCGTCCTTCTATTCCTGAGGAATGCCCATGCAACTGCTCACCTTGCCCCCCTCGCCGTCGCTGGCGACCTCGATCAGGGCCACCGCCCAGGTGTTCGAAGACCCGCGCTCACAGGCCTTGCTGGCGCACTTGCAACAGGTCGCACCGAGCGAAGCCAGCGTGCTGGTGATCGGCGAGACCGGCACCGGCAAGGAACTGGTCGCCCGTCACATCCACAACCTCAGCGGCCGGCGCAATGGCCCGTTCATCGCGGTCAACTGCGGCGCGTTTTCCGAGTCGCTGGTAGAGGCCGAGCTGTTCGGCCACGAAAAAGGCGCCTTCACCGGCGCGCTGGCGGCCAAGGCCGGCTGGTTCGAAGAAGCCAACGGCGGCACGCTGTTTCTCGATGAAATCGGCGATCTGCCGTTGCCGATCCAGGTCAAGCTGCTGCGCGTGCTGCAGGAGCGCGAGGTGGTGCGCCTCGGCTCGCGCAAGAGCATCAAGATCAATGTGCGGGTGCTGGCCGCCACCAACGTACTGCTGGAAAAGGCCATCAACGCCGGGCACTTTCGCGAAGACCTCTACTACCGTCTGAACGTCGTGACCTTGCAGCTGCACCCGCTGCGCGACCGTCCCGGCGACATCCTGCCCCTGGCCAGGCACTTCATTCGCAGTTACAGCGAGCGTCTGGGCTATGGCCCGGTGGAGTTGAGTCAAGGCGCTCAGGCCAAGCTGGTGGACTACAGCTGGCCGGGCAATATTCGCGAGCTGGAAAACGTCATTCACCACAGCCTGCTGACCTGCGGCGAAGGCCAGGTGCAGGCTGAGGATTTGCGGCTGTCGCACCTGCGCCTGGAGCGCCAGGAACAAACGCTGGCGCCACAGGGCGCCGAAGCCCTGCTGCAACAGGCCTTTAGCCGGCTCTATGAAGAGCAGCCCGGGGCGCTGTACGAAACGGTGGAGAACGCCCTGCTGCGCTCGGCCTACCATTTCTGCCATTACAACCAGGTGCACACCGCGCAACTGCTGGGGCTGTCGCGCAACGTCACCCGCACGCGGCTGATCGCCATTGGCGAACTGTTGGTGAACAAGCGTCGCGGGCCGCTGCCGCAAGTGGTCGATGAGCGCGTGGTGCGTCTGTCGATCTGAGCCACACTGCCGCGCTCAGGCATGCAAACGGCGAAACACCGCCCCCGACAGCGCGCACAGGCACGCGCAGGCGAGCATCACCACGACCACATCCGCCACCGACGTTTCGCTGCGCCCGTGCCACTGCGCCAGGCTCGCCAGCAGTACCGAAACTGCGCAGGCGCAACAACGACAGCGCCAGCATGTACAGCGACACCACCCAGTTCATGCGCAGGCTGGGTTCGGCAAAGTCGGCAGCCATCTGCGGCAGTGCGGTGAGCACCGCGGTGCCGTCGCGCAGCTCCATGAACAGCGCGGCGCCGATGATCAGCGGCACGGTTCGTGGATGGCGTTGAGCGTGTCGATGCACCTGGGCTGAGGTTGGCACTGGCGCTGGCAGACCGCTCAAAACAGCCCCGAGACAGGGGGCGGTGTGCCCTTGAGGTGCCAGGCGCCGACCACTGCCGCCTTCCATTGCCGCGGGTTGTGGTTGGCCACCGTGCGCGCGTTGCGCCAGTGCCGGTCGAGGTTGTGCTGGCGGCCGGTGGTCGAGGCCCCGCCGACCTCGAACAGGGTTTCTGCGGCCTTGAGCGCAAGCTCGGCGGCCAGGTACTGGGCCTGGGCCACTTCGAGGGCGGCGTGCTCCACGGTCTCCCCCGCCAGGCCGCTGGCCCAGGCCCGGTCGATGGCTGCGGCGGCCTTGAGCACCAACGCCTCGGCGGCATAGGCGCGGGCGGCGATATCGCCCACCGCCAGTTCCACGTAAGGGTCATCCACCGAGCGGCTGGCGCTGCTGTGTTTGATCGGTCGCGCATGCTCACGGGCAAAGGCGCTGGCATCGCTCAGGGCATTGCGGGCGATACCCGCCAGCACGGTGCCGAGGAACAGTTGCAGAAACGGTGTGACCACAGTGCGCGAACCTTCCTCGACGGTGCGCGGGCGAATTTCGTCGGCCTCGACCCGAACATTGTGCAAATGCGTGGTGCCGCTGGCGGTCAGGCGCTGGCCCATGGCGTCGAAATCATCCAGCAGTTCCAGGCCCTCGCGCCCCCGCGGCAGGATGAACGACACCGGCCGCTCGTGCTCATCCAGCGCCACCGCACTGACGTAGTCGGCGAACAGCGCGCCGGTGCTGTAGAACTTGCTGCCGCTGGCGCGAAAGTGCTCGCCCTCGCGCACCAGCCGCGCGGCGATGGCGCCATTGGCGCCACCCAGCTCCCAGCCGGCATTGCCGATCACCGCGCCTTCGAGCAGGCGGGCGAACCAGCGCTCGCGCTCGGCCGCGGCGTTGACGTCGGTGGACGCCAGCAGGCCCTCGACGAAGGCCAGCCCCGGGCGCAGGGCCTGGGCGACGTTGGAATCGACCGCGGCGATACTCAGCAGCACTTCGATGACATCGCTGACGCTACCGCCTGGACCGCCATGGCGAACCGGAATGCGCACCGTGTAGACCCCGGCCGCAGCCAGTTGGGCAATCGCCCCGTGGGGCAACTGGCGTTCACGTTCACGTTGCGCGGCGCCAGCGCCAATGGCCGGCAACAGTGCGCCGATACGGGCCTTCAGCGTGGTGACATCGGCAGCCGGTGGCTGGCTGGGAAAGCGTTGAAACGTGCTCATGCTTCAGTCCTTTGTTCAGGGTATTCAGGGCGCCGCCAACACGCCTGTACGGTGCGGCCGCCCGGGGTATTCAGATGGCGATCTTCCACAGCCGCGACTCGTCGAACAGGTCGAACGCCTCATGCTCCAGGTCCAGCGGCGGCACCACCAATTCGCTGCCGCTGCCCGGTAGATGCGGCACGGCACCGAGCAGGCGCTGCGTGTATTCGTGGGCCGGGTGGGCGAACAGTTGCTCGACTGGCGCGTGCTCCACTACCCGCCCATGGCGCATCACCAGCACTTGGTCGCTGACATGGCGAATCACCCCCAGGTCGTGGGAAATGAACAGGTAGGCCAGGCCCAGTTGCTCTTGCAGATCGGCGAGCAGGTCGAGCACCTGCGCCTGCACCGACACGTCAAGCGCCGACACCGGCTCGTCACAGATGATCAGCTTCGGCTCGCTGGCAATCGCCCGGGCAATCGCCACGCGCTGGCGCTGGCCGCCCGAAAGCTGCAACGGCCGGCGCTGGGCGAGCGTGGCGGGCAGCCGCACCTGCTCCAGCAGCACGGCGATACGTGCCGGCCGCGCAGCGGCTTCCAGACCGGCCACGTGCAAGGCGTCGTCGAGAATCTGCGCCACGCTCCAGCGCGGGTCGAACGATCCCAGTGGGTCTTGGTAGATGACGCTGATCTCGCCGCGCAGCGGGCGGCGCTGGGCTTCGCTGACCGCATCGCCGGGGCCGTTCCAGGGTTTTCCGCGGTAGCGCACCTCGCCCTGGTCGGGCGCTAGCAAACCCAGGGCAATGCGCGCCACGGTGGTCTTGCCCGAGCCTGACTCACCGACGATACCCAGGGTCTGCCCGGCGCGCAGGGTGAAGTCGACATCCTCCAGCACCTGCCGCAACTGGCCATCCGGGCCGAGGTAGCGTTTGCCCAGGCCACGCCCGGCAAGCAGCACCTCGCCGGGGCTGCGGGGCGCCGCAATGGCAGGCTCGACGGCGCGTTCAGGTGACAAGCGCTGCCCGCGCGGGTGCGCCGAGGGCACTGCCGCCAGCAGCGCCTGGGTGTAGGCATGCCGGGGCTGGCGCAGCACCTGCTGCATCGGCCCCTGCTCGACCACCTCGCCAAGGCGCAGCACCACCACCTCATCGGCCAGTTGTGCCACCACCGCCAGGTCGTGGCTGATGATCAGCAGCGCCGCGCCACGCGCCTTGATCTCGCGAAACACTGCCAGAATCTGCGCCTGCACGGTGGCATCCAGCGCCGTAGTCGGCTCGTCGGCAATCACCAACGCAGGGTCCAGGGCCAGGGCGCTGGCGATCAGTGCCCGCTGGCGCAGACCACCGGACAACTGCCCCGGACGCTGCCGCGCGCGCAGCGCCACATCGGGCACGCCGACCCGTTCGAGCAATTCATGCACGCGCGCGCTGCGGCTGTGACGGTCGCCGTAGCCGTGGGTCTGCAACACCTCAAGAATCTCCTTGCCCACTGGGCGCAGCGGGTCGAGCGAAACCAAGGCATCCTGCAGCACGAAGCCGATGTCCTTGCCGCGCACTTCACGCCACTGGCGCTCACTGAGGCTGAGCAAATCCTGCCCGGCAAAACTCAGGCGCCGCGCGCTGACCTGCGCACTACTTCCGGCCAGGCCCACCAGGCTGCGCGCGCTGACGCTCTTGCCCGAGCCGGATTCACCCACCAGCGCCACACAGCGGCCTGGGCTCAAGGTGAACGACAGGTCGCGCACCACATCGACGCCGGCGAAGGCCACCTGCAGGCCTTCGACGATCAAGGTCTTGTCGCTCATGGCCGGCGGCCCTCCAGACGGTGTTGGATATAGCGCCCGGTCACCGTGGTGGACAGGGTGGTGAGGACGATGAACAGGCCAGGGAAGAAGGTCAGCCACCAGGCGCTGGCGATGAAGTCGCGGCCCATCGACAGCATGGTCCCCCACTCCGGCGCCGGCGGCCGTGCGCCGAGGCCCAGAAAGCTCAGCGCCGAGGCCCAGACGATGGCCTGGCCCACGCCCATGGTCAGGGTCACCACCAGCGGGCGCATGGCGTTGGGCAGCAATTGGCGCAGAATGATGCGCGAGGTCGGATGGCCCAGCGCGCGCGCCGCTTCGATATAGCCGGCGTTACGCACCGCCAGCACCTGGCCACGGACCATGCGCGCATAGCCTGGCGCACCACCCAGACCGGTGGCGATGATCAGCGGCCCCACGCCACTGCCGAATACCGCGACGAACAGCAGCGCCAGTACCAGGCTGGGGAAGGCGAACAGCACCTCCAGCAGCCAGCCCACGCCACGGTCCAGGCGCGCGCCGCCAAGCCCGCCGAGCAGGCCCAGGGCAATGGCGATGGTCATCGACAAGGCGGTCGCCGCCACGCCGATCGACAGGCTCTGCCGCGCGCCATGAATGATTCGCGCGAAGATGTCGCGCCCCGACTGGTCGGTGCCCAGCCAGTGCGCCCAGCTCGGTGGCTGGAAGGCCTCACGCGGGACGATGGCCAGCGGATCGGTGGCGGTGAACAGAGCCGGCGCCAGCGCTGCCAGCAGCAACGCGGCAAGAAAGCCGATGGCCAGGGTCGCGCCCAGCGGTGGCAGGTTGAAGCTGCGCTGGCGGCGCAGCGCGGCGTGGCTGCGTTGCAGAATCAGATCGCTCATGCTGTGACTTCCTGTTGCCGAGGGTCGATCCACTGGTACAGCAGGTCGACCAGAATGTTGGCCAGCACGTAGCTGGCGGCCACCACCAGGCTGATGCCGATCACCAGCGGCATGTCCTGGGTCTGCACCGCCTGGTACAGCTGGCGTCCCACGCCCTTGCGGGAAAAGATCACCTCGCACACCACCGCGCCGCTGATCAGCGCGCCAATCGCCCATCCCGACAGCGACACCCCGGGCAACAGGGCGTGGCGCAGCACATGGCGAAAGCGCACCGCAAGATCACTCAGGCCACGGGTGCGGGCAGTGAGCACGAAGGGTTGCTCCAGGGTCAGCTCCAGCGATTCGCGGGTGACCTGGGCGATGAACCCGGCCAGCGGAATGGCCAGGGCGAACGCTGGTAGCACCAGGCTGGCCAGGCCATCGCTGCCGGCCGGCGGGAACCAGCGCAGGCCGAAGGCGAACACCGCCAGCAACATCACGCCGAGCCAGAAGTGCGGCA
Source organism: Pseudomonas cremoricolorata (assembly GCF_000759535.1). Lineage (NCBI taxonomy): Bacteria > Pseudomonadati > Pseudomonadota > Gammaproteobacteria > Pseudomonadales > Pseudomonadaceae > Pseudomonas > Pseudomonas cremoricolorata. Next base: position 3,204,408 of record NZ_CP009455.1, on the reverse strand, counting down.
ACGAGGCGCTGAGGGTTTCGGCCAGCGACGCCAGCCCGCCGACCAGTCGTCCGCGTCCGGCGGTGACCACGGTCAGCAGCAGCACCAGCAGCCAGGCCAACAGCAGCGCGGCCAAGGTCAGTTGCAAGGTGGCCCCGCCCTGCTCGGCCAGCACCCGCGTCACTGGCAGGTGCTGGGCGTAGGACACCCCCAGGTCGCCGTGCAGCAGGCGCCACAGGTACAGCAGGTATTGCACCGCCAGTGGCTTGTCCAGGCCATATTCGATGCGCGCGGCTTCGATCGCCTCAGGGGTGGGGTTACTGCTCGGGCCACCGAGAATCGCCAGTACCGGATCACCGGGCATCAGGCGCAGGGCGAAAAAGGTCAGCGTCGCCACCGCCCACAGCACCAGAGCGCCGCCGCCGAGGCGCACAGCGGCGCGCCGGCCAAGGGCTGCCCAGCGCTCGCGGCGTGGGTCGTTCACAGCACGGGAAGTCGGTTTCATTTGTTCACCCAGGCATCGTAGAGGTAGGTGACCGCCAGCGAAGCTTCCACGGCCACGCCATGGGCGGTCTTGTACAGGCCCAGGCGCGTGCTTTGCGGGTAGGTGGTCAGTTGCAGGTACTGCGCGGCGGCCTGTTGCTGCGCCTGGTGGTAGATTTGCCGGCGCTGTTCGGCGTCCTGGGTGGCCAGGCCGCTGTCGAGCAGCGCGTCGTAGGCCGGGTCGGCATAGCCGGAGGAGTTCTGGTGATAGCCGCCGACCCCGGCCGGCTGCACGAAGGCGCTGGTGAAGATGATGCGCAGCACGTCCGGGGTGTTGGTGTTCCAGTAGCCCAGGCGAATATCGTAGTCCCACGCAGCCTGGCGTGCGGTGGCCTGGGCATCGCTCATCTGTTCGAGCACCAGTTCCAGCCCGACCTGGCGGGTGGTGGCCTGGACCTGCTCCCACAGGGTCAGCTCCGAAGGCGTGGTACGCGCGCCAATCAGCACCACGGCACGCAGGCGCTGGCCGTTCTTGCTGCGGTAGCCGTCAGCGTCGCGGGCAGTCCAGCCGGCTTCGTCGAGCAGCCTGGCTGCGCGTGCCGGGTCGTAGTCCTGGCTGCGTTGGAAGTCGGCACTGTAGAACGGCGTGGCGCTGCTCAGCGGCCCGCCGGCGCGGCTGAACTCGCCGAAATACACGCTTTTCAGCGCACCTTCGACATCAGCGCTGCGCACGAAGGCCTCGCGCACGCGAATGTCATCGAACGGCGCGCGGCGCAGGTTGAAGGTGCCGTTGGTGGGGTTGCCGGGCCGCTGGGCGATGATCAGGTCGACATCGGGGTTACGCCGCGCCGCTTCGTGCGACTCGGGCGGCAAGGCTTCGATCACATCGACCTCGCCGGCCTGCAGCGAGGCGAAGCGCACCGACGGTTCCTGGATGAACTTCCAGATGACTCGCTCGAGATACGCTGGCCCCTGATGCCGGGCGGTCGGCGGCGCCCAGTTGTAGTCCGGGTTGCGCACCAGTTCGACCTGGCTCTGTCGATCCCAGCGCTGCACCTTGAACGGGCCGCTGCCGACCGGGGATTCACAGTTTTCATCACGGCTGCGCTGCAACGCCGTCGGCGATTGCATGCCGAGAAAGCCTTGGGCGAGCACTTCGAGAAACGCGGCGTAGGGCGTGGCCAGGATCACTTCGGCGGTGTAGTCGTCGATGATCCGCGTATCGCGGTACTGGCGGATGTAACCACCGGCGGTGCTGGACTGGGTCTTGGGATTGACGATGTGCTCGAGGTTGGCCTTGACCGCTTGGGCATTGAACGGCGTGCCGTCGGTGAACTTCACGTCGCGGCGAAGGTGGAAGGTGTAGCGCAGGCCATCGTCGGACACCTGCCAGTGCGTCGCCAGCCATGGGCCGATCTGCCCCTCGCTGTTCATCGACACCAGCGAGTCGAGGTACTGCAGGCCGACGAACACCTGGGGCATGTCGCCGGCCACGTGCGGATCGAGGCAGGTGGGTTCACGGTCAGTGGCGTACACCAGGGTGCCGCCGTGGATCGGCTCGGCGCTGTGCTGGGCCTGTTGCTCGGCGCGCTCGCAGCCCAGCAGGGCCAGCGCGGCGCCGAGTGGAATCAGAAGAGAAGGAATACGGTTCAAGGGCGCTCCTGCAATGACTGGGCTTCGACAGGGTCATTGCAGGACCCGTGCCGTTTTCAACTGTTTGATTTCGTTGGGGTTTGCTGGACTTTGGCTGGTGACGCCGAGGCAAACTGTCGAGCGACTGTTGCTCACGCAACAGTTGCCCTGCGGCAGTGGCGCTTGAGGATCACGGCGAAGGGTTGGGCAAACGTCGATGCACCGCTGCAAGCGCCTCCAGCACCTCATCGCTCAGCTCAACCTCGAGTGCGCTGAGGTTTTCCTGCAACTGCGCAAGGCGGGTCTGCCCGGTGATGGCGCTGGCCACGAACGGTTGGCGAATGACGAACGCCAAGGCCAGTTGCGCCGGGGTCAAGCCATGGGCGTTGGCGATGTCGACGTAGTCGGCGATGGCCTGCTGGGCCTGTTCGCTGCCATAACGGTTGAAGGTGCGGTACACCGAGGTCAGGCGTGCGCCTTCGGGCTGCGCACCGTTGAGGTATTTGCCGGTGAGGCTGCCAAAGGCCAGCGGCGAATAGGCCAGCAGGCTGACGCCCTCGCGGTGAGTGAATTCCGAGAGGCCGTTTTCATAGGTGCGATTGAGCAGGCTGTAGGGGTTCTGGATGCTGGCGATGCGTGGCAGCCCACGCTCCTGGCTATGGCGCAGAAACTGCGCGACGCCCCAAGGAGTTTCGTTGGACACGCCGATGTGGCGGATCTTGCCGGCCTTGACCTGTTCGTCGAGCACCGCCAGGGTCTCGTCGATGGTGGCGGTCTGCGGGTGGTCGTCGATGTAGGGGTAGTCGCGGGCGCCGAAGAAGTTGCTGGCACGGTCCGGCCAGTGCAACTGGTAGAGGTCGAGGTAGTCGGTTTGCAGCCGGCGCAAGCTGCCGTCCAGGGCTGCAATGATGTTCTTGCGGTCGTGGTGGCTCAGGCCATCACGGATGTGCGTCTGGCTGCCTGGCTCACGGGCTGGACCGGCGATCTTGCTGGCCAGCAGCAGTTGATCTCGCCGGCCACGGGCGGCCAGCCAGGTACCGAGGTAGCGTTCGGTGGTGGTCCAGGTTTCAGCGCGGGTGGGCGTGGGATACATCTCGGCGGTGTCGATGAAGTTGACCCCGGCCGCCACGGCGGCATCGAGTTGCTGGTGGGCGTCCTGTTCGCTGTTCTGGTGGCCCCAGGTCATGGTGCCGAGGCTGAGCAGGCTGACGTTGAGGTCGGTGTGGCCGAGTGGGCGGTAGCGCATGGTATCGGGCGTCCTTGAGGTGTTCTGGAAGTGGCGAAGCGGCACTGGCGATCAAACGGCGCGTGCCGTGCGTTGCCGAGCTTCGCTGAACTGATTGACGGCCTTGGGCAGGCCGAGGTGTTCGCGCAGAGTGCTGCCGCTGTACTCACGGCGGAACACGCCGCGTTCTTGCAACAGCGGCACCACCTCTTCGACGAATACCCGGGCACCGGAGGGGAACATGTCGGGCATGATGTTGAAGCCGTCGCCGGCACCTGCGAGGAACCACTCGGTGAGGGTGTCGGCCACCTGCTCCGGCGTGCCGACCGCCAGCCGGTGGCCCACCAGAATGCGCCGCGACAATTGGCGGATGCTGAGGTTTTCCCGCCGCGCCAGGTTCAACTGAGCTTCGAGAAAGCCTTGCGAACCGCGCTCGAATTCGGCCACCGCGCCGATCCGCTGCCAGGGCAGCGGCGCGTCCGGGTCCAGTTCACTGGCATCGATGCCGATGCGCCCGGCCACCTGCTGTAGCAGGCCATGCTCGCCATGCCAGGCATTGAGCTCATCGAAGCGGGCGTGGGCTTCAGCCTCGGTGCTGCCGATCACCGTCGACAGCCCCGGCATGATCTTCAGGTGCTGCGGATCACGGCCCCAGGCGCGGGCACGGGCTTTCATCTCCTGGTAGAAGGCCTGACCGTCGGCCAGGGTGGTCTGGGTGGTGAAAATCGCATCGGCGAAGCGCGAACCCAGCGCCTTGCCACCTTCCGACGACCCAGCCTGCACCAGCACCGGTCGACCCTGGGGCGAGCGCGGCAGGTTGAGCGGGCCTTTGACCTGAAAATGCTTGCCGACGAAATCCAGCGTGTGCACCTTGCCAGGGTCGGCGAAGCGTCCGCTGCTGCGATCACCGATCACCGCGTCTTCTTCCCAGCTGTCCCACAGTTTCAAGGTCACGTCGACGAACTCTTCGGCGCGCCCGTAGCGATCGACATGCAGCGGCGCACCGCTGAGGCCGAAGTTCTGTGCAGCGGCATCGGCGGCGTTGGTGACGATGTTCCACGCCGCGCGCCCGCCGCTGATGTGGTCGAGCGAGGCGATACGCCGGGCCAGGTTGAACGGCTCGTTGTAGGTGCTCGAGCAGGTGGCGATCACCCCGATGCGCTCGGTGGCCGCAGCGACGGCGGTGAGCAGCACGGTCGGCTCCAGCCGCCCGCCCGGCTGCGCGGCGACATCCGGTGGCAGCGCCGGGCCGTCGGCAAGGAAGATCGCGTCCAGACAGCCGCGTTCAGACAACCGCGCGATATCGCGGTAGTAGTTGACGTCGATGTAGGCATCGAGCGCCGCCTCGCCCTGGCGCCAGGCGCCGGAATGCGAGCCGAAGCCGAGGATGTTCATGCCAAGACTCATTTGTTTGGTGGTCATGTCAGGCTCCTGATCAGACTGCGCTGGCTTCATCGCCGCTGCCCTGGCCTTCGCTGGCCGCGGCATGGCGGGCACGCCAGGCCTGGGCCGGGCTGATGCCATTGAGGTAGTAGTCGCCCAGCGCCTGCTCGCGGTAGATCGCCGGGTTGTGCGAGGCCAATGTGCGGGCATTGCGCCAGTGACGGTCGAGGCGGCGGCTGTTGCTGGTGGCCGAGGCGCCGCCCACTTCGAACAGCAAGGTGCTAGCCTCCAGCACTTGGGCCAGGACGATCTGCTGGGCCTGGAAGGTGTGGATTTCCGCATCGGTGTACAGCTGCTCTGGCACCTCGCCCTGCTGGCCGGCCTCGAACACCACTTGCAGGCTCTGCGCAACCGCCGCGACCTGCGCCTGGGCAGAGAACGCCAGGCTCGACAGCCGACCGATCACCGCCTGCACCAGCGGATCGTCGCTGGGCCGCGACTGCCCCGGCACGCCGAATGCGCGGGTCCGTCCCCGGACGAAGGCCACCGCATCGGCCAGCACCGCATGGGCGATCCCGGCCAGGGTGGCCAGATGCACCGCCTGGTAGAAGGCTGTGAGGTACGACTCGGCGCGCAACTCGCCCTTGGCGAAGCGCCGCAGCACATGCTCCGCCGGCACCGCGACCTGTTCGAAGCGGGTGGTGCCGCTGCCGGTCAGGCGCTGGCCGAAGCCATCCCAGTCATCGATGCGCTGCACGCCTGAGGCGGTGGTCGGCACTGCCAGGCTGACGAAGCCCTCGCCATGGTTGGCCACCGCCGCCACCCAGTCGGCGTACAAGGTGCCGGTGCAGTAGTACTTCTCGCCATTGAGGCGGTAGCCGTCGGCGCTGTCGCTCAACTGCACGGTGTTGCGGGTGCTGTCGCTGCGCTCGGCCATGGCCGCGCCCCACAGCTCGCCGGCAGTCACGCGGGCGAACCAGTAGTCCTGCGAGGCGCTGTCGTTGCTCGCCAGGCGGCCTTCGACGAAGCCGAAGTGGGCGCGAAAGATCTGCGGCAGGTTGGAGTCGGCCTGGCCCAGGCGCTGCAACTGGCGCAGCAACTGCGGCAGGCTGGCGCCCAGGCCGCCATGGCTGCGCGGCACGCGCAACGCGCCGAAACCTGCGTCGCGCAACCACGCCACCGGTTCATGGGCCAGGCTGCGCTGTTGTTCGCGGGCCACAGCGCCTTCGGCGATAAGCGCATGAATCGGCGCGAAGCGAGCGTCGAGTTCGGCGTCGGTGAGAGGGGGTGAAGTCATAAAAGGTCCTTTCGAGTCGGCTCGGGAAGCGTGATGAGGCTGCTCGAAGGGCTATTGCAGGGGGCGTGCCAGGCGTTTGGCCGCCTGTTTGCAGGGGATGGCGCTGCTTGAGGTTGTGCCGGCCAGGCAAACTGTTCGACCGCTGTTGCAACGCCAACAGTGTGCGCAGTGCACAGCGCCGAGGGTGCTGCGCAGACCTCGCCTGACTGGGTCACCTGCGTAGCTGTTGCAGCGGCAACAGTGACGCAACAAAACGTCGTGTTATTGCCATTGCATCAGGCCCTGGCACACCGCTTTGCGCGGCTTCGACGGGCTGCGGCCAGTGGCACGGAAACTGCTCTGACCGTTCATGGCAGGCCTGACTATTCCCATAGAACGCCGAGGACCTACGATGACTTTGAAGGAATATGACAATGCGTGCGATCCATCCCCACCCCCTGCGCGTGGCCATCCGCCACGCCGCCCTGGCCACCGCCGCCGCAGCCTGGCTCACCCCGGCCACCCTGCTCGCTGCTGACCAGACCCTCGGTACGGTCACGGTACAAGCGGCCAAGCAAACTGAAGTGCAGAACGCCGCCAGTGCCCTGGCCGAAGTGCCGGGCGGCACCAGCGTGGTCGACAGCGAAGAAGTGGCCAAGGGCCGCACCGCGACCCTGCAAGACACCCTCGCCTACCAGCCCGGCGTGTTCGTGCAGTCCACCGGCGGCAACGATGCGGCGAAGATTTCCATCCGCGGTTCGGGCGCCAACACCGCGCCGGGCTATTTCCGCGAAGGCATCAAGTTTCTCTTCGACGGCCTGCCACTGACCGGCCCCGGCGGCACGCCCTACGAGTTGCTCAATGCCAGCGGGGTCAACTACAGCGAGATCCTGCGCGGCGCCAACGCTTTCAAGTATGGCGCGCTGACCCTGGGCGGGGCGGTGAACTTCGTCAACCACAGCGGTTACAGCGCCCCCGGCCTGCGCGTGCGTGCCGAGGCCGGCAGCTATCGCTATCAGAAGCAGAGCATCAGCTACGGCGGCGTCGAGGGCGGGCTGGATTACTACCTGCAAGCCGACAACTACCGCAACCAGGGCTATCGCGAGCACAGCCTGTCGCAGAGTTCGGGCATCGTCGCCAACGCCGGCTACCGCTTCAGCCCCAAGCTTGAAACGCGACTGCTGCTGCGCTACCGCGACGAAGTGCACAACGACCCCAGTGCCACCACCCTCGACGCGGCCCTCAAGCACCCGCGCCGAGCCAGCGCCACCGCCGTCACCAGCGGCGCCGGCGCGCGCCGGCCAGGTACGATCTGGTTGGGCAGCAAGACCACCTACACCTTCGATGACGATGCGCGGCTGACCGTCGGCCTGACCTACCATGACTATCGCCACACCAATAACCCACGCAGCCCGAGCAACCCCAGCTATTGGGACTGGCACGACCTGGGCCTGCTGCTGAGCTACGACCGTATCGACCAACTGTTCGGTCGCGAAAGCCGCAGCAGCATCGCCTTCACCTCGACCCAGCACCTGCGCGGCGGGGTCAACTCGGCCAACGACGACAAGCAAACCTTGAAGCAGGTCGACTACAAGGATTCGTTCGACCGGGTGATCTCGCTGGGCAACGATTTCAACCTGGTCGACAGGCTGTGGCTGACCAGCGGCGTGTCGTTCATCAATGTGCGGCGCAAGGTCGACATCGACCGCGCGGTCAACCCCAACACCACCGACTTCCCGCAGCACGTCGACTACGACAACTGGAGCGCCGCACCGCGCCTCGGCCTGCGCTACGAGCTCAATCCCAACCTGCAACTGTTCACCAACTTCAGCCGCAGCATCGACCCGCCAGCGTCATGGGAATATTCCGGCTCCGGCCCGACCCTGGCCTACGCCCGGCCATTGGTGGAGCAGAAAGGCAACACCTTCGAGGTCGGCATCAAGGGCTCGCACGGCATTTTCGACGGCAGTCTGGCGTTGTACCGCTCGTGGCTGCGTGACGAGCTGCTGAACGTGCAACTGATTCCCGCCACCGGCAACTCCGTCGCGGTGACCGGGGCCTTCAACGCGTCGCCGACCATTCACCAGGGCGTCGAGGCTGGCCTCAACACCCGTCTGTGGGAAAACGACCAGGGTGATCAGGTGCGCTGGCGTCAGGTGTATACCTACAACGACTTCTACTACCGCCACGATGAAACCTTCGGCAATAACCAACTGCCCGGTGTGCCCAAGCACATCTACCAGGGTGAGGTGCAGTACCAGCACCACAGCGGCTGGTACACCGGCATCAACACCCAGTCCGCCTCGCGTACCTCGGTGGACTACGCCAACAGCCTGTACGCACCGTCCTACACCATATGGGGTGCGAACGTTGGCTATGAGGCGCCTAAAGGCAACTGGAAAGTCTCGCTGGATCTGAAGAACCTGGCCAACAAGGCGTATGTCACCGCCGTCACGCCGGTCTATAACGCCCGTGGCCAGGATACGGCCTCGTTCTGGCCTGGGGATGGGATTGGCGCCTACGTGGGGATCGAAGCTCGCTATTGAGTAGCCCCCTCCCGCCCACGTTCAAGAAAGGACCGCAGTGCGGTCCTTTTGTCTTGCTGCAGACCCGCCCGTAACGGCTAGCCCGAGTTCACCCAACTATCAGAAATCCACCGAAGCGCTGAGCGACAAGGTACGCGGAGCACCCAGCACCAGGTAGTTCTGGCCGGGGTAACCGCCGGTTGAAGCCCAGTAGTCGCGGCCTGCGACGTTGTCCAGGCGCGCACGCAGGGTCACGTCCTTGTCATCGACCTTGAAGCCGTAGCGTGCGCCGAGGTCCAGGCGTGTCCACGATGGAATGTCGAGCGTGTTGGCGGTGTTCACATACTGACGCCCGGTGTAGATGACTCGGCTGGTCAAGGTCAGGCCGTCGACACCCGGCACGTCCCACTCGCCGCCGATATTGGCCTGGACCTTGGGCACACCGATCGCCCGGTTGCCGTCGTCCACGCCGTTCTGGGTCTTGGTCAGCTTGGCATCGAGCAAGGTCACCCCGCCCAGCAGGCGCACGCCCTGGGTCGGCTCGCCGAACATCGACAGCTCGACGCCGCGGTTACGTTGCTCGCCGCCATCCTTGAACACCAGGTTGTCGACGATGGCCACCGGTTTGCGCGTTTCAAACACCGCCAGGCTGCCGCCCAGGCCACCGCCGTCATACTTGAGGCCCAATTCGGTCTGCTTGGCGACGTAGGGGGCGAGTGAGGCGCCTGGGTTGAGGATTGGCGCGGTGGAGCCATCCGGCAGTGTCGTAGTGGCCCCGGCGGTATCGCCCTTGGTCAGGCCCTCGATGTAGTTGCCGTAGACCGACCACCGCTCATCCAACTGATAGACCACGCCGGCAACCGGGGTGGTCTCGTAGCGGTTGTACTTGGAGGTCTTGTTGCCGGTTTCATAGTTGTAGCCGGTCACGTCAAGGCCCTGACGACGCGCGCCCAGAGTGACCTGCAGCTGGTCGTCGAAGAAGCCCAGGGTATCGGCGATGGCGAGGCTTTGGGTGTGGGTGCGGGCAACAATTTTAGGGTCGGACAGCGATCCACTGAAGCTCACATTATCGGGTTTGGCAAAACCAACCGGGTTGTACAGATCATCGGTGAAGCCGCCGAAGTTACCGGCCCAGGCATTGCGCTCCTTGGTGTCGTACATCGACCCGGAAACCACCCACTGATGAGAGACAGGCCCGGTTCGCACGTTGTAGCGCATACCGACTTCTCCCGTGGTGACAGTGTCTTCGCGGTAGTTGTCGAAGCGGTTGGCTCGGGTTACGCCCGCAGCGTCGGACGACGGGTTGGCCAGCACGTTCTTCTCTTCGCCCTTGCGCATGCCGACGGCAGCCCAAGTGGTGACCGCGTCGGTAAGGTCGTACTCGGCGCGCAGCGTGCCGAATGCCTGTTTCTCCTTCGAGTAGGTCCACGACTGGCCGTAGTTCTTGTCGGCATCGGGTGGGCTAGGCACCCCACCACGCGGCGTCACGCTCGGCTGCGGCGTATCGATGAAGTGGTACTGCTGGCCAATGTCACCCGACAAACGCAGCCGATCACCCTGGTAGTCCAAACCCAACGCGAACATATCCAGGTTGCGGTCCTGATCTTCCACCGCCGTCTCGCCACCGCGCTTGGCGGCATTGACCCGTACTCCGAAACGATCACCTTCGCCAAAGCGCCGCGCCACGTCCGCCGACACCGTGCCGAAGCCACGGTTTTCCGCACCGACAGTCAGGCGCGTCAACGGCTCATTGGGCGCTCGCTTGGGCAGAATGTTGATTGCCCCACCGATGCCGGTGCCACCCGGCGCCGCACCATTGAGGAAGGCACTGGCGCCGCGGAACACCTCGACCCGCTCGATGAACTCCGCCGCAACGTACTGCCGAGGCAGCAATCCGTACAAACCGTTGTAGGCAATGTCATCGGAGTACAGCGGAAAACCGCGCACTACGTACAGCTCCTGGAAATTGCCGAAGCCCCGCGCCGTGCGCACCGACGGGTCGTTCTGCAAGATGTCCGCAACGCTGTGCGCCTGCTGGTCCTGAATCAGCTGGTGGGTGTACGACGTCGACGTGAACGGCGTCTCCATGTAGTCCTTGTTGCCCAGAATACCGACCCGCCCACCGCGAGCGACCTGCCCGCCCTCGTACTCCGGCACCAGCCCGTCGCGCGACGCATCGGCACTGGCCGAAATCGCCGTTTCCTCCAGTTCCATCACCACCCCACTACCCTGACCGACCGCTTGCGCTTCTTCCACCGGAATCTCCAGCCCCGCCTGCGCCGACAGCACCTGCGGCGAGCTGAAGCTGGCGATCAGCCCGATAGGCAACCAGATGGAAGTCAGAGCGTTCTTGCGAAGAAAGTGGGGAGTGGGCATGGGCAGACCTGTTTATCGTTATGAACACGCGCCCCGGCGAGCGCAGAGCAGAGAACCCGCATCATAGCGAATAGGAATCTTTCTCGTATTGTTTTTATTTTCGTTATGTGTACCACCGCGCCGCCGCCTACAACAGCCCGACGCAACCTAAGCCAGCTCCGGTATAGAGGAACGCCGTCTGATCAGTCGCCAACCCGCCCAAGGCGAAACCGATGGCTGTGGGTATGAGCGTGATGGCTATGTTGGCGAAGGGCTTTCTCGGTTCCATGGCCGTTGGATACCTCTTGTCTGCGGGCATGATTGAACCCTAGAACCAAGTTGTTCCCAGAGAGAAATCCGTTTGGGACAGAGAGCTCGGGGCGCTGCATTTCGCCCCCCAAAAACGCAAAAACCCCTGATTGCTCAGGGGTTTGAATGTGGCGGAAGCGTAGAGATTCGAACTCTAGGATAGTTGCCCATCGACGGTTTTCAAGACCGTTGCCTTAAACCACTCGGCCACGCTTCCAGCTGTTTTGCGGGCGCCATCATACCGTAACGAAACACGCTGTCAAACTCTCTATGTCGCCCCCGAGAGCGGCTCTGGTATGCTCATGCGACTATTTGTTACAAACCCCTCAGTTGTGAACCACAGGAGTTGCGCCATGCGCGAACAGGATTACGCCGTACACGGCCAGCAGATCGAGCAGCAGGAGGTCAGCAAAGTCCTGCGTAACACCTACAGCCTGCTGGCGCTCACCCTCGCCTTCAGCGGCATCATGGCCTTCGTGGCCCAACAGATGCGTGTCGGCTACCCGAACGTTTTCGTGGTGCTCATCGGCTTCTATGGCTTGTTCTTTCTCACCGCCAAGCTTCGCGACTCGGTCTGGGGTCTGGTGTCGACCTTCGCCCTCACCGGCTTCATGGGCTTTATCCTCGGCCCGATCCTCAACCGTTACCTGGGCATGTCCGGTGGCGCTGAAGTGGTCAGCTCGGCCTTCGCCATGACGGCGCTGGTGTTCGGCGGTCTGTCCGCGTACGTGCTTATCAGCCGCAAGGACATGAGCTTCCTGAGCGGCTTCATTACCGCCGGCTTCTTCGTCCTGCTGGGCGCCGTGGTCGCCAGCTTCTTCTTCCAGATCAGCGGCCTGCAGTTGGCCATCAGCGCTGGGTTCGTGCTGTTCTCGTCGGTCTGCATCCTGTTCCAGACCAGCGCGATCATCCATGGCGGTGAACGTAACTACATCATGGCGACGATCAGCCTCTATGTATCGATCTACAACCTGTTCGTCAGCCTGCTGCAACTGTTTGGTCTGATGGGCCGTGACGACTAAGCCCTGACTACACAGCTCCCAGAAAGCCCGCCCCATGGCGGGCTTTTTAATGGGCGTGGAAAACAGCCCAAGCGTGCTGTACTACCGCAATCACGTGCCGGGCCTTAGAATGCGATCCTTTTTTCAGCAGCGGCAGCACGTCCATGAGTTCACAGCACGACCCACACCCGTCGCCCCGCCCCCATGACCTGGTTCTGGGCCTGGAAGACAAGCCAAGGCCTCTGATCGGCCTGCTCGCCGCGCTGCAGCATTTGCTCGCGATCATCGTTCCGATCGTCACGCCGGGGCTGTTGATCTGCCAGGCGCTTGGTGTGTCGACGCGCGATACCAACCTGATCGTTTCAATGTCGCTGGTTATCTCCGGCATCGCCACCTACGTGCAGTGCAAGCGCTTCGGACCATTCGGCGCCGGGCTGCTGATCGTGCAAGGCACCAGCTTCAACTTCGTAGGCCCGCTGATCGCTGGCGGTTCGCTGATGGTCACGCAAGGCACTCCGGTAGAGGCGGTGATGGCAGCGATCTTCGGCGTGGTGATTGCCGGATCGTTCATCGAAATGGGCGTGTCACGCATCCTTCCCTTCATCAAACGTCTGATCACACCGCTGGTGACCGGCATCGTCGTACTAATGATCGGACTCACGCTGATCAAAGTCGGGCTGATCAGCATGGGCGGCGGCTTCTCGGCCATGGCCAATGGCACCTTCGCCAACGGCGAAAACCTGCTGCTGTCTGGCGTGGTGCTGGCCATCATTGTGCTGCTCAATCGCATCGCGATCGTCTGGCTGCGCAGCTGCGCAATCGTCATTGCGCTGGCAGTGGGCTACGCGCTGGCCGGCTACCTGGGCCGGCTCGACTTCACCGGCATGCACGAGGCGGCGCTGTTCCAGGTGCCGACGCCGTTGCATTTCGGTCTCGGTTTCTCTTGGGCGCTGTTCATTCCCATGTTGGTCATCTACCTGGTGACCTCGCTTGAAGCCATCGGCGACGTCACCGCGACCAGCAAAGTCTCGCAGCAGCCAGTCGAAGGCCCGCTGTGGATGAAGCGGATCAAGGGTGGCGTGCTGGTCAACGGCGCCAACTCGCTGCTCGCCGGCCTGTTCAATACCTTCCCCAGCTCGATCTTTGCGCAGAACAACGGCGTCATTCAGCTGACCGGCATCGCCAGTCGGCACATCGGTATCTGGATTGCCGCGATGTTGGTGCTGCTTGGCTTGTTCCCAAGCGTTGCCGGGGTGATCCAGGCAGTGCCGGAACCCGTTTTGGGCGGTGCGGCGATGGTGATGTTCGGTGCGGTGGCCGCTTCAGGGATCAATATCCTGGCCAGCACCACCCTCGATCGCCGCGCCCTGCTGATCATCGCGGTCTCGCTGGCCTTGGGCCTTGGCGTCGCACAGGTGCCTGAATTCCTTGCGCACATGCCCTCGGCTGTTCGCGCCGTGCTCGAATCAGGCGTGGCCACCGGCGGTATCTGTGCCGTGGTGCTGAACTGGTTCCTGCCTGACAGCGCCGCGAAAGGCTGACCCTCAGCGCCTGGCCTGGACTGCCGCGGTAGGCATTTTGCTCTATCATGGCGGCAGTCCATTTCCAGAGTCGCCCATGAAATTCGCTATTGCGGTTTTTTCTCCCGCCCATGCGCCCTCCTCCAGGCGCGCCCTGCGTTTCGCTGAAGCCGCGATACAGTCCGGGCATCAGGTGGCCAGGCTGTTCTTTTACCAGGACGGCGTGCATAGCGCTTCGGCGAACATCGTCACGCCGCAGGATGAGGTGGACATCGCCGCCCAGTGGCGGTCGTTCGTCGAACAGCATCAGCTCGATGCAGTGGTGTGTATCGCCGCTGGCTTGCGTCGGGGCGTGTTGAATCAGGAGGAAGCCACGCGCCACGAGCGCCCCGCCGCCAACCTGAGCTCGCCCTGGGATCTGTCTGGCCTGGGCCAGTTGCACGAGGCTGCACAACTGGCCGATCGCCTGATCTGTTTCGGAGGTGATTGACATGTCCAAGTCGATGCTGATCATCAGCCGGCGCAGTCCGTGGAGCGGACCCAGCGCGCGTGAAGCGCTGGATATCGCCCTCGCCGGCGGAGCCTTCGATCTGCAGGTGGGCATGCTGTTTCTCGATGACGGCGTGTTGCAACTGACCGAGGATCAACGACCCGCGTTGCTCGAGCAGAAGAACCTCGGGGCCAACCTGCAAGCTCTGCCACTGTTTGGCGTGGATGCACTGTTCGCCTGCGCGACCAGCCTGACGCAGCGCGGGCTGAGCGAGACAAATCTGACCCTGCCTGTCGAAGTACTGGACGACGCGGCCCTGCGTAGCCTGATCGGGCGCTTCGACCATTTGGTGACCCTCTGATGAGCACGTTGCACGTCATTTCCCATTCCCCTTTTGCAGATGATCGTCTCGACAGTTGCCTGCGTCTGCTGGCCAGTGACGACGCTCTGCTGTTGTGCGGCGACGCTGTCAATGCCTTGCGCGCGGGTAGCCCTGTAGAGGCTCGCCTACGCGGTGCAGATTTGCAGCAACGCCTGTTCGTACTGGCCGAGGACGTCCAGGCACGTGCGATTCACAGCGAACTGGCGCAGGCGCTCGACTACATCGCCTTCGTCGAACTGACCCTGAAGTACGACAAGGTCAATTCATGGCTATGACAGTGCCAGCGAGTGACGACCCGGCCATCGCGCTGGACAAGGATGGGTTTCTGGTCAACCTCTCGGACTGGTCAGAGCCCGTTGCGCAATGGCTTGCGCAGCGCGACGGGGTAACGCTTGGCGCCGATCACTGGGAAGTGCTCACTGCGCTCAGGGCATTCTACGATCAGTACCAGCTGTCGCCCGCTACCCGGCCATTGATCAAGTACCTGGCCCTCACACTAGGGCCGGAAAAAGGTAACAGCGCGCATCTTAACCGCCTGTTCAACGGCACTCCTGCCAAGCTCGCCGCCAAGTTCGCCGGCCTTCCGAAACCGACCAACTGCATATGACCGATGTGAAGCCCCTGACCCTGACGACACCCAGCGAACACCCCTTCGCCGAGTTCATTCGTATTCTCGGCAAAGGCAAGCGCGGTGCGCGCGGCTTGACCCAGGAAGAAGCGCGTGCGGCCATGCTGGCGTTACTTGCAGGCAAGGTCGAAGAGGCTCAACTGGGTGCCTTCCTGATGTTGCTGCGGCACAAGGAAGAAACCCCGGAAGAACTTGCCGGGTTTACCCAAGCAGTGCGTCAGCACATCGGTGCCCCGACGATTAAAGTGGATATCGACTGGCCGAGCTATGCCGGCAAGAAACGTCATCTGCCGTGGTACTTGCTGGCGGCCAAGTGCCTGGCAGCCAACGGTGTACGAATTCTCATGCATGGCGGTGGCGCGCACACCGCTGGCAGGCTGTACACCGAGCAGTTGCTGGATCTGCTGTCGATTCCTCTGTGCCGCAGCTGGCAGGCAGTCGCAAGCGGCCTGGAGCAACATGGCCTGGTGTTCTTCCCCTTGCAAGACTGGGCTGCACCTCTGCAGCATATGATCGATCTACGCAATACTCTGGGTTTGCGCTCGCCTATTCATTCGCTGGCACGAGTGCTCAACCCGCTGGCAGCCCACTGCAGCCTACAAAGCATCTTCCACCCCGGCTATCAGGCCGTGCATCGCGAGGCCAGCCGCCTGCTTGGAGACCACGCCATCGTCGTCAAAGGCGATGGTGGCGAGATCGAAATCAACCCCGACGTGATCAGCCACCTGTACGGAGCCAGCGAGGGCCAGGCATGGGACGAATCCTGGCCAGCACTCAGCGAGCAGCGGCACGTCAAGCCCGCCAGCCTGCAGCCAGATCACCTACTGGATGTCTGGCGGGGTCATGCCGAGGACAGCTACGGCGAACTGGCGGTAGTGGCAACGATGGCTTTGGCATTGCGCGGTCTCGGCAAATCCCATGATGAGGGCTTTGCCATCGCCCGGCAGTACTGGTCCGCACGCCAACGTATCGAGTAAACCGATCAGAACGACCCAACCTTTACGCTATTGAGTCGAACATCGACTTCTAAACTGAGCTCCAATGACCGTTAACACGTATTCAGGAGTCGAAGATGGGTCTTTTGATCGAAGGCCGCTGGCATGACCAGTGGTATGAAAGCGATGAAGACGGCGCGTTCAAACGCGAGCAGGCACAGCGCCGCGACACGCTGCCCAAGGCTGAAGCGGGCCGCTATCACTTGTATGTTTCACTGGCCTGCCCTTGGGCTCACCGAGCGCTGATCATGCGTGAACTCAAGGGCCTTGCACCACTGATCGATGTTTCCGTGGTCAGTTGGCTGATGGCCGAACATGGCTGGACATTCGATCAACAACAAGGCTCAACGGGCGATCGTCTCGATGGGCTGCAGTACTTGCATGAGCGCTACACACGCGACGATCCGACCTACACCGGACGAGTGACGGTGCCGGTACTGTGGGACAAACACGAGCAACGCATCATCAACAACGAGTCGGCAGAGATCATCCGCATTTTCAACAGTGCCTTCGACGACCTGACCGGAAATCGCCTCGATTTCTACCCGCAAGCGCTGCGTACAACCATCGACTCGCTCAATGAGCGGATCTACCCGGCAGTCAACAACGGTGTCTACCGCGCGGGGTTTGCAACGACTCAGAAGGCCTATGAAGCGGCGTTTGACGATGTATTCGGCGAACTGGACGCTCTCGAAGCGCATCTGCAGCAATCTCGCTACCTGGCCGGCGAATACCTGACTGAAGCCGACGTGCGTCTGTTCACTACCTTGATTCGCTTCGATGCCGTCTACCATGGCCACTTCAAATGCAATCTGCGACGGATTGCCGACTACCCCAACCTGTCCAACTGGCTGCGCGAGCTCTACCAATGGCCGGGCGTTGCGCAGACCGTCGATTTTGAACACATCCAGAAGCACTACTACCTGAGCCACACCACCATCAACCCGAACGGTATCGTGCCCAAGGGGCCTGCGCAGAACTTCAACGCCACGCATGATCGTGAACGGCTACCTGGCCGGGGTATCTGGCATGCCAAGTAGACGAGCAGCTTTGCCCTCGCAACCGAACAGGGGCGCTTGAACCATGCATCTCTAGGGGCTTTTGCTGTGTCGTGTGTTGTGGCCGCTGTGCATTGTGCTGGGCCTGGGCGCCTGCGCCTCTCACCACGACACTCATTCGATGATGGTCAACGTGGTAGGTATCGATACGCTGCCAGGCGACGATCTGGAACTGAGGCTGGCGGTAAAGTTACGCGTTCAAAACCCTAACGACGCACCAGTGCAGTATCGAGGGGTCGCATTGAATCTGGACGTGAACGGACGGCCTTTCGCGACTGGGGTCAGCAAGCGCACGGGTGCAATTGGGGGTTACAGCGAACAAGTCATCTCTGTGCCGATGAGCGTGAGTGCATTCAGCATGCTCCGGCAGGCCTTGGCCGTGAATGACTTGCTGTCGCTCGAAGGGCTGCCTTACTCATTGCGCGGCAAGCTTGCAGATGGCCTATTTGGCACCACGCGCTTTCACGATGAAGGAATACTGGATTTCAAGGGCCCAACGCCACCTTGAGAGGGTCAGCGCTTGTTCGCTGCGGCCATCATTTTGTTCACTTCCAGGCGTACGAGACTTGCGTATTCGTGGGGATTGAGCGCATCCAGCTCACCTCGGACCCATTCGGCCCACTTGCCCTTGCGCCTGGACTTTTCTGAGATCAGACGCGAAGCCTCAGCTTTTGCCTTGCCGAGGTTACTTTGCCAAAAGGTGAACAGCCGCGATTTCTCCGCCTCGATCTGTGCGCGTTCGACATAGGGCATGTTGGCGAGATTGAAGCTCATGGGTGTAGGTCCTGCGGTGAAGAATTCGCGGCCATTTTACACAGCCGTTCGCGGTTCTATGCGACTGATTGCAACTTTCAAGCGGGCGTGGCATCAATCACTAATACCATTCAAACCAAGAGGACGTCTCAATGGCCAGGAAATCCACTGCGCAAACCGAAAGCGAGCAAATCAAGGATCAGGTTTTCAGCGACCTGCAATCGCTGATCGAGGAGTCAGAAAAACTGCTGACTCAAAGCGCTTCTCTGGTAGGTGAGGAAGCTGAAACCCTGCGCAGCCAGATCAGCGCAAAGCTGCGCGAAGCCCGCGATGCAGCGGGGAACCTGCGTAGCAAGGCACAGCCTGTGGTTGAAGCCACCCAAGACTACATCGGCGGACATCCGTGGCAGACCGTTGCCATTTCTGCAGGTTTCGGCTTGGTCGTTGGCCTGCTGCTGGGCCGCCGCTCTTAAATAGCGACGTGACAGGTGCCGCATGACCGCGTCATGCGGCCTTGGCCATCGGAATACCGCTGTGAAACCGCAGCTCTTGATCTGGAGAACTGATCAACTCTGCCTCTGCCTCACGAACTCTCCCGATCACTCTATCAATGTCGTCTCGCTCACCGTAGCGCTCAGCCAGCTTGAGATAACCTTGGTAGTGCCTAGCTTCGCTCTTCAACAAACCGTGATAGAACTTTGCTAGGTCCTCATCCAAGTGGGGTACCAATGCCGCGAAGCGCTCACAGCTACGTGCCTCAATGAATGCACCGACAATCAAGGTATCGACCAACTTGACCGGCTCATGCGCCCTGACGAGCTTTCTCAAGCCTGATGCGTATCGCCCTGCAGATACCGGACGCAGTGAAAGACCTCGACGCTTCATAATGCGCAACACCTGCTCATGATGGACCAGCTCTTCTCTGGCAAGACGCGACATCATGTTGATCAAGTCGAGATGACCGTTGTATTTCGCAATCAGACTGAGCGCAGTGCTGGCCGCTTTGAACTCGCAATTCTTATGATCAATGAGCAGCGTTTCCTGGTCAGCAAGGGCAGCCTCGATCCAGGCATGCGGCGTTGCGCAGCCAAGAAAAGCATCGATTTCAGGGGTCAGGGACATGGTTCTCACAATCACTCGGAACTCTACAAGCCGGTGATTATACCTGCCAGCTTTCTCGATCATAGCCTCGCCCGGCAGTAATGGCACAGAAGCTCGTGCGTAAAAGAAGAGAACCAGAAAAGACAAAACCCCTACCTGCTTGCGCAGATAGGGGTTTTGCGAAATGAATCTTGACGATGACCTACTCTCACATGGGGAAACCCCACACTACCATCGGCGATGCATCGTTTCACTGCTGAGTTCGGGATGGGATCAGGTGGTTCCAATGCTCTATGGTCGTCAAGAAATTCGGTAGCCGGTGCGTTCTGAGAACGTGCCAGCGCATTCGGATATGTGATGTCTGTGAGCTGCGAATTTTCGGTTTCAGCGTCTTCACCACCACAATCTGCGTTGCAGATTGCTTGGGTGTTATATGGTCAAGCCTCACGGGCAATTAGTATGGGTTAGCTCAACGCCTCACAGCGCTTACACACCCCACCTATCAACGTCGTAGTCTTCGACGGCCCTTCAGGGGATTCAAGATCCCAGTGAGATCTCATCTTGAGGCAAGTTTCCCGCTTAGATGCTTTCAGCGGTTATCTCTTCCGAACATAGCTACCCGGCAATGCCACTGGCGTGACAACCGGAACACCAGAGGTTCGTCCACTCCGGTCCTCTCGTACTAGGAGCAGCCCCTCTCAAATCTCAAACGTCCACGGCAGATAGGGACCGAACTGTCTCACGACGTTCTAAACCCAGCTCGCGTACCACTTTAAATGGCGAACAGCCATACCCTTGGGACCGGCTTCAGCCCCAGGATGTGATGAGCCGACATCGAGGTGCCAAACACCGCCGTCGATATGAACTCTTGGGCGGTATCAGCCTGTTATCCCCGGAGTACCTTTTATCCGTTGAGCGATGGCCCTTCCATACAGAACCACCGGATCACTAAGACCTACTTTCGTACCTGCTCGACGTGTGGGTCTCGCAGTCAAGCGCGCTTTTGCCTTTATACTCTACGACCGATTTCCGACCGGTCTGAGCGCACCTTCGTACTCCTCCGTTACTCTTTGGGAGGAGACCGCCCCAGTCAAACTACCCACCATACACTGTCCTCGATCCGGATGACGGACCTGAGTTAGAACCTCAAAGTTGCCAGGGTGGTATTTCAAGGATGGCTCCATGAGAACTGGCGTCCCCACTTCAAAGCCTCCCACCTATCCTACACAAGCAAATTCAAAGTCCAGTGCAAAGCTATAGTAAAGGTTCACGGGGTCTTTCCGTCTAGCCGCGGATACACTGCATCTTCACAGCGATTTCAATTTCACTGAGTCTCGGGTGGAGACAGCGCCGCCATCGTTACGCCATTCGTGCAGGTCGGAACTTACCCGACAAGGAATTTCGCTACCTTAGGACCGTTATAGTTACGGCCGCCGTTTACCGGGGCTTCGATCAAGAGCTTCGCTTGCGCTAACCCCATCAATTAACCTTCCGGCACCGGGCAGGCGTCACACCCTATACGTCCACTTTCGTGTTTGCAGAGTGCTGTGTTTTTAATAAACAGTCGCAGCGGCCTGGTATCTTCGACCGGCATGAGCTTACGGAGCAAGTCCTTCACCCTCACCGGCGCACCTTCTCCCGAAGTTACGGTGCCATTTTGCCTAGTTCCTTCACCCGAGTTCTCTCAAGCGCCTTGGTATTCTCTACCCAACCACCTGTGTCGGTTTGGGGTACGGTTCCCGATTGTCTGAAGCTTAGGAGCTTTTCTTGGAAGCATGGCATCAACCACTTCGTCGCCTAAAGGCAACTCGTCATCAGCTCTCGGCCTTGAGATCCCGGATTTGCCTAAGATCTCAGCCTACCACCTTAAACTTGGACAACCAACGCCAAGCTGGCCTAGCCTTCTCCGTCCCTCCATCGCAACAATCGGAAGTACAGGAATATTAACCTGTTTTCCATCGACTACGCTTTTCAGCCTCGCCTTAGGGACCGACTAACCCTGCGTCGATTAACGTTGCGCAGGAAACCTTGGTCTTTCGGCGTGCGAGTTTTTCACTCGCATTGTCGTTACTCATGTCAGCATTCGCACTTCTGATACCTCCAGCAAGCTTCTCAACTCACCTTCACAGGCTTACAGAACGCTCCTCTACCGCATCACCAGAGGTGATACCCGTAGCTTCGGTGCATGGTTTGAGCCCCGTTACATCTTCCGCGCAGGCCGACTCGACTAGTGAGCTATTACGCTTTCTTTAAAGGATGGCTGCTTCTAAGCCAACCTCCTAGCTGTCTAAGCCTTCCCACATCGTTTCCCACTTAACCATGACTTTGGGACCTTAGCTGACGGTCTGGGTTGTTTCCCTTTTCACGACGGACGTTAGCACCCGCCGTGTGTCTCCCATGCTCGGCACTTGTAGGTATTCGGAGTTTGCATCGGTTTGGTAAGTCGGGATGACCCCCTAGCCGAAACAGTGCTCTACCCCCTACAGTGATACATGAGGCGCTACCTAAATAGCTTTCGAGGAGAACCAGCTATCTCCGAGCTTGATTAGCCTTTCACTCCGATCCACAGGTCATCCGCTAACTTTTCAACGGTAGTCGGTTCGGTCCTCCAGTCAGTGTTACCTAACCTTCAACCTGCCCATGGATAGATCGCCCGGTTTCGGGTCTATACCCAGCGACTAAACGCCCTATTAAGACTCGCTTTCGCTACGCCTCCCCTATTCGGTTAAGCTCGCCACTGAATATAAGTCGCTGACCCATTATACAAAAGGTACGCAGTCACCTAACAAAGTAGGCTCCCACTGCTTGTACGCATACGGTTTCAGGTTCTATTTCACTCCCCTCTCCGGGGTTCTTTTCGCCTTTCCCTCACGGTACTGGTTCACTATCGGTCAGTCAGTAGTATTTAGCCTTGGAGGATGGTCCCCCCATATTCAGACAAAGTTTCTCGTGCTCCGTCCTACTCGATTTCACCGCCAAGAGATTTTCGTGTACGGGGCTATCACCCACTATGGCCGCACTTTCCAGAGCGTTCCACTAATCTCAAACCGGCTTAAGGGCTGGTCCCCGTTCGCTCGCCACTACTAAGGGAATCTCGGTTGATTTCTATTCCTCAGGGTACTTAGATGTTTCAGTTCCCCTGGTTCGCTTCTTGCACCTATGTATTCAGTACAAGATACCTAGGTTATCCTAGGTGGGTTCCCCCATTCAGAGATCTCTGGATCACAGTCTGTTTGCCGACTCCCCAAAGCTTTTCGCAGGCTACCACGTCTTTCATCGCCTCTGACTGCCAAGGCATCCACCGTATGCGCTTCTTCACTTGACCATATAACCCCAAGCAATCTGGTTATACTGTGAAGACGACATTCGCCGAAAATTCGCGTGCTCAAGGAGCACTCACAAATTTTACCTTAGCCTGATCCACCAGCAGTGAAACTGGTGTTCAGTCTATTTCTATCACATATCCGAATTTTTAAAGAACGATCTGACAAAAGTCAGAAATCAACATTCACTTCACTCGCTACCCGAGTGGAATGTTCATTTCTGTATTCTGAACAGTGCGACGATCAAGCGTACACTTCAGCAAAAGGTGGTGGAGCCAAGCGGGATCGAACCGCTGACCTCCTGCGTGCAAGGCAGGCGCTCTCCCAGCTGAGCTATGGCCCCGTATCTCTAGGCTGCACCATGAAATGGTAGGTCTGGGCAGATTTGAACTGCCGACCTCACCCTTATCAGGGGTGCGCTCTAACCAACTGAGCTACAGACCTATAACAGGGTCGCGTTACAGCATCGTCTTCGTACAAAGAATCAAGCAATTCGTGTGGGAGCTCATCAGCAGGCTGATGTCTTCGATTAAGGAGGTGATCCAGCCGCAGGTTCCCCTACGGCTACCTTGTTACGACTTCACCCCAGTCATGAATCACACCGTGGTAACCGTCCCCCCGAAGGTTAGACTAGCTACTTCTGGTGCAACCCACTCCCATGGTGTGACGGGCGGTGTGTACAAGGCCCGGGAACGTATTCACCGCGACATTCTGATTCGCGATTACTAGCGATTCCGACTTCACGCAGTCGAGTTGCAGACTGCGATCCGGACTACGATCGGTTTTGTGAGATTAGCTCCACCTCGCGGCTTGGCAACCCTCTGTACCGACCATTGTAGCACGTGTGTAGCCCAGGCCGTAAGGGCCATGATGACTTGACGTCATCCCCACCTTCCTCCGGTTTGTCACCGGCAGTCTCCTTAGAGTGCCCACCATAACGTGCTGGTAACTAAGGACAAGGGTTGCGCTCGTTACGGGACTTAACCCAACATCTCACGACACGAGCTGACGACAGCCATGCAGCACCTGTGTCAGAGTTCCCGAAGGCACCTATCCATCTCTGGAAAGTTCTCTGCATGTCAAGGCCTGGTAAGGTTCTTCGCGTTGCTTCGAATTAAACCACATGCTCCACCGCTTGTGCGGGCCCCCGTCAATTCATTTGAGTTTTAACCTTGCGGCCGTACTCCCCAGGCGGTCAACTTAATGCGTTAGCTGCGCCACTAAAATCTCAAGGATTCCAACGGCTAGTTGACATCGTTTACGGCGTGGACTACCAGGGTATCTAATCCTGTTTGCTCCCCACGCTTTCGCACCTCAGTGTCAGTATCAGTCCAGGTGGTCGCCTTCGCCACTGGTGTTCCTTCCTATATCTACGCATTTCACCGCTACACAGGAAATTCCACCACCCTCTACCATACTCTAGCTTGCCAGTTTTGGATGCAGTTCCCAGGTTGAGCCCGGGGCTTTCACATCCAACTTAACAAACCACCTACGCGCGCTTTACGCCCAGTAATTCCGATTAACGCTTGCACCCTCTGTATTACCGCGGCTGCTGGCACAGAGTTAGCCGGTGCTTATTCTGTCGGTAACGTCAAAACAACCAGGTATTCGCTGATTGCCCTTCCTCCCAACTTAAAGTGCTTTACAATCCGAAGACCTTCTTCACACACGCGGCATGGCTGGATCAGGCTTTCGCCCATTGTCCAATATTCCCCACTGCTGCCTCCCGTAGGAGTCTGGACCGTGTCTCAGTTCCAGTGTGACTGATCATCCTCTCAGACCAGTTACGGATCGTCGCCTTGGTGAGCCATTACCTCACCAACAAGCTAATCCGACCTAGGCTCATCTGATAGCGCAAGGCCCGAAGGTCCCCTGCTTTCTCCCGTAGGACGTATGCGGTATTAGCGTCCCTTTCGAGACGTTGTCCCCCACTACCAGGCAGATTCCTAGGCATTACTCACCCGTCCGCCGCTGAATCGAAGAGCAAGCTCTTCTCATCCGCTCGACTTGCATGTGTTAGGCCTGCCGCCAGCGTTCAATCTGAGCCATGATCAAACTCTTCAGTTCAATACTGCTTGGGTTTTTAAGAAACCCTAAACTTGGCTCAGCAATCTCAAATGACTATGTGATTTCTCGCATGGCCACTTGTGATGCTGATAATCTATGCGACGATCAGTCCGTACTCACAAGCACCCACACGAATTGCTTGATTCAATTTGTTAAAGAGCGTTTGGTTAAGAGCCTTTCGTCTCAACCGAGGCGCGCATTCTACGCTTTCCTCTAAGTCTGTCAAGCGTTTATTTCGAAGTATTTTGCGAGAATCTCGTTCAACTTCAAACACTTGGCTCGCTGCGATCACTCGTAGCGGGAGGCGAATCATACAGCGTTAAACACCGCTGTCAACCACCTTTTTCACCGCTGCCGATCAGCAGATCGAAGCACCTCCAGCACTGCCAGAACATCTAACTCATTGAAACTCAAGGAGTTTTCCGTTCCGTTTGCCCCGGAAGTGGTGCGCAGTATAAAGAGATTCAGAGAAGGGTCAAGCACTTATTTGCACATCAAGCGTTTGAGCTCGTCGTCCCTATCCGGCGTGGATGCCACTTGAGTGCTTGAGTGACATTGCGCACTATAATGCGCACTCAATTCCAATGGACTGCCCACCCGCAATGAATACCTACACGCGCAACCTGACCAGCATGCTGTTTCCGGTCGGCTTGCTACTAATAGCGATGATTTCGATCCAGTCGGGGGCCTCCCTGGCCAAGAGCCTGTTTCCCCTGGTTGGCGCTCAGGGCACCACTGCGCTGCGACTGATCTTTGCCAGCATCATCATGGTTGTCCTGTTAAGGCCCTGGCGAGCGCGAATGGACCGTGCAGCCCTGCGCAGCGTCATTATTTATGGGATGGCCCTGGGTGGAATGAACCTGATGTTCTATATGTCAGTCAGAACGATCCCGCTCGGCATCGCGGTAGCGCTCGAATTCACCGGCCCCTTGGCAGTCGCCTTGCTTGGCTCCCGGCGCGCTCTGGACTTTGTATGGATCGTCCTGGCAATCATGGGCCTGTTGCTGCTTGTGCCATTGGGCAATTCTACAGCTGCGGTCGACCCTGTCGGAGCCTGCTATGCATTGGCCGCCGGCGCCTGCTGGGCACTGTATATATTGTATGGACAGAAAGCCGGCGCCGAGCACGGGGTACAGACCGCTGCCCTGGGTGTAGTGATCGCCGCCCTCTTCATCGCTCCGGTTGGCATCGTGCATGCAGGTACTGCGCTCCTCAATCCAATACTCATACCGGCTGCTCTGGGTATTGCCGTACTGTCCACGGCCCTGCCTTACAGCCTCGAAATGATCGCCCTGACGCGCTTGCCTGCGCGCACCTTCGGCACACTCATGAGCATGGAGCCTGTCATCGCAGCATTGTCCGGACTGATTTTTCTGAGCGAAATGCTGACCAACATCCAATGGCTGGCAATCCTGGCCATCATCACCGCCTCGGTAGGCGCCACCTTGACGATGAAGCGCCAAGGACCAGCGCCCGTCCCGGCAGATTGAGGTGAGAATCGTTTACTTCTGAAACAAAACCTTTGTCTCAACCAGGAGCCTGTCTTAAGCTGTCTGCCACTCGAAACACCTCAGGCTGTACGGAGCGCGGCCTTAGTTGCAGCTCGATTACACGCGCTGCGATCACCATAACCTGGGCCGATGCGCGGTCAGTATTAAGGACAGGAATGAAACGTCTGATGCTCATCCTGGCCATCCTGGCTATAGCTGGGTGTGCCGCCACTGCAAAAACCGAAGTGAAACGAGGCAAGAAAGGGCTGCACATAAATTGCTCCGGCCTTTCTTCCTCCTGGGACAAGTGCTATGACAGGGCGCAAACCGCCTGCAGCAGCAAAGGCTACCGGGTGGTGGCACGCTCCGGTGAGGCCGACGGCGAGCCGGGTGATTACCTGTTTGGCATCAATCCCGCCGGGTATACCAGCCGCAGCATGATCGTCATCTGCAAGTAATCGATGAAAAGGCAGCCATGCGCTGCCTTGTATCTGGCTGTACTAGACCTGCTGCGTGTTTCGCTCAAGCCACACCAGTGCGTCACGCTCCAGCAGCGGTGCAAGACGCTGGAATACCTCTCGGTGATAGTCGTTCAACCAGGCTTTTTCGCGGGCATCGAGCATCTCTATCATCAGGCATCTGATATCGATGGGGCACAGCGTGAGCGTTTCGAAGTCGAGGAAAGTGCCAAAATCGCCCGTTCCAGCGTTTCGCGTAGCCACCAGGTTCTCGATTCTCACGCCCCACCTTCCTGGACGATAAGTGCCCGGCTCGATCGAGGTGATCATCCCCGGATGCATCACCGTCTGCTCTGTGGCACTCGCCCGAAATGCAATGCTCTGCGGCCCTTCATGGACATTGAGGAAGTAGCCCACGCCGTGCCCAGTCCCATGACCGTAGTCGACCATTTCCGACCATAGCGGCGCCCGCGCAATGGCATCGAGCATCGGCGAGCGAATACCTTTGGGGAAGCGCGCGCGAGACAAAGCGATCATTCCCTTCAAGACTCGCGTGCAGTCCTGCCTTTGCTCGATACCGGGGGTGCCCACGGCCACCATGCGAGTGATGTCGGTAGTACCGCCCAGGTATTGACCGCCAGAATCCACCAACAGCAGCCCATCGCCCTCGATGACTGCATGGGACTGCGGCGTCGCGCGGTAATGGGGCATGGCGCCGTTGCTATTGAATGCTGCGATCGTTGCGAAACTGGGGGACACGAACCCCTCGCGCCGAGCGCGGGCAGCGGTGATCTGCTCGTCCACGGTCAGTTCAGTGATCGTGTCTTTGCCTTGGTGGGACTCGAACCAGGCAAAGAACTCGCACAGCGCAGCACCATCCTGCTCCATCACATGGCGAACGTGCTTGAGATCCTGCTCGGACTTGCAGGCCTTAGCGAGTACTACTGGACTGACGCCTTCGACCAGCACTACGCCGCCGGCCAGATGCTCGATCAGGCCGGCGGTGACCCGGCCTGGATCGATCAACAGGCGCACGCCTTGGCGCACCTGCCCGAGCACCTCGGAAACAGCCTCGTAATCACGCAATTCCACACCATCGCCTTCCAGTGCGCGGCGTAGCGGGTCAGCGATCTTGCGCCTGTCGACGAACAACGTCGCGCGGTGCTCTTCGACGAGCAGAAACGCCAGGAACAAGGGGTTATAGGCAATATCACTGCCGCGAAGATTCAACAGCCAGGCGATATCATCGAGCGCAGCGATCAGATGCGCATCACTGCCTGTCTCGCGCAGACCGTCACGCAGTGCATCGAGCTTCTGGTTACGTTTGAGACTCACATACGGCGCCGCGTGCTCATAGACAGGTGCTGCGGGTAGCGCAGGCCGATCGGACCAGACCTCAGCGAACAGGTCGACATGGGTAGACAACGTGATATCGCGCTTGCGCAATTGCCCGGTGAGCCAGCGCGCCGTCGTCACAGCGAGGACTTGACCGTCGACGCCGACCACCCCTCCCTGCGGCACATGGTCGACCAGCCACTGAGGGGCATCCGGCTGATCCTGGCCTGCCTTGACCAGCTCGATACCGCTACCCCCGAGCTCGGATGCAGCCTGCTCCCAATAGCGACTATCGACCCAGAGACCTGCGAAATCCGCGGTCACGACCAGCGTACCGACCGATCCATGAAAGCCCGACAGCCACTGACGGGTCTGCCAGTGTCCAGGCAGATACTCGGAGAGATGGGGATCGGCGGAAGGCACAAGCAGCGCGTCGATCGTTTCTCGCAGCATGACGCTACGCACCTGCTGGAGACGCTGGGGCACCGTTGACGAGACAGACGACTGATTGTTCATGCACACTCCGACTACGATTTGATCAAGCGCCCTACTCTAGCAGCGCAGAGCACGCGGATACCTCATAGCGGGTGGCTAATGCTTAATAAAGCAGATTCAACAGCACTTAGCGTAATTTCCTACAGAAGTGCCCCACACTGAAAACCTGCGGCACCGCTTCAAGCGCTTCTCAAATCACCACATTGCGTACGAAACGCACCACGGACGGGTCGGCATTCCAGTAGCTGTAACGGCAATTACTGGCGAAGACGTAGAATTCTCCGGCAAGCACTCGCCGCTCGATATCCTCGATGACCAATGTCAGGCAACCTTCTGCGACATAGATCTGCTCACTCCAACCTTCGGCATCGGCTTCGCTGAAATAGCGCTCACCTGGCTCGAGTCGCCACTCCCATAGTTCGACCTCACGCGTAGCCTGACTCGCACCCAACAGCAGCGCCCGACTGCCAGGCGACTGGCCGGCCCAGGCCAGTTCATTGATCCGGCTCAGATCTCGCTGATCGGGTGCCTGCACCAATCGACTGAAAGGCACCGCGAGAGCCGTTGCGATCAAGTCCAGCGTGGCAAGGCTGACGTTTTTCTCTCCCGCTTCGATGGCTACCAGCATGCGTCGACTCACCCCTGAACGCTCCGATAGCGCAGATTGGCTGAATCCTGAGTCGATACGCAGTTGGCGGATATTGTGGCTGACGTGCTGCAGGACGGACCCTGAACGCTCGGAATGTCTGTGCATCGAATCACCCATCGATTGATAGTGCGCAGTATACTGCGCATCTCGCGGCGAGTGTCCGCCGCCCTTTTTCGAGCCTGCAACACCATGACCGCCAATACAAACCCCGGCCGCCTGGACGTGACGTTCAGGATAAGCAGAGCTGAATGCGTGCTGCTGTTCATCACCATGTTATGGGGAGGCACGTTTCTGCTGGTGCACAACGTCATGAGCATCAGCGGCCCGATGTTTTTCGTGGGGCTGAGGTTCGCCACCGCCGCGTTGTTCGTCGGCCTACTGTGCATGCGCAGCCTGCCGCATCTGACGATGACAGAGCTCAAGGCCGGCATGTTGATCGGTATCACCATCATGCTTGGTTACGGCCTTCAGACCATGGGCCTGCAGACCATCAGCAGCAGCCAGTCGGCATTCATCACTGCGCTCTACGTGCCCTTCGTACCGCTTTTGCAATGGTTGGTGCTGGGACGCCGTCCAGGTCTGATGCCAAGCCTTGGAATCGCCGTGGCGTTCGTGGGGCTGGTATTGCTGGCAGGGCCTGACGGCGGCATGCTCAACCTCAACCATGGCGAAATGGTCACCTTGATCAGCGCCGTCGCGATCGCCGCCGAGATCATTTTGATCAGCCGCTATGCCGGTCGTGTTGACGTGCGCCGCGTCACCGTCGTGCAACTGGCCACCGCCTCGCTGCTGTCATTTCTAATGATGCTGCCGACCCAGGAGTCGATACCGCAATGGTCGACGCTGCTGGTGGCGAGCGCAATTGGTCTGGGCGCGATGAGCGCAGTCATTCAAGTAGCGATGAATTGGGCGCAGCGTTCTGTGTCACCCACACGCGCGACGTTGATCTATGCCGGAGAGCCGGTGTGGGCAGGCGTCGTTGGACGCATTGCCGGCGAGCGCCTGCCCGGCATCGCCCTGATTGGAGCGGTGCTGATCGTACTGGCAGTGATCATAAGCGAGCTGAAGTTAAGCCGGCGTGCTACGGCCAAATGCATTGAACCCAGCCAACTGAGTGGTGACAAAAAGTAGCAGCAATCCCGTCCTGCTGATGCCAATCCGTAAAGAAATGTCATAAAAAATCATTGGGTTGCCGTCGTTTTGTAGGATTCTGCGACAGGTTACGTGTTGGTTATCAACAATCCGGCACGTATTATTCCGTGCAAACTCCTGCCGATTGGAACGCTATGTCTTTGATAGTGCTATTGCTTCTGCCCTTCATGGGCAGTTGCCTGGCGGCTGTCCTGCCGCACAACGCGCGCAACGCCGAGTCCATTCTGGCGGGGCTCGTTGCCTTGGCCGGTACCGTCCAGGTAGCGCTCCTGTATCCGCAGATTGCGGACGGCGGCGTCATTCGGGAGGAGTTTCTCTGGCTGCCGAGCCTGGGCCTGAACCTGGTGCTGCGCATGGATGGCTTCGCCTGGTTGTTCAGCCTGCTGGTTCTGGGCATCGGCACGCTGGTTTCGCTCTACGCCCGCTACTACATGTCGCCGCAAGATCCCGTGCCACGGTTCTTCGCATTCTTCCTGGCCTTTATGGGTGCCATGCTCGGCGTGGTGATCTCGGGCAATCTCATCCAGTTGGTATTCTTCTGGGAGCTCACCAGCCTGTTCTCGTTCCTGCTCATCGGCTACTGGCACCACCGTAGCGATGCGCGTCGCGGCGCCTACATGGCGCTGATGGTCACCGGCGCGGGTGGCTTGTGCCTGCTGTTCGGCGCGCTATTGCTGGGTCACGTGGTCGGCAGCTACGACCTGGACGATGTGCTGGCAGCGGGCGAGGTGATCCGCCAGCACGCGCTATACCCGGTATTGCTGCCCTTGATTCTGATCGGCGCGTTGAGCAAGAGTGCGCAATTCCCGTTTCATTTCTGGCTGCCACATGCCATGGCAGCACCCACTCCGGTCTCCGCCTACCTGCACTCGGCGACCATGGTCAAAGCCGGAGTATTCCTGCTGGCACGACTCTGGCCGGTGCTCTCAGGCAGTGAAGAATGGTTCTGGATCGTTGGAGGCGCAGGCGCGTGTACGCTACTGCTGGGCGCGTTCGCCGCCATGTTCCAGAACGATCTCAAAGGTCTGCTGGCGTATTCGACCATCAGCCATCTGGGCCTGATCACCCTGTTGCTCGGGCTCAATAGCCCGCTGGCGGCCGTTGCGGCAGTGTTCCATATCCTCAATCACGCGACTTTCAAGGCGTCGCTGTTCATGGCAGCAGGCATCATTGACCACGAAAGCGGCACCCGCGACATCCGGCGCCTGAGCGGGCTGATTCGCCTCGTACCCTACACCGCTACGCTGGCCATGGTTGCCAGCGCCTCGATGGCCGGTGTGCCGCTGATGAACGGATTCATTTCCAAGGAAATGTTCTTCGCAGAAACGGTATTCATCACCTCCAGCGCGTGGGTGGAAATCACGCTGCCGGTAATCGCAACGCTGGCCGGCACGTTCAGTGTGGCCTATGCCCTGCGCTTCACGGTCGACGTGTTCTTCGGACCGCCCGCCCAGGATCTGCCGCACACGCCTCACGAGCCGCCGCGCTGGATGCGCGCCCCTGTCGAATTGCTGGTACTGACCTGTCTGGTGGTGGGGATTTTCCCCGCTCAGTCGGTCGGGCCACTGCTTGCCGCTGCTGCGCTACCGGTGGTCGGCGGCACGTTGCCGGAGTATAGCCTGGCCATCTGGCATGGCTGGAACGCACCGATGATCATGAGCCTGGTGGCGATGTCGGGCGGTGTGGTGCTCTACCTGCTGCTGCGCAAACAATTACGGCGAGGCCGCTTCCCCTGCCCTCCCCTGATCGGACGTCTCGATGGCAAGCGCATGTTCGAGCAAGGTCAGGTACGGCTGATGTTGATGGCACGACGTATCGAGGAGTTGATGACCACTCGGCGCCTGCAAACGCAACTGTTCATGCTGGTCGTCGCCGCGTTTCTCGCGGGCCTGACGCCCATGCTCTACAGCGGCCTGACGTGGGGTGAGCGGCCGAAGATTCCAGGGTCCGGCGTGTTCGTCGCGCTGTGGCTGATCGCCATTGCCTGCGCCATCGGCGCTGCCTGGCAAGCCAAGTATCACCGGCTGGCAGCGCTGATCATGGTCAGCGTATGCGGCCTGATGACCTGCATCACCTTCGTCTGGTTCTCGGCACCGGATCTGGCCCTGACCCAGCTCGTGGTCGAGGTGGTCACCACCGTGCTGATTCTGCTGGGCCTGCGATGGTTGCCACGACGCCTCGAGGGGGTCTCGCCTCTGCCCGGCAGCCTGGATAGAGCCCGCATACGCCGCCTGCGTGACCTGGTACTGGCGATACTGGTCGGAACCGGCATGGCAGTGCTTTCGTATGCCATGCTGACACGGCCGACGCCGAACGTGATTTCCTCGTTCTACCTCAGCCGTGCGCTGCCGGAAGGTGGCGGCACCAATGTCGTCAACGTGATGCTGGTGGACTTCCGCGGCTTCGATACGCTGGGGGAAATCACCGTGCTGGTGGCCGTGGCGCTGACCGTGTTCGCCCTGCTGCGGCGCTTCCGCCCCCCCAAGGAGAGCATGCAGCCACCCTCGCAGCAGCGCAGGCTGGCACCAGATGTCATCACTGACCTGGTCAACCCACGGCATTCTGCCGATACCGCACTGGGCTTCATGATGGTACCGGCGGTGCTGGTGCGTCTGTTGCTGCCTATGGCCCTGCTGGTGTCGATGTATCTGTTCATGCGCGGACACAATCAGCCCGGAGGCGGGTTCGTCGCCGGGCTGGTCATGTCGGTGGCATTCATCCTGCAGTACATGGTTGCCGGCACCCAGTGGGTGGAAGCCCAGATGAGCCTGCGACCGTTGCGCTGGATGGGAACCGGCCTGCTGTTCGCCACCCTGACCGGGGTCGGGGCGATGGTGATGGGCTATCCGTTCCTGACCACGCATACGGCTCACCTGCACCTGCCGATCCTGGGCGATCTGCACGTGGCCAGCGCGCTGTTGTTCGACGTCGGCGTATTCAGCGTGGTGGTCGGATCGACCTTGCTGATTCTTACCGCACTAGCTCACCAGTCGGTGCGCGCGTACCGCCCTGGCGGCCCCGCCAAAACCAGCCAAGCAGGAGCCGCCTGATGGAAGAAGTCATTGCTGTCGCTATCGGCGTGCTTGCCGCATCGGGGGTGTGGCTCATCCTGCGCCCCCGCACCTACCAGGTGATCATGGGCCTGTGTCTGCTGTCGTACGGCGTCAACCTGTTCATTTTCAGCATGGGCAGCCTGTTCATCGGCAAGGAACCGATCATCAAGGATGGCGTTCCACAAGACCTGCTCAACTACACCGATCCCTTGCCGCAGGCACTGGTGCTCACTGCCATCGTCATCAGCTTCGCCATGACCGCGCTGTTTCTGGTGGTGATGCTGGCCTCACGCGGCATTACCGGGACCGACCATGTCGATGGTCGGGAGCGTGACGAATGATCGGCATGAACCAGATGATCGTCCTGCCGATTCTCCTGCCGCTGCTGACCGCGGCGCTGATGCTGATGCTCGGCGAGAAACATCGGCAACTCAAGGCGCGTCTCAATCTGTTGTCCAGCACCCTGGGGCTGGGCATTGCCGTCGCCCTGCTGCTTTGGGTCAGGAGCCAGGGTGCCGCCGAATCGATCGGTGTGTATCTCCCAGGCAACTGGCCTGCGCCTTTCGGCATCGTCCTGGTACTCGATCACCTGTCTGCGCTCTTGCTGACACTCACCGGGGTAATCGGCGTAAGCGCGCTGCTGTTCGCACGAGCGCGTTGGGCCAATGCCGGGGCCAGCTTCCACGCCTTGTTCCAGGTGCAACTGATGGGGCTGTACGGTGCGTTCCTGACCGCCGACCTGTTCAACCTGTTCGTGTTCTTCGAGGTGCTGCTGGCTGCGTCATATGGCCTGCTGCTGCATGGTTCAGGAAGGGCACGGGTTAAGGCCGGCCTGCACTACATCGCCATCAACCTGTTCGCATCGTCACTGTTCCTGGTCGGCGCAGCCATGCTCTATGGCGTGACTGGCACGCTGAACATGGCCGACCTGGCATTGAAGATCCCACTGGTACCGGAGGCAGACCGCGGACTGCTTCACGCCGGCGCCGCCATTCTGGCGATGGCGTTTCTGGCCAAAGCGGGTATCTGGCCGCTGAACTTCTGGCTGGTACCTGCGTATTCATCGGCCAGCGCCCCGGTCGCCGCACTGTTCGCCATCATGACCAAGGTGGGTCTGTACGCGACACTGCGCTTGTGGACCCTGCTGTTCTCCGGCCAGGCGGGTGCATCGGCGCATTTCGGCGGGCAGTGGCTGATCTACGGGGGACTGGTAACGCTGGCGGTAGCCGCCGTATCGATCCTGGCCGCACAGCGTCTTGAACGTATGGCGGCGCTGAGCATCCTGGTCTCGGCCGGCACTCTGCTGGCAGCCATAGGTTTCGGCCAGCCGATCCTCACCGGCGCTGCGCTGTTCTACCTGGTCAGTTCAACCCTGGCACTCAGCGCGCTGTTCTTGCTGGCCGAACTCATCGAACGTTCGCGCTCAGCCAATGAACAGCCCCTCTACGAAGAGGAAGACGCACTCCCTTCACCGCTCGAGTCGCTGCATCCCCCAAAAGGCATCAACCTGGACGATCAGCAAAAGGTCGTGGTCGGCCAGATCATTCCGTGGACCATGGCCTTTCTTGGCCTGAGCTTCATCGCCTGCGCATTGCTCATCATCGGCATGCCGCCGCTCTCAGGCTTCATCGGCAAGCTCAGCCTGATCAGCGCCCTGTTCAACCCTCTCGGACTGGGTGTGGAACCGGAGCAACCGCTGTCGGCGGCCGGGTGGACACTGGTCACCCTGCTGATTCTTTCCGGGATGGCGTCACTCATTGCCTTCGGCCGAGTGGGCATCCAGCGCTTCTGGAAACCCGAGGAGCGTCCCTCACCGCTGCTGCGACGCTACGAGTACCTGCCCATCGTCATCCTGCTGGGCTTGTGCCTGATCCTGAGCGTGAAGGCCGAACCGCTGTTGCGTTATACCCAGGACACCGCAGCAAGCCTGCAAACACCTGAGCGCTACATCCAGGCCGTGCTGTCCAGCCGTCCCCTGCCAGGCCCTACTACGCAGCCTGTGGAGGTGCAGCCATGAGCCGTGTATTCCCCGCCCCGTTGCTGTCGCTGGCGCTGTTCGTCCTGTGGTTGCTGCTCAACCTCTCACTGAGCGCCGGAAACATTCTCCTGGCGGCCATCCTGGCGATACTCGCCCCGTTGCTGCTGGCGCCGCTGCGCCCTCAACACGCCCACGTGAGGCGTCCCTGGGTGATCGTCAAACTCATCGGCAGGGTCGGTCTCGATGTGCTGCGCTCGAACCTGCAGGTGGCCGCCGGTGTACTGGCGTGTGGCGTGCGCCCTCCGCGCTCGGCCTTCGTGCATATTCCCCTCGACCTGCGTGACGCCCATGGACTGGCGGCGCTCTCGATGATTACCACGGTCGTACCAGGCACCGTATGGTCGGAGCTGGCGCTGGACCGCAGCACATTGCTGCTGCATGTCTTTGACCTGGATGATCAGGCCGCCTTCATCGAGCATTTCAAGCGCGTCTATGAGCGTCCATTGATGGAGATTTTCGAATGACAGGACTGCTTGCCAACGCCGTACTCGCCAGTCTGTTCATCCTCATCATCGCCATGGCCCTGGCCCTGGTGCGACTGTTTCGCGGCCCCTCGGCGCAGGATCGGGTGCTAGCGCTCGACTACCTGTACATTCTGGGCATGTTGATGATGTTGGTGCTGGGCATCCGCTACGCCAGCGACACGTACTTCGAAGGGGCGCTGCTGATTGCCCTGTTCGGCTTCGTCGGATCGTTTGCCCTGGCCAAATTCCTGTTGCGTGGCGAGGTGATCGAATGACCCAGACCCTACCTTTCTGGCTCGAGCTGACCACCGCCGCCCTGCTCTTGGCCGGCAGCCTCTTCGCCATGCTGGGCGCGCTGGGGCTGGTGCGCCTGAAGGACTACTTTCAACGCATGCACCCCCCCGCGCTGGCCTCGACCCTGGGTGCCTGGTGTGTGGCGCTGGCGTCTATCCTGTACTTTTCCTGGCTCAAGCAAAGCCCGGTGCTGCACGCCTGGCTGATTCCGATTCTGCTGTCGATCACCGTTCCGGTGACCACCCTGTTGCTGGCCAGGGCCGCGCTGTTTCGCAAACGTGCAGCCGGTGAGGAGGTCCCGGAAGAGGTCAGTGGCCGCGACGGCGGCAATTAATCCTGGTGCCCAGCCAGGCGCTGCAACTCACGCCGAACCATGGCGGCGAAAGCTGCAGGGGTCAGTTGATACAACTGACCCGCTACCCAGTCGAGCCAGGCGCCGCGCAGCTCATCTCGGCGCGCCAACCATTGCTCTGCCAGCGCGGTGGCCTGGCGCTGGTGCTGCATATGAAACGCAGCGCGTCCTGACGGAGCATCTGCAGGGTCACTCATTCGCTGGCCTTGAAGGTGGTCATCTCGCCCTTGCGCCACTTCGCGACCTTGCCGGTAACCGCCTTGAGCAGCTTGCCCAGGCCCTCGGTGATCTGCTCCTGCGCCGCGAATACGAGCATCACGCTATTACCGTCGCGCAGCACCAGACCATCACCTTGCGGTACTGACACGAAGGCGTAATCGCCAATATCGTAGACATTGAATTTCAGATCCCGGAAACGCACTTCCAGTTTGCCGCCCTCCCGGCTGGGCAGTACGGCGGCTCGAAAGTGGTCACCGACCTTTAGCTCCAGATGCTGTTTGTCATCTACCACCAGTGCGCTTTGCAGATCGATTTCGGCCATGTACAGACCCTCGGGGTTCTGCTCGGTCACGTACACGAAGCGCCCCTGAAACAACCTGACCATTCTGGCGCGCACATCGCCCAGAACGAACAGCGCGTGGGTATCCAAACTACTGACTGCCAATGAACGAATCCTCGAGACGGTTCTAGCCAACCTGGCGATGCACCCACGCATCCGCCAAAGGGCCGAACTTCATAATGAAGTGTGGAAGACTACTGATCCCTGTCTATAGCGTCAGTCGAAGTCGACGACGCATCTCGCAAGAATGATTACATCCTCACGCAAGCCTCTTCCTAAAATAGGGCCTTGGAGTTTTTCTATCAGGAAGAAGCGCAATGTCTGACAACATACCGGTCAGGAAAGATGCGATAGATGTGCCCCGCTTCAGGCAGTAACCGCCCGGGGCATTCATTCATCCGTTGCAGGGGAACGAATATGCACGAAAACAGCGAAAGTCGTCGAGAGGTTCGAGACTTTTCTTACAACCCACATGGAAAAGCCTTGCCGCAGTTCATAGTAGTTCCTGCGGGTATCGAGTTTTTCCACATCACGGAGCAGGCCACTGGCCGGGTCAAGGGCTTTCGTCGCCGGCACTTGGACGCGTGCCTGTTGGCACGCGCTCTGGAGTGCTGAGCAGTACCCACCCGGCGCGCGTAGCCCAGTCCTCCAAAACGCAAAAGCCCCAGAGTTCGCGCTCCGGGGCTTTTGTCAACGCAGGCGCTTCAGACCTGACGCAAATGACGATCCAACTGCTCGTGGCGCTCTTGGGCTTCGATGCAGTACTTGGTCGTCGGGCTGATCAGCAGACGTTGCAGACCGATCGGCTCACCACTGTCATCGCACCAGCCGAAACTTTCGTCGCCGATGCGGCCCAGGGCCATTTCCAGCTGTGGCAGCAGGCGCTGGTCGCGTTCGATGGCGTTGACCAGCCAGTGCCGCTCCTCCTCGACCGACGCGACGTCGGCGGGGTCGGAAGGGGTATCGAGGCTCTCGATGGTATCGCGGCTGAGTTGGATACGCTCGTGGGTTTCAACTTTCATCGCTTGCAGCAGCGACGTGAAGAATGCGAGCTGATCGGCATTCATGTAGTCATCGGCCGACATGGCCAGTAACTGTTCCTTGGTCATCGACTTCTCTATGAAAAAAGGTGCATTTGGGCGATTCGGATGTCGCGGGCGACGGGCGCCCGTGACGGAATTCTTCAAGCGCCAATCCGGCACTCTTTTGCAGGGGGCGGCAGTCTAAGGTGCCACGTCGCAGTGGGCAACCTAAATGAACGCCAATTGGCGGATTTGCCCACTCTCTCGGCCGGGCGGCAAGCACTCAGCCCAACAGCTGACTCAACACCGCACGCAGTTTGCCGGGTTTGACCGGTTTATTCAGCAAAGGGGCCATCAGGGCTTGAATGGCGCGCTGGCTCTGTTCGCTGCGATCGGCAGTGATCATCACGGCGGGGATAGGACAGGCAAAGTGGCTGCGCAGTTCACGCACCACATCGCATCCCGTGCGTCCGTGGTCCAGATGGTAATCGGCCAGCACCAGCTCCGGGGGCACGCCGTCGAGCGCTTCGAGCGCTTCATCGAGGTCGGTGGCCGTGAGCACCTGGCAGCCCCACTGGGACAACAGCGCGGCCATGCTCAGGCGAATGCTTAGCTCATTGTCCAATACCAGCAGACGCCGCCCCGGCAGCGGGTCACCGAGCAAAGGCGCAGGCAGCAGGTTCAAGCGCTGTGACGCAGGCTCACTGGAGAGCGGAATATCGATGGCGAACACCGAGCCACGCCCTGGCCACGAGCGCACTGTCACCGCACAGTGCAGGATACGTGCGATACGCTCGACGATGGCCAGCCCCAGCCCAACCCCTTTGCGGTCTGCTGCGCGCCCGACATCCAGTTGGTTGAACTCGAGAAAAATCGCCTGCAAGCGATGCGAGGCGATCCCCAGCCCGCTGTCCCACACCTCGATGCGCACCTGCGTGCCGCGCCGGCGCCAGCCCAGTAGCACCCCGCCGCGCTGGGTGTAACGGCAAGCGTTGCTGAGAAAGTTGCGCAGAATGCGCGTCAACAGGCGCAGATCGGTTTGCAGCACCGCCTGCCCACCCCTGACCCGCAGTGTCAGGCCGGCGGCTTCGGCCACAGGCTGGAATTCCGACGCCAACGGCAGCAGCACCTCATCGAGCCGGTACAAGTCCAGATCAGGGGTGATGCTGGCCTGATCCAGTCGGGAAATATCCAGCAGGTCAGTCAGCAGATCTTCGGCGCCTTCCAGTGCCTGCTGGGCACGCTCAACCAGCAACTGCTCGGCCGTCGCCAGGTGCCGTTCGCGTAGGGTCGAAATCAGCAGACGCGCGGCATTGAGCGGTTGCAGCAGATCATGGCTGGCAGCGGCCAGGTACTTGTCCTTGCTAAGGTTGGCCGCCTGCGCGGCGTCGCGCGCCTCGATCAGCTCGTTGGTGCGCTCGGCCACGCGCTGTTCGAGCTGGTCATTGAGCTGCTGCAAGCGCGCCTGGGCCTGCTTGCGTTCGGTGATGTCGGCGACGAAGCCCTCGACCACACCCGGCTCATCCGGTCGCATCAGCAGGTTCATCAACACGTCCAGGCAACTGCCGTCGCGCCGGCGCAAGCGCGTCTCGTAACCGAGCAAGGCCTGCTCACGCTGCAGTACCTCGACGATGGCCGACAACTCGGCGGCGCCCCCTTCGAACAAGCGACCCGCCAGTTCGGTGCGGGAAAACATCACCGCCAGCGGATCACGGTACCCAAGCATGCGCGCCAGGGCCGGGTTGGCCGCGCGCATGCCGTCGGCGACGCTGGCCTGAAAAATGCCATGCACGGCGTGTTCGAACAGCCACTTGTAGCGATTGCGCTCGGCTTCCAGCTCCTCCAGCCGCACGGCCAGTTCCGGATAGTGGCTCTTGCGAACGGTATGGTTGGAAAGCCCCAGCAACCCGGCCAAGGCATCTGCGCTGGGCTCAGAGGGCCTCGCCATACACCACCTCGACATCACGCAGGCTCGAGCTGCGTGGGTTGGTGAGGATGCACGGATCGCCCATGGCATGGCGCGACAGGAACGGAATATCGCTGCTGCCCACCCCATGCAGGCCGAGGGTTTCGTGGAAGCCCACCGCTCGCTTCAAGGCGATCAGGTGTTCGACCAGACGCTGGCGCACCTGATTGTGAGTCAGGCCACGGCAATCGATGCCCAAGGTCTGGGCAATCAGTTTGAAGCGGTCGGGCGCTGCGCTGTAGTTGAACGCCACCACGTGCTCGACCAGTACCGCATTGCACAGGCCATGGGGCAGATCGAGAAAGCCGCCAAGGCTGTGGGACATGGCGTGCACGGCACCCAGGATGGCATTGGAGAAGGCAAGTCCTGCCTGCATGCTGCCCAGCATGACCTTTTCCCGCAGGGCGATATCAGCCGGGTTGGCGATCATCTCCACCAGGTTACCGTTGATCAGGCGCATGGCCTCCAGCGCGTGGGGATCGGTCAGCGGTCCATGGCCAGTAGAGACGAATGCCTCGATGGCATGCACCAGCGCGTCGATGCCCGTGCAGGCGGAGAGGAACGGGTCCATGCTCAACGTGGTTTGCGGATCGATCAACGACACGTCAGGCACCACCGCCTTGCTGACGATGGAGAACTTCATGCGCTCCTGCTGATTGGACAGAATGACGAACTGCGAGACATCGGCCGAGGTACCGGCCGTGGTGGGAATCAGAATCAGCGGAGGGCTCGGCACACGGATGGTATCGACGCCTTCGAACTCGAGAATGTGCCGACCATGGGCGACCACGATGCCAATGCCCTTGGCGCAGTCCATGGGACTTCCGCCGCCGACTGCAACGATGACATCGCACTGCTCGCTGCGATAACGCTCGGCCCCGGCCATGACCTCCTCGATGCGCGGGTTGGGCGACACGGTGCTGTACAGGCAGTAGTCGATGCCTTGGCCTTGCAGACTGCGCTCGACGTCCGCGACCCACCCGGCAGCGGTGACGCCTGGGTCGCTGACCAGCAACACCTTGCGCGCGCCGAAGGTGCGTGCGTAATTGGCAACATGGTGTCGGCAGCCGGCGCCAAAGATGATTTCCGGTGAAACGAACTTACGCAGCAGACTCAGATTCGCGCTCATGCGACGCCTTTTATTGTTGTTCTGTCCTTGTGAGCGTCAGCCTAAATCATCTCCAGCGCTTTGCAATCAGACCTTGGCGGGGGGCGAACCGTCACACGGCTCGCCCTGAGCCCGTGCTCAACGATTGGCGAAGTACATCGTCACTTCAAAGCCGATACGCAAATCGGTGAAGGCCGGTTTTTTCCACATGGTCTTGTCCTCCGAAGCTACCGCGACGGTGCGGTAGCAACAGTGATACACCTTTGGCGCGCTGCTGGCTTTGCTACTTTGGCACTGCCAAGTCCAATAGCCAGAACGGTTGCACAGATGCCACTTTGCGGGCTCATGAAGCCAGTCGAGGACTCAAGGCCGGTCCGTAATCGGTAGCGTCAACCGATAGCTCGGCCCCAGCTGTCACCTGTCCTTGAAGTGCGCCTGGCGTTTGGCGATGAACGCAGCCATGCCTTCCTTCTGGTCCTGGGTGGCGAACGCCGCATGGAACACGCGACGCTCAAAACGCACACCTTCGCTGAGGGTCACTTCGAAGGCGCGGTTGACGCTTTCCTTGACCATCATGCTCACCGGAATCGACTTGCTGGCAATGCTGGCAGCCACCTTGAGCGCCTCTTCGAGCAGTTGCTCCGCCGGAACGATACGGGCAACGAGCCCGGCACGTTCGGCTTCCTCGGCCCCCATCAAGCGGCCAGTCAGGCACAGTTCCATGGCCTTGGCCTTGCCCACCGCCCGAGTCAGACGCTGGGTACCGCCCATACCTGGCAAGACGCCCAGATTGATTTCCGGCTGGCCGAACTTGGCCGTATCGGCAGCGAGAATGAAGTCGCACATCATCGCTAGCTCACAGCCCCCCCCCAGGGCGAACCCCGACACGGCGGCGATGATCGGCTTGCGCCGACTGGCGATACGGTCGGCATCGCTGAACAAGTCTTCGGTGTAGATCTGCGGATACCCGAGCTCGGCCATCTCCTTGATGTCGGCGCCGGCAGCAAAGGCTTTGGCTGAACCTGTGAGCACCACGCAGCCGATCTGTGGATCGCGCTCAAGCTGATCGAGGGCCTGATTGATTTCAGACACGATCTGCGCATTCAGCGCATTGAGTGCCTGCGGGCGGTTCAAGGTGATCAGGCCGACTTTGCCGTGGATGTCCAACAGAATGCTTTCGAATGCCATGGGAACTCCTTCAGAGATTGCGCGCAATGACCATGCGCTGAATGTCGCTGGTGCCTTCGTAGATCTGGCAGACCCGCACGTCGCGGTAGATGCGCTCTAGCGGGAAGTCGCTCAGATAGCCATATCCGCCAAGGGTCTGCAAGGCATCGGAACACACCTGCTCGGCCATTTCCGAGGCGAACAGCTTGGCCATCGACGCCTCGATCAGTGCAGGTTTTCCAGCATCGCGCAGCGCGGCGGCGTGCAGCACCATTTGCCGCGCCACGGCGATGCGGGTGGCCATGTCGGCCA
The DNA here is from genome assembly GCF_000759535.1 of Pseudomonas cremoricolorata. Taxonomy (NCBI): domain Bacteria; kingdom Pseudomonadati; phylum Pseudomonadota; class Gammaproteobacteria; order Pseudomonadales; family Pseudomonadaceae; genus Pseudomonas; species Pseudomonas cremoricolorata. The sequence continues at coordinate 3,162,009 of NZ_CP009455.1, read as the reverse complement.
GCCGAAAAGCCACGGCCTGGTGCTCGATCAGTATCTTGCCGAAGCTCTGCCGCTCGCGGGCGTAATCGCGCGCCACCTCGAAGGCGGCACGCGCCATGCCCACTGACTGCGCAGCGATGCCGATCCGCCCGCCTTCCAGGTTGGCCAGTGCGATGCGATAACCCTCGCCCTCCTCGCCCAGACGGTAGGCCAGTGGCACGCGTACGTCATCGAAATGGATCTGACAGGTATCGGAAGCATGCTGGCCGAGCTTGTCTTCGACCCTGACCACCTGATACCCCGGCGTGTCGGTGGGCACGATGAAGGCGCTGATGCCGCGCTTGCCGGCCTCGGGCTCGGTGACCGCGAACACGATGACCACGCCGGCGCTTTGCCCCGAGGTAATGAACTGCTTGCTGCCATTGAGCACATAGTGATCGCCGTCGCGCCGGGCGCGGGTCTTCAGGCTACTGGCATCGGAGCCGGCCTGCGGTTCGGTGAGGGCGAAGGCGCCCAGCATGGCACCAGTGGCCAGCGGGGTCAGAAACTGCGCCTTTTGCGCGTCACTGCCAAAGCGCAGGATCGGCACGCAGCCGACCGAGTTGTGCACGCTCATGATGGTCGAACAGGCGCCATCGCCTGCGGCGATCTCTTCCAGGGCCATGGCGTAGGCTACATAGCCAGTGTCACTGCCGCCCCACTGCTCGGGAATCAGCATGCCGAACAGGCCCAGTTCGGCCATCTCATCGATGGCTTCGCGGGGGAAGCGATGCGCTTTGTCCCACTGCTCGGCAAACGGTCTGAGGCGTTCCTGAGCGAAGCTGCGTACGGCATCGGCAATCTGTTGTTGTTCGTCGCTGACCAGCATGGCTCACCTCTTCACAGGCATTGAAGGGCAACGGCAGTGGCCTCGCCACCGCCGATGCAGATCGCCGCGACCCCGCGGCGCAGGTTGCGTTGACGCAGCGCGGCGATCAGCGTGACCAGAATCCGCGCCCCCGAAGCGCCAATAGGATGGCCCAGCGCGCAGGCGCCGCCGTTGACGTTGACCTTGTCGTGGGGCAGCTGCAGCTGCTTCATCGCGGCCAGCGTGACCACGGCGAAGGCTTCGTTGATTTCGAACAGATCGACCTGATCGAGGCTCCAGCCGGTGCGCTGCATGAGTTTTTCGATGGCGCCAATGGGTGCGGTGGGGAACAGCGCCGGTTGGTCGGCGAACGCCGCGTGGCCGTGAATCACTGCCAGCGGCTTGAGGCCGCGGCGCTCAGCTTCGGAGCGTCGCATCAGCAGCAAGGCTGCAGCGCCATCGGAAATGGAGCTGGCATTGGCCGCGGTCACCGTACCACCGTCGCGGAAAGCCGGGCGCAGCTGCGGGATTTTATCCAGGCGCGCTTTGGGCGGTTGCTCGTCATCGCTGACCATACGGGTCTGGCGGGCTTCGGTGACCTGCACCGGGACGATCTCGTCGGCGAAGCGCCCTTCGCTGATGGCCAACTGCGCGCGGGTCAGTGAGGCAATGGCGAAATCGTCCTGATCCTGACGACTGAAGTCATGGGCCTGGGCACAGTCTTCGGCGAAGGTGCCCATCAGGCGGCCCTTGTCGTAGGCATCTTCCAGGCCGTCGAGAAACATGTGATCGAGCACCTGGCCGTGGCCCATGCGGTAACCCGCGCGGGCCTTTTCCAACAGGTAGGGCGCGTTGCTCATGCTTTCCATGCCGCCGGCGACCACCACGTCGGCAGAGCCTGCCAGCAGCAGGTCGTGGGCGAGGATCAGCGCCTCCATGCCCGAGCCACACATCTTGTTCAGGGTGGTACAGGTGGTTTGCGCCGCAAGTCCGGCGCCCAGCGCAGCCTGCCGCGCAGGTGCCTGACCGAGCCCTGCGGACAGCACACAGCCGAACAGCACCTGATCGACCGCCTCTGGCTCGACGCCACCGCGCTCGAGCGCAGCGCCGATGGCGGCAGCACCCAGTTGCGGAGCACTGAGGGATTTGAGCTCGCCCTGCAGGCCGCCCATGGGCGTGCGCACGGCGCTGACGATGACGATAGGGTCGCTAGCGAGGGTCATGGGAGTGTCCTTGATTATTTGGCGGCCATGCGCAAGGCGCCGTCGAGACGGATCACCTCACCATTGAGCATGCTGTTTTCGATGATGTGTCGCGCCAGCGCGGCGTATTCTTCCGGGCGGCCCAGACGCGGCGGGAACGGCACACCGGCCGCCAGCGAGCTGCGCACCTCTTCGCTCATGCCGGCCATCATCGGGGTTTCAAAAATACCCGGGGCGATGGTCATGACGCGGATGCCGAAACGCGCCAGTTCCCGCGCCACGGGCAAGGTCATGCTGGCGACGGCGCCTTTGGACGCCGAATAGGCAGCCTGGCCGATTTGCCCGTCGAAGGCGGCGACCGACGCAGTATTGATGATGACGCCGCGCTCGCCACCCCCATCGGCGCTGCCTTCGGCCATGGCTGCGGCGGCCAGGCGCAACAGGTTGAAGCTGCCGATCAAATTGACGTTGATCATCCGCGTGAAGCTAGCCAGCGCATGCGGGCCTTGCTTGCCGAGGACCTTTTCGCCGGCGACGATGCCTGCACAGTTGACCAGCCCACGCAGGCCACCAAACGCCCGCACGGCAGCATCGACCGCGGCCTTGGCAGCCTGCTCGTCACTGATGTCGGCGACTGCAAAACGCGCGTTGCCGCCCAACTCAGCGGCCTTGGCCTCGACGGCCGCGGCATTGAGGTCGACCAGCAGCACCTGGGCGCCGGCCTCGATCAGCATCTGCGCAGTGGCGGCACCGAGCCCTGAGGCGGCACCGCTGACGATGAAGGGGGTATTGGCAATGTGCATGGTGTCGTCCTTCAGGCCCGACGACGGTTGGCGAGAACACGGGCAACGGGTGGGTTGGCTGGAAAGAGGCTGAACCGTCGTGACCAGGATAGTCGCGCGGGTCGTGGGCAGCGGCAATGGCCAAAGCTGTCAGGCGCGCTGACCGCTTTGGCCGGACGCGATCAGACGTCGACACCGCCGGCGTCTTGTGTATCCAGTGCATCTTCGGTCAGACGCAACCGCAAGGCGTCCAGCGCACTCTCCCGCCGCACGGTGAGGTCTTGCCAGCGCTGCCGGTAGACCTCGCTGCTCAGACTCTCTTGCTGCTCGTCCAGCTGCGAGCCTTCATCGGCGTACTGTTCGTGCAATTGCGTGAACACCGCAGGGTGACGAACCTCCAGGTAGCGCCTCCAGAACGTGCGCTGACTGAGACTGTCGGCCAAGGCTTCTCGGGTCTCGTGGCTATGGACGAATTCGCGGGCCGCCTGCAATTGTTGAGGCGTGACCCGGGCCACGGTTTCGTAGTGCATGCTGCGCGGCTGGAAAGGCAGGTCGAGCGCTTCGGCCAAGTGAATGCGGTAGTACAGACTTACCTCGATTTCATCGACGCCGCGTCCGTCTGCGCTGCGCTGGACCATATCCTGACGAGCGAAGCGCTCCACTTGAGCCAGCCGCCAAAGACGCCGGCCGAGGGTGATCAAGCGCGGGCCGCGTTCGTGATACGCCGCGTCGGCGGTGGCCTGCGATTCCAGCACCAGCACCTGCAGATCGCTGAAGCGCTCGGCCACACTGTCTTCACAGGCCAGCGGCTCGTTGGCGCGCACGAACACCTGCTCGCGCAGGTCGGCATCGGCATCCAGTGCGCTGAGCATCGTCCAGACCTGCTCGCTCAGGTACTCAGGCGCACGGGTGAAATCGGCGGTGCGCTGAAGCTCGCCAAGCAGGGTGAGCAGACCTTCATGCTGTGGCAATGCGAATACCGTATCCCACAGTGCTTCACGGCTCGCCTGCAACTCGCTGGCGCTGCGGCTCAGCCAGAGCGTGCGCGTCGCTGCAGGCGTAGGGGGTTCGAACGGCGCAGCCGATGCTTGCTGGTGAAGCAAGTCATGCTCGGTGATGCTGAAGAGTTGATCGAGCTGCTGTGCCGGCAATGGGTTGTTTTGCACCACCAAAGCCCGGCGATACGACAGCGGCATCTGTAAAGTGGTGTCGGGGATGTCGGCCAGAAGGTTGTTGCGCAGGTCGGCGGTTTCCAGAGAGGTGCACAGTTCCAGGCCGGAGGGCCATGTCGTCAGTTGGCAGTAACGCAAGCTCACCCAAGCCAGACGCGACAAGTAATGGAAGCGCAGGCGGAAGTTGCCGAGCGGGTTGTAGCTCAGGTTCAGCGAGTTGAGATGCGGCAGGCCTGCCAGCGTGCCCTCGCCTGCCTCATCGAGCCGAATCAGGTTATGGTCCAGGTTGACGATGCGCAGGCTGGTGATATAACCCAACGCTTCTGGAATCCGGCTCAAGGCGTTGCCGCCCAGATTGATACGACTCAACTGGCTGAAGCCGCGCAAGAAACTCACGGGAAGCTCCCGCAGGCGCATACTTCTGAGTATCAGCACCGAGACATGCCCCATCTCGATACCCGCCGGCAGCTCGGGCAGGTCGAGCACACCCAGTCCGCTCAGATCCAGCCGCATGCCCAAGACCTGACCATTTCCACCGATGTCCAACTCTCCCTGTATGCGCCAGCACTGACGCAGCCTGTTCGCAGCATGCTGGCGCACACCGGTCACCCATCCAGGGGCCTGCGCGGCGGCCCACCGGTTCAGGTCACTGTCCATACGCTGGTAATGGGCCTCCTGCTGCATGAGGATTTCAAAAGGATTGCCGTCCGACTCCTCCATGATCCGCAGATACTGCTCAACCCGACGGTCACTGAACCCGGGATACAACGCACGGACTCGATCACGCAGCAAGCGATCGGACGACGATCCTTGGCCCCTGCCACTGAGCAGATACCCTACGCGGCCGTCGGGCAGGCGCTGACCCGGGTTGAACCAAGGGGCTTCTGCGCGCCAGCCGAGCAATTGCAGACGCCGGGTCGTCTGCACTGGTAGCGATTGCAACACGTGCTCACGCAACTGCCCGGCAAGACCGCCTTCGCTCAGGCCCAACGCCTGAACGTGCTCGGGCGTCAGCAGCGCCGCCAGCGCTTCGAACAAACCCTGCGGCTCATCGATGTCCAGCTCCAGTGCGTACATCTGCGCATCGTACACCCTGAAGTATCCATTGACGCGGGCCAGCACCCTGAGGGCTGCATCGGCTCCCTGAGGGTTCATGATCGCGATCCTGCGTCCCCAGACACTGTCATCACGGATCTCGATGTTCAGCGCCAGTGGCCAGTTCGGCAACCGACGCAGCAGCGCGACGACCAGGTCGGCGCTGTCGTTGCCGTATGCACTGTCGAAAGTCAGCCCCTCCACCGCTCGGCCTAGCCGCGCCAGCTGACGCAGACTGCGCGCACGCTTGGCCAGTGCCAGCGGCACGCGCTGTTCGACCAGGGCTAGCTGACGCTGTACCGTATCGACGCCTTCCAAGGCTTGCTCGGCGTACACGTCGGGCAAACCTGGGAAGTCGCGCTGCACCAACGTGCGCAGCGCGTCGTCAGGCAATTGCGCAGCGCTCAGGTGTTCCAGCAATGGCTGGGTAAAACTGGCTTGCCGCTCAAGCAGCGTCTCGCGCAGCGTTTGCGCATCGAGCCCGCTGATGCCCGGTTGTGCCAGGCACCAGGCCTGGATCTGCGGGTCAGGTTGAGGATGTTGCTCGGCGAGGTGGACGAAGAAGCGCTCGATGCGCTTGCGCGCCTGGAAACGCCGCAGGGCATCGTGCAGATTGGCCGGTGCCGGACGGTTCTCCACCAGCAGCCCGCGCAGTTCGTCGCCGTCCATTCCGGCGATGCGCAGCACCTGCAGGGTCTGTGCCGAGTCCAGCGACGGTACGTGAGGCCAAAGGGTCGAGAGCATGCGGGCCGTGTTATGCCACTCCAGGGGACGCGCCAGACGCATGCGCCAGCCACGCTGACCGTTGCTTTCCACCACCGGTCCATAGGCTTCGGGACGCTGTGGGTGACGCAGGCGCCAGGGTTCGGCAGCGTCAGTGCGGCGCAGTCGATACCAGGCATCACCGATGCGCATCCAGCGTTGTTCACCAACGCCATACAGGCCATTGTCCAGAGCCACAGGCTCTTCTGGCAGGTCTTCGTAGGGAGTGCGGTCCGGCGACCACAGACGTCTGTCGCCATTTTCCAGCTCCACTGGCTGCAAGGTGTCGACCAGGCTGCTGCGAGCGAAGCCCCTGGCCACGGCCGTCCCGCCGGCGGTCACCACTGCCGCCACTGCCACGGTTTCAGCCACGCCCAGGAAGTGATCGAGCGCCTCGTGCTGATGGCCAAGACTCCAGTCTTCGACGCCCTCATAGATTTCCGAGGCCACCTGCACCACCAGTTGGCCAAGTAACACCGCACCCACCACCGGAATGAAGAACCCGGCCAGGGTCACCAGGCTCATGCCAGCGTCTTTCCAGAGTGCGTGGCGCGCTCGCGCAGCAGCAGCATCGGCCAGTGCCGATGGCACCAGCAGCAACTTGGCATCGGCCTTGATGCCAGCGACCTGCTCGTTGACCAGGCTGGCGAACAGATTGCCCTCGATCAGCTCACCCCGCACTGCAAGGTCGGGGTGATCGTCCAGCAAACGCTTGCCCAGCAAGGTGAGAAATGCTGGTCGTTGCTCGAGTCGCACCCGTTGGCTGAAGACCTGGCGATAGCCTGGGCGGCGCAGATCGGTCAGCAGTGCGGCGGCAAGCGCCGACCAGTTGGCAAAGCTGCGCAGTGCCTGGGTACTGTCGCTAGGCAGGTACAGCACCACGCTATGCACACCGCCATCGGTGTCGCGCAGTTCGATGGCCAATGCATCTGCCAGACGCTGCCCAAGGACGTGGACCCACTGCGCGGTGGCGTGCAGGCAATCGGTACAAGGGGCGTCCGTCACCTGGCTCAAACGCTGCACTGCGGCATGCGCAGCGTCGGAGATCTGCCCCTTGAGGGCGGCGATCTGCGCCGCCAGGAGAAAGCCCGCGCGCTTGTCGGCGCTCAGCAGGTCCAGGGTCTGGGTGACGAACACCCGGTCCAGCAGTTGCTGGTAGCGGCTGCCGACATCCTGCTGGCGGCAGTCGGCGATCAGCGCATTGGTGTCGCTGACGAGCAGATCGTAAGTACCGGGGCGCACCACTCCGGTGCCTTGAAAATAGGAGGTGTTGGCCGGGAAGTTCTGCATCAGCCGCAACAGCGCCGGTTCACGACGATACTCCGGTTGCAGGATGGTCCAGCCTGGCAGTGAGATTGGCGCAATACTTGGCGTGACCACCAGCCATTCCAGCTGACTGAGGCTGTCGTGCGACTCAAGGTAAGGTGCCAGCAACTCCGTGAAATGCTGCCGGGCGAAGGCCTGCAGTGAGATCAGTTCGACGGTCGCCTGGTGGGCTTGCTCGTGCGTGCCACGGTAGGCCTGGAACCGATCCCGCAGGCTGTTGATTTGTGCAGGCGTGGCCTCGGTCAGCCAAGGTCGCAGTTGCGTGCGGATGAACGCATCGGTGGGATGCAGCTTTGACGCAGAGGTTGGGGTGTCGGTCATGGGAGGCTCCTGTTGGTAAGGAGCGCACAGTGAGCGGATGTCAATGGCGACAGCAGGGGGAACTGCTGCCGGGCGCGGTCAGGGTTTCGTCGCGCCGGCACTCAGCATCCGGTAGTGACCGGGATTGCAGCCGAACCATTTGCGGAAGGCTTTGTAGAACGAGCTGCTGTCGGCATAGCCGAGGCGTTCGGCGATGGTGTCCATGGCCGCGCCCTGCTCGGCCAGCCAGGCCACTGCCAACTGGCGCCGCACGCTGTCTTTCAGGCCCTGGTAGGTCTGGCCCTCGTCGGCCAGACGGCGGCGCAGGGTCGATACCGATAGGCACAACTGGCGCGCCAGCCGCTCGGCGTCGGGCCAGAGCGCCGGGTCCAGCCTCAGCAGGTCGGCTCGAATCCGCCGCCCCAGACTGCTCGGATCGCGGTATCTGACCAGGATGTTGCCTGGCGCCTCGGCCAGAAACTGCTGCAACTCATCGGCCGTACGCCGAATCGGCTGGTCGAGGCAGCCACCTTCGATGATCAACCGCGTGTTGGGCATGGCAAAACGCAGGTTCTCAGAGAACATCACCTGGTAGTCATCACAGTACGCCGGGCGCTGCGCCCGCAGGTCTACGGCAAGGATTGCGATACGCCGGCCCGACAGCCAACAGGCGAGGCCGTGAATGAGCATGAACAGGGTGAAATAGGTAAAGGCCCGAGCCGGTTGCCGATGGGCTTCGAGCAGCACGATCTGTGCCACGCTGTGCTCGCGTGCCAGCCGTGGCTTGCACCCCTCCAGCGCCAGCGACAGGTACGCCAGGGCAGTCTCGATACCCTCGCCCACACTGGCCTGGGCCAGGCTCGCCCGCCCCATGAACGCCAGGCTGCCGGGGGGCAGCCCGCGGGCGTCCATGGCGAAGAGTTCATCACGGCAATGGCGCGCCAATTGTCGCCACAAAGCCGCGTAGGTTTGGCTGGGCACTCGCGCGTCGCGCACGTGCAGCTGACTGGGATCGATGCCCACCCGGGTCAGCAACGCTTCGGTGTCGGCCCCAGGTTGGCAGCTCTGCAACAGGGCCTCGCGCACCAGGTGCATGGATATGGTGTCTTTATCACTCATCAACGAGGCGCCGGGATACTGGTGCTGGCCATCTTACCCAGCGCCGCCGCGCAGACAAGCCTCCAATCAAACTGCGCGGTTGAGTTTGACCCAGCCGGCGAAGCGATCGATGAACGCTTGCAAGAATGGACGGGTCTTGTCATTGAGCTTGCCAGCGTCGTCGAACAGGTTGGCAGCCCCACCCACGTAGGCCTCAGGCATCTGCATGCACGGCATGTCGAGGAACACCAGGGTCTGGCGAACGGCGTGGTTGGCACCGAAGCCGCCCAATGCGCCGGGGGAAACGCTGACCACCGCCGTGGGCTTGCCGCCCCAGGCGCTTTCCCCATAGGGACGCGAGCCGACGTCGATGGCGTTTTTCAGGCAGCCAGGCATCGAGCGATTGTATTCGGGAGTAACGAACAGCACGGCATCGCTGCCACGGATCTCGTCGCGAAAGCGTTTCCAGGTTTCTGGGGCATTGGCTTCGACATCTTCGTTGTACAACGGCAGGTCACCGATCTCGACGATCTTCAGCGACAGACTCGACGGCGCCAGTTCTGACAACGCTCGCGCAACCTTGCGATTGTAGGAATCCTTGCGCAGGCTGCCGACGACGACCGCTACGGAATACTCATGGCTCATGGTGATCTCCAACCTCTGCTGTGAATGGAACGCTGTAGTTATAGATGACCACCATTACGCCTCGGGGTTTTTTTCCTTTGCCTGGAAAACTTCCCGTCGTTACCGCAGGTCTATGTCTACAGACATTTCTTCATATTTCAGAGGTTTCCTCGCACATGGCAGCAGTAATGGTCGGCCAGTTCCACGCCCGTGACGCCGAAGGCCGTATCTACCCCGTTCACGAGTTCCAGGAGTCCACCCTGCAGGCCGATGGCAATGCCGTAGGCGCGCCGATCGTCACCTACCGCCTGGCGATAGGTGACCGGGTCAATCATCTGGGGGAAAACCGCTTCGAGCTGGTGGCCAGCGGTGTCGAACTGATTCGCGTGCCTTGAGCGGTTTCAATCGGCCTCGTGACGAGGCCGGCACAGGCAGATTCTCGTAACGCGCTTCAGCCTGCCTCGATGGTCTGCCACAAGGCAGGTGCCCCTGCCGCTTTCGCCACCGCTGCCAGACGTTCGGCATGGGCTTCAAGCTCTTGTGCGCTGGCCAGCAGCACCGGGCCCGGCTGACGGCCGGTGACTCGCCGGATTTCGCTAGGCGCTGCCTGTTGGCCGTCCTGACGCTCTGCACCACTTCCAGCCAGTGAAAGGCTGGTCTGCCCACCGGTCATCGCCAGGTAGACATCGGCCAGCAACTCGGCATCGAGCAGCGCGCCGTGCAGCTCGCGCCCGGAGTTGTCGATGCCATAGCGCTTGCACAGCGCATCGAGGCTGTTGCGCTGCCCCGGATGGCGCGAGCGCGCCATCATCAGGGTGTCGAGGATCGGGCAATGTTGGGAGATATCGGCGCGCTGTGACTGGCCGACCAAGGCGAACTCGTTGTTGATGAAGCCAACGTCGAACGCTGCGTTGTGGATGACCAGCGTTGCGCCTTCGATGAACGCGAAGAATTCGTCAGCCACCTCGGCAAAGCGCGGTTTGCCGATCAGGAAGGCATCGGTGATGCCGTGAACGCCAATGGCGCCCTCGTCACTCTCGCGGTCGGGCTGCAGATAGACGTGGAAATGCCGCCCGGTGAGGCGCCGACCGACCACCTCGACACAGCCGATTTCGATGACCCTGTGGCCTTCGGTAACCGGCATACCGGTGGTTTCGGTGTCGAGAATGACCAGACGCTTGTCTTGCTGCTGCTCCACGGGGGGTGACTCCAACTTGCATCACGGGAAAGGTGGCGATTGTACCTGATCGGACCTGTCAGGCTCAGCGCAACTCGTCGACGCCGCGGTTGGCCAACTGGTCGGCGCGCTCGTTGCCGGGGTGACCGATGTGGCCGCGCACCCACTTCCAAGTGACCTTGTGGCGGTTGACCTGCTCATCGAGCAGACGCCACAGGTCGGCGTTCTTCACCGGTTCCTTGGCTGCGGTCTTCCAGCCGCGCTTCTTCCAGTTGACCATCCACTCGGTGATGCCTTTCATCACGTACTGCGAGTCGGTGGTCAGCACCACCTCGCATTCACGGGTCAGGACCATCAGCCCCTGGATCGCGGCCATCAGTTCCATGCGGTTGTTGGTGGTGTTGCGCTCGCCGCCCCACAGTTCCTTTTCCTGGCCCTTGTAGACGATCAGGACGCCCCAGCCACCCAGGCCAGGATTGCCCTTGCAGGCCCCATCGGTGTAGATCTCGACGCTATCGCTCATGTACCGCTCATTGACTAGAAATTATCGATCCTCGGTGGCATCGCCGGGGCATCGCTGCGCCGGCGATTGACCTTGGCCAGTGGCAGTGGCAGCAGCTTGCCCATCGGCTCGCGACGCTCCTGGGGCAGCGGCCTGAGGCCAATCACCATCTTGCGCGCCACCAGTACGTAGACTCCGCCGCCGCCGAGCTGCCAGGCCCCGGCCCGGCGCTCCCAGCCGCTCATGCGCTGCTGCCAGGCCGGCGAGGCAAGCGGCGGACGATAGCACCCGAACCGACGTTTCTCCAGCGCGAAGCCCAGCAGGTTGAGCCAGTCACCGACGCGCGATGCGCCGATGCAGCGCGCCTTGCGCAGTGCACCTTTGCCCAATAGATGACGCAGACCCCAGCCACTGTAGGGGTTGATGCCCACGATCAACAGGTGCCCGCCCGGTCGCACCGCCTTGGCGGCTTCGCGCAGCAGGCCGTGGGGGGAAATGCTGAAGTCCAGGCCATGCTGCAGCACCACTACATCGGCGGCGTGCTCGCCGAGCGGCCAGGCCTGCTCTTCACAGACGATTTCCACACCTGGAAATGGCGCCCCCAGACGCACGGTTCGTTGCACCTGTGGGGCGCTGGGCGGTGCTTCGGCGCACGGGCCGTAGTGCACCAGAAAGCCTCCGAAGAACCGTTGCAGCTCGTTTTCGAGCAGCGCCTGTTCTTCTCTGAGCATCAATTGCCCCACAGGCCCGTCGAACCAGTCACGCGCCTGGGCAGTCAATTCAAGCCACTGCGCATCGGCCTGGGCAAACGCTTCATCGCTCATCGCACTCTCCGTCAAAGGTTTCTTGCACCGCGCCATCGCAGCTAAGATGCCTTCATGTCCCGCCAGGTGAATCGGATAACCGCACATGATACAGATCGACGCTCTACCCGCTTTCTCCGACAACTACATCTGGTTGTTACAAGATACTGCCACACAGTGCTGCGCCGTGGTCGACCCGGGCGACGCCCAGCCGGTGCTCGACTGGTTGAGCGCGAACCCGCAGTGGCGCCTGACCGATATTCTCATCACCCATCACCACCACGATCATGTCGGCGGCGTCGAAGCGCTCAAGGCCGCCACAGGGGCTCGCGTCCATGGTCCGGTCGCCGAATCGATTCCAGCCCGCGATGTGGCCCTGAGCGATGGCGATCATGTGCAGACGCTGGGCCTGGACTTCGAAGTGCTGGAAGTGCCCGGGCATACCCTGGGGCATATCGCCTTCTACAGTGCAATTCCCCGGCCCCTGCTGTTCAGCGGCGACACGCTGTTCGCCGGTGGCTGCGGACGTTTGTTCGAAGGTACGCCGGGGCAGATGCATGCTTCGCTACAGCGGCTATCGGCCTTGCCGGAGGGGACGCAAGTGTACTGCGCCCACGAGTACACGCTGAGCAACCTGCGCTTCGCCCAGGCAGTCGAACCTGACAACGCGGTACTGCAGCAACGTCTGGCTGACGTCGAGCGGCTGCGCGCCGAGCAGCGCATCACCCTGCCCTCGCGCATTGGTCTGGAACGTCAGACCAACCCTTTTCTACGCACGACTGAAACATCTGTTAAACAAAAAGCAGACGAATGGACGGGCGACGCAAACCTCACTCCCGTATCGGTTTTTGCTGCGTTGAGGTCATGGAAGAACCAGTTCTGATAACCCCAAGATATATCTGAAGGCGGGGGAAAGGTTGACCGGGCGGGAAGCGGTTCCTAGAATCGCCCCACTTTTTTGCCCGGATGAACGTACCCGCCGATGTCATTGCGCAGCCGCAGAACCTCTCATTCCCTCGCCCTGAGGCGCCTGGCGCAAGCCAGCGCACTGGCCCTGACAGCCACCCTGGTGGGCTGCCAGAGCGCGCCGAAGGTCGCGGAGACCGACAGCGTTCGCGCGCCCGACTACCAGGCGCGGATCAAGCACAGGCCGGCACCGCGGGTGATCGCCCCTGCGGTCAAGCCACCACCGGAGGATGTCTGGGTGCGCATGCGCCAGGGCTTCGTCCTGCAGGACATCGACGTCAATCCACGCATCGAACAGCAGCGCCTGTGGTTCGCCAGCAACTCGCGTTCGGTGGAGGCGCTGGGTGAGCGTGGCAGCCTGTACATGCACTTCATCGTAGAGCGTCTCGAAGAGCGCGACATGCCGCTGGAGCTGGCGCTGCTGCCAGCCATCGAGAGCGCCTACAACCCCATGGCCTACTCGCGTGCCCATGCGGTCGGCCTGTGGCAGTTCATCCCGTCCACCGGGCGCAGCTTCAACCTGCGCCAGACCCATTTCTACGACGGCCGACGCGACATCACCGCCTCGACCAACGCCGCGCTCGACTACCTCAGCCGCCTGCACGACATGTTCAATGGCGACTGGCTGCTGGCCCTGGCGGCCTACAACGCCGGCGAAGGCACGGTGAGCCGGGCCATCGAGCGCAACGAGCGCCTGGGCCTGCCGACCGACTACTGGAACCTGCCGCTGCCGCAGGAAACCCGCGACTACGTGCCCAAGCTGCTGGCGCTGTCGCAGATCGTCAACACCCCTGAAGCCTACGGCGTGAACCTCAGCCCGATCGCCAACCAGCCGTACTTCCAGGCAGTGACGATCAACGAGCGACTCGACCTGTCGCGGGTGGCCGCCTTCGCCGACATCGACGAAGACGAACTGATCCAGCTCAACCCGGCGTTCAAGAAGCGCATGACCGTCGACGGCCCGCAGCAGTTGCTGGTGCCGACGGCCAAGGCCCAGTTGCTGGCCGCCAGCCTGTCCAACCTCAATCCCGAGCAACTGGTCAGCCTGCAACCGAACAAGGCCGTGTTCCAGGCCGCCCTGGCCGAAGCCAAGGCGCCTGCTGCCGCGCCAGCCGGCACGCGCAGCTACCGGGTCAAGCGTGGTGACAACCTCGGTGCCATCGCCAAGGCCAACCGCGTGTCGGTACGTGACCTGCAGCGCTGGAACCGCTTGTCGGGCAGCAGCCTGCGCGCCGGCCAGGTCCTGGCGCTGCGCGGTGGCAACGCACCTGCCGCCTCCAGCGCTGCCGCCAACCGCGTGGCCGCAGCACAGAAGCGCTCAACGCAATACAAGGTACGCAAGGGCGATTCGCTGTACCTGGTGGCCAAGCGCTTCAACGTGGAAATGCAGCACCTCAAGCGCTGGAACCCTCGCAGCGGCAAAGCTCTCAAGCCAGGCCAGACGCTGACCGTTTACCTCGGTCACTGATAGCCGTCGGGCAGCACCGTGCCCGCTGTTCATCACGCCCCGCCACGCGGGGCGCAGATGCCCTCGCGCAACGCCGCGCCAGCCCTGGCGCAACGCCTTTCCCGGGTCTCTTTTTCCATCCCTGACAAGCTGTTACTGTAGCCCGACCCAAGCCCAACGCCTCTGGATCGGATGCCGACTTGATACGTCCCCTCCTGCTGTCAATCAGCCTGGCCTTGAGCTTCCCTGCGGGCGCTACAGTGAGCGAAAGCCACGGATATGCGCAGTTCGGCACGCTCAAGTACCCAGCCAGCTTCACCCACTTCGACTGGGTCAATCCGCAAGCGCCCAAGGGCGGCACGTTGCGGGCCATGGCCTTTGGCACCTTCGACACCCTCAACCCCTACACCTTCAAAGGCTCGAGCCCGGTCACCACGCCGAACTTCCAGCAGTACGGGGTCAGCGAGCTGAACGAAACGCTGATGGTCGGCACCGGACAGTACGACCCTTCCGGTGACGAGCCGACCTCTAGTTATGGGCTGATCGCCCGCTCGGTGGAGTACAGCGAGGACCGTAGCTGGGTGGTGTTCAACCTGCGCCCGCAGGCACGCTTTCATGATGGCAAGCCGATCACCTCGGCCGATGTGGCGTTCTCCTACCGCACTTTGCTCAAGCAGGGCCATCCGCTGTACCGCACCAACCTGCAGGAAGTGCAGCGCGTCGACATCCTCGGCCCGCTGCGCATTCGCTTCGTCTTCAAGCGCGCCGGCAACCCGCTGCTGATCCTGCGCCTGGGCGAAATGCCGGTGCTGCCCAAGCACTACTGGGAAAAGCGCGATTTCAAGGCCACCACCTTCGAGCCGCCGCTGGGCAGCGGGCCGTACCGCATCAGCGAGGTGCAGCCCGGCCGGCGTCTGGTGTTCGAGCGGGTGAAGAATTACTGGGGCAAGGACCTGCCGGTCAATCGCGGCAAGTACAACTTCAACCGCGTGGAATTCGAGTTCTACCGCGACGCCACGGTGGCCTTCGAAGCGTTCAAGGCCGGCGAATTCGACATCTACATCGAGCATCAGGCGAAGAACTGGGCCAATGGCTACAACTTCCCGGCGGTGCGCCGCGGCCAGGTGATCAAGGCGCAGATTCCGCACCGTATCCCCACCCAGACCCAAGGGCTGTTCATGAACAGCCGCCGCGCGCCGTTCGACAACCCCGACCTGCGCCAGGCGCTGGGGCTGATGCTCGATTTCGAGTGGGCCAACCGTGCGTTGTTCAGCAGTGCCTATCAGCGCTCGACCAGCTATTACCCCAACAGCGAATTCGCCGCGACCGGCCTGCCGGTGGGCAAGGAATGGCTGCTGCTCAAGCCGTTCCGCGATCAATTGCCAGCCAAGCTGTTCACCGAGCCCTACCAGGTCAGCCGCACAGAAGGCAGCGGCATCGGCCGGCAGACCCTGCGTGAGGCGCTGGGCCTGTTCGCCAAGGCCGGGTATCGCCTGGACGGCCAGCGTCTGGTGGACGCCAAGGGCCGGCAGTTGCGCCTGGAAATCCTTTTGGTCAATCCAAATCTGGAGCGCATCTTCGGGCCCTACGTGGAAAACCTGGCCAGCATCGGCATCGCCGCCGGGCTGCGCACGGTCGATCGCGCGCAGTACAAACAGCGCCTGGACCAGTTCGATTTCGACATGATTCTGATGACCCTCGGCCAGACCCTCAGTCCGGGCCTCGAGCAGTGGCAGTACTTCCACTCAAGCCAAGCCTCGATCAAGGGCAGCAAGAACTACGCCGGGATCAACGACCCGGTGGTCGATCACCTGCTCGACACCCTGCTGGGCGCGCAGAGCCGCGATGACCAGGTCGCCGCTGCGCGCGCCCTGGACCGCGTGCTGTTGTGGCACAACTACATGATTCCCAACTGGTACCTCGACAATCACCGCCTGGCGTACCGCAACCGTTTCGCCTTCGTCGCCACACCGCCCTACACCTTGGGGCTGAACAGCTGGTGGCTCAAGAAGACTCCGGAGAAAGCCCCATGACGCCCATCCACCGCTTCGGTGCGCTGGCCGCGAGCCTGTTGCTCGCCTGCCTGGCCTTACCTGCCGCAGCCGCCCCGCAACATGCCCTGACCCTGTACGACGAGCCGCCCAAGTACCCGGCCGACTTCAAGCACCTCGACTACGTCAACCCCAAGGCGCCCAAGGGCGGCACTTTCCGCCAGTCCAGCTTCGGCAGCTTCGACAGCCTCAACCCGTACATCACCAAGGGCGTGCCAGCCGATGGTATCGAGCTGATCTACGACACGCTGATGACCCAGAGCCGCGACGAGCCGTTCACCGAGTACGGCCTGGTCGCCGGCAAGATCGAAAAGGCCCCGGACAACACCTGGGTACGCTTCTACCTGCGCCCGGAAGCACGTTTCCACGACGGCCAGCCGATGCGCGCCGAGGATGTGGTGTTTTCCTTCAATGCGCTGACCAAACAGGGCGCGCCGCTGTATCGCCAGTATTACGGTGACGTCACCCAGGTCGTGGCAGAAACCCCCTTGCAGGTGCGCTTCGACTTCAAGCACGGCGGCAACCGCGAGCTGCCGATGATCCTCGGCCAACTGCCGGTGCTGCCCAAGCACTGGTACGCCGAGCGTGATTTCACCCACGCCAGCCTCGAATTGCCCTTGGGCAGCGGGCCGTACCGGGTCGCCCAGGTCAAGCCGGGGCGCTCTATTCGCTATGAGCGGGTCAAGGACTACTGGGCCAAGGACCTGCCGATCAATGTCGGCCAGTACAATTTCGACGCCATGACCTTCGACGTCTACCGCGACAACGTGGTGGCCCTCGAAGGGCTCAAGGCCGGGCAGTTCGATTTCCGCGAAGAGCGTACGGCGAAAAGCTGGGCCACCGCCTACAACACCCCCGCGGTGCGCGATGGCCGGCTGATCCGCGAAGAGTTGCCCAACGGCAACCCATCCGGCATGCAGGGCTTTGTCTTCAACCTGCGCCGGCCGATCTTCCAGGACATCCGCGTGCGCGAGGCGCTGAGCCAACTGTTCGATTTCGAGTGGACCAACAGGCAGCTGTTCAACGGCGCCTACAGGCGCACCAACAGCTACTTCGAGAACTCCGACATGGCCGCCCGCGGCGCGCCCAGCGATGCCGAGCGGGCGATTCTCGAACCGCTGCGCGGAAAAATCCCCGAGCGCGCCCTGAGCACCGCCTTCAGCACCCCGGTCACCGACGCCAGCGGCATGATCCGCGAGCAGCAACGCACCGCCTATCGCCTGCTGCAAGAGGCCGGCTGGAAGATCGTCGACGACAAGATGGTCGATGCCCAGGGCAAGCCGGTGAGCATCGAGTTTCTGCTCGCGCAGCCGGACTTCGAGCGCGTGTTGCTGCCGTTCAAGCGCAACCTGGCCGAACTGGGCATCGACCTGGTGATACGCCGGGTGGATGTCTCGCAGTTCGTCACCCGCATCCGCCTGCGCGATTTCGACATGATGGTCGGCAGCTTCCCGCAGACCAGTTCGCCGGGTAACGAGCAGCGCGAGTACTGGTCGAGCGTGTCGGCCGACAACCCCGGCAGTCGCAACTACATCGGCCTGCGCGACCCGGCCATCGACCAGCTGGTCGAGTCGCTGATCGGCGCTGATTCGCGCCAGTCGCTGATCGAGCACGCCCATGCCCTGGACCGCGTGCTGCTGTGGGGCTTTTACGTGATCCCCAACTGGTACATCAGCACCTACCGGGTGGCGTACTGGAACCACATCGGCCACCCCGAGGTGTCGCCGACCTTCGACCTGGGCATCAACACCTGGTGGATCAAGCCGAACGTCACCCCGGCGGTGAGCGACGTCACTCCACCGCCTGCCGAGGGCAACTGACATGCTGGCCTATACCCTGCGGCGCCTGCTGCTGATCATTCCGACCTTGCTGGGCATCCTGGTCATCAACTTCATCATCGTCCAGGCCGCGCCGGGCGGCCCGGTCGAGCAGATGATCGCCAAGCTCGAAGGCTTCGAAGGCGCCACCAGCCGCATCGCCGGCGGCGGCGCGGAAGTTTCGGTAGCCGGCTCCAACTACCGGGGTGCGCAAGGCCTGGACCCGGCGCTGATCGCCGAGATCGAGCACATGTACGGCTTCGACAAGTCGGCGCCGGAACGGCTGTGGATCATGATCAAGAACTACGCCACCCTGGATTTCGGCGACAGCTTCTTCCGCGATGCCAAGGTCATCGACCTGATCATGGAAAAGATGCCGGTGTCGATCTCGCTGGGGCTGTGGAGCACGCTGATCATGTACCTGGTGTCGATCCCCTTGGGTATCGCCAAGGCGGTGCGCCATGGCAGTCACTTCGATGTCTGGACCAGTTCGGCGATCATCGTCGGCTACGCTATTCCAGCATTCCTGTTCGCCATCCTGCTGATCGTGCTGTTCGCCGGTGGCAGCTATTTCGACTGGTTCCCGTTGCGCGGGCTGACCTCGAACAACTTCGATGAGCTGTCGACCACGGGCAAGGTGCTGGACTACTTCTGGCACCTGGTGTTGCCGATCACCGCCCTGGTGATCGGCAACTTCGCCACCATGACCCTGCTGACCAAGAACAGCTTTCTCGACGAGATCAACAAACAGTACGTGGTCACCGCCAAGGCCAAGGGCCTGAGTCGGTCGCGGGTGCTCTACGGCCATGTGTTCCGCAACGCCATGCTGCTGGTGATCGCCGGCTTTCCGTCGGCGTTCATCAGCATCTTCTTCACCGGCTCATTGTTGATCGAGGTGATTTTCTCGCTCGACGGCCTGGGCCTGATGAGCTTCGAGGCGGCGATCAACCGCGACTACCCGGTAGTCTTCGGCACCCTGTTCATCTTCACCCTGCTTGGGCTGGTGGTGAAACTGATCGGCGACCTGACCTACACCCTGGTCGATCCACGCATCGACTTCGCCAGCAGGAAGCACTGACATGGCTCTTTCTCCCCTCAACCGGCGGCGCTTCGAGCGCTTCAAGGCCAACCGTCGCGGCTGGTGGTCGCTGTGGCTGTTCCTGATTCTGTTCGGCCTGAGCCTGGGCGCCGAGCTGATCGCCAACGACAAGCCGATTGCCGTGCACTACGACGACCAATGGTATTTCCCGGCCTTCAAGCGCTACCCGGAAACCACCTTCGGCGGCGAATTCCCCCTGGAAGCCAACTACAAGAGCCCATACATCCGTGAGCTTCTGGCCAAACACGATGCCTCGGTGCTGTGGGCGCCGGTGCCGTTCAGCTACCAGAGCATCAACTACGACCTCAAGGTGCCGGCCCCGGCGCCACCGTCGACGGACAACTGGCTGGGCACCGACGACCAGGGCCGCGACGTGCTGGCGCGGGTGATTTATGGCTTCCGTATTTCCGTGCTGTTCGCCCTGACCCTGACCCTGGCCAGCTCAGTGATCGGCGTCATCGCTGGCGCCTTGCAGGGCTACTACGGCGGCTGGGTAGACTTGGCCGGTCAGCGTTTTCTGGAAATCTGGTCGGGTCTGCCGGTGCTGTACCTGCTGATCATCCTCGCCAGCTTCGTGCAGCCGAACTTCTGGTGGCTGCTGGGCATCATGCTGCTGTTCTCGTGGATGAGTCTGGTGGATGTGGTGCGCGCCGAGTTCCTGCGCGGGCGCAACCTGGAATACGTGCGCGCCGCCCGCGCGCTGGGCATGGGCGATGGTTCGATCATGTACCGGCACATCCTGCCCAACGCGATGATCTCGACCATGACCTTCCTGCCATTCATCCTCACCGGCGCCATCGGTACCCTCACCGCGCTGGATTTTCTCGGCTTCGGCCTGCCCGCTGGGGCGCCGTCGCTGGGCGAACTGGTGGCCCAGGGCAAATCCAACCTGCAGGCGCCATGGCTGGGCATCAGCGCCTTCGCCGTGCTGGCGGTGATGCTCAGCCTGCTGGTGTTCATCGGCGAATCCGCCCGCGATGCCTTCGATCCGAGGAAATGACATGAGTGAACAGACCCTGATCGAAGTCCGCGACCTGGCGGTGGAGTTCGTCACCGGCGAACAGGTCAACCGCGTGGTCGATGGCATCAGCTTCGACATCCGCAGGGGCGAAACCCTGGCCCTGGTCGGCGAAAGCGGCTCGGGCAAGTCGGTGACGGCGCATTCGATTCTGCGCCTGCTGCCCTACCCGCTGGCGCGCCACCCCAGCGGCAGCATCCGCTATGGAGGACAGGACCTGCTGCACCTGGGCGAAAAGCCCATGCAGCGTATCCGCGGCAATCGCATCGCGATGATCTTCCAGGAGCCGATGACCTCGCTCAACCCGCTGCACACCATCGAAAAGCAGATCAACGAAATCCTCCTGCTGCACAAGGGCCTGACCGGCAAGCAGGCCACCGCGCGCACCCTCGAGCTGCTCGAACTGGTGGGCATCCCCGAACCTGCCAAGCGCCTCAAGGCCCTGCCTCACGAGTTGTCCGGGGGTCAGCGCCAGCGGGTGATGATCGCCATGGCCCTGGCCAACGAGCCGGAGCTGTTGATCGCCGACGAACCGACCACCGCGCTCGACGTCACCGTGCAGATGAAAATCCTCGAGCTGCTGAAATCGTTGCAGGCGCGTCTGGGCATGGCGCTGCTGCTGATCAGCCACGACCTCAACCTGGTACGGCGCATCGCCCACCGGGTGTGCGTGATGCAGCAGGGACAGATCGTCGAGCAGGCCGATTGCGCGACCCTGTTCAGCGCCCCGCAGCACCCCTACACGCAGATGCTGATCAATGCCGAGCCCAGTGGCGCGCCGGCCAGCACCGCAGTCGGCCCGGCGCTGCTGGAGGTCGATGCGTTGAAGGTGTGGTTCCCGATCAAGCAGGGCTTGCTACGGCGCACGGTCGACCACGTCAAGGCGGTGAATGGCGTGAGCTTCAGCCTGCCCCAGGGGCAGACCCTGGGCATCGTCGGTGAGAGCGGCTCGGGCAAGTCGACCCTGGGCCTGGCGATTTTGCGACTGATCGCAAGCCAGGGCAGCATCCGCTTCGACGGTCAGGCGCTCGATGGCCTCGAGCAGCGTCAGGTGCGGCCGTTGCGCCGGCAGATGCAGGTGGTGTTCCAGGACCCGTTCGGCAGCCTCAGCCCGCGCATGAGCGTGGCCGACATCGTCGGTGAAGGCTTGCACATTCATCGCATCGGCACGGCTGAGGAACGGGAAGCTGCGATCATCGCGGCGTTGCAGGAAGTCGGCCTTGACCCTGCCAGCCGTCACCGCTACCCCCACGAGTTCTCCGGCGGTCAGCGCCAGCGCATCGCCATCGCCCGTGCCCTGGTGCTCAAGCCGGCGCTGATTCTGCTCGATGAGCCGACCTCGGCCCTCGACCGCACGGTGCAGCGCCAGGTGGTGGAACTGCTGCGTTCGCTGCAGCTCAAATACAACCTCACCTACCTGTTCATCAGCCACGACCTGGCGGTGGTCAAGGCGCTCAGTCATCAGTTGATGGTGATCAAGCAAGGTCAGGTGGTCGAGCAAGGCGCGGCCCACGAGATCTTCCGCGACCCGCAGCACCCCTACACACGGCAGTTGCTGGCGGCGGCGTTCCTCGAGCCTGCCAGCGAGGCTTAATCGCTCAACAGGCGATAGCCGACCCCCACCTCAGTGACGATGAAGCGCGGCGCCGCCGGATCGTCACCGAGCTTTTGCCGCAGGTGGCCGACCACGATGCGCAGGTAATGGGTGTCGTGGACATGGCTTGGCCCCCAGATGTCCTTGAGCAGCTGCTGCTGGGTGATGACCCGCCCCGGATGCCGCGCCAGTTGCGCCAGCAACGCGTATTCCTTGCGGGTCAACTCGACGTCACGGGCGTCGAGGCTGACCTTGCGCAGGGCCAGGTCGATGCTCAGCGGGCCGACGCGCAGCAGCGGCTCGCTGCCGCCACTTGGCGAGGTCGCGGCGGCGGCCTGGCGCAGCAGGGCACGCACCCGAGCGAGAAACTCCTGAATGCCGAAGGGCTTGGTCACGTAGTCGTTGGCGCCACCGTCGAGGGCGTCGACTTTCTGCAGCTCACTGGCGCGCACCGACAGCACCATCACCGGCACCGCGCTCCACTCGCGCAGTTCACGCAGCACCTGCTGGCCGTCCATGTCCGGCAGGCCGAGGTCGAGCACCACCAGGTCGGGACGCGCCAGCGCCGCCTGAGCCAGGCCTTCGCGGCCGGTGCCTGCCTCGACCACGTGATAGCCCTGCGAGCACAGGCTGATGCGCAGGAACTTGCGAATCTGCGGCTCGTCGTCGATCACCAGCAAGGTGGCAGGCAGGCTCATGGCGCCTCGGCATCAGCATCGGGTTGGGCGGGCAGCGGCAAGCATAGAGTGATGCAGGTCCCTTGGCCATCCGCGCCGTCGTCGACCTCGATACGGCCGCCATGCGCGCCGATCATGCCCTGGCAGATGGCAAGCCCCAGGCCTGTGCCCTGCCCGCCACGGTCGCCGCGGGCGGCGGTGTAGAACATGTCGAAGATCTTGCTGCGTTCGGCCAGCGGAATGCCGGGCCCCTGATCACTGATCGCCAGACGCAACTGCTCGCCCTCGACCGCCACCTGAAGAAGAATGCGGCCGTCGCGCGGCGAAAACCGCGCGGCGTTTTCCAGCACATTGACCAACGCCTGCTCGATCAGCGCGGCATGCACGTACAGCAGCGGCAGGTCGCCAGCCATCTGCCGTTCGACGCGCAACGGTGCCAGCAGCGTGCGCAGCCTGTGCAAGGCGCTGCCGACGATGTCGGCCGGCGCTACCCAATCGCGCGCCAGGGCCAGGCTGCCGTGACCCAGGCGGGTCATGTCGAGCAGGTTCTGAATATAGCGATCGAGGCGTTCAGCCTCATCACGGGTGCCCTCGAGCAACTCGCGGCGGTCGGCGCCACTCAACGCCTGGTCGAGGGCAAGCAGGCTGTCGATGCTGCCGCGCATGGCCGTCAGCGGGGTGCGCAAGTCATGCGACACCGACGCCAGCAGCGCGCTGCGCAACTGCTCGGTTTCCCCTTGCAGCCGTGCAGCCTCTAGTTGCTCGGCCAGCTCGACCCGGGCCAGGGCCTGCGCCAGCGGCTGGGCCAAACCGCGCAACAGGCGCAGGCGGCGGCGACTGAGCGCTGCCGAGGGCGCAACCTTCACCCCGAGCAAAGCCAACGGCCGATCCTCGACCCGCAACGGCCACCACCAGAATGGGCTATCGGGCAGCGTGTCGGTGCCGGCACCGGCGGCCTGGCCGTGTTGCCAGGCCCAGTGCGCAGCCGCCTGGGCGCTGACCGGCAGGGCCTGCGCCGGGCCACTGAGCGGGCTAAAGCCACCATCGGCGAGGCGCTGCACCACCGTTACCGGCTGCCCGGCGGCCTGTTCCAAGTGGGTGACGGCAGCCGCCAGCACGGCCTTGCGGTCGGTGGCAAGCGCCAGGTGTTGGGACAGTTCGAGCAACTGCCGGGTCTCGTCCTGGGTGTCACGCAGCACCTGCAACTGGCGGCGCTGGCGTGCAGCCAGCTTGCCGGTCAGGGCCGCCATAAGCAGAAAGAACAGCAAGGTCAGCACGTCTTCTTCGCGGCGGATGCTCAAGGAGTAACTGGGGGCGATGAACAGGTAGTCGTAGGCGAGAAACGACAGCAGCGCGCAGACCAGCGCCGGACCCAGGCTGCTGCGCACCGCCACCAGTAATACCGCAGCGAGAAACACCAGGGAGATGTTCGGCAGTTCCAGCACGCTGGACACGGCCCAGGCCAGGCCAGCGGCCAGCGCCGTGGCGAGGATGGCCAGCAGGTAGTGCCCGGCGACCCAGCGCCCAGGTTCGCCACGGACTCGCGCAGGCCGCGCCGCCTGCCCATCGAGCACGCTGATCTCTAACCCCGAAGGTTCCCGCAGCAAGCGCTGCGCCACCCCACCACTGAGCCAGCGCCGCCACCAGCGGCGGCGGCTCTGCCCCACCAGCAACACGCTGGCGCGACGCTCGGCAGCGTGGCCGAGCAGCGTGCGCGCCACCTCCCCCGCACGCAGCACCACCACCTCGCCACCCAGCCGCTCGGCCAGTTGCTGGGCCGCTTGCAGGCACTGCCGGCTGCCTTCATCGCGCGCTGCACCGCGCTCGACGTGCACCACGCTCCACGGCAAGTGCCGGCGCTGGGCGACCCGGCTGGCGTGGCGCACCAGTGCTTCGGCCTGATCGTCGCCATCGACCCCGACCAGCAAACGCCCCTGCAACGCCGGGGCCTGCTCGCCGCGTTGCCGATAGCCCTGGGCGACATCGGCATCGACCTGCGCCGCCGCCGTCTGCATGGCCAGCTCGCGCAGGGCGCCGAGGTTGGTCTGCGAGAAGAACGCATCGATGGCCGCGCGCGCCTGTTCGGGCACGTACACCTTGCCCTGGCGCAGGCGTTCGAGCAGCTCGCGCGGCGGCAGGTCGATCAGCACCAGTTCGAAGGCTTCCTGCACCACCCAGTCGGGAACGGTTTCGCGCACCTGCACGCCGGTGATGCCGCACACTTTGTCGTTGAGGCTCTCCAGGTGCTGGACGTTGACCGTGGTGTAGACGTCGATGCCGGCGGCCAGCAACTCCTGCACGTCCTGCCAGCGCTTGGCATGACGACTGCCGGGTACGTTGCTGTGGGCCAGTTCGTCGACCAGGGCCAACTGCGGCGCAGCAGCCAGCACGGCGTCGAGGTCCATCTCCTCGAGCAGCACGCCGCGGTACTCGTGGCGCAGCAGCGGCACCTGCGGCAGACCCAGCGACAGTGCTTCGGTCTCGCTGCGGCCATGGGTCTGCACCACCGCTGCCAGCAACCTGACGCCCTGGCGCTGGCGCTCATGCGCAGCCTGGAGCATGGCGTAGGTCTTGCCGACCCCAGGGGCGGCGCCAAGAAATACCTTCAAACGGCCCCGCCCCTGGGCTGGCAGCGCCGTCAGCAGTGCATCGGCGCGCAGTGCAGCGGCGCCCGACGCGGCGGCGCCCGAAGAATCAGTCATCGATCATCCTTCATGGGGAGTAGGCGCCAGATGGTCCAACGCCTGGTTGAGCAGCAGCACGTTGACCACAGGCGGCCCGACCCAGGGCCGCAATGTGGCCTGATCGAGCAGCGCTTGCAAGCGCTGCACCGGCACGCCGCGCGCAGCTGCCACGCGCGGCAGTTGCCAGGCCACGGCCGCCGGTGGCAGGTGCGGGTCGAGGCCGCTGGCCGAGGTAGTCAACAGGGCCAGTGGCACTGGCACCTGGCCCTGGGTCGATTCCAGCGCAGCTTCACGCTTGATGCGCGCGGCCAGCTGCGGATTGCTCGCCGCCAGGTTGCTCGCGGCGCTGGGCAGGGTTGCGTAGTCGCCGGCGGACGGCCGCGAGTGGAACCACTGCGCGCCGCTCAACGGCTGGGCGATCAGTTGCGAGCCGCGCACCTGGCCGTGGTCGTCGCGCAGCAGACTGCCATTGGCCTGAAGCGGGAACGCCCATTGCCCCAGGGCGGTGACCAGCAGCGGGTAAAGGCCGCCGGTGAGCAGTGTGAGTAAAGCGAGCAGGCACAGCGCCGGACGCAGTGAAGCAAGCATGGCAGTCTCCTTCAGACCAGGTGCAAGGCGGTGAGCAGCAGGTCGATCAGTTTGATGCCGGCGAACGGCACCAGCAGCCCACCGAGCCCGTACAGCAACAGATTGCGCCGCAGCAACTGCGCAGCGCTGGTGGCGCGCACCGACACGCCGCGCAGTGCCAGCGGAATCAGCACGACGATGATCAGCGCGTTGAACACGATGGCCGAGAGAATCGCGCTTTGCGGGCTATGCAGTTGCATCAGGTTGAGCGCGCCCAGCTGCGGATAGATGGCCGCGAACAGTGCCGGGAGGATGGCGAAATACTTGGCCACATCGTTGGCGATGGAAAAGGTGGTCAGCGCGCCACGGGTGACCAACAGCGCCTTGCCGACCTGCACCACATCGAGCAGCTTGGTCGGGTCGCTGTCCAGATCAACCATGTTGGCCGCCTCGCGGGCGGCCTGGGTGCCTTCGTTCATGGCCACGCCGACATCGGCCTGGGCCAGCGCCGGGGCATCGTTGGCACCGTCGCCGCACATCGCCACCAGACGCCCTTCGCTCTGCTCCTGGCGAATGCGCGCCAGCTTTTTCTCCGGGGTGGCTTGCGCCAGCACATCATCGACCCCCGCTTCGGCGGCGATGGCTGCGGCGGTCAACGGGTTGTCGCCGGTGATCATCACTGTGCGAATGCCCATGGCGCGCAACTGCGCGAAGCGCTCGGCAATGCCCGGCTTGACCACGTCCTTGAGGTGGATCGCCCCCAGCACCCGCTGCTCGCTACAGACCAGCAGCGGCGTGCCACCACTCTGGGCGATGCGTTGCACCTCGGCGGCCAGGGCCGGCGGCAGTTGCTCGGCTGGCAGGCCGGCGTAGGCCAGCACCGCATCCACCGCGCCCTTGCGGTAGCGCCGCGGGCCCAGGTCGATGCCTGACAGCCGCGTCTCGGCGCTGAAGGCAATGGCCTGGAACTGCCCGGCCGCAGGTTCGACCAGCGCGTGCAGGCCACGCACGTACTCCAGCACCGACTTGCCCTCGGCGGTGTCGTCGGCAAGCGAGGCGTACAGCGCAGCTTCTGCCAGCGTCGTCGGGGCAATGCCCGGCGCGCAGTGCAGGGCCGCGCAACGGCGGTTGCCGAAGGTGATGGTGCCGGTCTTGTCCAGCAGCAGGGTCTGCACATCGCCGGCCGCCTCCACCGCGCGGCCCGAGCGGGCGATGACGTTGAGCCGCACCAGGCGGTCCATGCCGGCGATGCCGATGGCCGAGAGCAACCCGCCGATGGTGGTTGGA
Source organism: Pseudomonas cremoricolorata (assembly GCF_000759535.1). Taxonomy (NCBI): domain Bacteria; kingdom Pseudomonadati; phylum Pseudomonadota; class Gammaproteobacteria; order Pseudomonadales; family Pseudomonadaceae; genus Pseudomonas; species Pseudomonas cremoricolorata. The sequence goes on along the minus strand of NZ_CP009455.1, from coordinate 3,135,133 downwards.
ATCAGCGTCACCAGCAACGCGGCGAGGAAGATCAACGGCAAGCCCCCGCCAGACAGCCGGGCGAACGGCTGCAGCGTCACCACCACGATGAGAAACACCAGGGTCAGGCCGATCAGCAGCAAATCCAGCGCGACCTCGTTGGGCGTCTTCTGCCGCCGTGCGCCTTCCACCAGCGCCACCATGCGGTCTACGGTCGACTCGCCGGGGTCGTTGCTGATGCGCACCAGCAGTTGGTCGGACACCAGGCGCGTATTGCCGGTGACCGCCGAGCGATCGCCGCCCGATTCGCGGATGACCGGTGCCGATTCACCGGTGATGGCCGCCTCGTTCACCGCGGCGATGCCTTCGAGCACCTCCCCGTCGGCGGGAATCAGCTCACCGGCCAGCACCTGCACCACGTCACCCTTGCGCAGGGTTGCGGCGGGGACTGTGCTAAAGCCCCCGTCGCCTTCAAGGCGGCGCGCGGTAAGGCCCTGGCTGCCGGCCCTGAGGCTGTCAGCACGGGCCTTGCCACGGCCTTCGGCCAGCGCCTCGGCAAAGTTGGCGAACAGCACGGTGAACCACAGCCACAGGCTGATCTGCACGGCCACGGCGGTACTCACGCCGCTGTCCGGCAGCACGCTCAGCACACTGGTCAGCAGCGCGCTGACGGCCACCACCAGCATCACCGGCGAGCGCCGCAACTGACGCGGATCGAGCTTGACGAAGGCCTGGCGCAGCGCTGGGCGCCACAGCCGGCCGAAGCGGGTGGCCTGACTGGCGTCGGGCACAGGGCCGGTTTGCGCGATAGGCAGGTTCATGGGGCGACTCCTTGGAAACCTTGGCTGAGGTGGTCGGCGAGCGGCCCGAGGGCCAGGGTCGGCAGAAAGCTCAGGCCGCCGACCAGCAACACCGTCACCAGCAGCAGGCTGGCGAACAGCACGCCGTGGGTGGGAAAACTGTCGGCACCGCAGGCCACGCAGCGCTTGGCCGCGAGACTTCCGGCCAGGGCCAGCACCGGCAGGATGTAGCCAAAGCGGCCGATCAGCATCGCCAGGCTCAGCAGCAGGTTGTGCAGCACGCTGTTACCGGCAAAGCCGGCGAACGCCGAGCCGTTGTTGGCGGTGGCCGAGGTATAGGCATACAGCAGCTGGCTGAAGCCATGCGGGCCGGGATTGCTCAGCGCCGTTTGCGCACCCGGCAGGCTCGCCGCGATGGCGCCGAGCACCAGCGCGCCGAGGGGCATCACCAGCAAGGTCGCCACCAGCAGCTTGACCTCGCGCGCCTGCAACGACTTGCCCAGGTAATGCGGGGTGCGGCCGATCATCAATCCGGCAAGAAATACCGCGATCAGCACGAACAGCAACATGCCGTAGAGCCCGGCACCGACGCCGCCGAAGATCACCTCGCCGACCATCATGTTGCCTAGGGTCACCAGCCCGGTCAGCGGGTTGAGGCTGTCGTGCATGGCGTTCACCGAGCCGTTGGAGGCGGCAGTGGTGGTCACCGCCCACAACACCGAGCCGGTGGTGCCGAAACGTACTTCCTTGCCCTCCAGCGGCGCGGTGTGCTCCACCTGCGGGTCGAGCAAGGCCGGGTTGGGCTGGTATTCGGCCCACAACGCCGTGGCGCCGCCGAGCACGAACAGCGCCAGCATGCAGCCGAGAATCGCCCGGCTCTGGCGCAGGTCCTTGACGTAATGGCCGAAGGTGAACACCAGCGCCGCCGGAATCAGCACGATGGCCACCAGCTCGAACAGGTTGCTCCAGGCGGTGGGGTTCTCGAACGGGTGCGCCGCGTTGACGCCGAAGAAGCCGCCGCCGTTGGTGCCCAGCTGCTTGATGGCGATCTGGCTGGCCACCGGCCCGAGCGGCAGGGTTTGCCGATCACCGCTCAAGGTCAGTGCCTGCACGCTGTCGGTGAAGGTCTGCGGCACCCCTTGCCAGACCAGCAGCAACGCCAGCAGCAGACTCAGCGGCAGCAGGCCGTACAGGGTGGCACGGGTCAGGTCGACCCAGAAGTTGCCCACGGTGCTGGCCGAACGCCGGGCGATGCCACGGCACAGCGCCACCAGCACGGCAAGGCCGGTGGCGGCACTGAGAAAGTTCTGCACGGTCAGGCCGAGCATCTGGCTCAGCGCGCTCAGCGAGCTTTCGCCGCTGTAAGCCTGCCAGTTGGTGTTGGTGACGAAGCTCACCGCCGTGTTCAGCGCCAGCGACCAGTCCTGACCCGGCAACTGCCGCGGGTTGAGCGGCAGATGGCCCTGCAGCAGCAGGATCGCCAGCAGTAGCATGAAGCCCGCCAGATTGAACGACAGCAGCGCCAGTGCATAACGCTGCCAGCTCTGCTCTTGCGCGGGGTCGACGCCAGCCAGGCGATAGCAACCGCGCTCGAGCGGCGCCAGCAACGGCGACAGCCAGGTGCGCTGGCCTTCCATCACTTGGTAGAAAAAGCGCCCAAGCAACGCCGCCGGCGCCAGCAACAAAACGAAGAAAGCGATCAGCAAGGCATAGTCATAGCTGTGCATGGCCGCTCCTATTGGCGACCGGTGCGCAGCAGCGCGACCAGCAGATACCCCGCCAGCGCCACTGCCAGCAGCAGCGACGCACCGTCAATCATGGACATCGGTCGATTCCCCAGGGTTGAATACCGTAGGGGAATTTTCAGAGACCGGTGCGTAAAGGTGCGAGAGCGAAACGTCTGGCGACGCGTAAAGGACGCGTAAAAAAACGTGTCTACGGGCGTCAGGCGCCAGGCTGTCGTCCAGTGCCGTCGCGCACAGCGCGCCATCACCCTAGATGGCGACCAGCCCGCGCACACCCTCGGCCTCCATCTGCGGCCCAGCGCCACGCTGGACGATTTCACCCCTGGACATGACCAGGTACTGGTCGGCCAGTTCGGCGGCAAAATCGTAGAACTGCTCGACCAGCAGAATCGCCATGTCGCCACGCGCGGCGAGGGACTTGATCACGCTGCCGATTTCCTTGATCACCGAAGGCTGAATGCCTTCGGTGGGTTCATCGAGAATCAACAGCCGAGGCCGGCTGGCGAGCGCTCGGCCAATGGCCAACTGTTGCTGCTGCCCCCCAGACAAATCACCGCCACGCCGATGCTTCATATCCAACAGCACCGGGAACAGTTCGTAGATGAACGGGGGAACTTGCCTGGCCTGCGGGCCTGTGAAGCAGGACAGCCCCATCAACAGGTTCTCTTCCACGGTCAGGCGGGCGAAAATCTCCCGCCCCTGGGGCACGTAGGCGATACCGGACTGCACGCGGCGGTGCGGTTTGGCGGCGGTGATCGAGCGCCCCTCCCACCTCACCACCCCTTCCCTTGCCGGCAGCAGGCCCATCAGCACCTTGAGCAGCGTGGTCTTGCCCACGCCATTGCGCCCCAGCAGGCAGGTGACTTCGCCGATCCTCACGTCGAACGACAGCCCGCGCAGGATGTGGCTGCCGCCGTAGTACTGGTGAAGCTTTTCTACTTGCAACATGTTCGAACGCTCCAATGACCACTGCCCAGACACCGCCGGGTCATGGTCGATGTGTGGTGTCAGCGGCCGAGGTAGACCTCGATCACTCGCTCATCTGCCTGCACCTGCTGCAGCGACCCCTCGGCCAGCACGCGGCCCTGGTGCAGCACGGTGACGTGGTCGGCAATGCTGCCGACGAAGCCCATGTCGTGCTCCACCACCATCAGCGAATGCTTGCCGGCCAGACGCTTGAACAGCTCGGCGGTGAATTCGGTCTCGGCGTCGGTCATGCCGGCCACTGGCTCGTCGAGCAACAGCAGTTGTGGGTCTTGCATCAGCAACATGCCGATTTCGAGAAATTGCTTCTGCCCGTGGGACAGCAATCCGGCAGCACGGCCACGCGCAGCTTGCAGGCCGATCGTGCCGAGCACGTCGTCGATGCGCCCGCGCTGCTCCTCACTCAGTCGCGCGCCCAGGCAGGCCCACACTGATTTGTCGGTCTTGAGCGCCAGCTCAAGGTTGTCGAATACCGTCAGCGCTTCGAACACCGTGGGTTTTTGGAACTTGCGGCCGATGCCGGCCTGGGCGATCTGCACTTCACTCATGCGGGTCAGGTCGAGGGTATCGCCGAACCAGGCCTTGCCACGGGTGGGACGGGTCTTGCCCGTGATGACGTCCATCAGCGTGGTCTTGCCCGCGCCGTTGGGGCCAATGATGCAGCGCAGTTCGCCGACGCCGATGTAGAGGTCGAGGGCGTCGATGGCTTTGAAGCCGTCGAAACTGACGGTGATGTCTTCGAGGGTCAGCACCGTCCCATGGCGCGCATCCAGACCCGGCGCAGCCACATGGCCAAGACCAATGGCTTCCCGCCCTTGGCCGGCATCGATGATCGGCTCGAGCATGCAGTGAGGATGAATCGGCGCAGGTCTCATGGCTCGTCCCTTTTCTTCAACAGGCCGACCAGCCCTTTGGGCAGGAACAGCGTGACCACGATGAACAGCGCGCCGAGGAAGAACAGCCAGACTTCCGGGAACGCCACGGTGAACCAGCTCTTGAAGCCATTGACCAGGCCCGCACCCAGCAGCGGCCCGATCAGCGTGCCGCGACCGCCCAGCGCGACCCAGACCGCCGCTTCGATGGAGTTGGTCGGCGACATTTCGCCGGGATTGATGATGCCCACCTGCGGCACGTACAACGCCCCGGCCAGGCCACAGAGCACGGCGCTGAGCACCCAGATGAACAGCTTGAAGCCTCGCGGGTCGTAACCGCAGAACATCACGCGATTCTCGGCGTCGCGCAGGGCGGTCAGTACCCGACCGAACTTGCTCTGGGCCAGGCGCCAGCCGAGGTAAAGGCTGCTCGCCAGCAGCGCCACGGTGAGCAGGAACAGCACAGCGCGGGTGCCCGGTGCGGTGATGTCAAAGCCGAGCACGCTGCGAAAGTTGGTGAAACCATTGTTGCCGCCAAAGCCGGTCTCGTTACGGAAGAACAGCAGCATCCCGGCAAAGGTCAGTGCCTGGGTCATGATCGAGAAATACACCCCCTTGATCCGCGAGCGGAAGGCGAAGTAGCCGAACACCAGGGCCAGCAAGCCCGGTGCCAGCACCACCAGGCACAAGGCCCAGGCGAAATGCTGGGTGCCGGCCCAGTACCAGGGCAGCTCCTGCCACGACAGAAAGTTCATGAAGGCAGGCAGGCCATCGCCTGCGGCTTGGCGCATCAGGTACATGCCCATGGCGTAGCCGCCGAGGGCGAAGAACAGCCCGTGCCCGAGCGACAGCAGCCCGGCGTAACCCCAGACCAGGTCGAGTGCCAGCGCGACGATGGCGTAGCACAGGATCTTGCCGACCAGGGTCAGGGTATACGCCGAGACGTGCAGGCTGTGACTGTCGGGCAACAGCGACAGCAGCGGCAGTGCGATCAGCATCAGCAGCACCATGGCGCCGATGGCCAGGGATAGCCGGGGCCCGGCTTTTTGCGTGGCAGTGACAAGCAGTGGCTGGTTCATCAGTCGATTACCCGTCCTTTGAGGGCGAACAGGCCTTGCGGGCGCTTCTGGATGAACAGAATGATCAGCGCAAGGATGAGGATCTTGCCGAGCACCGCACCGATCTGCGGTTCCAGCAGCTTGTTGGCCACGCCCAGGCCAAAGGCGGCCCACAGGCTGCCGGCCAGTTGTCCGACGCCGCCAAGCACCACCACCAGGAACGAATCGATGATGTAGCTCTGGCCCAGATCAGGGCCAACGTTGCCGATCTGGCTCAGGGCCACGCCGCCGAGGCCGGCAATGCCGCAGCCCAGTCCAAAGGCGAGCATGTCGACCCGCCCGGTCGGCACGCCACAGCAGGCTGCCATGTTGCGGTTCTGCGTCACCGCCCGCACGTTCAGGCCCAGCCGAGTGCGGTTGAGCAGCAGCCAGGTCAGCAGCGCCACGCACAGGGCGAAGCCGATGATGACGATGCGGCTCCACGGCAGCATCAGGTTCGGCAGCACCTGGACACCGCCAGAGAGCCAGCCCGGGTTGGCCACCTCGACGTTCTGCGCACCGAAGATCAGGCGCACGGCCTGGATCAGGATCAGGCTGATGCCCCAGGTGGCCAGCAGCGTTTCCAGGGGCCGTCCGTAGAGATGGCGAATCACCGTACGCTCCAGGAGCATGCCGACCCCGGCACTCACCGCGAACGCCACCGGCAGGGCCAGCAGCGGATAGAACTCCAGCGCACCGGGCGCGTAGCGCTGGACCATGATCTGCACCCCATAGGTGCTGTAGGCGCCGAGCATGAGCATTTCGCCATGGGCCATGTTGATCACCCCCAGCAGGCCGAAGGTGATCGCCAGCCCCAGCGCCGCCAGCAGCAGCACCGAGCCCAGTGACAAACCGCTGAACGCCTGGCCAAGCAGCTCGCCGATCAACAGTTTTCGCTCGACCTGATCGAGGCTGGTCCTGGCTGCAGTGCGCACCCCCTCGTCGCGTTCGACCGCAGGTTCAAGCAGTGCCTGCAGGCGCGTGCGGGCCAGCGGATCGCCGCTCTCTCCCAACAGGCGTACGGCGGCCAGGCGCACGGACGGTTCGGCTGCCACCAGTTGCAGATTGGCCAGGGCCAGGCCGAGGGCGGCGTGCACGGCGGCGTCGGTCTCGGCTGCATAGTGCCGTTCGAGCAGGGCGAGCTGGGTCGGCTGCGCACGCCTTTGCAAGTGCTGCGCGGCCTGAAGCCGAACCTGCGCGTCGTCACTGAGCAAACGCTGGCTGGCCAGCGCGTTGTCCAGCAGACCGCGCAGGCGGTTGTTCAGGCGCAGCGTGCGCGGCTGGTCAGGGCCGATGCGGCCTTGCTGCAGCGAATCGAGCAGGCTGAGCCGCGCGGGGTCAGGCTGCGCCGCCCACTCCTGCAGCAGACGCGCACGGTCGTTGGCACTGGCACTGGCGAAATCTTGCGCTTCACTGGCGTTGGCCGCGAACGGCAGCCATAGGCACAGGCAAAGCAAAAGGCGATAGAGGGCCTTGGGCATGGCGCGTAGTCCCTGTGTGGAAATGATCGATGGTGTGCGGTCCGGGCCTGGACGCCAGCTGAGAGGCGCGCAGGCCCCGGGCCTCATTGCCCTTTCACGGCGTGCTGCGGGCGCTGCTCGTTACCCGGAATGAACGGGCTCCAGGGCTGGGCGCGCAACGGCGCTTCGGTCTGCCAGACCACGTCGAACTGCCCGTCATCCTGAATTTCGCCGATCATCACCGGTTTGTGCAGGTGGTGATTGGTCTTGTCCATGGTCAAGGTGAAGCCCGATGGCGCCTCGAAACTCTGCCCGGCCAGCGCTGCGCGAACCTTGTCCACATCGGTGCTGCCCGCCTTCTGCGCCGCCTGCGCCCACAGGTGCAGGCCGACGTAGGTGGCTTCCATCGGATCATTGGTCACAGCCTTGTCGGCGCCCGGCAGGCCTTTGGCTTTGGCGTAGGCTTTCCAGTCGGCGACGAACGTCCGGTTGACCGGGTTATCCAGCGACTCGAAGTAGTTCCAGGCCGCCAGGTGGCCCACCAGTGGCTTGGTGTCGATGCCACGCAGCTCTTCTTCGCCCACCGAGAAAGCCATGACCGGCACGTCGGTGGCCTTCAGGCCCTGATTGGCCAGCTCCTTGTAGAACGGCACGTTGGAGTCGCCGTTGACGGTGGAAACCACCGCAGTCTTGCCCCCGGCGGAGAACTTCTTGATGTTGGCGACGATGGTCTGGTAATCGGCGTGACCGAACGGGGTGTAGACCTCTTCGATATCCTTGTCCGCCACGCCCTTGCTGTGCAGGAAAGCGCGCAGGATCTTGTTGGTGGTGCGCGGATACACGTAGTCGGTGCCCAGCAGGAAGAAACGCCGAGCGCCGCCGCCGTCTTCGCTCATCAGGTATTCAACCGCCGGGATCGCCTGCTGGTTCGGCGCGGCACCGGTATAGAAGACATTCGGTGACATCTCTTCACCTTCGTACTGCACCGGGTAGAACAGCAGGCCGTTGAGCTCTTCGAACACCGGCAGCACCGACTTGCGCGACACCGAGGTCCAGCAGCCGAACACCACCGCGACCTTGTCCTGGGTCAGCAATTGACGGCCCTTCTCGGCGAACAGTGGCCAGTTCGAGGCCGGGTCGACCACCACCGGTTCGAGCAACTTGCCGTTCACACCGCCCTTGGCGTTGATCTGGTCGATGGTCATCAACGCCACATCCTTGAGCGACGTTTCCGAGATCGCCATGGTGCCGGACAGCGAGTGCAGGATGCCGACCTTGATCGTCTCGGCGGCCTGGACGGTCCAGGTCAGGCCCAAGGTGGCGATCGATGCGGACAAGGTGAAGGCTTTGATCAGACTGCGACGTTTCATTGAGATGCTCCATGGTGTTGGTCATTGGCGTTCTGGGCAGTGCTCGGCAGTTGCATCAAGGGTTCGGTCACCCAGCGTCTTGAGCTGTGCGCGCTGGCGGGCGACATGCAGCCTGTGCAGGGTGATCTTGCGTACTTCTTTCTTGCTGACCTCTATGTGGGCCTTGAGCAACTTCTGTGCGTGATCCGCACGACGCTGGAGGATGGCGCCGAGGATGCGCCCGTGCTCCTCGTAGGTGGCGGCGATACGCGGCTGCTGGGTGAAGTCGAGTCGGCGGATGATGCGAATCTTTTCCGTCACCTCGAAGTGCAGGCGCGCCATTTCGGCATTGCCGGTGGCTTCAACCAGCTCACAGTGGAAACGCTCATCCAGCTCCGAGACCGTCGCTGCATCGCGCAAGCGGTCGCAGTCGGCGACCAGCCAGGTGGCTTTCAACGCTTCGAGCACCGGATGGCTGTGGGCCTGGCTCGAACACAGGCGGCCCACGGCAGCCAGTTCGAGCACGGTGCGCACGTCGTACAGCTCTTCGAAGTAGTTGAAGTCGAACGGTCTGACCTGCCAGCCACTTCGGAAATAAACCTCCAGATACCCTTCACGTTCGAGGCGATACAACGCCTGACGCACCGGGGTGCGGCTGACGCCCGTGCGCTGGGCCACCTCCCCTTCGCTGAAGCGATCACCTGGCAGCAGGCGGAACTCGAAAATATCGCGCTTGAGCTGCTGATAGATTCGTTCGACCAGGTTTTCCGGGCGCACGGGGGGCTTTTTCAACGATGAAATCTGCATGGCGGATCACTCAATGGCGAGCAGGGTGTCGAGGCCTGCTCGATCGCTGTTCACGCGTCGGCCATTGCCTGCGCGTCGAGGTAGACCAGTACATCACCCGGTATCACCGGCCGCCCGGGTACACAGCGAACGGCGGCCACCCTGCCGTCCACGGGTGCGAGTACTGCGAGCTCCATCTTCATCGCCTCGATGATGAGCAACTTGTCTCCCGCCCTGACCGTTTGCCCTGGCTCGACCAGCACTTTCCACACATTGCCGTTGAGATCGGCACAGACCGGGTGCCCCGCGTGCTCTGGCTCTTCACTGGGCATGGGCTCAGCAAGCGCCAGTGGTTGGTCGAAGCCCGCCTCTTTCCAGCGCTCGACTTCTGCTTCGTACGCCTGTTTCTGACGCGACTGGAACTGGGCGATGCTCGGTGCGTGGGTTTGCAGGAACTGGGTGTATTGGGCGAAATCGAACTCGGTTTGCTCGATGCGGATCTCGGCGCGCCCTTCGCGGAAGGCCTCACGAAACGCGTTGAGCTCATCTTCTTCGACGAGATGGAACTTGACCTGGTCGAAGAAGTGCAGCAGCCATGGGTTGCCATCCTTGAACTGCGCGTTCTTCGAATACTTGTTCCAGATCGGCAAGGTACGCCCAACCAGTTGATAGCCACCGGGTGAGTCCATGCCGTAGATGCACATGTACATGCCGCCGATGCCCACCGTGCCCTCGGCGGTGTGCGTGCGTGCGGGGTTGTACTTGGAGCTGAGCAGACGATGACGAGGATCGAGTGGCACCGCGCAGGGCGCGTCGAGGTAGACGTCACCCAGGCCGAGAATCAGATAGCTGGCCTCACAGACGATGTCCCTGACCTGATCGCGATGTTCCAGACCATTGATGCGCTGCAGGAAATCGACGTTGTTGGGCAACCACGGCGCTTGAGCGCACACGGTTTCCTGGTAGCGGGTGACGGCATCCAGCGTGGCGCTGTCCTCGAAGGCAATGGGCAAGTGCACGATGCGTGTCGGCACCTTCACGTTCGCCACATCGCCCAGCGCCTGTTCAAGCTCGAGCAGATGCTCGATCAGCGCGCGCTGGTGCAGCACCTGGCCGTCGTAGCGCACTTGCAGGGAACGCACGCCAGGGGCCAGCTCTTCGATGCCCGGCAACGGCCGTGCATCGAGCGCCTGCATCAGCAGGTGAATGCGCAGGCGCAGGGCGATGTCGAGCACGTTGTCGCCGTACTCGATCAGGATGTAGTTATCTCCGGCTTGCCGGTAGACGACCCGCGGGCGGCTGTCATCGGCAGCGAGTTCGGCCAGTATGGCGGCGGAGGACGTCGCCGCGGGCAGCAACGATGGCACGGGCAAGGTCTGCGCCTTGACCGCCGTCAACGTGGCAATGCTCTGCTCCTGGGCCTGCTCCAGCTGTCGTGCCTGCTCGAAGCTGATCGGATGAAAGCGCAGCTTGTCCCCCGGCTTGACCTGCCCCACCTTCCACAACTCGGCCTTGGCGATCGTGACCGGACACACGAAGCCGCCCAGGCTCGGGCCATCCTTGCCCAGAATCACCGGGAAATCACCCGTAAAGTTGATGGCGCCGATCGCGTACTCGCAATCGTGCACATTCGAGGGGTGCAGTCCGGCCTCCCCACCATCGATTCGCGCCCAGCCGGGCTTGGGCCCGGACAGGCGCACGCCGAGGCGGTTGGAGTTGTAGTGCACTTCCCATTGCGTGGCGAAGAAGGTCTCGATGGACTCGGCAGTGAAGAAATCCGGGGCGCCATGGGGACCGTAGAGCACGCCGATGTCCCATGTCGTGCCGTACTGCGCAATCATCGCTGCCGGTGCCGCACAGGGCGCACTGACCGGTGCCGGGGTGGTGCAGGCCGCCCGCTCGGGTTGCGAGATGGCCAGCATGTCGGCGGTGCGCAGGGTGCGCCCCGCATGCCCGCCGAATTGGCCCAGGGCAAACGTCGAGCGGCTGCCCAGGTACATCGGCACATCCAGACCATTGCGCACGGCCAGGTAGGTGCGACAGCCGTCCAGCGCACGACCGAGGGTGAGCACCTGGCCAGCGTTGACCTGTACCGGGGTCCAGTAGGGAATCGCTGCACCGTCGAGCTGCGCCGGGCATTCTGCGCCCGTCAGCGCGATCAGCGCAGCGCAGTGAAAGCGCAGGGAAGGACCTTGCAGCGTGAACTCCAGACCGGCCGCCGTCGCAGGGTTGCCGACGATCCGGTTGGCCAGGCGCAAGGCGTAATCATCCATCGGCCCTGAGGGCGGCACGCCGATGTTCCAGTACCCCAGACGGCCTGGATAATCCTGCACGCTGCTGTAGGTTCCGGGTTCCAGCACTTCGATGACGCTTGCCGTGAAGGCACAGGTGTCGAGCATGCGCGTCCACACCTGGCCGGCCAGAAAACGCGGCTCGGCAACGATCTGGCGCAAGTAGTCGAGGTTGCTGGCGATGCCGTGCAGACGGGTGGCATCCAGCGCGGTCTGCAACTTGCCGATCGCTTGCTGGCGGTTTTCGCCGTGCACGATCAGCTTGGCGATCATCGGATCATAGAACGCCGACACCTCGGTTCCACTGCTCACCCAACCATCGACACGCACATCGTCAGGGAAGAACACCTCGGTGAGGGTGCCAGGGCTTGGCTGAAAGCCCTTGAGCGGATCCTCTGCATAGAGACGCACTTCGATGGCGCAACCTTGCGGCGGCCGTTCCATCGCCTGCCAGTCCAGCGCATCGCCGGCGGCGACCTGCAGCATGCACGCGATCAAGTCCAGGCCGGTGACCATTTCCGTGACCGGATGCTCGACCTGCAAACGGGTATTGACCTCGAGAAAATAGAAGGCGTCACTGGCAGCGTCGTAGATGAACTCCACCGTCCCGGCACTGCGGTAGTTCACCGCCTGGCCGAGGTTGACCGCCGCGCGATGCAGCGCCTCGCGAGTCGCGGCTGGCAGGTGCGGTGCCGGCGTTTCTTCGACCACTTTCTGATTGCGCCGCTGCAGCGAACAGTCGCGCTCACCCAAGGCCACGACCTGGCCTTTGCCGTCACCGAAAATCTGCACTTCGATGTGCCGCGCCTGGTCGATGAAGCGCTCGACGAAGGCGCCCGAGTCGCGGAAGAACTGCTCGCCCATGCGCTTCACGCCGTCGTAGGCCTCACGCAGGGTGACGGCGTCATCGCAGCGCGTCAGGCCGATCCCCCCGCCTCCCGCCGTGCTCTTGAGCATCACCGGGTAGCCGATGCGCTCGGCTTCTGCCAGGGCATGCTCCACGCTGTCGAGCAACGCCGAGCCTGGCGTCATGGGCACGCCGGCGGCCGCGGCCAGCTCCCTGGCCCTGTGCTTGAGGCCGAACTCACGGATCTGCCCGGCGGTCGGGCCGATGAACGCGACACCCGCCGCTTCGCACGCTTCGGCGAACTCCGCGCTTTCCGACAAGAAGCCATAGCCTGGGTAGATCGCCTGGGCTCCGGTTTCTTGCGCGGCGGCGAGGATCTTGTCGATCCGCAGATAGCTGTCGCTCGCTTTCTCGCCGCCCAAGGCGATAGCGACATCAGCCATCAGCACGTGCGCGGCGTTGCGGTCAGGCTCGGAATACACGGCCACGGCCTTGACCCCGAGGGTCTTGAGAGTACGAATGGCACGCACGGCGATCTCGCCGCGGTTTGCGATCAGGACGGTATGGAACATGCTGCGCTCCCTGTGGTGGGGCCGATGGCTGGCTGAGCCTTCCGCTTGCCGGAAGGCGGGTGTTCAGGCGTTCTGCAGGCTGGCGATGTAGGCGCGCCAACCGCCGAACTCGGTGATGTCACGGGCGTCACTCAGTGCCCATGGTTCGCAGATGAAACCTTTCACGCTGCGCCCGTCGGCCAGGTTCAAGGTGCCGATGCCAAGCGGTGCCGGGATCTCGGCGACGAACTCGCCGAATCGCGCGATGGGCAGGTCCCACAGCTCGACGATGATCGAGCTGCCGCTGTCGGAACGGGCCAGGCCCGGCTTGGGCGGAACGGTGCCTGCCAAGGCATAGAGGCGATAGTGGTCGGCGGTCAGGGTCTGTTCGACAAGCACCGCGTTGCGCGTGGTCAGCTGGAAATTGAGCGGCATACCGGTCAGGTGAGCACCGACCACCGCGACGCGCACACTGCCCTCGCTCGGTCCTGCGCAAGGTGGCAACGGCGCGGACAGGGTACGTCCCGTCGCACCCAGGGGCAGATTCAGGTGGTTCTGCCAGCGCTTGCCCAGATCCGCCAACGCCCTGTCATGCCAGGCCGGAGCGATCAGTGTGATGCCGGCAGGCAAGCCATCGCTGCGCAAGCCGGCGGGCAGCGCCAGCGCCGAAAGATCTGCCAGGTTGGTGAAGTTGGTGTAGTAGCCGAACTGGGCGTTGTACAGCACCGGCTCTTGCTGCATTTGCTCGAGCGTGCGCAGGGTTGGCGAGGTCGGCACCAGCAGCGCGTCGAAGCCCGCCAGGCTGTCGTTGATCTGGCGGCTGAGCGCCGCGCGCAGGTATTCGGCCTCATAGGCATCGCAGGCGGTGTAGGCGCGGCCATTTTCGACAATGCCGCGCACCACCGGGTCCATCGCTTCAGGCATGCGAGCCAGCACGTCCTGCACCGCGACGGTCCGCTCGGCCACCCAGGGCCCGTAGTACAGCTGCTCGGCCAGTTGTTTGAAGGGCGCGAAATCGATCGTGCAGATGTGCGCGCCCAACGCTTCGAACGCCGCCAGAGACCGTTCGAACACGGCGCGATTCTGGCTATCGCCAAAGAACTCCAGCGTGTCAGGGATCGCCAGGCGGATCTGGCTGCCAACGGCAACGGGCGCAGTGTTGGGGTTGGGCCGCGAATAGGGATCGGTGGCGTCATAACCGCCAGCGATGGTAGCCACCGTTTGCGCATCGCTGACCGTCAGGGCGAACACCGAGATGCAATCGACGGTCCGGCAGGCAGGCACCAGCCCTGTGGTGGAAAGCAGCCCTTTGCTCGGTTTGAGGCCGACGATGTTGTTGAAGCCAGCCGGGACACGCCCCGAGCCTGCGGTATCGGTACCCAGGGAAAACGCTACCCAGCCACGGGCAACCACCGACGCCGAGCCTGAACTCGACCCGCCACTGACATAGTCGGGGTCGAAGCTGTTGGGCACTGCACCATAGGGCGAGCGCGTGCCCACCAGGCCGGTGGCGAACTGATCCAGATTGGTCTTGCCGATGAGGATCGCACCGGCAGCGCGCAACTTGCCAACCACGGTGGCATCGCGCTCGGCGCTGTAGGCGAACGCCGGGCAGGCGGCGGTAGTGGTCCAGCCGGCCGCATCGATGTTGTCCTTGATCGCGAACGGCACGCCATACAGCGGCAGTTGCTCGAGGTCGCCCTGTACCGCCGTCAGACGCTGCTCCAACTCCGCCAGTTGCAGCGCCAGTTGCTCGCGCTCGACCAGGCTTATCCACGCAGGATCACCCGCGGGAAGCGCCTCCAGCAGCGTCAGCAGGCTGTCCGGGGTCAGCGATCGCTCGCGGTAGGCCGTGGCCCAGTCACGGACAGTCCAGCCGAGGAAAGGTGAGTGTTCGATGTGCATGGCGCATTCCATCTTGTATCCAAGTATGGAAGCGTTAGAGCAAGCATCAGGCCAACTCTGAAATTGCCATTAAAATCATAGAGTTGTATCGAATCCACTGAAACTGTGAGGCCAACCGCCAACCGATGGGTGCACATCGACGGGGCAGGTGCATCAATCTGGTGACCCCAGCGTGGCTGGTCGGCTGAGACTGATCGCTACGCGAGGGGCGGCCTGGTGCTGGCCTGCCGACTCCAGTCGAGCAACAGGCTGTAGCCCACCGCCAGCAAGGTCGGACCGATGAACAAGCCAATGAAGCCAAAGGCGATCAGGCCGCCGAACACCCCGAGCAGCACGATCACCAGCGGCAGGTTGCCGCCGCGGCTGATCAGGTAGGGTTTGAGCACGTTGTCGACACCGCTGATGATGAAGGTGCCCCAGATGCCGAGGAACACTGCCATGCCGTATTCACCCTGCCACACCAGCCAGGCGGTCGCCGGTATCCACGCAAGCGGTGGCCCCATGGGGATCAGGCTGAGCATGAAGGTCACCAGGCCCAGGACGATCGCCCCGGGTACGCCGGCAATAAGAAAACCGATCAGCGCCAGCAGGCCTTGGGCCGCTGCGGTGCCGATGACGCCGTTGACCACCCGTTGCACGGTGCCGGCGACCAGTTCCAGGTAGTACTCGGCGCGTTCACCGATCAGCCGCTGCAACAGACGCAGCACGAAGGCCGCCAGGCGCGGCCCGTCGCGGTAGAAGAAGAACACGAATACCAGGCTCAGGCTCAGCTCGAGAATGCCGCCGCCGATCTGCGCGCTGCGCGCCAGCAGCCAGTTGCCGGTCTGGCCCAGGTACGGCTTGACCGAGGCCAGCAAGGCCGGGCCCTGCTGATCGACGGTGTCCCACATCGCCACCAGACGTTCCCCCACCAGCGGTAGACCGGCCAGCCAGGACGGCGCCTCGGGCAGGCCATCGACCTGCACATCGCGCACGAAGGTGGTGGCATCACGGATATGGTCGGCCAGGTTGAAGCCCAGCCACACCAGCGGCAAGGCCACCAGGAGAATCCACATGCCGGTCAGCAGGCCCGCTGCGAGTGTCTCGCGGCCACGCAACAGGCGCGTCAGCAAACGCATCAGCGGCCAGCTGGCAAACGCCAGAATGGCCCCCCAGAGCAGTGCGGAAATGAACGGTGCCATCACCCACAAGGCCGCGCCCAACAGCGCCAGCAGAAGGATTTGCACCAGCAGACGATCATGGTTGGGCATCGACAGGTTACTCAGCGGATCAGCTCCAGGTGCAGACCCTCGGTAGGCGCATCGCCCACCTCCAGGCGGGCACTGCGTACGCCGGCCTTGGTCAGTTGCTCACGCCAGGCCTCGGCCTGATCGCCACTGAGCGAGGCACGCAAGGTGCTGTCGAGGTTCAGGCTGCGTGCCAGCAGCCCGACCCAGGCCGGTTGTGGCGCACGCAGATCAGGGTAGTCGAGCTTGCCAGTGTCGCGCATTTCGCGCAGCACCGTGGCGGCAGTGGGCAACAGCTCACCCAGCGGGCTGGCGGCGACGAACTCTTCGACATGCAGGTAGGCACGGCGATTACCGCGGGTGACGCTGTACAACGCCACCAGGGTGTCGGCCTGCTCGGCTGAGCGGCGCAGGAGGATGAACGCCTGCTGTTCGTCACCGCCATTGAGCCGGGCATTGCCGAAGACATCGTTGGCCCACAGGCTGGCCTCGCCGCAATCACGGCCCTGGCACCAGAACAGTGGGTAGCCACCGTCCTGCTGCAAGGCTTCCCGAGCACTGGTAAAGGCCTCGCGAGCGCTGCGTTCGACCGGCAGTTCGTAGGTCTGCGAACTGACCTGGCCGCGCGCCTCGACCTTGTTCTCCAGGCGCAGTCGGCCGCTGATCTTGCGCAGCGGCCCCATGGGGTAGACGCGCTCCTGCTCCATGGCCGAGCGCTGGTCGACGACCTTGGCATCCTGCGGTACGGGAAGGGTTTCGGCGAGCCCCCAGGGGCTGGCGAAGGCGAGGCACAGGCCAAGGGCACTGCGCAGCGAAACGACGATGCTCATCGGCCACCCTGGCGGCATGCATGGCCGTTGTGATGCATGTGAATGTCTGGCGTTGGCATGGAACTCTCCCTGATCGACCCGGCAAGCCTCGGCACTTGCCCGGTGCAAGTCAAGGAAAGCCAAAGAAGCGATTGAAACAGTCTGCAACAAGGGCGGCGCCCGCTTCGTCATTTACATGTAAATGATGCCCACCCGGCAGCCGCACCTGTTCGAAGGGTAGCTGCTGCAGCAGTGCATCGTGCGCCAGCAGCAGGCCGTCTGCAGCCACCACCAGGCAAGCAGGGCAACGCACACGCTCGACGAAGGCCCAGGCCTGCCGCTGGCTCAGGCGCACGGCCGATGGCAGGGTCAGACGGCTGTCGCTGCGCCAGCTGTAGCCGCCCGCCACGGGCATCAGGCCGCGTTGGGCGAGCAATTCGGCCGCTTCGCGGCTGACCGCGACCATGCCCTTCATGCGCGCGGTGATGCCGGCATCCAGCGTCGGGTACACGGTCTTGTGTCGCGCGCCACGGCGCAGTTGCGCGCTAAGGGCCAGGCCCAGGCGCTCGGCAGCGTCGTCGGGCTCGCCGGTCGGCGGGATCAGGCCATCGATCAATGCCAGGTGGCTGACCCGCTCGGGCAGCGCGGCGGCCAATTGCACACTGATCACCGCACCCAGCGAGTGTCCGAGCAGGGCGAAGCGCTGCCAGCCGAGCTGTTCGGCCACCTGCAGTACATCATGGGCATAATCGGCCAGGGTATAGCTGGCCCCCAGTGGCCGGTGGGCCGAGTGGCCATGCCCGGCCAGATCCAGCGCCACCACCCGCAGCCCGCGCAGACGCGGGGCCAGGCGCGCGAAGGTGTTGGCGTTGTCCAACCAGCCATGCAGGGCGATGAGCGGCAGGCCGTCGACGGGGCCGAACACGTGCGCGGCCAACTCGATATGACCCAGGTCCAGGCGCAGTTCCTCGACCTGCACGCTCATGCCTGCCCCCAACGAGCCAGCAGGCCCTTGAGCAATTCGGCGGTGGCGGTGGGTTGCTCGAGGGGGAACATGTGTCCGCCAGGCACGCTGATGTATTCACCGCGGGGCAAGCCGCGGGCAGCCAGGCCATGATGATGACGCACCACGCCACTGCTGGCTCCGCGCACCAGCGCCACTGGCAATTGCAGCAGCCGTGCAGGCGTGGGGCTGGCATGCGGAATAGTGCGGTAGATGCTGATTTCGGTGGCCGCATCGAAGCGCAGCCGCACGCCCTGCTCCGCCGGCTGCAGGCCATGGTCCAGGTAGGCTTCCAGGCATTCGGGGTCGAACTGGCCGAACAGACGCTTGCTGGCAAAGTAGCCGCGCGCCGCGTCGCGGTCGGCGAACGTTTCGCGCCGTCCCAGGGTTCGCCCTGCCGGGGTGATGCGGTCGATCAGGCCCAGGCGCTTGGCCAGACGGATCATCCATTGATCGACACGGGTCAGCAGCGGCGAGTCGAGCATGACGATGCCCCGGTAGAACTGCGGCGCACGCAGCGCAGCATGCAGGTGCAGCACACCGCCCAGCGAATGCCCCACGCCCCAGACCGGTCCTGCCTGCTGGGCCAGGTGGTAGAGCAGTTCCTCGACCAACTGCTGCCAGTTGTCGTCTACCGGGAAGCGCGGGTCATGGGCGTGTTGCTCGAGGTGATGCACCTGGTAGTCCGGGGCCAGACCTGCGAACAACTTGCCATAGGTGGCAGAGGGAAAGCCGTTGGCGTGGGCGAAGAAGATCTGCTGCGACATGGCGCACCGGGCAATGGCGAAAAGATGGCCCATTGTCGGCGCGGCAGACAGCGCCGGCAATGCTCAGAAAGGTCATCACCGAGGGCGATCAGGTCATTGAGGGTCAGTCGAAGTTGATCAGCGAGCGTTGCAGACAGGCTTGCATATAGGCCAGTTGCGCCGCCAGGGCCTCGCGGGCCAGGCGTTTGTCCCGCGGTTCCAGGTCGAGCCGGCGCAGCGCCAGGCAACTGCTTTGCAGCAGATGCGCCATGCGTACGCTGGTCAGGCGCAGTTCTTCGAGATCGTGGGGGTGTTGGTGCTTGCGCAGCAACTGATCGAGTTTAGCGTTGGCACTGTCCTGAAGCAGACGGTATTCGGCAAAATCGAGGGTCTGGTTGTTCTCTATCTTTTCCAGCGTGGGTCGCAGGTCTGCAGAACCAGCCAACTCCAGATACCGAATGCTCATTGCGGTTACTTCCCTGGGCTTTGCCCTCGTATTGAGTACAGACGCTAGCAAGCCCAGGGAAAGCCCGGCAACTGACAAAAATGTCAGTTGCGCAGCGTTCAGGGATGATGGATTGCCTGCAGTGTCATCAGCCCCGCCAGTGGCCACTCGCCGTCCAGCTCGGCCAGACTCGCGGTACCCATGGCGGCCGGTTGCTGGCGATGGCCCTGGTGCAAGAGGCTGACCAGAGACCCTACCAGCGGCTGGTGACTGACCAGCACGACGTGCTCGTGGCCGCAGCGCTCCAGCTCGGCGATGACCTGCAACGGGTCGCTGTCCGGCGTCAGCCAGGGCGCTTCGACCACTGCTTGCGGGAAATCCAGCGCAGCGTGCAGCAGCGCGGCGGTCTGCTGGGCGCGCACATAGGGGCTGGCGAAGATGGCCTGCACCGGCTCGCCCAGCAGGCGCGCTGCGCTGCGCAACACCTGCTCGCGGCCTGCCGCAGTCAGGCGCCGCTGCGCATCGCTGGCAGCCGTGGCCTCTGCCTCGCCGTGGCGCAGCACCCACAGTTTCATGGCTTGGGCCCTTCACTGCCTGGCGCCTGCGGCTCGACAGTGTGTGGCGCCTCACCCTCGGCAGGACGTGGCGCCGGCCAGTCGGCGAATGGCCAGGGTTTCTGTTCGGTGTGGAAAGTGCCGAAGCGGCCGATCTGCGCCAGGTACTGGCTGAGGCTGTCGCCGGCATTCATCACGCTGCCGTTGGGCGCGCCGTAGACCAGGCGGTAGATCACCTGCACCAGTACCAGTGCGCCCAGCATCAGTTCGGCCAGGTGCCAGACCAGCAGGAAGAACAGCATCCACAGCACGCGCAGGAAAAGCGATTCGTGCTGGCCACGTTCCGGGGTTGGGCTCATGTGTCGCTCCTTGGATCAGTTGAAACCGCTGGTGGAAATGAAATCGACGTCGGTCTTTGGCTCGGCGTGCATCAGGTGGGCAATCACCTGTTCCAGGGTACGCCCCTCGAAGAGAATCGCGTGCAGGCCAGCGACCAGGGGCATGTACACCTGCACTTCCTGGGCCTTGGCCTTGAGCACCTTGATGGTGTTGACCCCCTCGGCCACCTCGCCGAGGCGCTCGACCGCCTCGGCCAGCGACAGCCCCTGGCCGAGCGCCTGGCCGATCTGGTAGTTGCGGCTCTTGGGCGAGGAACAGGTGACGATCAGATCGCCCACCCCGGCAAGCCCGAGGAAGGTCATCGGGTTGGCGCCCTGACTGACCGCGAAGCGGGTCATCTCGGCCAGGGCGCGGGTAATCAGCATGCTCTTGGTGTTTTCCCCCATGCCCAGCGCTGCCGCAAGGCCGGCGATGATGGCGTAGACGTTTTTAAGCGCGCCGCCCAGTTCGACACCGAAGCGGTCGCTGCTGGCATAGACGCGGAAGGTCGGGCCATGCAGCACGTCCTGAACCCATTGGCACAGGGCTTCGTCTTCGCTGGCCACCACCGTTGCGGTCAGCGCGTGCTCGGCGATTTCCCGGGCCAGATTCGGCCCCGAGAGCACGGCGATGCGTGCCTGCGGGGCAATCTCTTCGAGAATCTGGCTCATCAGCTTGAAGCTTTGCGCTTCGATGCCCTTGGTCAGGCTGATCAGGCCCTTGCCGGCCAGCACTTGCGCATGGGGCGCCAGCACACTGCGCAGGGCGCTCGATGGCAGGGCAACGAACAGCAGCTCGCAGGTCTGCAACGTGGCCAACAGGTCAGTCACTGGCTCGACGGCATCGTGCAGACGCACACCTTTGAGGTAGCGCGGGTTTTCCCGATTGACGCGCATCGCCTCGGCCTGCTGCGCATCGCGCATCCACTGGCGTACCGGCACACCGTTCTCGGCCAGCAGGTTGGCAACGGCGGTGCCGAAGCTGCCGCCCCCCAGCACCGCGACAGGTTGCTGTTCAGTCATAGTTCATCCATCAAAGCCGTTGAGTTGTTTGCGCCTGGCGCATTATACGGGCCAGGCCCCTGCTCACCAGCGCTTCTTGCCTGCGTCCGCGCCTCTGCAAAGCTCGCTCCAGGGCCACTGGCAAAAGCCGCAGGCTGGTTTACCATAGCCGGCTAACTCCCGAATCAAGGCCGTACCGTGTCCATTGGCGCGTCCCCTGCCCCTCGCCTGCTGCTGCTCGCCACTGCCCTGCTCGGCGGACCGGTGCTGGGCGACGATCTGTTCATCGATGACCAGGCGCTGCCAGAGGTTCTGACCGCCACTCGACTGAAACAGTCCCCGGCCGCCGTACCCGGCAGCATGACCGTGCTCGACGAAGCGCTGATCCACGCCAGCGGCGCCCGCGACATCCCCGAACTGCTGCGCCTGGTGCCCGGCATGATGATCGGCTACGGCGCGGGCAACCAGCCGACGGTCAACTACCATGGCAGCAACGTCAGCGACGCCCGGCGCATGCAGGTGCTGATCGACGGCCGCTCGGTGTACCGCGCAGGGCTGGCCACGGTCGACTGGAGCGACATTCCCCTGGCCATCGAAGACATCGAGCGCATCGAGGTGTTTCGCGGGCCGAACACCGTGAGCTACGGTGCCAACGCGTTGATGGCAGTGGTCAACATCCTCACCCGGCGCCCCGCCGACAGCCATGGCACGCGGCTGAAGATCACCCGCGGCGAAAACGGCATCGACGATTTCTACGCAAGCCAGGGCCTGGGCTGGGACGGCGGTGACCTGCGCCTGTCGATGTCGGGCATGGCCGATGACGGCTTCGACCACGACCAATTCGGCCAGCCTTACCGCGACAGCCGACGTCTGACCCGTTTCAACCTCAGTGCCAGCCATACCCTGACCCCGAACCAGTCGCTGGACTGGCAACTGGCGGCCAAGGAAGGCAGCAACCAGCGTCCCTACACCTACCAGCCGGTGTTCCCCTACGTCACCCAGCGTGGACCCGACGCCGATGCCATCGCCAAGGACTACGCCGCCTCGCTGCGCTGGAACATCGATTTCAACGCCGGTCACAGCCTCTACGTGCAGGGCTCGGCGCAGCACTTCGACCGCCAGCAAGTATGGCGCGCCTGTGACGCCAGCCTGGCCTTCAGCCCCGAGCTGACGCGCCTGTGGCAGCTCAACCCGAACTACGCCGAGCAGGTCGCACGACGCGCCAACGATCCGCCGCCGAGCAACGATGCCGAGCAGCGCGCGCTGGTCGATGCGATCAGCCAGCAATGGCGCAATGGCGCCAGTGAAGTGGTGTGTGGCGACGTCGACCAGAGCACCCGCGAAACCCGCTACGACCTGGAAATTCAGGACACTGTCAGTCTCAGCGACAGCGTGCGCCTGCTCAGTGGCGCCAACCTGCGCTACGACCGCGCCGACTCGGCCACTTACTTCAACGGCAGTCTCGACGACCAGACCTGGCGCCTGTTCGGGCAGTTGGAGTGGCGTGTCGACGAACACTGGATCGTGCAGGGTGGCGCGATGTTCGAAGACAGCCGGCTGACCGGCAGTTCGCTGACCCCGCGCGTGGCGGTCAACTACCTGATCACCCCGCGCCACGGCCTGCGCGCGGTGTACTCCGAGGCGGTGCGTTCGCCGGACATGTTCGAGAACAACGTCAACTGGAGCTACACCGTGCGCAACCTCAGCCGTAACGTCTACGGCTTGCAGAACGGTGAATATTTCGTCAAGACCCGTGGCCCCGGCAACCTTGACCAGGAACGCATGCGCTCGCGCGAACTGGGCTACAACGGCTATTTCAGTGACCTCGACCTGAGCGTCGATCTGAAACTGTTCGCCGATGAGATCACCGGCATGATCAGCGAGCCGCTGCGCAACAACCAGTTCATCGCCAGCAACGCCAACAAGGCGCGCTTCACCGGCAGCGAGACGCAACTGGACTGGCAACTCAACGCCCGCGATCGCCTGCGCCTGACCTACGCCTATGTCGATGCCTGGGCCAGCAACCCCGCCGACCGTCGTCTGAGCGCCCGCAACAGTGGTTCGGCCGGGTGGTTGCGCGAATGGGGTCGTGGCTGGTCCAGCGGCCTGTTCTATTACGGCGATGACGCGCTCAACCAGTACCGCTACGAGCGCCTCGACCTGCGCCTGGCCAAACAGCTGCGCATCCACGGTAGCCGCCTTGAACTGGCTGCACTGTGGCAGCAGCGCCTGGACGACCAGCCCATCACCCTGGAGCAGAATCGCTACGACAGCCGCCACCGCCTGCTGTTCAGCGCCGAGCTGGAGTTCTGATGCGCCGCCTGCTCTGCTGGCTGGCGTTGTGCCTGTGGCCCCTGACGGGTGTGGCCGGCGATGATGTGCTGCTGGTCGGCGGTGAGGCGCAGTCGGGCTATCGCAGTTTCAGCGAAGGCTTGCAGGCGCGCCGCGAACACGACCACGTGCAGTTGCGCACGGTCGCGCAGTTGCCCCGCCCCTCACAGTTGCCCCCCCACACCCGCCTGGTGCTGCTCGATGCGGCAGCACTGGAGTGGCGCCTGAGCGAGACGCCCGGCCCTGCGGCCCTGGCGCTGCGGGTCAACCGCGTACAGATCCAGCAGCGCCTGGGTGACAGCCGCCCGGACTACCTGAGCCTGCTGTGGAGCGACCCGGAGCCGGCGCGCCAGTTGCGCCTGACCCGTTACCTGCTGCCCCAGGCCAGGCGCGTGGGCGTGCTGTATGGCGAGCACAGCCGCTTTCTGCTCGCCGAGTTGCAGCAGGCGGCCCGCCATCTGGGCCTGGAACTGGTCAGCAAGGCCTGGGACGATCCCCGCGACAGCCGCCCCTTGCAGCAACTGCTGAGCAGCAGCGATGTGCTGCTGGGCCTGGACGACCCTGATCTGTACAACTCCAAGACCGCCAAGACCCTGCTGCTGAGCAGCTATGGCCGGCAGATGGCGCTGATCGGCCCAAACGCAGGTTTCGTCCGCGCAGGCGCGCTGGCCAGCACGTACAGCGACCAGACCGACTGGCTGGAGGTGCTCGATCACCTGCTCGATCAGCCTGCGAGTCATTGGCCGCGCAGTCTTTACCCCAGACCCTTCGGCGTCAGCGGCAACCAGCAGGTGGCCCGCGCGCTGGGCCTCGAGCCAATCGACCCGAGCGCCGCTGCCCAGGCGATCGGCGCAGGAGCATCCACCCCATGAGCAAGCGCCTGAGCTGGGATATCCATACCCGCACGCAGATCATCAGCCTCGGCCCGGCCCTGCTGCTGACGTTGCTGCTGATCGGCTTCTTCACCTTCGTGCGTCTGCAGGATTTGCGTCAGGAGCTCAATCACACCGGTCAGCTGATCGCCAACCAGCTCGCGCCGGGTTCCGAATACGGGGTGATCTCGGGCAACAACGAAGTGCTGGAAAGCCTGATGCGCGCCACCCTGAGCATTCCTCATGTGCGCTTTCTCGAGGTGCAGGACAGTCGCAATCATATTCTGGTGTACGTCGAGCAGTCCGACGAGAGCACCAACCGGGCGCAGCGCGTGGAGGTGTTCCAGGCGCCGATTCGCCTGCAGCAGATCCGCCTGGACAACGACTTCCTGCAGCCTGGGCAAGACACCGCCGGCGACGTCAGCGATGACTACCTGGGTCGGGTGATCGTCGGCATGTCCGATGATGCCTTCAGCGAGCGGCAACAGGAAATCGTCATCAAAGCCGGTATCCTCGCCCTCTTCGCCCTGGCCTTCACCTTCATGCTGGCGCGGCGCCTGGCCATGAGCCTGTCCAAGCCGATCAGCGACATGGGCGAAGCGGTGCGAGCGATTCAGCAAGGCGACTTCACCTCGCA
The DNA here is from genome assembly GCF_000759535.1 of Pseudomonas cremoricolorata. Lineage (NCBI taxonomy): Bacteria > Pseudomonadati > Pseudomonadota > Gammaproteobacteria > Pseudomonadales > Pseudomonadaceae > Pseudomonas > Pseudomonas cremoricolorata. Next base: position 3,110,465 of record NZ_CP009455.1, on the reverse strand, counting down.
TGTGCCGGTGGTCGATGACAGCGAATTGGGGCACCTGGCGGCGCACATCAACAACCTGGCCTTCGCTCTCGAACAGGCCAGCGACGAACAGCGTCAAGCCATGGCGCAGATGACCCAGGCGCGCGAGGAGGCCGAGCAGGCCAACCGCGCCAAATCCGACTTCCTGGCCATGATGAGCCATGAGCTGCGGACCCCGATGAACGGTGTGCTGGGCATGCTGCAATTGCTCGATACCACCGAGCTCACGCCGGAACAGGCCGAATACACCAGCGTGGCCAGCGAGTCGACCGGGCATCTGCTCAAGGTCATCAACGACATCCTCGACTTCTCGCGCATCGAGCGCACCACCCTGCAACTGGAATCGATCGACTTCAACCTGGGCGAGCTGATCCGCAGTTGCGTGCAATCGTTCCAGCACAGCGCCCGCCAGCGCGGGCTCACCCTGCGCCTGCAGTTGTCCGCAGGGTGCGACGAGTTGCAGGTGGTCGGCGATCCGACGCGTATCCGCCAGATCCTGCTCAACCTGATCGGCAACGCACTGAAGTTCACCGAGCGCGGCGAGGTGGCGATCGAGGCCACCTGGCAGTTGCTCGACGCCGAGCGGGTGCATCTGACCTGCGCCGTGCGCGATACCGGCATCGGCATCGACGCCGAACGCCTGGAAATGATGTTCGTCGCCTTCCAGCAAGCGGACAGCTCCATTTCCAGGCGCTATGGCGGCACCGGCCTGGGCCTGTCCATCGCGCGCACCCTGGCCGAACGCATGGGTGGTCAGTTGCAGGGTGAAAGCCGCGCCGGGCTGGGCTCGACCTTCACCCTCGACATGCCGCTGACGCTTTCAGCGCTGCCGGTGCTGGCCGTCGGCGCGCCCCCGGACAATACCCTCGACGGAGGTGGTCGGCCGATCCTGCTGGTCGAGGACAACCCGGTCAACCGCAGTGTCGTCGAGGGCATGCTGCGCAGCTTCGGTTTCCAGACCTGGGTAGCCGTGGACGGTCAGCAAGCCCTGGACCGGGTTCAGCAACAGACCTTCGCCGCCGTGCTGATGGACTGCCGTCTGCCGCTGATCGATGGCTACGAAGCGACCCGGCGCATCCGCGCGCTGGGCCCTGCGGGGCAGATGCCGATCATAGCCCTGACCGCCAATGCCTTGCAGGGCGATCGTGAACGCTGCCTGGCCGCGGGCATGGATGACTACCTGAGCAAACCGCTCAAACGCAGCGAACTGCTCGAGGTGCTGCGACGCTGGCTGCCCGATCAGACGCTCACGACTGGCGGTTGATGGAGAAATCCGGCAGTCTTAATGTTCGGCCTGGCACTGGACAGGACTGCCATAGAACCTGAAAATGCACGTTTCAGTGAACACCTGTACTTCATTTGCCAGGTGCACTGTGACTTTCACCACAACGCAATAGTCTACCTGTAGGCTGCCGCCCCTGACCGTCATGGCTCTCGGGGATGGACGGGAAGATTCATCCCCTGCCACAGGGGGTTATTGAGGAGCTCGCATGACCAAACAAAACGCCTTTACTCGGGAAGACCTGCTGCGCTGCAGTCGCGGTGAGCTGTTCGGCCCAGGTAATGCGCAACTGCCCGCCCCCAACATGCTGATGGTCGATCGCATCACCCTCATCAGCGCCGAAGGCGGCAAGTACGGCAAAGGTGAATTGGTCGCCGAGCTGGATATCACGCCTGACCTGTGGTTCTTCGCCTGCCATTTCGAAGGCGATCCGGTCATGCCGGGCTGCCTGGGCCTCGATGCCATGTGGCAACTGGTCGGCTTCCACCTCGGCTGGCAAGGCCTGCCGGGCCGTGGCCGTGCGCTGGGTTCAGGTGAAGTGAAATTCTTCGGCCAGGTACTGCCGACCGCTAAAAAGGTCACCTACAACATCCATCTCAAGCGCGTCCTCAAGGGCAAGCTGAACATGGCCATCGCCGATGGCTCGGTCAGCGTCGATGGTAAAGAGATCTACACCGCCGAAGGCCTGCGGGTCGGCGTGTTCACCTCCACTGACAATTTCTAAGGGTTATTCGCATGCGCCGCGTCGTTATCACTGGTCTGGGCATCGTTTCGTGCCTGGGCAATGACAAAGCTACCGTCACCGAAAACCTGCGCAACAGCCGTCCGGGTATTCGTTACAACCCGGAATACAAGGAAATGGGGCTGCGTAGCCAGGTTTCCGGGTCCATCGACCTCAACCTCGAAGAACTGATCGACCGCAAGGTGTTCCGCTTCGTCGGTCATGCGGCCGCCTATGCCTACCTGGCCATGCAGGACGCCATCAAGGACTCCGGTCTGACCGAAGAGCAAGTCTCCAGCCCGCGTACCGGCCTGGTCGCAGGCTCCGGTGGTGCTTCCACGCTGAACCAGATGGAAGCACTCGACACCCTGCGCGAGAAAGGCGTCAAGCGCGTTGGCCCGTACCGCGTCACCCGTACCATGGGCAGCACCGTTTCCGCTTGCCTGGCGACCCCGTTCAAGATCAAGGGCATCAACTACTCGATCTCGTCGGCCTGCGCCACCAGCGCCCACTGCATCGGCACCGCACTGGAGCAGATCCAGTGGGGCAAGCAGGACATCGTCTTCGCCGGTGGTGGCGAAGAAGAGCACTGGAGCCAGTCGTTCCTGTTCGATGCCATGGGCGCTCTGTCGACCAAGCGCAACGATTCCCCGGAAACCGCCTCGCGCGCCTATGACGCCGACCGTGATGGCTTCGTCATCGCCGGCGGTGGCGGCATGGTGGTGGTCGAGGAGCTCGAGCACGCCCTGGCCCGTGGCGCCAAGATCTACGCCGAAATCATCGGCTACGGTGCCACCTCCGACGGTTACGACATGGTCGCCCCGAGCGGCGAAGGCGCCATCCGCTGCATGCAGCAGGCGCTGTCGACCGTCGACACCCCTATCGATTACCTCAACACCCACGGCACTTCCACCCCGGTCGGCGACGTCGCCGAGATCAAGGGCATCCGCGAAGTGTTCGGCGACAAGGCCCCGGCCATCAGCTCGACCAAGAGCCTGTCCGGTCACTCGCTGGGCGCTGCCGGTGTCCACGAGGCGATCTACTGCCTGCTGATGATGGAAAACAACTTCATCGCAGGTTCGGCCAACATCGACGAGCTCGACCCAGCGGTTGCTGATCTGCCCATCCTGCGCAAGACTCAGGAAAACGCCACGATCAACACCGTCATGAGCAACAGCTTCGGCTTTGGCGGCACCAACGCCACCCTGGTTCTCAAGCGCTGGGAAGGCAAGTGATCTTCTGATCGCTGAGCTGAAAACGCCCCGACTGGTTCGGGGCGTTTTCATTTCTGCCAGCTGCCCTGCCTGCTCAGCGCGCCTTGGGCAGCACCGCAAGGAAGTTATCCCGTGCGACCTTGCGCGCGACGTCTTCGGGCAGCGCATCGAGAAATGGCGTGAAGCTTTTCAACTGCTCGCCCATGCTGCCGAAGCGCCCGACCACATCGGAACCGAGCATGAAGCGTTCGGGGAAGCGCTTGACCAGATCGACCCAGGCCTGGCGCGGGCTGCCCTGCTTGTCCAGCAGGTAAGGCTCGAGCACGCTCCATGACAGGTCGACATAGAGGTTCGGATAGCGCTCCAGCATGCGCGTCAGGGTCGGCAGGAGAAAGTCCATCTTGGTCTGGTGCCGGTGAATTTCCAGGCTGCTGCCGGCATGGGCCCAGATGAAACGGGTGTGCGGATGGTCGCGTAGCGGCTCTTCGATTTCAGCCAGGTACAGCGGATTGCGCTCGCGCTTGGAAGTGATGTTGGAATGCACCAGCACCGGAAGGTCATGCTCGGCGGCCAGGCGATAGACGCGATTCATCGCTTCGTTGTTGGCCCGCGGGGTGTCGCCACTGGTCAGCGCGGTGAGATCGTCATGGCGGGTGAACACCTCGCCAATGCCCTGCCACAAGCCTGGATTGAGCTCGAGCGTGCGTTCAATATGACTGGCAGCGTTCTTGTCTACCGGGTTGAACCCACTTAGAAACGGATGAAAGCGTTGGCGTTGTTCGGGGCTGAGCTTTTGCAGCGCCGCAGCGACCAGCACGTCAGTGGCACTGTACCAATAGGCCGCCGCATCATCGCCAGCGTAGTAGCGCGGACGCTTGGGCTCATCTTCATGCCACTTCTTGGCCACCGGAATGCCGGAAATCATCGACTGATAGATACCAGCGGCATCCATAGCCTCGAGCAGCGCCGGCATGCCTTCGCTTTCCTGGAAGAAATCCACGTAATGCAGATGGGCGTCGCTGTATCGGTACTCGCGAGCCTGGCAAGGCTGCAGCAGCAGGCCGACGCACAGCGTGGCGGCAAGCGCTCGGACGATCATGGCAAAACTTCCTGGTCTGAATTCGAGCTGGGTAGACCGCACGATCCTCAGCCGGGTTCAGCCAGCCAGTGACCGTGCACGTCGTGCACGGTCGGGCCTCCCTGCCCTGGTCCGATCAGCGCTGGAACACTTCATCCAACAGGTTGTGCATGGCCCTGAACGCGCGCTCCGAAACCTTGCGGTTGTACTGGGCGGTGCCTGGCATGTTGGCCTCGGGATCGGTGAACGAATGCACAGCACCGCCATAGCTGTGCAACTGCCAATCGACCTTGGCGGCGGTCATTTCCGCCTCGAAGGCCGGCAACTGCTCGGCAGACACCAGCGGGTCTTCAGCGCCGTGCAGCGCCAGCACCGCACCTTTGATGTTGCGCGCATCAGCGGCATCGGGGGTGTCCAGCGTGCCATGGAACGACACCGCCGCACGTAGATCCGCGCCACTGCGCGCCAGCTCCAGCGCACAGCAGCCGCCGAAGCAGAAGCCGAACGCCGCCGCCTTGCCTGGTGCCAATCGCGCCTTGGACTGCCCAAGCAATTGCGCCAGGGCTTCAGCCATGCGCTTGCGCAGCTCAGTGCGGTTGTTCTTGAGCGGCATCATCGCTGCCGCCGCTTCATCGGCATTGCTCGGACGCAGCGATTGCCCATACAAATCGGCGATCAGCACCACATACCCCTGACTGGCCACCTCCCGGGCGATACGTACGGCGCCTTCAGTGACACCCATCCAGTTCGGCACCATCACCAGTGCCGGCTGCTCGCCAGCATCGAGGGTGTACACCAGGCGACTCTCGTAGGTGTCGCCCGAGAGATGATAAGTCAGTGATTCGACGATGACCTTGCTCATTGTGCACTCCTTAAGGCATTCGACAGTAGCCGGCGCCGCCACTGCGCCGGCACCATGAAAAAAGCCCGCCGAAGCGGGCCCTTTTCAGCAACTGCATTCACTCAAGCAGACAGCTCGACCAGCAGCTTGTTCAGCCGGCGAACATAGGCAGCCGGGTCTTTCAGGCTGTCGCCCGCCGCCAGTGCCGCCTGGTCGAAGAGGATATGCGACAGCTCGGCGAAGCGATCCTCGCTCTGCTCGTGATCGAGCTTCTCGATCAGCGGGTGGCTAGGGTTGAACTCGAAAATCGGCTTGGAATCGGGCACCTTCTGCCCGCTGGCTTCCAGAATCTGACGCATCTGCAAGCCAAGGTCCTGTTCACCGATGGCCAGAATCGCCGGCGAATCGGTCAGGCGATGGGAGACGCGCACTTCGGCAACGCTCTCGCCCAGGGCAGACTTGAGGCGCTCGACCAGGCCCTCTTTATCCTTGGCGACTTCTTCCTGGGCTTTCTTGTCTTCCTCGGAGTCCAGCGAACCCAGGTCAAGATCGCCACGGGCCACATCGACGAAGCTCTTGCCCTCGAATTCGCTCAGGTAGCTCATCAGCCATTCGTCGATACGATCGGTGAGCAGCAGCACTTCGATGCCTTTCTTGCGGAAGACTTCCAGGTGAGGGCTGTTCTTGACCTGCGCGTAGGATTCGCCGGTCAGGTAGTAGAACTTGTCCTGACCTTCCTTGGCGCGGGCCAGGTAGTCGGCCAGGGAAACATTCTGCTCGCCGCTGTCGTCGTGGGTGGAGGCGAAGCGCAGCAGGCCGGCGATTTTCTCCTTGTTGGCGAAATCTTCTGCCGGACCTTCCTTGAGCACCTGGCCGAAGTTCTTCCAGAAGCCTTTGTATTGCTCGGGGTCGTTCTTGGCCAGCTTCTCGAGCATGTCCAGCACGCGCTTGGTCAGCGCCGATTTCATCGAATCGATGATCGGGTCTTTCTGCAGGATTTCCCGCGAGACGTTCAGCGACAGGTCGTTGGAATCGACCACGCCCTTGATGAAGCGCAGGTACAGCGGCAGGAACGACTCGGCCTGATCCATGATGAACACGCGCTGCACATACAGCTTCAGACCACGCGGTGCTTCACGCTGGTACAGGTCGAACGGTGCACGGGCTGGCACGTACAGCAGCGAGCTGTATTCGAGCTTGCCTTCGACCTTGTTGTGGCTCCAGGCCAACGGGTTCTCGAAGTCATGGCCGATGTGCTTGTAGAACTCCTGGTATTCCTCGTCCTTGATCTCGGTACGTGGGCGGGTCCACAGGGCGCTGGCACGGTTGACGGTTTCCCACTCCTGGGCGGGTGCTTCTTCGCCTTCGGCAGCCTCGGCCTGCTCCTTGGGCAGCTCGATAGGCAGGGCGATGTGATCGGAGTACTTCTTGACCACATTGCGCAGACGCCAGCCATCGGCGAACTCGTCTTCACCCGCTTTGAGGTGCAGCACGATGCGCGTGCCGCGCTGCGGTTTGTCGATGGTGGAGACTTCGAAGTCGCCCTCGCCTTTCGACGACCAGTGCACACCCTCGGAAGCGGGCTGACCGGCACGGCGGCTGTAGACGTCAACCTTGTCAGCGACGATGAACGCCGAGTAGAAGCCGACGCCGAACTGGCCGATCAGGTGCGAGTCCTTCTTCTGGTCGCCGGTGAGATTCTTCATGAAGTCGGCAGTGCCGGACTTGGCGATGGTGCCCAGGTGGGTGATGACGTCCTGCCGGCTCATGCCGATGCCGTTGTCTTCCAGGGTGACGGTATTGGCCGCCTTGTCGAAGCTGACGCGGATCTTCAGATCGGTGTCGCCTTCGAACAGCTCAGGCTTGGCCAGGGCTTCGAAACGCAGCTTGTCGGCGGCGTCGGAGGCGTTGGAAATCAGCTCGCGGAGGAAGATTTCCTTGTTCGAGTACAAGGAATGGATCATCAGGTGCAGCAGTTGCTTCACTTCGGTCTGGAAGCCCAGGGTTTCCTTTTGAGTATCCACACTCATGGTCTTCAAAACTCCAATCGATTGGCGGGGTTCGCCGTGACGGCCAGGGCCGGCATTCAGGGCGGGATGAGCAACAGATGGGGGCACGCCGGGGCATTTCAAGGGGCGCCGCCTTGATAGGCCCCTCATCCTGGGTCGATCAGCCGCCAGGCGATGGCGCAGACGCTTGGCAAAGGGTCGTCGACAGGCGCCGGATCAATCCCGCCGCAAACAACGCGCAGTCGCCATTAACGACGTGCAGATGTATATGTGCGAACCGTGTGGAACTTCTTTCACAGCGTACAACTCGAAGGTACAAGTCGATTATTCCACCAATGGAGATACACACTCATGCGTAAACCTTTTGCTTTTGCTCTGATGCTGGCCGCCACCATGGGCTTGGCCGCTTGCGATAAAGCGAGCGAAGACAAAGCCCAAGACGCACAACAACACGCCGAGAAAGCCCAGGAAAAAATGGGTGACGCTCAGGACAAAGTCAACGAAGCCAACGAAGAAAAAGCCAAGGCTGCTGCCGACCAGGCTGAAGCTCAGCAGAAGGCCGCCGAAGAAGCTCGCGACAGCTCCTCGCCGACCAACACCCCGCCAGGCTCGGTTCCTGCCGAACCTGCCAAGCAGTAATTCTGCTTGTAAGAAAACCCGGCCTGGCCGGGTTTTTTTATGCCTGGAAACTTTAACTAAATTGGATCAGTTCACGCTTGCAGAGTTGTCCGCAGGGTGCTCTAGCGCCGAACTTTGCGTGGGGGTGAAGACCATCACTTCCAACACGTCGGAGTGAAACTCACGCCGGTAAAGAATCAGTACCACGCCGACACTGGTGAGCATGAACATCCACGGGCTGATGAACCAGGTCAACAAGGCCATGCCGAAATAATACGCGCGCAATCCCAAGTTGAACTGGTTGGCGGCAAGCGACAGCACTTTCGCTGCACGGGTAGCGAAGGCTCTGCGTTCAGGCTCGTTGACCTGACGCTCGCCGATCATCGGCGCCGAACCTACCAATACCGCAGCGAAATTGTACTGACGCATGCACCAGCTGAAGGTGAAGAAGGCATAGACGAAGACCATCGCCAGGCACAGCAGCTTGATTTCCGACATGCCTTGGGAAGCCGGCTGCACCCAGGGCAGATCAGCCAGCAATGACAGCGCCCGGTCCGAGGCCCCGAGCACGGTGAGGACGCCGGCGAGGATGATCAGCGTGCTGGAGGCGAAGAACGAGGCGTTACGCTCGAGGTTGCCGATCACGCTGGCATCGGCGATACGGTTGTCGCGCAGCAGCATGCGGCGCATCCAGTCTTCCCGGTAGAGGTGCAGCACGCTGGCCAGGCACGCCGTGTCGCGGCCCTTCCAGATGGCATAGCGGGTATAGCCGCCCCAGGCGAGGCCGAACCAGCACACGGCCAATAGATTGCTCAGGTTGTTCTGGATGAAACTCATGCCGTCTCCGCGCAGGTGGACAAACCAGGATTTACACCGCCTTTCGACGTCGGTTCTGCGCAAAAGGCACGCACACTCGGCAGTGCAGGCAAAAAAAAACCCCGCATTGCCATGCGGGGTCATCTGGCGCGATTGGCTGCCGGGCTCAGTGGCTTGTGACCTGCCCCGCAGCCTGCACTCAGCGCATCAGGCGATCGCCTGGTGCGGGCTACCCAGCAGTCGGTCGACGGTGACGCACACGGCCAGGGCAATCACCGACGGCACCAGCCAGGCCAGGCCCTGTTCGCTCAGCGGCAGATTGGCGGCGGCGTCTGGCAGCAGGTGGGCAAGTTCGCTGCCTTTGAGGGCATCGACGATACCGAACAGCAGCGATACCAGCATCACCGGCGCCATCACCCGTACCGGTGAGTTCCACACGCCGTTGACGAAGCTCAAGGCAATCATGACGATGCACGGCGGATAGATAGCCGTCAGCACGGGCACCGAGAACATGATCAGCTTGGTCAGGCCCAGGTTGGAGACCAGCAACGAGAACCCGGCGAGCAACACCACCAGCACCCGGTACGACAGTGGCAGAATCTGGCTGAAGTACTCGGCGCAGGCGCACGTCAGGCCGACTGCAGTGACCAGGCAGGCCACGGTGATCAACACGGCCAGGAAACCACTGCCCAGCGAGCCGAAGGTGTGCTGCACGTAGGCGTGCAGCACCGTGGCGCCGTTGGCGGCGTCCATGGCGATCGCGTGGCTGCCCGAGCCGAGACGGAACAGGCTGACGTAGACCAGCGCCAGGCCGACACCGGCGATCAGGCCGGCGATGATTGCGTAGCGGGTGATCAGTTGGGGTGACTCGACGCCACGGGAACGGATGGCGTTGACGATGACGATGCCGAACACCAGTGCGCCCAGGGTATCCATGGTCAAGTAGCCATTGATGAAGCCCTGCGAGAACGGTGCGCTCACATACGCCTGCTTCGCCTGACCAATATCGCCGGCCGGCAGCATGAAGGCAGCGATGCCCAGCGCAGCCAGTGCGATGATCTTCAGCGGCGCCAGGAAGCGTCCGACGGTATCGAGCAGCTTGCCCGGATACATCGACACTGCCAGCACGATCAGGAAGTACACCACGCTGTAGATCAACAGCGCCAACCAGCCTTCCATGCTGTCACCGACCAGCGGCGCGACACCGACTTCGAACGACACAGTGGCCGTGCGCGGTGTGGCGAACAGCGGGCCGACCGAGAGGTAGCACACCGCCGCCAGCAGGCCGCCGAAGAACTTGCCGATCGGGCTGCTCAGCGCGTCCATGCCACCGCCGACCTTGGCCAGCGCCACGACGGTGATGACCGGCAGGCCGACCGCCGTGACCAGGAAGCCCAGCGCTGCCATCCACACGTTCGGCCCGGCCTGCAGGCCGACGATGGGTGGGAAGATGATGTTGCCCGCGCCCACGAAAAGGGCAAACGTCATGAAGCCAAGTGCCAGGATGTCCTGGCCTTTTAACACTTTCATTTGGGGAAGTACCACACTGCTGAAATCGGGATTCGAGAAGGGATTGCCCTATGGATGAGGGAAATGCTGCCCGGCTTGATGAGCCAGACCCGTTTAGCGTGTCGGTCCCTTTTGGGGATCGGGCACAAAATGGCGCGTAGATTACCGAATTTGTACCAGGAGCGCACTGCGAGCGAGCGGTCTGTCCGCTGTGCGACTGTTCTTGTCGTATAAACGACTGAAGATGTGCGAAATCTACTCTTCGCTACAGAAAAGGTCTGTACGAAAATTCCTATCGTGCTGATCGGTGCAATCCATACGCACGGCGAATTGTCCTGACAGGCCGTCCTCACAGGCCGTCCTGAAACACAAAAACCACCCGAGGGTGGTTTCTGTGTTGCGTGGGGGGTGCTGCCTATTAGTGCTTCACTTCCCAGCCAGTCAGCTCGGCCAGGGCCTTGCCGATGTCAGCCAGCGAACGCACGGTTTTCACACCGGCGTCCTGCAGGGCGGCGAACTTCTCGTCGGCAGTACCTTTGCCGCCGGAGATGATCGCGCCAGCGTGGCCCATGCGCTTGCCAGCAGGTGCAGTTACACCGGCAATGTACGAAACCACAGGCTTGGTGACGTTGGCCTTGATGTAGGCAGCCGCCTCTTCTTCAGCCGAACCGCCGATCTCACCGATCATGACGATCGCTTCGGTCTTCGGGTCTTCCTGGAACAGCTTGAGGATGTCGATGAAGTTCGAGCCCGGAATCGGGTCGCCACCGATACCCACGCAGGTCGACTGGCCGAAGCCGGCGTCGGTGGTCTGCTTGACCGCTTCGTAGGTCAGAGTGCCGGAACGCGAAACGATACCGACCTTGCCTGGCAAGTGAATGTGACCTGGCATGATGCCGATCTTGCACTCGCCCGGGGTGATGACGCCTGGGCAGTTAGGGCCGATCAGGGTCACGCCCAGCTCGTCGCACTTGACCTTGGCGTCCAGCATGTCGAGGGTCGGGATGCCTTCGGTGATGCAGACGATCAGCTTGATGCCGCCGAAAGCCGCTTCCAGGATCGAGTCCTTGCAGAATGGAGCCGGAACGTAGATGACCGAGGCGTCGGCGCCAGTGGCAGCGACGGCTTCCTTGACGGTGTTGAACACCGGCAGGCCCAGGTGGGTGGTGCCGCCTTTGCCTGGGGTCACGCCGCCAACCATCTTGGTGCCGTAGGCGATGGCTTGTTCGGAGTGGAAAGTACCCTGCGAGCCGGTGAAGCCCTGGCAGATGACTTTGGTGTCTTTATTGATCAGGACGCTCATTACTTGCCCTCCGCAGCTTTGACAACTTGTTGAGCAGCGTCGGTCAGGCTGGTTGCAGCAATGATGTTCAAACCGCTTTCTGCCAGTACTTTAGCGCCCAGTTCGGCGTTGTTGCCTTCGAGGCGAACGACCACCGGAACTTTAACGCCAACTTCTTTCACTGCGCCGATGATGCCTTCGGCAATCATGTCGCAACGAACGATGCCGCCGAAGATGTTGACCAGAACGGCCGCGACGTTGCTGTCGGACAGAATGATCTTGAACGCTTCGGTCACGCGCTCTTTGGTGGCACCGCCGCCCACGTCGAGGAAGTTGGCTGGCTTGCCGCCGTGCAGGTTGACGATATCCATGGTACCCATGGCCAGGCCGGCACCGTTGACCATGCAGCCGATGTTGCCTTCCAGGGCAACGTAGTTCAGTTCGAACTTGGCAGCGTGGGCTTCACGGGCATCGTCCTGCGACGGGTCGTGGAAGGTTTTCAGCTTCGGCTGACGGTACATGGCGTTGGCGTCGATGTTGATCTTGGCATCGAGGCAATGCAGATCGCCGTCGGCCTTGATCACCAGCGGGTTGACTTCCAGCAGGGCCAGGTCGTGGTCCTGGAACAGCTTGGCCAGGCCAACGAAGATTTTCGCGAACTGGGCAACCTGCTTGCCTTCCAGACCCAGCTGGAATGCCAGCTCACGGCCCTGGAACGGCTGCGCACCGACCAACGGATCGATGGTGGCCTTGATGATCTTCTCGGGAGTGTCGTGAGCCACTTTCTCGATGTCCACGCCACCTTCGGTGGAGGCCATGAACACGATGCGACGGCTGGAACGATCGACTACAGCGCCCAGGTACAGCTCTTTGGCGATGTCGGTGCAGGACTCGACCAGGATCTTGGAAACTGGTTGACCGTTGGCATCAGTCTGGTAGGTGACCAGGTTCTTGCCCAACCATTGTGCAGCGAACGCCTTGGCGTCTTCCTTGCTGCGAACCAGCTTGACGCCACCCGCCTTACCGCGACCACCAGCGTGGACCTGGGCTTTGACGACCCACTCCGAACCACCGATCTTGTCGCAGGCTTCTGCTGCAGCTTCAGGGGTGTCGACTGCGAAACCCTTGGAAACTGGCAGGCCGTATTCAGCGAACAGCTGTTTGCCCTGATACTCGTGAAGATTCATGCTTTTTACCGTCTTCGTTAGGTACTGCGCTTCGGCGCTGCACCGTTGCCGGTGCCGCGCCACCTGTGACCCTCAGTCCCGGGGAAACCCGGTGACCTGGTCCGGCGAACATTCCGCGGTGAGTCGTGCACGCAAGACTCACGACGGGCAGCCCGCCGTGGTTTCTTATAATTAACGCTTTTTACGGTTGGCGACGTGAATGGCACCGCCATTCACCGCCAGCGCTGCTTCGTGCAGCGCTTCGGACAGGGTTGGATGGCTGAAGACCATCATGCCCAGGTCCTCGGCACTGGTGCCGAATTCCATGGCGATCGCGCCTTGCTGAACCAGCTCGGCCGCCGACGGGCCAATCACGTGAACGCCCAGGACACGGTCGGTCTTGGCATCGGCGATGACCTTGACGAAACCACCGGTGTCGTTGGCAGCCATGGCACGGCCGCTGGCAGCGAACGGGAAGGTACCGACGTTGACTTCGACGCCTTCGGCTTTGAGCGCCTGCTCGGTCTTGCCGACCCAGGCGATTTCCGGGTGGGTGTAGATGACCGACGGGATCAGGTCGTAGTTCATCTGAGCCTTGTGGCCCTTGATGCGCTCGACCACCATGATGCCCTCTTCCGACGCCTTGTGCGCCAGCATCAGGCCGCGGACCACGTCACCGATGGCGAACACACCCGGCACGCTGGTGGCGCACTGGTCATCGACATAGATGTAGCCGCGCTCGTCGATGTCCACGCCCGAATCGCTGGCCAGCAGGTCGGTGGTGACCGGACGACGGCCAACCGCGACGATCAGGCGATCGAAGGTGATCTTCTGCTCGCCATTGGCATCGGTGTAGGTGACTTCGACTTCATCGCCATTGACGCTGGAGCCGGTGACGCGAGCACCCAGCTTGATGTCCAGGCCTTGCTTGGTGAGAGTCTTGTGCGCTTCCTTGGAGACGGCGCTGTCAGCAGCCATCAGGAAGGTGTCCAGCGCTTCGAGTACGGTCACCTGGGCGCCCAGGCGCGACCATACCGAACCCAGCTCCAGACCGATGACGCCAGCGCCGATCACGCCCAGACGCTGCGGTACGCTCTGGAATTCCAGGGCGCCGGTGGAATCGACGATGACTTTCTGGTCGACCGGAGCCGGCGGAATGTCGATCGGACGCGAACCGGAAGCGAGAATCACGTTGTCGGCTTCGACGACTTCAGTGCTGCCGTCGGCCTTGGTGACTTCGACCTTCTTGCCTGCCAGCAGCTTGCCGTGGCCCTGGATCGAGGTCACACCGTTGGCCTTGAACAGGGTGGCGACGCCACCGGTCAGGTTCTTCACGATGCCAGCTTTGCGGCCGATCATCGCGGCGACGTCCATCTTCACTTCGCCCGTGGAGATGCCGTGGACGTTGAAGGACTCTTTGGCTTCCTTGTACTTCCAGGAGCTGTCGAGCAGCGCCTTGGACGGAATGCAACCGACATTCAGGCAGGTGCCACCCAGGGCCAGTTTGCCCTCGGCGTCGGTGTATTCCTCGATGCAGGCGGTTTTCAGGCCCAGTTGAGCAGCCTTGATGGCGGCCACATAGCCGCCAGGGCCGGCACCGATGACAACAACGTCGAATTTCTGGGTCATAAAAGATTCCTTTTCAGCGTCAAGCTTCAAGCTGCAAGCCGCAAGACAGCACGCTTCAACTTGAAGCTTGCCGCTCGCGACTTGCAGCTATTGTTTAGATGTCCAGCAGCAGGCGGGACGGATCTTCCAGCAGGTTCTTGATGGTAACCAGGAAGGTGACCGCCTCTTTGCCATCGATCAGGCGGTGATCGTAGGACAGCGCAAGATACATCATCGGGCGGATGACCACCTGACCATTGACCGCCATCGGGCGCTGAATGATGTTGTGCATGCCGAGGATAGCAGCCTGCGGCGGGTTGACGATCGGGGTCGACATCATCGAGCCGAAGGTACCGCCGTTGGTGATGGTGAAGGTACCACCGGTCATTTCCTCGATCGACAGCTTGCCGTCGCGAGCCTTCTTGCCGAAGGTGGCGATGCCGTTCTCGATTTCCGCCAGGCTCATCGATTCTGCGTTACGCAGTACCGGAACCACCAGGCCACGGTCGCTGGAAACCGCAACGCCGACGTCGGCGAAACCGTGGTAGACGATGTCGTTGCCATCGATCGAGGCGTTGACGGCCGGGAAACGCTTGAGCGCTTCGGTCGCCGCCTTGACGAAGAACGACATGAAGCCCAGGCGCACGCCGTTGTGGGTCTTCTCGAACAGATCCTTGTACTTCGAACGCAGGGCCATGACTTCAGTCATGTCGACTTCGTTGAAGGTGGTGAGCATGGCCATGTTCGACTGGGCTTCGACCAGACGCTCGGCGATCTTGGCGCGCAGACGGGTCATCGGCACGCGCTTCTCGGTGCGGTCGCCATTGGCAGTGACCACGGCAGCCGGGGCCGCAGCGGCAGGCTTGGCAGCCGGGGCCGCGGCAGGTGCCGACTTCTTGTTGGCGACGGCGGCAACGACGTCTTCCTTGGTCACGCGACCGCCTTTGCCGGTGCCGGCGACCGACGCCAGGTCGATGCCGTTCTCTTCGGCCAGCTTGCGCGCGGCAGGTGCGGCAACCGGGTCGTCTTCGCCGGCGTCAGCGCCAGCAGCAGCGGCCGGCGCGGCAGCCTGGGCAGCAGCGGCCGGTGCCGCAGCACCAGCGCCACCCTGGACGATGGAGCCCAGAACTTCGTCGGACAGCACGGTGTCGCCTTCGGCCTTGACGATATCGCCCAGCACGCCATCGGCGGTGGCCAGCACTTCCAGGACCACTTTGTCGGTTTCGATGTCGACGATCAGCTCGTCACGCTTGACGGCTTCGCCCGGCTGCTTGTGCCAGGTGGCAACGGTGCCGTCGGCAACCGATTCCGGGAAGGTTGGGGCTTTGATCTCGATAGCCATTAGCAGTGTTTCCTTAAATTCGGTTTCAGTGCGCTAAGCGTTAGACGGTGAACGCGTCTTGCAGCAGTTTTTCCTGCTGCTCGGCGTGCTTGGAAGCATAACCACACGCAGGTGCGGCAGACGCGTCGCGACCGGCGTATTCCAGAACCAGTGACGGGTTGTGGCGACCGAGGATCCGACGCATATGGTGCTGGCTGCTGTACCAGGCGCCCTGGTTCATCGGTTCTTCCTGGCACCACACCGCGGCCTTGAGGTTGGTGTACGGCGCGAGGATTTCCACCAGGTCATCTTCCGGGAACGGATACAGCTGCTCGAGACGCACGATGGCGATGTCTTCACGGCCTTCGGCGCGGCGTTTTTCCAGCAGGTCGTAGTAGACCTTGCCGCTGCACAGCACGATGCGCTCGACCTTGGACGGCTCGAGGGTATCGATTTCCGGGATGACGGTCTGGAACGAGCCTTCGGCGAGGTCTTCCAGGGTGGAAACGGCCAGCTTGTGGCGCAGCAGCGACTTGGGCGTCAGCACGATCAGCGGCTTGCGCAGCGGACGAATGACCTGACGACGCAGCAGATGGTAGATCTGCGCCGGCGTAGTCGGGACGCACACCTGAATGTTGTGCTCGGCGCACAGCTGCAGGTAGCGCTCCAGACGCGCGGAGGAGTGCTCCGGCCCCTGCCCTTCGTAACCGTGTGGCAGCAGCATGGTCAGGCCGCACAGACGACCCCACTTGTGCTCGCCGCTGGTGATGAACTGGTCGATCACCACTTGCGCACCGTTGGCGAAGTCGCCGAACTGGGCTTCCCAGATCACCAGCGCGTTCGGCGTGGTGGTCGAGTAACCGTATTCGAACGCCAGCACGGCCTCTTCCGAGAGGAACGAGTCGTACAGGTCGAATTTCGGCTGGCCCGGGTACAGGTTCTGCAACGGCAGGTAGGTGCTGGCGTCCTTCTGGTTGTGCAGCGCCGCATGACGGTGCGAGAAGGTGCCGCGACCCACGTCCTGACCGGTGATACGCACCGGGTGACCTTCGAAGATCAACGTGGCGTAGGCCATGGTTTCGGCGTAGCCCCAGTTGATCGGCAAGCCACCGGCCTGCATCTTCTGGCGGTCTTCGTAGATTTTCGCGACCTGACGCTGAACCACGAAGCCTTCAGGAATTTCCAGCAGCTTGCCGGACAGCTCCTGCAGGGTCTTGAGTTCGATGCCGGTGTCGTGACGCGCGGTCCAGGCATGGCCCAGGTACGGACGCCAGTCGACGAACAGCTCGCGGTTCGGCTCCTTGACCAGGCTCTTGACCACGTGCAGGCCGTTGTCCAGCGCGCTGCGGTAGTCGTCGATCTTGGACTGGGCGCGTTCGGCGTCGATGCGACCGGCCTGGATCAGCTTGTCGGCATACAGCTCACGGGTGGTACGCTGCTTGCTGATCTTCTGGTACATCAGCGGCTGGGTGCCGCTCGGCTCGTCGGCCTCGTTGTGGCCGCGGCGACGGTAGCAGACCAGGTCGACCACCACGTCACGCTTGAACTGCATGCGATAGTCGATGGCCAGCTGGGTGACGAACAGCACCGCTTCCGGGTCATCGCCGTTGACGTGCAGGATTGGCGCCTGAATCATCTTGGCAACGTCGGTGCAGTACTCGGTGGAGCGCGAGTCCAGCGGGTTGCTGATGGTGAAACCAACCTGGTTGTTGATCACGATGTGCACGGTACCGCCGGTCTTGAAACCGCGGGTCTGCGACATCTGGAAGGTTTCCAGGACCACGCCCTGACCGGCGAAGGCCGCGTCACCATGGATGGAAATCGGCAGGACCTTGTCACCGGAGGTGTCGTTGCGACGGTCCTGACGGGCACGTACGGAACCCTCCACCACTGGCGAGACGATTTCCAGGTGGGAGGGGTTGAACGCCATGGCCAGGTGGACTTCGCCGCCCGGGGTCATCACGTTCGACGAAAAGCCCTGGTGATATTTCACGTCACCCGAGCCCAGCTCGTTCATCTTCTTGCCTTCGAACTCGTCGAACAGCTCGCGCGGGTTCTTGCCGAAGGTGTTGACCAGCACGTTGAGGCGACCGCGGTGGGCCATGCCGATGACCACTTCCTTGGTACCGTAGGAGCCGGAGCGCTGGATCATTTCGTCCAGCATCGGGATCAGGCTCTCGCCACCTTCCAGACCGAAGCGCTTGGTGCCCGGGTACTTGGTGCCCAGGTACTTCTCGAGGCCTTCGGCAGCGGTTACGCGCTCGAGCAGGTGGGCCTGCGCGTCGGCGGAGAAATCAGGACGGCCACGCACGCTTTCCAGGCGTTGCTGGAACCAGCTGCGCTGCTCGGAATCGACGATGTGGGTGAACTCGGCGCCGATGGTGCGACAATATGTCTTCTCCAAGGCATCGAAGATTTCCCGTAGGCTCGCCTCCTCTTTGCCGATGAACAGGTCGCCGGCACGGAAGGTCGTATCAAGATCGGCACTGGTCAGGCCGTAGTGATTGATCGACAGGTCTACAGGTGCGGGACGCTGCCACAACCCCAACGGGTCAAGCTGGGCAGCTTGATGACCGCGCATACGATAGGCCTGGATCAGTCGCAGCACTTCAACCTGCTTCTTCTCGTGTTCACTGCTCACGCTCCCGGCAGATACCGGTTGGGCGCGGCGCTGGTTCTTTGCCAGCAGTACGAAATGGTCGCGGATCGTCGAGTGCGAGACATCGGTAGCGGTGCTGCCGTCGGCGGGCAACTTCTGGAAGTAGGTGCGCCACTCTTCTGGCACAGCGTTAGGGTCGTGCAGGTAAAGCTCGTAGAGCTCTTCCACATATGCAGCGTTACCACCTGAAAGGTGGGCGCTATCCCACATGCGCTGCATCACGCTTTCTTGCATGCTTGGTCACCCTCGGTTAGGGGACTGATCGGCAAGCGCCTCAGCAAACGTAGGAAGCCCAATACCGCGGCCGAACCACGTCACCGAAGATCCTGCAGATTTTCCGGGTACCAGCCCGGAAGCCCCTGCTGGTCTCATATCTTCATAGGTACGAGCCGGGGCTTTGTGAGCCCTTGCTCGGGTTTCACCTCGGCGCGGGCTCACCACCCGCGCTTCGGCGTCTTGCAGTTACAACACTTGCTGAATCAGGTGCCGCTTTGCAGCAGCATGTTGCGCACGTGACCGATTGCCTTGGTCGGGTTCAGACCTTTCGGGCAGACGTTCACGCAGTTCATGATCCCGCGGCAGCGGAATACGCTGAACGGATCGTCCAGCGAAGCCAGACGCTCCTGGGTCTTGGTGTCGCGGCTGTCAGCCAGGAAACGGTAGGCTTGCAGCAGCGCGGCAGGGCCGAGGAACTTGTCGGGATTCCACCAGAACGATGGGCACGAGGTCGAACAGCAGGCGCACAGGATGCACTCGTACAGACCGTCGAGCTTCTCGCGCTCTTCCGGCGATTGCAGGCGCTCGATGGCCGGTGCCGGGGTGTCGTTCTGCAGGAACGGCTTCACCTTCTCGTACTGCTTGTAGAAGATGCTCATGTCGACGACCAGGTCACGGATCACCGGCAGGCCAGGCAGTGGACGAACCACCAGCTTGTTGCCCTTGACCACCGCCGACAGCGGAGTGATGCAGGCCAGGCCGTTCTTGCCATTGATGTTCATGCCGTCGGAACCGCAGACGCCTTCACGGCAGGAGCGACGGTAGGAGAACCCTTCGTCCTGCTCCTTGATCAGCGCCAGCACGTCGAGCACCATCAGGTCCTTGCCACCGGTATCGACTTCGAACACCTGGGTTTTAGGCGCCGAATCGGTATCCGGGTTGTAGCGATACACTTCAACTTTCAACATTGCGGCCACCCCTTAGTAAGTCCGGACTTTAGGCTCGAAGGCCGGAACGGTCTTCGGCGCGAAGTTGACGCCACGCTTGGCGACGCGCTTCTCACCCGGGTAATACAGGGTGTGGCACAGCCAGTTCTCGTCGTCACGGTCTTCGAAGTCTTCACGGGCGTGGGCGCCGCGGGACTCTTTACGGGCTTCAGCGGCGATCGCCGTCGCTTCAGCGACTTCCAGCAGGTTCTGCAGCTCCAGCGCTTCGATACGCGCGGTGTTGAAGGCCTGGGACTTGTCATTGATCTTGACGTTGGCGATTCGTTCACGCAGACCTTGCAGCTGGGCGATACCCTTCTGCATGTATTCGCCGGTACGGAACACACCGAAGTAGTTCTGCATGCAGCTTTGCAGCTCGCGCTTGAGGGTGGCCACGTCTTCGCCGGTGGTACGCTCGTTGAGCTTGGCCAGACGATTCAGGGCAACGTCCACGTCGGTGTCGCTTGCGTCGCGGTACTCGATGCCTTCGCTCAGCGCCTTCTCCAGGTGCAGGCCGGCAGCACGGCCGAACACCACCAGGTCGAGCAGCGAGTTGCCGCCCAGGCGGTTGGCGCCGTGAACCGATACGCACGCCACTTCACCGACCGCGAACAGACCCGGGATGATGTGGTCGACGCCTTCGGCGTCCATGGTGATGGCCTGGCCATGAATGTTGGTGGCAACGCCGCCCATCATGTAGTGGCAGGTCGGTACGACCGGAACCGGCGCGACCACAGGGTCGACGTGGGCGAAGGTCTTGGACAGCTCGCAGATGCCTGGCAGGCGGCTGTGCAGGACTTCTTCGCCGAGGTGGTCGAGCTTGAGCAGGACGTGGTCCTTGTTCGGGCCGACACCGTTACCGGCGATGATTTCCTTGACCATGGAACGGGCGACGACGTCGCGGCCGGCAAGGTCTTTGGCGTTCGGGGCGTAACGCTCCATGAAGCGCTCGCCGTGGGCGTTGATCAGGTAACCACCTTCGCCACGGCAGCCTTCGGTGACCAGTACACCTGCGCCGGCAATGCCGGTCGGGTGGAACTGCCACATTTCGATGTCCTGCACCGGCACGCCAGCACGCAGCGCCATGCCGACACCGTCGCCGGTGTTGATCAGGGCGTTGGTGGTCGAGGCGTAGATACGGCCAGCACCGCCGGTGGCCAGTACAGTGGCCTTGGCCTTGATGTACAGGGTTTCACCGGTTTCGATGCAGATGGCGATGACACCGACGAACGCGCCGTCCTGGTTCTTCACCAGATCGACCGCGTAGTACTCGTTGAGGAAGGTGGTGCCGGCTTTCAGGTTGCCCTGATACAGGGTGTGCAGCAGCGCGTGACCGGTACGGTCGGACGCTGCGCAGGTACGGGCCGCCTGGCCGCCCTTGCCGAAGTCCTTGGACTGGCCACCGAACGGACGCTGGTAGATGCGGCCGGTTTCGGTACGCGAGAACGGCAGACCCATGTGGTCGAGCTCGAACACCGCGGCAGGACCTTCCTGACACATGTATTCGATGGCGTCCTGGTCACCGATATAGTCGGAGCCCTTGACGGTGTCGTACATGTGCCAGCGCCAGTCATCGTTCGGGTCGGCCGAAGCGATGGCGCAGGTGATGCCACCCTGGGCCGAAACGGTGTGCGAACGGGTCGGGAAGACCTTGGTGATCACGGCAGTCTTGTGACCACCCTGGGCCAGCTGCAGCGCAGCGCGCATGCCGGCGCCGCCACCACCGATGATGATGGCGTCGAACGAAATAGTAGGAACACTAGCCATGAATCAGATACCCCAGAGAATCTGTACACCCCAGACGAAGTACGCGAACATCGCGACGCCGCAGACCGCCTGGAACAGGAAACGTACCGCCGTAGCCGATTTGCCCAGCGCCATCGGCGTCAGGTAGTCGGTGGCAATGGTCCACATGCCGACCCAGGCGTGAGCGCCGAGGGCCACGAGGGCGAGCAGACTGAAGATACGCATCGCGTTGTTGGAGAACAGCGCGTGCCACTGGACATAATCGATGCCCGGGTGCGCGACGAGGTATCCGATCAGGAAGATGAAATAAGCCGCGAGAACGACCGCAGAAACACGCTGCGCCATCCAGTCATAGAGGCCCGAACGCGAAAGGTTCGTGACGTTGGTTACCATATCCAAACTCCTGCCAGCACGATCAACACCACGGAAACGGCGATGATAATTTTCGAGCCCAGTCTTCCGCCTTCCAGCGTTTCACCGACGCCCATGTCCATGATCAAGTGGCGCACACCGGCAACCAGGTGATACAGCAGGGCAGACAGCAGCCCCCACGCCACGAACTTGGCCAGCGGGCTGGTCATGTACGCCTTCACTTCGCCGAAGCCTTCCTCGGAACCCAGCGAGTTGGACAATGCATAAAGCATGATGCCCAGCCCCAGGAAGAGGATGATGCCGGAGACGCGGTGAAGAAATGACGTTATGCCGGTAATGGGGAGTTTGATGGTCCTTAGGTCTAGGTTTACAGGTCGTTGGCTTTTCACGGCTTTTTTCACACTGAAGAGCCCCTAGCAAGCAGGGCAAAGTTGTTGGTAAGTGTACTGGTCAGGTACCCACCATTCAGAGAGCACGACACCCATCACAGCGGGCCTGGGAAAGCCCTTGGGAGTCGGCTGCCGAGTATAGACAGTTAGGCTGCTCATGACAACGTGAGGGTCTCGCCCAAAGAGCGCATTGCCTTCTTCCTGCAAAAGGCGTAAATGGGCGGGAATTTCTTGAAAAATCAACGCTCAGGCAGTGTTTCAAGCAGCCTTTAGGCAAATTGACATCTGAATTTATCCCTCTATAGTGGTGCGGGCCCTGCGTGGGGGGTCTGTCAGATGATTTCAAGCATTAATAGGAGGCCACATGGCTGACAAAAAAGCGCAGTTGATCATCGAGGGCGCTGCCCCCGTCGAGCTGCCGATTTTAACCGGCACCGTTGGTCCCGATGTCATCGACGTCCGCGGGTTGGGGGCATCCGGTCACTTCACCTTCGACCCTGGCTTCATGGCCACTGCCTCGTGTGAATCGAAGATCACCTACATCGATGGCGACAAGGGCGTGCTGCTGCACCGCGGCTATCCCATCGAGCAACTGGCCGAACAGTCCGACTACCTGGAAACCTGCTATCTGCTGCTCAACGGCGAACTGCCGAACGAAGAGCAGAAGGCCAAGTTCGTCAGCAATGTAAAGAACCACACCATGGTTCACGAACAGCTGAAGACCTTCTTCAACGGCTTCCGTCGTGATGCTCACCCCATGGCGGTGATGTGCGGCGTGGTCGGCGCCCTGTCGGCGTTCTACCACGACTCGTTGGACATCAATAATCCGCAGCACCGGGAAATCTCGGCCGTGCGCCTGGTCGCGAAGATGCCGACCCTGGCCGCGATGGTCTACAAGTACTCCATGGGCCAGCCCATGATGTACCCGCGCAACGACCTGACCTACGCCGAAAACTTCCTGCACATGATGTTCAACACCCCGTGCGAGATCAAACCGATCAGCCCGGTGCTGGCCAAGGCGATGGACCGGATCTTCATCCTCCACGCCGACCACGAGCAGAACGCCTCAACCTCCACCGTGCGTCTGGCGGGCTCCTCCGGCGCCAATCCGTTCGCCTGTATCGCCGCGGGCATCGCTGCCCTGTGGGGTCCGGCCCACGGCGGCGCCAACGAAGCCGTACTGACCATGCTCGATGAGATTGGCGACGTGTCGAACATCGACACCTACATCGCCAAGGCCAAGGACAAGAACGACCCGTTCAAGCTGATGGGCTTCGGTCACCGCGTCTACAAGAACCGCGACCCGCGCGCCACCGTGATGAAGCAGACCTGCGACGAAGTGCTCGCCGAGCTCGGCATCAAGAACGACCCGCAGCTGCAACTGGCCATGCGCCTGGAAGAGATCGCCCTCACCGATCCGTACTTCATCGAGCGCTCGCTGTACCCGAACGTCGACTTCTACTCGGGGATCATCCTCAAGGCCATCGGCATTCCGACCAGCATGTTCACCGTGATCTTCGCCCTGGCGCGTACCGTCGGCTGGATTTCGCACTGGAAGGAAATGCTCTCCAGCCCGTACAAGATCGGCCGTCCGCGCCAGCTGTACACCGGTGAGCAACAACGCGACATCACCGCACTCAAAGACCGCAAGTAAGCGCTTGTTCGAGACGCAAAAAACCGGCGCCCTGGAGCGCCGGTTTTTTTATGGGCAGTTCGCCGTTTATTTACCGCCTTCGACCTTGGCGCGCAGTTGCTTGAGGGTATTGAACGGCGCATCGACCACGAACTTGTTGGCCACCAGCGCCGGTACACTGCCGCCCGGCTCGGTGTGCACCTGGTAGATCACCTGGGTGTTATCGCCCTGCGGCGCGAACTTCCAGAACCCCTCGACCTCGGCGACACGCACGAAGCCCTTCTCTTCTGGCAGGTAGTCGGACGCTTCCTCGAAGGCGCGCGTGACGCTGCCATCAGCGGCGCGCGAGGTGGTGATGTGCAGCACCGAATCACGCGGGGTCACCGGCCATGGCGTGTTGAACTGGGTGTAGGTCCAGGCCTGATCGCCTTCGTGCTTGAGCAGCTTCTGCAATTTGCACTCGTGAATCCAGGTGCAGGCAGCGGTCACGTTCTCCTGCTCGGCGACGACCTTGGCCAATGGCGCCTTGATCAGCGTTTCGCCTCGATAGGCCTTGTACTTGGAGCCGGCGACATCACTGAGCGACACCTTGATGCCGTCCTCGTCCTTCTTCACCTCCCAGTTCTCGGCCTGGGCCAGGGGTGCCAGCAGTACGCTGACGCTCAGCAGCAGTGCAATGCGTTTCACTGATCTCATCGTGTTGTTCCTTGTTGTCGAAGATCTACCCGCTTACGCCGCGGTCATCCGCTCCAGCCAGCCAATGAGCCTGATCGCCTCGTCTCGATCGCTGCCGCATACGTCCACCTCAGCCTTGAAGCCGCCGCATACCGCCGGCCTTTGCGGCTGACCGAACAACTGACAGAGGTTCTGCGCCGAAAGGTGCAGGCAACGCTCCCCTGCCGGCTTGCCCTCGGGCATGCCGGGGATGGCGGAACTAATGGAAGGGGCGATGCAGCAGGCGCCACAGCCCTCACGGCATTTCATCGAAACCTGAACTCCTGGAGTGGAAACGGGACGTGCGTCCCCGGATAGTAGCTGGGCAAACAGCCGTTTGAAATCGCCTGGGGCAAATGACTGCCAAGTCAGTTCGGCGCCCTGACCTGCGGCCGGTCGATCATTGCTTGAATTCGAACTCGATGGCTGCGCCTTCCAGGTCGCGACGCGACTCGTTGCGCAACTGCAGCTGCATTTCGTTGCTGATCAGACGACCATTGAGCTGGAAGTTGCTGTCGCTGCCGCCCGGGGTATCGGGGAACATGGCAGGCAGCAGCGGGGTGTGCGCCACGGGCGAGGAGTCGAGCTCAGGCTTGAGGTCCTTGACCATGTCCTTGGGCAGGCTCAGGTCGATCTTGGTCGCCGGCACCGGCTGGGTGACCGCCTTGCTGACGGGCTTCTTGGCGACCGGCTTGCGCGAACTATTGCTCTTGCGGGCCGGCGTCTTGGCTGACGCCGCCGGCTTGGCCTTGGACATGCCCGTGGCTGGCGCAGACTGCACAGCCGCACTGCCCCGATCACTGGGCTGCGCGGCCTGCACGAGACCAGCCAGCGAGCTGAACGCCGAAAAACCCACCAGCAAGGCAATGCAACGTAGCGTTTTCATGGTCACCCGCAGCACGATAGCAAAGTGCCTATGCTCCATCTTCGCGCCTCCGCTGGCAAGCCTAGGCGACGGCGCCCGTCGTCTCCTTGCACAGCTGCAATGCAAGCAGCCCCAGCGTGATCAGCGCCCGCTCCGATTCCTTGTTCCACGGAATGCCGCAATTGATGCGAATACAGTGGTTGAACTGCTCGGTATTGCTGAAGATCAGCCCCGGCGCGATGCTGATGCCCTGTTCCAGCGCACGCACATGCAATTCCTGGGTATTGACCCGTCCCGGCAAACTCACCCACAGAATGAAACCGCCCGTTGGCCGGGTCATTTGCGTGCCTTCCGGGAAGTGCTGCTGCACCGCCAGTTGGTAGGCGCTGAGGTTCTTGCGGTATTCCTGGCGGATGTAGCGCAGGTGGCGGTCGTAGCCGCCGTTTTCCAGGTAAGAGGCCACCGCCATCTGCGTGACGCTGCAGGCCGAGTGGGTGGTGAAGGTTTGCAGGCGCTGCACTTCATCCTGATAGCGCCCGGGAATCATCCAGCCCACCCGCACCCCGGGCGACAAGGTCTTGGAGAAACTCGAGCAGTAGATCACCCGGTCGAGCCGGTCGAAGGCCTTGAGCGCCTTGCTGCGACCCTGCTCGAACATCAGCTCGCCGTAGATATCGTCCTCGACGATCTGGATGTCGAAATCCGAGGCCAGGCGCAGCAGCTGCTTCTGCCGCTCTTCCGGGATGGTGCCGCCCAGTGGGTTGCTCAGCCGCGCAGTCAGTACCAGCGCCTTGATCGACCACTGATTGGCCGCCAGCTGCAGCGCTTCCAGGCTGATGCCGGTGGAGGGGTCACTGGGGATTTCGATGACCTTGAGCCCCAGCAGATCGGCCAGTTGCAGCAACCCGTAGTAGGTCGGCGACTCGGCGGCGATCAGGTCGCCCGGACGGGTCAGCACGCGCAAGGCCATCTGCAGGGCGTCGACGCAACCATGGGTAACCACCACCTCGCGGGGGTCGACCAGCACGCCAGCGTCGCGCATGCGAATGGCGATCTGCCGCCGCAAGGGTTCGAACCCGGGGCTGAACATATAGCTGAAGGCCCGCGGACTGTGGAAGCGGGTGACCTTCGCCAACTGCTGGTGCAGTGCCCGCACCGGAAGATAATCGACATTCGGCACCGCCGCGCCGAAGGCATACACGCCGTCGCGCCGAGCTTCGGCCAACACCTGCTGGATAATGCTGGCACGGGTGACCAGGCCGGGGCGTTCGACCCGGGCGATGTCGGGGGTCTGTGCGGTCAGCGCCGGGGTCTGGTGGACGTAGTAGCCCGATTGCGGCCGCGCGCGAATCAGGCCTTGGTCTTCGAGGTTGGCGTAGGCCTGCAACACCGTGGCATGGCTGACATTGAGCTGGGCGCTCATCTTGCGCACTGAAGGCACGCGCTCGCCTGGCTGGTAGACGCCACGGCGAATGTCTTCGGCCAGTTGCTGGGCGATTTTCTGGTACAGCAGCAGGTTGGTCATGGCAGGTTCTCGAAGCGCAGGTGTCGTTGTTCTTGTGACGAAGAGCCTGGAAAGATTACCGGAACAGTTGCGAAGTGTACGGGAACAGATAGGAGATTACCTCTGCTTTGTACGGCATGCCCACCGCTGCTCGGGCGCAGACCGTTCGTCGTCCATTGGGAAAGATTAGTGCGCCAACCTTTTAAAGAAACCCGTCCGGTGCCGATACCTGTTCTGACAGGTTTCGTTCATGCGCCGCGGCGCATGGCAACCTCCCCTTCCCATGGCTAGGTCTGGAAACATGAACCTGAAGTTTCGCCACAAGATTCTCCTGAGCGCCTGCGCAGTGGTCGTGCTCGCATTCGCCTTGTTCACGCTCTACAACGACTACCTGCAACGCAGCACCATCACCCAGAACCTGGAGTCATCCATGCAGCAGTCTGGCGAGCTGACCGCCAGCAGCGTGCAGAACTGGATGAGCGGACGCATTCTGGTGCTGGAAAACCTCGCCCAGGACATCGCCCAGCAGAATGCTGGCGACACCCTGCCGGGCCTGGTCGATCAGCCTTCCTACACCAGCAACTTCCTGTTCACCTACTTTGGTCAGAACAACGGGGTGTTCACCCAGCGTCCCGACGTGTCGATGCCGTCTGACTACGATCCACGCAAGCGGCCGTGGTACAGCGCCGCCGCCAGTGCCGGGCAGACCGTGCTGACGCCGCCCTACATGGGCGCAGTCGGCGGGATGGTGGTGACCATCGCCACCCCGGTGAAGAGCCGCAGCAACGGCGAACTGCTCGGCGTGGTCGGTGGTGACCTGACCCTCGATACCCTGGTGGAAATCATCAATTCGGTGGACTTCGGCGGCATCGGCCACGCCTTCCTGGTCGACCGCGAAGGCCAGGTGATCGTCGCTCCGGACAAGACCCTGGTGATGAAGCAGCTCAAGGACATCTACGCCGGCCAGAACCTGGAACTGACCAGCCGCCTGCAGGACGTCACCCTCGATGGCAGCGAGCGATTGATGTCGTTCGCCCCGGTCAACGGCCTGCCATCGGCGCAGTGGTATATCGGTCTGTCGATCGACAAGGACAAGGCCTACGCTGCGCTGAGCAAGTTCCGCACTTCGGCGATCATTGCCATGCTCGTGGCCGTGGCCGCCATCGCCGCCCTGCTGAGCCTGCTGATTCCGCTGCTGATGCGCCCGCTGACGGTCATGGGCCGCGCCATGCGTGACATCGCCGACGGCGAAGGCGACCTGACCAAGCGCCTGGAAGTACAGCAGCAGGACGAGTTCGGCGAGGTGGCCAATGCCTTCAACCGCTTCGTCGAGCGTATCCACACCTCGATCCGCGAAGTCGCCTCGGCCACCCGCCAGGTGCATGACCTGTCCGAGCAAGTGGTGGGCGCCTCGAACGCCTCGATCACCGGCTCCGAAGAGCAGAGCATGCGCACCAACAGCGTCGCGGCGGCGATCAACCAGCTCGGCGCCGCCACCCAGGAAATCGCCCGCAACGCCGCCGACGCCTCGCAGCATGCCAGCGGTGCCAGCGAGCAGGCCAACGACGGCCGCAAGGTGGTCGACGACGCCATCGGCGCAATGACCAGCCTGTCGCAGAAGATCAGCGAATCGTGCCAGCAGATCGAAGTGCTCAACGCCAGCACCGACGAAATCGGCAAGATTCTCGACGTGATCAAGGGCATCTCCCAGCAGACCAACCTGCTGGCGCTCAACGCCGCCATCGAAGCCGCGCGCGCCGGGGAAGCCGGACGTGGTTTCGCCGTGGTCGCCGATGAAGTGCGCAACCTGGCCCACCGCACCCAGGAATCGGCCGAAGAAATCCACCGCATGATCACCAGCCTGCAAGTCGGCTCACGCGAGGCAGTGCACACCATGCATACCAGCCAAGTGTCCAGCGAGCAGACCGTGCAGGTCGCCAACCAGGCGGGCGAGCGCCTGGCCAGCGTGACCCAGCGCATCGGTGAAATCGACGGCATGAACCAGTCCGTGGCCACCGCCACCGAAGAGCAGACCGCCGTGGTCGAGAGCCTCAACCTGGACATCACCCAGATCAACGCCCTCAATCAGCAAGGGGTGGAAAACCTCAACGAAACCCTGCGCCATTGCGACGCGTTGAGCCAACAGGCGGGGCGCCTCAAGCAACTGGTCGGCAGCTTCGGCATCTGACCGACGACGGGGCTGGCCTGCCAGCCCCGCTTCGGCGGCCGACAAAGACCCCATGGAAAGTACCTGTTATAAGCTCATAACCAACAAGTCTATTTAGCTATAAAAAAATCTATATGCTGGCTGCCATCCGATAACGGGCACAGCTGGACGATTGAGTAGCGTATGGATGTAGGTTCTTTCGGTTTCACCATTGCAGGGCTGATCGTAGGTTTCATCGTCGGCATGACCGGCGTCGGCGGCGGTTCACTGATGACCCCGATCCTGCTCTGGTTCGGCATCAACCCCGCAACCGCAGTGGGCACTGACCTGCTCTACGCCGCCATCACCAAGGCCAGTGGCGTCTGGGTCCATGGCCGCAACAAGAACATCGACTGGAAGATCACCGGCTGGCTGAGCCTGGGCAGCGTGCCTGCCGCAGCCCTGACGCTGTGGTTCCTAAGTACCCTGCACGCCGACACCTCGGCGCTCAACGCCATCATCAAGCAAGGCCTGGCGGTGGTACTGATCCTCACCGCGCTGGCGATCCTGTTCAAATCCCGTCTGCAAGCCTTCGCCAATCGCCACGCCGGCGATCACTACCACCTGAGCGACCGCACCCTGAACATCCTCACCGTGATCACCGGTGTGGTGCTCGGCATCATGGTCACCCTGACCTCCATCGGCGCCGGCGCGCTGGGCACGGTGGCGCTGTTCCTGCTCTATCCATTCCTGGTCACCCGCCGCCTGGTGGGCACGGAAATCGCCCACGCCGTGCCGCTGACCCTGGTCGCAGGCCTAGGCCACGCCAGCATGGGCAACATGGACTGGTCGCTGCTCGGCTATCTGCTGCTCGGCTCGCTGCCGGGTATCTACCTGGGTAGCCACCTCACCGGGCGTATCTCTGACGCGGTGCTGCGCCCGTGCCTGGCCGGCATGCTGTTGCTGATCGGCTGCAAGCTGGCCTTCTGAAGCCGCTTTTGCACTACCCGGCTCGGCGCGGCCGGGTAGCTAGACCGCCCCATGCGCCACAATCGAAATTAAAGTTGTACACACATCCTCGCCTAATGTTTACCAACACGCCGCCGACACAGTGACGATGGCAACGAGCCATCACCCATGGCTCTTTCGCCCACTGCACGGATGACGTGTCACGATGAAAATAAAAAGCAAACTGATCCTCGCCTTCGTCCTTGTCGCCCTAATCCCCGTAAGCCTGGTGGCGGTGATCTCGGTGCTGAACATCCGTAACCAGGCAGTCGAGCAATTCATCGACGGCAGTACCCGCGAGATTCGCCAGATCGATGGCAACATGCGCCAGTTCTTCGACGCCACGGCGCAGAACGTCGAACAGATGGCGGCCGATCCCACCTACACTTCGGTCACCACGCTCAAGGACTACCGCAAGGCTGACGCTGCCAGCCAGCTCCTGCCCGCCGAGGCGCAGCGGGTGATCGAACAGTTCGCCCGCTACGGCGCCAGCCACCCGGCGGCGGCGATCATCTCCATCGGCCTGGAAGATGGCAGCTACGCCAAATGGCCGGACGACCCGCAACTGGCCAGCTACGATCCCCGTGCCCGGCCCTGGTACAAACAGGCCATGGCCAGCCCAGGCAAGACCGTGCGTACCCCGGCCTACTATTACGAGAAAGACGATGTCGCCCTGGTCGGTACCGCGCGCACCTTGCAGGACGCCAACGGCGCCCCCAAGGGCGTGTACGTGGTCAGCGTCTCGCTGAAAAACCTCAGCCAACTGGTCAGCAGCATCAAGCTGGGCGACAGCGGCTACGTCATGCTGATCGAGGACGGTGTGGTGCTGGTCGATCCGCGTGACCCCAGCCACAACTTCAAGCCGCTCAAAAGCCTGGGCGAGCCCTACGCGCAACTGGCCGCCACCGAGCAAGGCTCGACCCAGGTCGACATCGACGGTGTGCGCTACATGGCCAACGTCTGGACTTCGCCAGGCCTGGGCTGGCGCTTCGTCGGCCTGATCGAGGCCAGCGAGGTGATGAGCGCAGCCACCCGCATGACGTGGCTGACGGTGTTCATCGTCGGCGCCCTGGCGCTGTTGTTCGCCGTGCTGGCAGCCGCCTTCGCCCGACTGATCGTGCGGCCCATCGGCCAGGTCAGCAGCGGCCTGCAGGCGATTGCCGAGGGTGAAGGCGACTTGCGTCACGACCTGCACATTCAAGGCAAGGACGAAACTGCCGAACTGGCCGGCTGGTTCAACCAGTTCCTGGCCGCGATCCGCCAGTTGATCCAGCGCATCGGCGCGGCCTCGGACAATCTGCAGGACGCCTCGCGGCTCAACAGCGCAATGGCCGGCAACATGAACGATGCCGCCGGACGCCAGCGCGAGGCCGTCGAGCTGGTGTCCACCGCCTTCAACGAGATGGTCGCCACCGCCAATGAGGTGGCGCGCTCGTGCAGCAGCGCGGCCAATGCCGCAGAGAGCGGCCACCGCCGCGTCGCCGAGGGGCAGCAGCAGATCGATGTCACTACCGACAGCGTCAACCGCCTGGGCGAACGGCTCAGCGAGTCGTCTCAGGCCATGCTTGAGCTGGAAGAAGGCAGCCGCAGCATCAACCAGATACTCGGCACCATCCGTGCCATCGCCGAGCAGACCAACCTGCTCGCGCTGAATGCCGCCATCGAGGCCGCACGGGCCGGCGACCAGGGCCGGGGCTTTGCCGTGGTCGCCGATGAAGTGCGCGCGCTCGCCAAGCGCACGTCTGATTCCACCACTGAAATCGACCAGTTGCTCAACACCCTGGCGAGCAAGACCCACGAAGTATCGAGCAAGATGGACGGCTGCCTGGAGCTGTCGCGCAGCAGCGTCGCCTCCATCGAACGCACCCGCGGCAGTTTCGAGGGCATCCAGCAATCGGTGAACGAGATCCGCGACCAGAACCTGCAGATTTCCGCCGCCGCCGAGCAACAGCACAGCGTCGCCGAAGAGATCAACCGGCACATTCAACAGATCTACGACGAGGCGCAGCAGGTCGAACGCCTGGCCCATGGCGCGCAGAGCGATTCAGGCCGGCTTTCGCAACTGTCCGGCGAACTCGACACCCTGGTCGGGCGTTTCAAGTCCTGACCACGCACAGCACGGGGGCCGCATCAGCGGCCCCCGTGTCGTTCACTCTCCGCCTCAGGCGCTGTGCAGCGCCCTCAGTACCAGCGGATCGAGGTCATTGGCGGCCTCGCCCTTGGCCTTCTCGCTCAACTGCTTGAGCATCGCTGGCGTCCAGAAACTGCGCAGGTGCTGGTTCAGCCCCTGCACCGCCAGCTCGCGATCAGGCTCGCTGTCGAAGTAGTGGGCGATGTGGTTGGCCATCTTCACCAGGTTGTCATGCGTACTCATCGGCGTACCTCGGCTTTTTCCTTGCCTTCGTGTTGACGGCGCTCCTTGAGCAGACGGCGCTGTTCATCGCTGAAGTCCTGATAGCGCTTCTGCCATTCGGAGGGGTGGAAGACTTTCGCCACCTCAACCGCCGTGACTTTGTATTCCGGGCAGTTGGTCGCCCAGTCGGAGTTGTCGGTGGTGATCACGTTAGCCCCTGATTCAGGGAAGTGGAACGTGGTGTAGACCACCCCCGGTGCCACCCGCGGACTGACCATCGCACGCAGCACGGTCTGGCCCGAACGGCTGCCGATGCCCACCCAGTCACCATCATTGATGCCGCGGCTTTCGGCATCGCTTGGGTGGATTTCCAGGCGGTCTTCGGCGTGCCAGGCGTTGTTGCCGGTGCGCCGGGTCTGCGCGCCAACGTTGTACTGGCTCAGAATTCGCCCGGTGGTCAGCAGCAACGGATAGCGGCTGTTGACCTTCTCGTCGGTGGGCACGTAGCCGGTGAGCATGAAGCGGCCCTTGCCGCGCACGAAGTGGTCGATGTGCATGGTCGGGGTGCCGTCCGGCGCCGCCTCGTTGCACGGCCATTGCAGGCTGCCATGGCGCTCCAGCTCGGCATAGCTGACGTTGTGGAAGCTCGGTGTCAGGCGTGCGATCTCATCCATGATTTCAGAGGGATGGCGGTAGTCCATCTTGTAGCCCAGGGCATTGGCCAGGGCCATAGTGCCTTCCCAGTCGGCCTTGCCGGCCATCGGGTCCATCACCTTGCGCACCCGCGAAATGCGCCGCTCGGCGTTGGTGAAGGTGCCGTCCTTCTCGAGGAACGAGCTGCCCGGCAGGAATACGTGGGCGAACTTGGCGGTTTCGTTGAGGAAGATGTCCTGAACGATCACGCACTCCATGGCCAGCAGCGCTGCGGTAACGTGCTGGGTGTTGGGGTCGCTCTGGGCGATGTCCTCACCTTGGCAGTACAGCGCCTTGAAGCTGCCATCGAGGGCCGCCTCGAACATGTTGGGAATGCGCAGGCCCGGATCAGGTTGCAGGGTCACGCCCCAGGCCTGTTCGAACTCGGCGCGCACGCCTTCGTTGGAGATATGCCGGTAGCCTGGCAGTTCATGGGGGAACGAGCCCATGTCGCAGGAACCCTGCACGTTGTTCTGCCCGCGCAGCGGGTTGACCCCTACCCCTTCGCGGCCGATGTTGCCGGTAGCCATGGCCAGGTTGGCGATGCCCATTACCGAGGTACTGCCCTGGCTGTGCTCGGTGACGCCCAGGCCGTAGTAGATCGCCGCGTTGCCACCGGTGGCGTACAGCCGGGCGGCGGCGCGAATTTGCTCGGCCGGCACGCCGCAAGTCGGGCCAAGCACTTCCGGCGCATGCTCAGGCAGCGCAACGAACTCGCGCCAGCGGTCGAAGGCCTCGGTTTCGCAGCGCTGGTCGACGAAGTCCTGGCGCACCAGGCCCTCGGTGACGATGACGTGGGCCAGGGCATTGAGCATGGCCACGTTGGTGCCCGGACGCAGTTGCAGGTGCAGTTCGGCGCGGGCGTGGGGCGAATCGACCAGGTCGATGCGTCGTGGGTCGATGACGATCAGCCGCGCACCCTGACGCAGGCGGCGCTTGAGCTGCGAGCCGAACACCGGGTGGGCGTCGGTGGGGTTGGCGCCGATCACCAGGATCACGTCGGCCTTCATCACCGAGTCGAAGCTCTGGGTGCCAGCCGACTCGCCTAGGGTCTGCTTGAGGCCATAGCCGGTCGGCGAGTGGCACACGCGGGCGCAGGTGTCGACGTTGTTGTTGCCGAAGGCGGTGCGCACCAGCTTCTGCACCAGGTAGGCCTCTTCGTTGGTGCAACGGCTGGAGGTGATGCCGCCGATCGAATCACGCCCGTACTTGAGCTGGATGCGCCGCAGTTCGCTGGCGGCATAGGTCACCGCCTCGTCCCAGCTGACTTCCTGCCATGGGTCTTCCAGGCGCTTGCGGATCATTGGCTTGGTGATGCGGTCGGGGTGGGTGGCGTAGCCCCAGGCGAAACGGCCCTTGACGCAAGCGTGGCCGTGGTTGGCGCCGCCGTTCTTGTCCGGGACCATGCGCACCAGTTGGTCGCCCTTCATCTCGGCGCGGAACGAGCAGCCAACGCCGCAATAGGCGCAGGTGGTGATCACCGCACGCTCGGGTTGGCCCAGTTGCACCAGGCTCTTTTCGGTCAGGGTGGCGGTTGGGCAGGCCTGCACGCAGGCGCCGCAGGACACGCACTCGGAGCTGAGGAAATCGTCACCACCGGCAGGCGCAACGCGCGATTCGAAGCCGCGACCACTGATGGTCAGGGCGAACGTGCCCTGGATGTCTTCGCAGGCGCGCACGCAGCGGCTGCAGACAATGCACTTGCTCGGCTCGTAGTCGAAGTACGGGTTGGAAACGTCCTTGGCCTCGCTCAGGTGGTTCTCACCCTCGTAGCCGTAACGCACCTCACGCAGGCCGACCTGGCCGGCCACGGTCTGCAGTTCACAATTGCCGTTGGCCGAGCAGGTCAGGCAGTCCAGTGGGTGGTCGGAGATGTACAGCTCCATGACGTTGCGACGCAAGTCGGCCAGGCGGCTGGTTTGCGTGCGCACCACCATGCCCTCGTTGACCGGCGTGGTGCACGAGGCCGGATAGCCGCGCATTCCGTCGATTTCGACCATGCACATGCGGCACGAGCCAAAGGCTTCCAGGCTGTCGGTGGCGCACAGTTTGGGAATGGTGGTGCCCATCAGCGCAGCGGCGCGCATCACCGAGGTGCCGGCCGGTACGCTGATGCTGCGACCGTCGATAACCAAAGTGACCTGCACGGCGTTGTCGCGTGCCGGGGTGCCCAGGTCGATATCACTCGCGGGATCGAAGTGGTTGATCATTGCGCGGCCTCCTGAGTGGCCAGACCGAAGTCAGCGGGGAAATGCTTGAGGGCGCTGGCGACCGGGTAGGCGGTCATGCCGCCCATGGCGCACAGCGAGCCGTACTGCATGGTGTCGCACAGATCGCGCAGCAGGTTGGCGTGGTCTTCACGCTCACCGGCATCGGTACTGGCGATGATGCGGTCGACCACCTCGATGCCGCGGGTCGAACCGATCCGGCACGGGGTGCACTTGCCGCAGGATTCCTCGGCGCAGAACTGCATGGCAAAGCGCGCCATGCCCGCCAGGTTGAGGGTGTCGTCCGCCACCACCACCCCGCCGTGCCCCAGCATCGCGCCAATCGCGGCAAAGGCTTCGTAATCGAGCGGGGTGTCGAAGTGTTCCGGCGGCACCCAGGCGCCGAGCGGGCCGCCCACCTGCGCGGCCTTCAGCGGCCGGCCACTGGCGGTGCCGCCGCCATAGCCTTCCACCAGCTCGCGCAGGGTCAGGCCGAAGGCGCGCTCGACCAGCCCGCCCTGGCGCACGTTGCCGGCCAGCTGGAACGGCAAGGTGCCGAGCGAACGGCCCATGCCGAAGTCGCGGTAGTACTGCGCGCCGCGGGCCATGATGATCGGCACCGAGGCCAGGGTGAGCACGTTGTGCACCAGCGTCGGCAGGCCGAACAGGCCCTCCAGCGCTGGCAGCGGCGGCTTGGCGCGAACGATGCCGCGCTTGCCCTCCAGTGATTCGAGCAGTGCGGTTTCTTCACCGCAGATGTAGGCGCCGGCACCGACCCGCACCTCCAGGTCGAAGGCCACGCCACTGCCGGTGCTGTCCAGGTAGCCGGCTTCGCGGGCGATGATGATCGCCTCGTTCAGCGCGGCGATGGCGTCCGGGTACTCCGAGCGCACATAGATGTAGCCCATGCTGGCACCGACGGCCAGGCCGGCGATGAGCATGCCTTCGATCAGCAGGAACGGGTCGCCTTCCATCAGCATGCGGTCGGCGAAGGTGCCGGAGTCGCCTTCATCGGCATTGCAGACGATGTACTTCTGCGCAGCTTGCGCTTCGCGCACGGTGCGCCACTTGATGCCGGCCGGGAACGCCGCGCCGCCACGGCCACGCAGCCCGGAATCGAGCACCTCGGTGACCACCTGCTCGGTGGGCATCAACGCGGCTTTGGCCAGGCCCTCGAAGCCGCCGTTGGCGCGGTAATCGTCCAGCGAAGTGGGCCGGGTGATGCCTGCGCGGGCGAACAGCAGGCGCTGCTGGCTTTTCAGGTAGGGCATTTCTTCGACCAGGCCCAGGGCCTGGGGATGCTCGTTGCCGGCGGCGCCCAAGGCATCGAGCAGGCCGGCAGCATCGCGCGAATCGATCGGACCGAAGCCCAGCCGGCCCTGCTCGCTGTCGATTTCCACCAGCGGCTCGAGCCAGTACAGGCCACGCGAGCTGGTGCGCTGGATGTCCAGCGTCACCTGACGGCGCTCGGCTTCACGCAGCAGCGCCTCGACCAGATCGTCGGCGCCCACCGCGCGGGCCAGGGAATCACAGGAAATGAACAGTTTCATGCCGTCACCTCCGTCATGCAGCCAGCGACCAGCTCGCGCAGGCGCTCGGGGGTCAGCCGCGCATGCAGCTTGCCGTCCAGCTCCAGCGCCGGCGAGCAGGCGCAGGCGCCCAGGCAGTACACCGGACGCAGGCTCAGCGCCCCGTCGGCGGTGGTGCCGTGGTCGTCCACCCCCAACTGCTCGCGCACCTGCGCGGCCAGCGCCTCGGCGCCGCGGCTGCGGCACGATTCGGCCTGGCACAGGCGCAGGGTGTGGCGTGCCGGGGGGTGGTGCGGAAATCGTGATAGAAGCTGATCACCCCACGCACCTCGGCCAGGCTCAGGTTCAGCGCATGGGCGATTTCTGGTACGGCGGTGTCAGGCACATAGCCCAGGCCATTCTGAATGGCATGGAGAATGGGCAGCAGCGCGCCAGG
The DNA here is from genome assembly GCF_000759535.1 of Pseudomonas cremoricolorata. Classification (NCBI taxonomy): domain Bacteria; kingdom Pseudomonadati; phylum Pseudomonadota; class Gammaproteobacteria; order Pseudomonadales; family Pseudomonadaceae; genus Pseudomonas; species Pseudomonas cremoricolorata. The sequence continues at coordinate 3,073,526 of NZ_CP009455.1, read as the reverse complement.
CTTGTGGCGTTCGTGCTCCAGGACTTGATGGATCAACGGCAGGTGGTGCAGTTCATCAGGCATACAGCGGACCTCGGCAACCCAGGCGCGTCCACCTCCCGATGGCCGCACACCTGGCGGTGTTCAGCTGCGGCGTACCGGCCCCGTCACGGTCACGTGGATCACGGTCGCCCTCCGTGCCAGCGGCCGGACATCTTGGCGCGCCCAGTCCGATGGCATCCTGAAAGCATGGCACCTTTCTGCGATTACGGTTGTTCGGTGGCGACCAGAGGTGCACCGAAAGCGACCAGATCCGCCTCCTTCGGCTGAAAGTTTTGTGAGAAAAACCTTCATCGCCCTCGCCAGCAGCCACGCCACTCTGTGGGAGCGGACGGTCCGCCGCTGCGGTTCAGCCGCGATGGCCGGCCCCGCCGGCCCACTGCAGTCCACCGACGCCCTTGGCCATCACACCACCCTGACTTGCGCGAAACCTGCGCCAATCCCAGGCAAACCGCTAGCAGCGCACCTTCTCCAACCGCACATCGCCTTGCGCCAACTGCTCGACCACCTGCCACCCAAGCCGACGGTACACCGCACAGGCACGGCTGTCGGCAGCGGTTTCCAGCCAGATGCGCGCATGACGCTGGAACAACTGCTGCTCGGCGGCAGCGATCAGACAGCGACCCAAGCCCTGGCCTTCATACTCAGGCAGCACGAACGCGGCGAACAGGCAGGCCTCTTCATCGTCGACCATGGAGAACCCCACTGGCACCCCCGACACCTCGGCGACCCAGGCACAGGGCCCGGCTTCGATGGCCTCGGCAATGGCAGCCGGGGTGATACCCATTTGCTCCAGCTCGGCCATGGACAGGTGGTTTTCCACCACCCCGGTGCGGATGGCGAAAATCGCTGCAATATCGTCAAGGCGGGCAAGGCGGATCAGCGCTTCCATGCAAGGTCTCGGCAGAGTACGGAAGCCCGGCACACTACCATCCGCCGCGGCAGCCGTCGCGGCACAGTCCCGAGCGCAAAGGGTGGTACAGGGCCGAGGCATGCCGCGACCTGGATCGCACCCGCCTCTGCACCCTTGAAAGGAGCGGCACCTGCGCGGCACCGCTCTCGAACAGGCCAGTGTGGAGCGTGCTTCAGACCACGACCTCAGGCACTCTTGGCGGCCTCGAGCAATGCCTTGGCGGCCAACTTGCCCAGGTTGTTGCCGGCCAGCGGGCTATCGCCGGTCAGCAGCTTGCGGTCCTGGAGCGTGGCGCCGGAAATGTCTTGATTGACGATCTCCACCCCCAGCGCTTGCAGGCGCTCACCAAACTTCCAGGTCAGATGCCCAGGCATATAACCGATGTCCGGAGTCTGCGCGTCCATGGCGTCGGGGAAGGCGCACAGCTTGTAGCCACTGAACGGGAAGCTGGCGCGATCCTTGCCAATGCCAGCGGCCAGCAGCGCAGCCGGGCCATGGCAAAGGGAAATGATGAACTTGTCGTGGGCCATGGCCCAGTCCAGTACGGCCTTGACCGCTTCGCTTTCCGGCAGGCCGATCAATGCGCCATGGCCGCCGGGAATGAACACGCCGATGTAGTCGGAGTCATCGCCCAGCGCCTTGGCCACCACATCGGCCAGTTTGTGCGGCTGGGCGAACTGCGCCCGATACTGCTCGAAAAAGCCTTTGACCTCAGCATCTTCACTGGGCATGGCCCAGTACTCGAACTTCACCGGATTGCCCGATACCGTCGCCACATCGAGGGCAAAACCAGCCCTGTCGAGGTGATATATCGGCAGCAGGGTTTCCACCGGGTGATTGCCGGTGGAGAACAGCGTGCCGTTGTCGGTCGGCAGATACCGCTCGTCAGCGCCGATCACCAACACCTTCCAACGGCCCCCGGTGTAGGGCGCGGGGTAGTCGGCGCCGCCGAGGTCGGATTTGGGCGAGGTGAACTGACTGAGCGAATACGGAGAAGGGAAAAAGGCGTTGTGCTCTGCCGGATCGGGGGTTGGGCGTTTGTCGTCGCTGCGTGAAGTGCTCATGGGGATCTCCAGTGCGAGGGGACGGTGCCGGGTTCGGGCGCCCAGGCGCAATCGAACACGGCAAGGTGCTTTCGACCTGCGCACGACGATACGCGTTCCCGCCCGTGGGTCTCAGCGCACCCGCCACAACTGATCCATGCGCGTGGTGTACGCCTGGCTCATCAGTTCGCGGCGCATCGCCCAATCGGCCACCTGGGGCACGCTGGCGCTGCGCAGTGTTTCGCGACCATAGCGCGCGTTGACCTGGTCGAGCACCGCCATCAGTTGCTCGCTTCTGGCCGACTGCGCAGGCGCGAACAGATCGCCGCTGAACTGCCCAGCAGGGCACAGATCGAGCAACAGCACCTCGGCCTTGCTGTAGCGAAAGCCCGGACGGTAAAGCCGAGTCAGGGCCTGGGTGGCAGCGCGGGTGAGCAGCAGGGTGTCGTTGGTCGGGTACGGCAGCTCGACCAGAGCCGCCTGGGCGTGGTGTTGCTCGTGGGGATTGAAAATGCCGGTGCGGATGCTCACCCGCAGGCGTTTGCACCACGAACCCTGGGCCCGCAGCTTCTGCGCCGCACGGCCGGTGTAGCTGGCCACCGCCTCGCGAATCGGCGCCAGGTGCTCCAGACGCATGCCGAACATTCGGCTGCAGCAGATCTCCTGTTTCGGCGCCTGGGCATCATCCAGCTCCAGGCACGACAGGCCGGCCAGCTCGCGAGCAGTCTTTTCCACCACCACACTGAACTGCTGGCGTAGCAAGCGTGGCTCGGCCAGGGACAGGTCCATGGCAGTGTGAATGCCGAGCACGCGCAGGTGCCGGGAGAGGCGCTTGCCGATACCCCAGACCTCCTCGACCGGTGTCTTGCGCAGGGCCCACTCGCGCTTGAGCGGGTCGGCCAGGTCGACCACGCCGCCGGTACGCTCCTGATGCTGCTTGGCGACATGATTGGCCAGCTTGGCCAGGGTCTTGGTGCTGGCGATGCCGACCCCGACCGGAATGCCGGTGCAGCGCAGCACCTTGGTGCGGATGTGTCGACCCAGCTCGAGCAGATCGCCCGGTACGCCGGTGAGCTCGGCGAAACACTCGTCGATGGAGTACACCTCGCAGGCCGGCACCATCGATTCGATCAGGGTCATCACCCGCTCGCTCATGTCGCCGTACAGGCCGTAGTTCGAGGAAAACGCCACCACGCCATGGCGTTGCAGACGCTCACGGGCCTGGAAGTACGGCTCGCCCATCTTCACGTAAGGCTTGGCGTCGTAGGAGCGGGCGATGATGCAGCCATCGTTGTTGCTCAGCACCACGATCGGCGTGTTGGCAAGGTCGGGGCGAAACACCCGCTCGCAACTGGCATAGAACGAATTGCAGTCGATCAGCGCGAACACGCGTTCACTGGGCATGGTCACGCACGCTGTAGCGCACCACACCCCAGATCACCAGATCATCGCCCTCGCCCACCCGGCGCGGCACGAACGCCGGGTTTTCCGAGTGCAGGCTCAGTTCGTCGGCGCACTGATGCAGGCGTTTGCACATCGGTTCGCCGTTGATCGCGGCGATGACGATATCGCCATGCCTGGCCTGCTTGTCGCGGTCGACGATCAGCAGGTCACCGGAGTGGATACCCGCCCCGCGCATGCTGTCGCCGTCGACCTTGACCAGATACACATGCGGCGCACGCAGGCTGAACAGTTCATCGAGGGAGATTGGCCGGTCGAGGTGGTCGGCGGCCGGCGACGGAAAGCCGGCTGGAATGTGAAAGGCATAGACGGGCAAACGCAGGCGGCCGCCCGTCGGTGGGCCGATGAAGGTGATGGTCATGACGCGAATTCCAGCAGAAACTGTATATGCGTACAGTTAACTGTGCGCACCGCTGCGCCGTCAATCCCGCCGGGCCGCCAGCCGACCAACGCACGAGGTGATGCATGTGTGGCCGCTACTCGCTGTACGAAAGCATGGACTTCTACCTGCGCCAGCTGGCACTGGACCTGGTGGTGATCAACGGCTACGACGATGCGCAGATCAACCGCTACAACGTCGCCCCGCGTAGCCGTGTCGAGGTGATCCGCCAGGTGCCTGGTGGGCTGAGCGTCGATCGCCTGCGCTGGGGCTGGGCGCCGGCCTGGACCACTGGCAAGGGGCCGTTACCCATCAACGCCCGCGCCGAAACGGTGAGCAGCGCGCGTTTTTTCCAGGCCCTATGGCCCCACGGGCGGGCGCTGGCGCCGGCCAATGGCTGGTTCGAGTGGGTGGCTGGGGCTGACGGCAGCGCGCGCAAGCAGCCCTATTTCATCCACGGTGCCGAGGACGAGCCGCTGTTCTTCGCCACGCTGGCAGAGGCGCCCTCCTCGGCCAGCGATACCGAGCGTGACGGCTTCGTCATTCTCACCGCCGCCGCCGACCAGGGGCTGCTGGACATCCACGACCGCAAGCCGCTGGTGCTCGGCCCGGCCCTGGCACGGGAATGGCTCGATCCCAGCACCTCGGCCCAGCGCGCCGAAGCCATCGCCCGCGACGGCTGCCGCGCAGCGGCGGATTTTCGCTGGCATGCCGTAGGTGCGGCGGTGGGCAATGTGCGCAATGAGGGTGAAACGCTGATCGAGCCTGTAGTACTGGCGTAGACCCTGGCAGGCGTGGCCCTGCGCTGGGGCCTCACCCACCTCGGACGCTTCAGCGACGAGTACAAGCAGCGCTTCGGGGAAACCCCGAGCCAGGCCCTGAGACGTCACTGAAACCCGGCAAGGATAACCGACCGTGACCCACGCCCTTTTACTGCGCCGCACACAGGCCGGACCGTGCCTGACCTGCCTACCGCCATCACCTGGTACAGCGACCCCGTGGGCGAAACCTTCACCTACTGGAAAACGGTCTTCCACCCTATCGGCCTGACCGCCCCTGATATCCACCAGACCGTCGCCCGCCTGCAAGCGGCCGGCGGCAAGGCGCGCACCGAGGTATTGACCATCGACCCGGCCAAGGGCTACCAGATCGCCTATTGCCAGGCCCCCTGGGGCAACACCATCGAGTTCTGCAGCCATCCCTACGTGAGCATGTGGGAGGGAGTCGGGCGGGAGGCTGGCTGAGCAATGAAAAGGCCAGTGACTCAATCACTGGCCCATTGAAGGCTGCAAAGCATCACTCGGCTGTTGCTAGCGGCCTCAGTTCTGCACACTCTGCACCGACCCGCCATCGACGCGCAAGTTGCTGCCGTTGATGAACGAAGCACGCTCGGAGACCAGCAGCGCGATGGCGGCAGCGACTTCCTCGGGTTGGCCGCGGCGCTCCTGCACGATGCCCGGACGTTCTTCTTTGAGGAAGCTCTTGATCGCATCCTCGAAGCTCACGCCCAATTCTTCAGCGCGCTTTTTCATCATGCCGTCGGTCATGCCGGTTTCGATGAAGGCTGGCGATACCGTGTTGCACAGCACGCCCTTGGCCGCTTCCTTGTACGACAGGTTCTTGATGAACGCGGCCAGTGCCGCCTTGGCAACGTTGTATACGGCCTCTTCCCAATACGGCTGCACCGCGTTTTCCGAGGTGATGCACACCAGCCGACCCCAGCGGCGCTTGCGCATGGCGGGCACGGTGGCGCGAGCCACGCGCACGGCGCTGAAGAAGTCGGTGTCCCAGGCCTCTTGATAGTCGGCATCGGCCAGCTCAAGAGGGTCGCCCTTGGCCCCGGTGACGCCTGCGGTGTGCACGACGATGTCGACCTGGCCAAAGCGCAATTCGGCCTGGCGCACCAAGTCATCGACTTGTGCTTGATCGGTCATGTCAGCGGCGACCAGCAGCGGATCGCCGCCCAGGTCTTTCGCCGATTCCTCCAGCTTCTGCTGATCCATGTCGGTCAGCACCAGCTTTACTCCTTCCTCGGCCAGCAGGCGTGCGGTGGCCAGGCCAATCCCGCCCGCAGCGCCGCTGATCAATGCCACACGGTTGTTCAAGCCCAAGTCCATCAACGTTCTCCTTCAGGGATAGTCACAGCGATACGGTCAGCGAATTCGAGCATCACCTTGGCCAGGGCCTGGGGTGTTTGCAGCGGCATCAAATGCCCGGCAGCGGGCAGGGTCAACAAGGTGCCGTCTGGGAATGGCGCGAGGGTGGTGCGTCGCTGTTCTTCGGCAGCGGGCACCTGTGCATCGTCGGCGCCGCACACCAGCAGCGCCGGATACGGCAGCGTGCCGATGCGCGCCTGCCAGTCTTCACGGCTGCCGTGGTCGACCCAGGCGCGCCAGGCCTCAAGATTGACGGCCTGGGCATCGCCGATGGCCACTTCGCGCAACGGTTCGGGCAGCCGGTGAAAGCTCGAGTCGTCGACGAAGGCTTCGGCTTCTGCGCGCGTGGCGCCGTACTGGCGCTGCTGGTCACGATCTTCCTCGCTCATCGGCTGTGGCCCGGGTGGCGACGGCGCCACCAGTACCAGACCTTGCAGGTAGTCGGGGCGACGCGCGGCCAGCACCACGGCGACCTTGCCGGTCATGGAATGGCCGACCAGGATGCAGCGCTTGAGGTTGAGTTGGCCAATGGTGCGGTCGATATGATCGGCCATTTCACTGACCGAATAGCCCGGCACATCGTGGGCATCGCCGAAGCCTGGGGTGTTCAGGGCTACGCAGTGGTGCGTGCGGTCGAGGAAGGGAATGGTCGGCCCCCAGGTGCGGTGCGAACCGCCGAGGAAGTGCATCAACACGAAGGTGATCGGCCCTTGGCCTTGTTCGCTGTGTGGGAGCATCGCATGCCTGTCTCGGGAGATTTCTCAGTTGAGCGAGCGGGCAAATCAGGAGTTCATTTATTCTCCAGAAGCCAGGCCCAACACGGTGCAGTGCCGAAGCAGAACGAAGCGCGCAGCGCCATACAGGGAGTCGCCCGTGACTGCGGGCAGGCGCCTAGGCGATTACCCCGCGCTGACGCCGGCAGCGCTCCGAGCAGTAGCGCACCTCGTGCCAGCAGCGCTCCCATTTCTTGCGCCAGGTGAAGGGACGGCCACACACCGGACACTGCTTTTGCGGCAGGTCACGCTTGTGCATGGCAGCCTTTCCGAGGCGGTAGCAGCCTAGGTGCACGCATCCTATTCAGGCTCCACCTCGGGGTCTTCGTCTTCAGCTTCGACGGGCTTTACATTTTGGTTGGCGGGCTTGAGCGGGTCGTTGACGAACGGCACCTGGCTTGGGCCCTGCTCTTCCTGGCCTGCGGTTTGCGGTTGCATGGCGGGTGTCTCCTGGTGGGGTTGCACATTGGAGGCGCGCCATCGCGGCGATGTTCCCTGGCCGTTGTGGATACGCAGCCGTGCAGTCATCGAAGGCCGGCTGTAGTCAGACCTTCGTACCCCAGCCCGAACACCCCACATGCAGCAGAGGACTCGAGCATGCACACCAAAGACAACACCCTTCTGGTCACCGGCGGCGGCAGCGGTATCGGCCTGGAGCTGGCCAAGGCCTTCCTGGCCCTGGGTAACCAGGTGATCATCGCCGGACGCCGCGAAGACGTCCTGCAACAGGCCGTCGCCGCCAGCCCCGGCCTGCATTACCAGGTGATGGACGTCAGCGATGCGGCCGATAGCGAACGTGCTGTGCAGCGGCTGCTGGCCGAGTACCCAACGCTCAATGCGGTGATCCACGCCGCCGGCATCATGCGCGGCGAATCCCTGCGCGAAGGCGCCACCGAACTGGAGGCGACCATCGCCACCAACCTGCTCGGGCCGATTCGTCTGGATGGCTGGCTGGTGCCGCACTTTCTCAGGCAGCCCCATGCGGCGGTGGTCACGGTGTCGTCAGGCCTTGCGTTCCTGCCCCTGGCGCTGACCCCAAGCTACAGCGCCAGCAAGGCGGCGATTCACTCCTACACGCAATCGTTGCGCTACCAGCTCAAGGACACTGCGATACGGGTTCACGAACTGGCCCCGCCCTACGTGCAGACCCACTTGATGGGCGAACGCCAGGCGAACGATCCCCATGCCATGCCGTTGCAGGCCTTCATCGATGAGGTCATGGACATCTTCCAGCACACGCCGGAGGCAGACGAGATTCTGGTGGAGCGGGTCAAGCCGCTGCGCTTCGCTGAGCGCGGGGAGGATTACGCGGAGTTCTTCAATAACTTCAACGACCAGATGGCGGCGGCACGCGAAGGCGAGTGAGGCAGGTGGGTCTGGCGTTGACAGGTGAAATCGGGACTGCGTCGCAGCCCCGATCGCTGAGCGGCTGAATCAGTCGACGCGCACGAAGATGTTCTTCGCCATCTCGTTGCCGCCGACGGTTTCCAGACGCTTGCCGCCGTCCAGCACACGCACGTTGATCAGCGCCTGGCCGTCCTTGTTGCGGGCGGTGACGATATCGTCCTTGCGCTCCCACTCATCGACCTTGAGCTTGCTGCCATTGACGGTGATGTAGTCCTTGGAGAACTCCCAGGTCTGCTTGGGCGATTCGAAGCCCATGACCTTGGTGGTCTGTTCATAGGTGCCATCCAGGGCATCGTTGCCGCAGCCGGCGAGAACGAAGAAAGGCAAGGCCGCCAGAGCCAGTTTGAGAGTGCGCATAAGATCTCCTTATCGAGGTCGGATGGTTGCGGCGGTCGTCGGCGCGGGACGGACCTGCCGGGCGCCGTGCCCGGCCGTGCCCGGCGCCACCGTGATAACGGAGGTGCCAGCACAGTGCTCAGTGGGCAGAGGCTCAATGGTGCGGCGCGAGGATAAATTCGAGGCGCCCTTCATCGACCAGTAACGGTTTGAAACATTCCCATGGCACAGGTTTTTTTTGCGTCGTGCTTCACAGTCTTGTTGTCGCAACATCGAAATGGATCGCCTGGCGGGAAAACCTATTCCCGCGCCAGCATTAGGTGTAGATTCCCGGCGTTTGCGCCCTCTCCTTCATCTCGGATATGCCCATGCCTGCTCTGTCACCTGACGAATTCGTTCGCGCCGCTCTACAGGTTTCACACAGTCGTTTGCGCAGACAGCATGAGCTGGTGGTGAACTTCGCGGTAGAGTCACTGACGATCATCGACACCGACGATCTGCTGACCCAAGCGTGCCAGATCGCAGCCAAGGGCATGGACACGCCGTTCGCCAAAGTGCTGCAGCCGGTTGTCGATAGCGCATTGCTTCGTCTGGGCCACGGCGTGGGATGGGATGCCAGCGATATCGGCTCAGCCACCGTCGGCGGCGATGACGCAAGCCCTGCTGGCTACGCCTTCACCAGCAACCGCCCGGTCATTTCCAACCATCTAGGCGAGGAACTGCGCTTCCGCACGCCGAGTCTGCTGCGCGACTACGGCATCAAACGCGCGATCAACGTGCCGGTTCGAGGCGTCAGCGGCACGTTTGGCGTGTTGGAAGTAGACAGTCGTGACGGCGAAGACTTCATCGAAAGTGATCTGGTGTTCCTCGAAGGGCTGGCCACGATCATCTCCATGACCCTCGAACGCCTGAGCGCCAAGCTGGAAAGCAGGAGTGCGCACCCCTACTCGGAGAGCATCCTCAACGCCAGCCCGGACTGCGTGAAGATCCTGTCGTGCCAAGGTGAGGTCGAGTTTTTCAACGAAGCGGGCTTGTGCCGGATGCAGATCGCCGATTTCACCGAGGTTGCCGGCAAGCCTTGGGTCGACCTGTGGCCCGATGTCTCCAAGCATGCGGTCATCGACGCACTCAGCCAGGTGAAAAAAGGCGATTCAGTGCGTTTCGAATCGTTCTGCCCCACTCTCAAGGGCGAGCCGCGCTGGTGGGACGTCACGGCGGCGCCGATCTATGACGAAACAGGTGAACTGGACAAGATCATCGCGGTATCGCGGGACATCACCGAGCGTCACGAGCAGGAGCTGCGTCTGGCCGCCTTGGTGGATGCGCAAAGTACCAAACTCAGCGAAACCGGTTTGCACCTCGAGGAAATTCACCACCGGGTGAAGAACAGCCTGCACCTGGTCAATACCCTGCTGCTGTTGCAAGCCAACCTGTCTAACGAAGAAAGCGTCAAGGCGCAGCTGCAGATTGCCGCCAACCGGGTGCTGACCATTGCTGCCGTGCATGAGCGCCTGTACCGGGATGCCAATGAGCAAGGCGTCAGCGTGTCCGAATATGTAAGTGACTTGCTCGGCGATATGAAAAAAGCCTTCGGCGACCCGCGTATCGAACACACCGTGGATGCCTTCTTACTGCCCGCCGAACGCATGGCGCCCCTGGGCCTGGTGATCTGCGAACTGGTCACCAACGCCTTGAAGTACGGCCGCGGCACGATCTGCGTCAAGGTAGTGAAGGACGGCGACGACGCGCTGATATTGGTCAGCGATGAGGGCGATGGCTTTCCCGAGCACTACCCCAAACCCAGCGGCACCGGGCTAGGCATGCGGCTGGTCAAGAGTTACTCAGGGTACGGCGAACAGTGCATTTCGCTGGATACTTCCTCGGGCCTGAGCACGATTCAGGTGCGTTTCAAGCTGTAGGAATGTGGCATGCTCCGCTGTTCATTTGCGAACGAGGGCAAGCAGTCCATGGCAGCGTCGTGCATCACTTACTACCTGGAAATGACCTCAGCCTCCGAGCTGCAGGCCAAACCGCCGCGTGATGATCTGCAGATCGTCGAGTGTGAAGTTCCGCAGCCCGCGTTGAACCGCTTCCTCTACCAGTTGGTCGGCGGCTCATGGGGCTGGGGCGATCTGCTGGCGTGGAGCGACGCCCAGTGGCAGGCCCTCGTCGAGCAGCCCTGCCATCGCACCTGGGTGGCCTATCACCGCGGCGCCATTGCCGGTTATTACGAGCTGCACCGCCCCGACCAGTGTAATGCCGAGATCCGCTACTTCGGCCTGGCCCCGCAGTTTCTCGGCTGTGGCTTCGGCGGCGCCCTGCTCAGCCACGCCCTCGAATCGGCCTGGCAATGGCCGGGCACCGAGCGGGTCTGGGTACACACCTGCAGCCTCGATCACCCGGCGGCGCTGGCCAACTATCAGGCTCGGGGCTTGCGCGTCTATAAGCAGGAGGCGGACGAGCAGGCTTGAACTAGCACTAGGGTTGCGGAACTAATCACCCGCGCAATCGACAAACACCACGTGTCACCCATCGCACACGAGAAACGATGAAAAGCACCGCGCCGATCAGCCGCCGTGGTGCGTACCAAAAATGATCGATCAAGGAAGAATCCATGCGTAATCGCTTCGCCACTCTCGCAGCAACAATGAGCGTTGTTGCAATCCTGGCAGGCTGCACAGAAGAAAAAGTGCCCGAGCCAACCGCGGAAAACTGCGGCCCCGAGTTGTACGAGAAGAACCTCGCCAGCCTGTCGAAGGAAGCGAACCGCCACGAATTCATCGCCGCCTGTAAAAGCTTCCTGGCGTCGAAGAAGATGACCGAGTGGAAGTTCGAGAAAAGCCCCAAGGGCAAGTATTGAGGCAGACGGTATGGCGCGCTTGACCCTTTGACCGGTTCAATTACGCCCTGCCCTGCTGGGCGCCCCACCGTCATTGGGTGCATCACGTGTAATCGTCAGCGTCGAGCCTCCTAGGCTCGGAAATATAAACGCCCACCGCTCTTCAGCTTTGCCCCAGCCCCGCCGACACAAGGTCAACAGACCGTGGTTTTCGGAGCCTTTCGATGTCATTGATTCCCGCACGTATTTCGCAGCGCATGACGCTGGCCATTCTGGGGCTGCTGGTTCTGACGGCGGTGGCGATCTTTGCCGTGATTACCCTGGGCGGCAAGCCGCGGCTGCTGGCCGCTGGCACCGAGGCGGCCGAGCAGTCGGCCAAGGCGCTGACCAATGAACTGGCCTTGCCGCTCAACCGCATCGAAGGCACGGCTTCGGCCATGGCCCTTCTGGCGCAGACCCTGCCGCGCGATGTGGCACTGTTCCAGGACAACCTGGCGGGCATCATCGATAGCCATGGCGATGCAGCCATCGCAGGGGGCGGCGTCTGGCCCGAGCCCAACGCCTTCATCCCAGGGACTGAACGACGCAGCTTCTTCTGGGCCCGTGGCGCCGACAATAAACTGAGCTTTTCCAATGAATACAACGACGCCAGTACCTCGCCCTACCAGGCCGAGTCCTGGTACACCGGGGTCAAGTCCACAGCGCCGGGCCGTTGCGTCTGGTCCGATGCCTACCAAGACCCGGTCAGCGGCGTAGCCATGACCACCTGCAGCGTGCCGTACCAGCGTGCGGGCGCGTTCGCAGGTGTGGCGACTATCGACCTCAAATTGGACGGCCTGGCGACCTTCCTCCAGGAAAAAGGCGGCATCACCGGCGGCTATGCGTTCGCGGTCGATGCCGCAGGAAACGTGCTGTTCTTTCCCGACAACAAAGCCGGCAAGGCCCTGTTGACCGTGGCCGCGCTGAGCAAGGAGCAATCCTGGCTGCAGCCTGTGGCCGATCGCCTTGCCGACACGTTGCCGGCCATCTCGACCTTCCGACTCGACCACGATGCCAGGCTCGATACGCCGGCCTATGTGACGCTGGCGACCATGGAAAACACCGGCTGGCGGATCGGCCTGGTAACGCCTGAGTCGCGCGTGGTCGGCCTGGCGAATCATCTGACCGGGCAAATATTGCTGTTCCTCCTGCCGCTGATGGGCCTGCTGCTGGGTCTGGCCTGGCTGGCCGGCAAACGCCTGCTGGTACAGCTCGAAGAAACCACCCGGCAAATCGACAGCCTGGGCCAGGGCGGTCAGGCCGGCGCCCGCCTGGAGATCCTGCGTGCCGATGAAATTGGCGCACTGCGTGAATCGGTCAACCGCTACGCTGGTTCACTGCGCGAGATGCTCAATCGTATTGCCGAAGAGTCTGTTTCCCTCGAGCGTCAGGCCAACGACCTGGCGCAGTTGTCCCACGGTCTGGCCGAGCGGGCTGAGTCGCAACGCCAGGACAACACCTTGCTGGCGACCGCCATCACCGAGATGTCGGCCAGCGCCAGCGAAGTTGCGCACAATACCTCTGACTGTTCCGACACTGCCCAACGCTCGCTGGATGAGGCACAACACAGTCAGAATCAGGTCAACGACAACAGCCAGTTCATCGAAGTGCTGGCCACGGACATTGCCGGTGCGGCCGACGCCATCACCCAGCTGGGCGCGGACATCGAGCGGGTCGGCAGCGTGCTGGAGGTGATCAAGTCCATCTCGCAACAAACCAACCTGCTGGCACTCAACGCGGCCATCGAAGCCGCACGTGCCGGCGAACAGGGCCGCGGCTTCGCGGTGGTGGCCGACGAAGTCAGAACCCTGGCCGGCCGCACGCAAACCTCTGCCAACGAGATTCAGGAAATGATTTCGCAACTTCGCCAGGCGTCGAGCGCGGCGGTTGCCACGATGCAAAACGGCGCCGAGCGCACACGCGCCTCGGTGCAGCAGGCGGTTGGCGTCGCATCCACCCTCGGCACCACGGTGGGCAGCTTCGACGATATCGTACGGCGCGCGCAGCAAATTGCCGTGGCAGCCCAGGAGCAAAGCCACGTCACCCACGAAATCAATGAACTGGCGGTGCGTATCCACTCCGCCAGCGAGCAAGGTGCACGGGACGCCAACGCATTGCGCGAACTGGGCAAGGGTATGCAGTCGATCTCTGGGCGACTGGGTGAACTGAGCCGGGGTGGGCGGTAACCGATTGCCTGGGGCTGCCTTGCAGCCCCTCGCGGCCCAAGCCAAAGACAACCACCGTCAGCTATGGCCGATGACGTCCGATCAACCTGTGATAGTCACCCACGTAATGGCCGCACATAACCCTGCCAAACAGACAATCCCGACCCCATAACACAGCGTACGCCAAGGCTGCACGCCGCTCAGATACGCGACGGTATGCAGCACCCTCGCCAGCGTGAACACCACGCTCAGCCATACCGTGAGCATGACCGGTACAGTCAAGGCCACTGCCAACCCGCCCAGGGCAAAGAATGCCGGAATGTTCTCCAGATCGTTCGCCCACGCCCTGCTCGCTCGAATCACTGGTGCAAGTTCCTGGTCCCTGGCAGCGCGTTTGAAAACAGCGGCATCCTCGATGTTGGTGAACGCTTTATGCCGCAGGCGGTAGAAGCCCTGGTAGCACGACAAGGCAAACATCTTGAGAAACAGCACCACCACACAACCGGCATATACGGCCAGAGCGCTGTTCATCGCAGTGCGATCATCGATTGTTCGGCCATCAGCATCGTCCAGCCGGTATACAGCGAAAACAACGCCAGCGCTGCCAGCGCAATCATGCTAAGTACCATGCTCGTTTCCTCGGTAGGGTTTGCCGGCACAGTAGTGATAGGGTTGGCGGCGCTCAATGACCTGTGAGGTCATCAACACCCAAGGAAGATCCCGGCATGGATGACCCGTCGCCACACCGCAAAGCCCCCGCCCCGGCCATGACCGCCGGCCAGCAGCTGCGCCACTTGCGCCGACAGGCCGGGCTCAGCCAGCTCGACCTGGCGCTGATCGCCGGGGTTTCGCAGCGCCACCTCAGTTGCATCGAGACCGCGCGTGCCAAACCCAGCCCGAGCACCTTGCACGCATTACTGTCAGCACTCGGTGCCGCGCTGGAGCAATGCAACGAGGTGTTTCTCGCCGCAGGCTACGCGCCGCGCTACGCCGCAACGCCGCTTCAAGCCCCTGCCCTGGAGGTGGTGCATGGGGCCATCGCGCACATCCTGCAAGCCAACGATCCAGCACCCGCCATCGTCATCGACAGCAACTGGGACATCATTGCCGCCAACGTCAGCACCGGGCTGCTACTGGCGATGGCCGGTGTACCGCACGATGCGGCGTCGGGCCTGAACCTGCTGCAAACCTTGCTCGCCCCTGGGGGGCTGGGTGATCGCCTGGTCAATGCCCAGGAGATCCGCGCCACGGCCTGGCAACGCGCCTCGCGGGAAGCGCTTGGCAACCCCACCCTCGCCCAGCGGCTGAGCACCTTGCCTCGCCCGCAGCACGACGTGCCAGGACAAAGCGCCAGCCCCGTGCTGCTGACTCGCGTGCACAGCGCAGAGGGCGAGTTGAGTTTTCTGTCCACCTTCACCACCTTCGGCATGCCGCTGGACATCACCGTCGCCTCGCTGCGCATCGAGCATCTGATACCGGCCGATGCCTCGACGTCGCGACGGATGAAGGCTGCGTTCGAGCGCTGGAATACCGATAACCCTCGATAGCGCCGCCCCCCTATCGCGCATACCGTTTAGCCCCCACCACACACACCACCGCCCCCAGGGTGACCATCAGCATCATCCAACTGACCTGCTCGTGGAGCAGCAACGCCGCCAGTGCCAGGCCCAGGAACGGTTGCACCAGTTGCAGTTGCCCCACCGCCGCGATGCCGCCCTGAACCAGCCCGCGGTACCAGAACACGAAGCCGAGCAGCATGCTGAACAGTGACACGTAACCGAGGCTGAACCAGGCCGGCGCGCTGACCTTGGCCAATGCCTGCGCTGCGGGGAAGGTGAGCAAGGTCAGCAGCAGCATCAACGGCAAAGCCAGCAGCAGCGCCCAACTGATCACCTGCCAGCCGCCCAGGGTCCGCGACAGCCGCGCCCCTTCGGCATAGCCCAGGCCGCACACCACCACCGCCGCGACCATCAGCGCATCGCCCAGGGCTGACCCCGCTCCCCCGGCCAGCCACGCATAGCCCGCGACCAACCCTGCGCCGATCAGCGAGAACACCCAAAACAATGGCCGAGGCCGCTCACCACCGCGCAGCACGGCAAACCCTGCGGTGCACAACGGCAACAGTCCGACGAAGACGATCGAGTGCGCGGACGTCACGTGCTGCAGCGCCAATGCGGTCAGCAGCGGGAAACCGACGACCACCCCCAGCGCGGTGATCGCCAGGGACGCCAGCTCACGTTTGGCCGGACGTGGTTGTCGCAGGATGATCAGCAGCAGCGCGCCCAACAGCGCAGCGATCGTCGCCCGGGCGCAGGTCAGGAAGGTCGGCTCGAAGTCCGCCACCGCCACCCGGGTCGCCGGTAACGAGCCGGCGAAGATCGCCACGCCGATAAAGCCGTTGATCCATCCGCGGGTTGTGTTTTGCATTGCTCAGTCCTCGCCAAATCAGCGCCGAGTAAAGCACTGACAGCGTTGGCGAAGCCATGTACAGTCCCCAACAGTTTGACCGAACTGTTATGCCCACAATGCCCGCACAGTCGAGGAAACCATGAAGCGCAGCACCACGCGAATCGCAGCGGTCATGGGGGAGGTCCACGCAAGAATTGCCGCTCGTTCCTACAGGGCTGGGACGAAAATCCCCTCGGTTCGAGCCATGGCGCAAACCCTGCAGGTGTCGGTGTCCACGGTGCTGGAAGCCTATGAACGGCTGGTCGCCGAGGGCGTACTCTATGCTCGTCCGGGCTCGGGCTTCTACGTCGAAGGGCCCGTGGCGCCCCTGGCGCTCACCGAACTCGGGCCAAAGCTCGATCGCGAAGTCGACCCGTTGTGGATCTCGCGCCAGTCGCTGGACACTGCCACCGATGCGTTGAAACCAGGCTGCGGCTGGCTGCCGCCCGCCTGGCTGTACGAAGCGGGGGTGCGCAAAGCCCTGCGCAACGTCGCCCGCGCCAGTGCTGCGCAGCTGACCGAATATGCCTCACCCCATGGCCACGGCCCGCTCAGGCAATTTCTGTCGCGACGCCTGGCCGCCAGCGGCATCGACGCTGCGCCTGAGCAGATCATGCTCACCGAATCCGGCACCCAAGCCATCGACCTGATCTGCCGTTTCCTCCTCGAACCGGGCGACACCGTGCTGGTGGACGACCCCTGCTACTTCAACTTCCAGGCCCTGCTCAAAGCCCACCGGGTCAACGTCGTCGGCGTGCCTTACCGCACAACGGGCGCAGATATCGAGGCTTTCGGCGCTGCACTTGCCGCGCATTCACCAAGGCTCTATATCACCAACTCCGGCATCCACAACCCCACCGGCGCAACACTGTCCCCGGTGACGGCGCACCGACTTTTGAAGTTGGCCGACGCCTGCAACCTGGTCATCGTCGAAGACGATATCTTCGCCGACTTCGAAACCACCCCAGCACCCCGCCTCGCCGCCTTCGATGGCTTGTCTCGGGTCATCCAGATCGGCAGTTTCTCCAAAACCGTCTCCGCTTCGATTCGTTGCGGCTACGTCGCCGCCAGAGGTGACTGGATCGAGCGCCTGGTCGACCTGAAGATCGCCACCTCATTCGGCGGCGGGCGCCTGGCGGCCGATATCATCCACCAGGCGATTACCGACAGCGGCTATCGAAAACACATGGAACGTGTCCGCCGCCGGCTCAACGACGAACGGGAAAGAACCGTCCCGAAACTAAGCGCCCTCGGCATCGAGCCGTGGACCATACCCAGGGCCGGCATGTTCCTCTGGTGCCAACTACCCGAGCGCATGGATGCCGCTGTATTGGCCAGAACTTGCCTGAAAGACGGTGTAGTACTGGCACCAGGCAATGCATTCAGCCAGTCGCTCACGGCGGGGGACTATCTGCGTTTCAATGTCGCCCAGGCAGGCGACGGTAAACTCTATGAAGTGCTGGCGCGAGCGATGAACCTTTGCGCTAGCCGCTAGCAGCAACGCTGCTCAGCCACTCAGCCCGGGTCATCTCCCAGATCTCGACACTCATCGACCCGGCAACGAACTCGCCTTCCTGCACCGCCACCCTGCGCATGCCCTCATGTTCCGAGACCTTGCGCGACCCAATGTTGGCCACCGCCTTGGGTACCTGCATCACAGGCCTCGCCAGCGTCTCGAACCAATACCGGTTCACCACCCGGCACGCCTCACGCATATACCCCCGGCCCCACCACTGCGGCGCCAGCCAGAAGCCGCGATTGTTGCCCGGCTCGTCGTACAGGCTGATGCTGCCGACCACACATTCGACATCGTCACGCAGACGCATCATCCAATGCCACTCCCGCCCCTCAGCCATGGCCGGCAAGGCCAGATCGCGCACATACACCAGCGCCCCGTCGTCGGGGTACGGCCAGGGGATACGGCTATTGAGGTAGCGCACCACCTCCCACTGGGGGAACAGCGCCTGGATGGTGGGGGCGTCCGAGCGTTGCAGCGGGGTGAGGATGAGGCGGTCGGTGCGCAAGGTGGGGAGGCTGCTGTCCATTGCGGGGAGTCCTTTGGTACAAGACTTTCAATACGGAGCGCAGGCGTGGAAGCTCGTTTGAACATGGCCTGCATTTATCAAGCGGAACATACTGGCGGACACATGATCTCGCCTGCGGATACAGCATGATCAATACAGTACGTGCAGTCACCTTCTGCCTGGGATTGGTCCTTACAACTGATGCCTTGCCCAACGATGGCTCAAAGCACACTACCAACGTGCACATAGTCAAAAATCGGCTGGCGATCGTCAGGAACGGGCTCACCGGCACTGCGGTGTACGAGTCAACGAGCCCCCTGGACGCTCAACATGCTTCCACACAAAGCGCGATACTCATCGTCCACGGGCATCTACGCAATGCCCACACCTATTTCAAAACTGCGGTTAGAGCACTGTCCAAATCCCCCCGCCAGGAGCAAGTTTTTCTTATAGCGCCGCAATTCCTGACGCCGCAGGATATCCAGCGCAACGCTCTGGGGTCGGATATTCTCAGATGGACGGCTCAAGGCTGGATGGCAGGAGACAACGCAGTAGGGCCAGCGGCGCTAGGCAGCTTTGATGTCTTCGATGAAATTCTCGACAAACTGAATGACAGATCCAGGTTTCCTGACCTGAAAGAAATCGTCATCGCGGGCCATTCCGGCGGAGGCCAGGTCGTACAGCGTTACGCGATACTGCGACACCTACCCAACGCAGATGACTCGGTGCCGGTACGCTTCGTGGTCGCCAATCCCTCGTCCTACGCGTACTTCGACGCCTGGCGTCCAGAGCCGGTGAACAGCGCAGATTGCCCTGCCTATAACACCTGGAAGTACGGCCTCGATGACCTGCCCAGTTACGCCTCGAGCAAAGACGCGTCGACCTTGCTGCACCGCTATACCCAACAGGATGTGACCTATCTATTGGGCGAGAACGACACCGACCCCAACCACCCGGCCCTGGACAAAAGCTGCGCGGCGCAAGCACAAGGCCCGTTCAGACTGGCCAGAGGGTTGAGTTATTACAGCCACTTGGTCGAGCAGCAGCCCGATGTGGTCAACAGGCAGAGGCTGCTGATCGTTCCGGGGGTAGGCCACAGCGCCGATGGCATATTCAATTCAGATGCCGGCCAGAAAGCACTGTTTGGTGGCTGACATTGCTCTGGCCCGACTGACCGAAATCCTGGCCTGATCTATGGCTGCGGTGTGTGCAATTCGTCCACCAATGTGCGGTTGAACTGCGCGACATCCTCCATCTGCGGAGCATGCCCTCGCCCGGGGAATTCAACGAGTCGTGCATGGGGAATCATCTGCGCCGCTCTTTTTCCCAGCACCTTGTAATTGCCCAGCGTCTTTTTGACCTCGGCAGGCGCGATATCGCTGCCAATGGCCGTGGTGTCGGCATCCCCAATCAGCAGCAGCGTCGGAACCTTCAGGTTCGGCAGTTCGTAGTAGACCGGCTGGTTGAAAATCATGTCGTAGATCAGCGCCGAATTCCACGCCACACGCTTTTTCCCCGGGCCATTATTCAGCCCGGCGAGCATATCCACCCAGCGGTCGTACTCAGGCTTCCAACGCCCGGCGTAATAGGTGTTTTGCTCGTAGGTCCGAATGCCTTGCGCCGAAACCTTGAGTTCGCGCGCATACCATTGATCGACACTGCGCCAAGGCACACCCAGCGCCTTCCAATCCTCGAGACCAATAGGATTGACCATCACCAACCGCTCGGTCTGCTGCGGGTACATCAACGCATACCGAGCCGCCAACATCCCCCCTGTCGAGTGCCCCATGACGACAGCGTTATCTACGCCCAGGCTGTTCAACAGCTCATGCGTATTCGAGGCAAGCTGCTGGAACGAGTACTGATAAGCCTCAGGTTTGGTCGACGTACAAAAGCCCACCTGGTCAGGCGCGATGACACGATAACCCGCCGCCGACAACGACTTTATCGTGTCCTCCCACGTCGCCCCGCAGAAGTTTTTCCCGTGCAACAGCACCACCGAACGGCCATTGGACTTGCCCGCTGCTGGCACGTCCATGTAGCCCATCTTCAAGGGCTGGCCCTGGGACATGAACTCGAAATGATGCAAGGGAAATGGGTATGTGAAGCCTTGGAGCTCTTGGCCATACACAGCTTGAACACCCGGCACGGCATCGGCCGCCAGCGTGACGGTCGAGCATGTGCTGGCGAGTAGAACGGAACCTGCTAGTAGTGCCTTCATCACTGCATTACACCACGCTGGGTCAAAGCCTAAGGACTGTATTGGAAGCGTTCACACGCTAAGGTGTTGGGTTCGAAGTTACCTGATTCGTTCAGGTGAGATCAGCTCGCCGGCTGGATGCACCGATGCAGAGGAACTGGCTCAAGCCTCCTTGTTCCATCCCATCGCCTCACGTCCACACTTCGCGACCGTCCTCGAAGCACCAGACCAAACCTCCCGGCACCCAGCATTCACCTTTGCTGTTCAGCCAAAAAACGTCTTCATCCAGCTGACCCTCATCAGGAAAGGCTTGAAGGTAGGCGTCAACCTGTTCCTCAACGCTGCCGGTCAAAAATGAATCAGCCGCCAGCTTGACCCGCCCCTCGGTGAGCAGCCTGCGCAAGAGCTGTAGGAAAAGCGTTTTGCGCTCTTCGAAACCTGACTGAGATAACGCTTGGGCCAAGTTGAGCCACAGGGCATTCACATCGAACCCTTCGCCCAGTTCCGCAATTTGGCGATAGGTCTCGTCACTGATTTTCATAGGACTCATATGAATTCAAGCTCCACTTGGCCAGCTTTTGTTCCAGATACACATTCTTTGGAAACACAAATAGTCTGATACTTCATTTTCGTAGCGCTTCCTGACCGCTGACCTGCTTCGCTTGCTGGAGTTGACAACTTTTCTACGGCGCAACCAGCGAGTGCAAGCGAACAACCGGAAAATTTACCAGATCGACGCAGATCCTTGAACAACACCTCGGCCTTGCTGTAGCGAATACCCTTCGAAAGAGACGTAGGGTCATGAGTAATGTATCGCAGGTCGGATGATGCATTTCTATCAGTGCGCCTTGGACACGTTACGCCTCGTGCGAACTGAACGATTAGATCCGAATACTCATGCAGGCGCTTGCACACCGATCCTGCGGAGCGGCGCTAGCATGTACCACCCAGACTTTTTAACTAGAGAATACAGCGCTCGAACTAACCAACTATTTAACTGACACTGCCAGACTACGCGAAGATCAACAAACCAACAAATCAACAAATCAACAAATCAACAAATCAACAAATCAACATTCGGAAGCAGATATCGCCAATCAGGACAACAGCTTTGAACATCGTAATGAGAGCAAGAAAATATTGACACACAAACAACTCTCCCGATTAAATCATCCCAACCCTAACCACCTATCCACTCAACGAAGCGTCGAGCGGGAAAATCCAATCCGGAGAAAGTCATGCTCACTGCCAACCTAATAATTGTCCTTTGCATCGAAGTTTTGCGATGGCTGCAGTGCCTCCAGTTAGCAAGCCTGCTGCGATTCTGAAAGTTGCACTTCATCGCCGCTCACCTGATGATCGTGTCCCAGAAAGTGGTGTAACTGAACCAGCCGAAGGCGCCCTGTGGGGGAACGAGAGCGGTCACCGTGGTTCTTGGCTAACGTTGAGTTTTTGAAGGCCTGAGAATCACCAGGGAAATCACGATGACCAAGCCCACTATCGCACTGCCCGAGCTGAAAGCGAAAACCGGCCGAGGCCGGTTGTTCCATTTGCAGTCATTTAGATCACTCGCGTCCCAGCGCCTTTCTGATCGCCTGCATGAAGCTGGGATGCAAGGTTCCCATCTTGGGCGGTGGGACAGGCAATGTGGTTGCACGGTGGGGATGGAACCATCGGTCAGTGAACGGCAGATCGAACGTGTTATTCAGATCGAACTTGGTTCGAGGGCCTAATCCGCTGATTTCGAACCCATCGTCCTGGGGGTCCATGACGAACTCTCCCGAAAAGATTTCTTCCGGGCCGGTTTTCCGGCTGGTGCCATAGCAGACGCGGACCCTATGATCGTCATCGAAAACGCCCAGGATCAGGCAGGGACGACGCTTGGGGCCTGGAGTGCCGACAGTTTCCGGAAACTTGCACCACACGATATCACCTGGCGCGGGTAGCGGTATGAAACGCTTCGCCATTGTCTAGAACAGCCTTCTGGTCAGACGTTCCTCTGGCTGCTCCGGGCACTCTTCACGGATCGCGGCCATCTGCGTGTCAGTCAACGGTCCGTCATCCAGCTCGTACTTGGGCAGGAAGCGATCAGCCATCTGCCGCAAGGCGTAATGGATGACCTCAGTCTTGTTCAAGCCGGTGTGCGACATCAGTTGCTCGAATGTCGAGCCGCTTATTCCCGTTGGGGTGTCTTGGGGTCTCAACCGCAGCAAGACGGTTTCTGATCTTTCGGCATGTGGCATGGTATGGCTGCTCCGATCACTGGCTGTGTGTTGATGGACAGGTGACACGTCCGCCCAATTGCTAGCAATTCTATAGCACCGAAAATTGATTTGTCGATGATCGCCGCATGGAGCTCCCACGCGCTCGTCCAAACTGCGGTTCAAGTGAACGAGACCCGCTGGGCTGAGGTTGACTCATCTGCGCAGCTCGCTTTTTTCTATCGAGTGTTCTCGTTCACGTAAGCCTGGGCAGGCCTTGAGTGCAATAAGTCCTTGATCCCCGTCATCGGTTATGCCGACGGCAGCGTGCTGGCGGCCCCGGCCATCAGGGGCATCGCATCCAGCACCTGGCCATCACCACACCACCGGCCGGTGCTGGGCACTTTGGAGCACAGCACATGCAACCACATCAGTACGCACTTGCAGCTGGTATCGCCTGGATGGTGACCCTGATCATCCTTCCCTTCCTGATTGCCAAAGCACGCCGCCTTGCCTATGCCCGAGGTTTTAACGAAGGCAAAGCCTTCCACGACCAGAGCCTTACCCTGCAGCTCAGGGAAGCGAAGCAAGCCCAAGACGATCTGCGCACGGAATTGCAGCGCGCTCAGCAAACCTGCGAACTGGAGCTGGCCGCACGCCACACCAAGATCGTTGCGCTCCAAGCCAGCATCAGTGAGCTTGACGCACGGATCATGTCGTACACCGGCCTCGCAGTGACCAAGGCGGACTATGACAAGTTGGTCAGCGCCTCGTCCACGATGCGCCTGGCTCAGCGCACCTTCAAAGCCCTGCAAACCGAAGCCGAGGCAGCCCGAGCGGGAACCCAGGCTGACGTCATCGACGAGCTGGCCAAACGTATCCACCTCCAACTGAGCAGCACTCCGAGCGCCACAACTGCAGGAGCCGCAGCATGACAGCCGCCCTGCAGATCGATATCCAGGGTGCGCAGCAGCAAGCCCTGCCCTTCCAGCGCGAACTGTACGTTGACCTGTTTGCCGGTGCCGGTGGGGCAAGCAGCGGCGGCGCCCGCGTATACCGCGACCCTGACATCGCCATCAACCACAACCCTATCGCAATCGCGGTACACCGCGCGAACCACCGCAACACCCGCCACTACATCAGCGACATCTACGAAGTCGACCCACTGCAGGCCACCGGCGGCCAGCCCGTGGGGATTTTGTGGGCGTCCCCTGACTGCCGCCACTTCTCCAAGGCCAAAGGCGGCGCCCCAAGAAGCAAGGCTGTGCGCTCGCTGCCATGGGTCGTGGTTCGCTGGGTCTTTGCCACCCGCCCACGCCTGCTGTTAATGGAGAACGTTGAAGAGTTCCAAGCCTGGGGGCCGCTGGACGACGCAGGCAGGCCGATCAAGTCGGAAACGGGTCGCACCTTCAAGGCATTCGTCGCCTGCCTCACCACTGGCCTGGCTGCCGATCATCCGGACATGGGCGAGATCATGGATTGCATCGGCCAGTGGGTACCGATGGACGCACTAGTGCGGGGCCTGGGCTGCAACGTAGAGTGGCGTGAGCGCCGCGCTTCGAACGCCGGCTCCCCAACTATCCGCAAGCGCCTGTTCCTAATCGGCCGTACGGATGGCCGCCCGATCGTCTGGACGAAGCCGAAGCGACACGAGAACCCGAAACCGGGCCAACTGCCTTGGCGCACCGCCGCCGAGTGCATCGATTTTTCCGACCTGGGCAAGAGCCTGTTCGCACGCAAACGCCCACTGGTGGACAACACCTGCCGGCGCGTGGCGAAAGGTGTCTGGCGCCACACCGTCATGGCCGAGCAGCCTTTCGTGCTCCAGCTGGACGAGCAACAGCTAGCCGCCGCAAGCCTCACCGAGTTCGCCAACGCGAGCACGCAGCGCACCTTCAGCGCAGGCGAGCCGCTTCGCACTCAGGTGGCCCAGATCAAGGGTGGCCATTTCGCCTTGGCCGCAGCCCACCTGACCCACCTCACACATCATGGGGACCGTTCGGGATACCCCGTTTCCGAGTCCATCCGGACGATCACCGGGGCGAACAGAGGCGAGCAAGCACTGGTCACCGCGTCGATGATCACCCTGCGCAAAGGCTCTACTGGTAGCGGCATGGACCACCCTATAAACACCCTGACTACCGGCAGCGGCCACCACGCGTTCGCCGCATGCCACTTCGAGCAAGCCAACGGCGGTTTCTACAAGGGCGACGGACGAGCAGCCAAGGTGCCTCTGAGCACGATTCTCGGGCGCGGCACCAACCAGCGACTGGCGAGTGCGTACCTGGTGAAGTACTACGGCACCGGCGGGCAGTGGCAAGACATGGGCGAACCGATGCACACCCTGCCGACCAAGGAACGCATGGCGCTGGTCACCGTTGTCCAGGTGCCTAATGCGCTTCTGCCGCCAGAGCTGCTGGCGAAGGCCCGCAAGTGCGCTCACTTCCTGCACAAGTACCTGCCGGAACACTTTCCCGATCTGGTCGACCTGGTGCTACTCGGCGATTACGCACTGGTCGACTTCACCCTGCGCATGATCAAGGCTCCCGAATTGAAACTTGCCCAGGGTTTCAGCCCCGACTACATCCTTGATCGCGGCCTGTTCGAGAACAAAGAAACCGGCCTGCTGGAGTGGCGCCCGATCAAGAACACCGACCAGATCCGCCTGATCGGCAACAGCGTCTGCCCTGACGAAGCGGAAGACTTGATCGCCGCCAACGCGAAAGACCTGATCGACTTGTACCAGCAGGAGGCCGCATGAGCACGCACCGCCATGATTGGTACATGAGCGAGGCCGACGACGGCGGCCTGTATCACTGCAGGAAGTGCAGGCGCACCCACGAAGGCACTGTCCCTGAAGCCCACGGCTGCCCAATGTCCAACGCCGAACACAACGCCGTCGCTTGGCTCGGCCAGGCCGGGCTGTACCGCACTAGGTTTGACGCCGTGCGCAACTGCGAGCAGTCCGTCACGCCGGTATCCGCCGACGAACTGTTTGAGTTGGCCGGAAAGCAAGTGCTTTGCCAGATCAATGGGGGCAGCCCACATGCCTAAACCAACACGCATCTGGCAGTTGATCAGCCTCTTGCTCGCCTTGGCACTAATCACCGCATTGGTCGAGTTGCATCGCAGCAGCATCGACCGAAGCTCAGCGACAGGCACGTTACCGACTGTAAACAGCGCCACGAACCTTGAGCATCTCGCCCTCAGTCCGAATGCTCGCCGAGTGCATGAGAGGTATTCGCTGTGATCGACACATCGACATACACCCCAACCACCCGCACGCCCAAGGGCATGCAGCCAACGCTTCGGCCAGCCATGTCGTTCATTTGCGACATCTGCGGTAAGGCTCGCGTGAAGGGCAATCACGACCAATGTTCCAAAACCCGTCAAGCAGCTGGCTTCATCATCATGCGAGGGCGCAAGCCATGAACACTGCATTCATGCTAATGGCGCAATACAACGGACTCGCCATCATCCCAATCGACCAGGTGTGCACCGACTACTTCACCCACCTGACCCCTGACATGTTTCAGCGGAAGGTTTTTGCCGGACAAATCAAGCTTCCTATCACTAGGCTCGAGGCAAGCCAGAAGAGCGCACGGGGCATTCATATTGCCGACCTGGCGCATTACTTGGATCAGCAGCGGGAGGCTGCCCGCAAGGAGTGTGCGCAATTGAACAAGACACTGAGGGCCGGCTAACCAGGAGATTGCACCTCGCCTGGCCAGGTGCCGGTGCCGGTGCCGGTCGACATCGTCGACGATCAACCCGGACCGGCATTTGGCGAGGGCAGCTAACGACCCATTGCGGATACTGCGGACCGCCTCAGTTCATTGAGCCTCAGCGCACTATGATTTCGTCAGGGAAATAAACACCCATAGAGCGGTTGGTACGGACTCCTAGTACCTCACCAGCCATGCTCTGCACCACGGTCTGCCCGCCTTCTATGGGCATTCCAGTACGTCGATCCTCGGCTTGTGCGTCCGGTGGCAGGCTGAATTGCATCTGGCCTTGATAACGGCTGACTTGGATGTCGGCAGGATAGTGAACAGGGCCGAAGTCGAAAGGTTGGTTCGAGTAACCTTCCCATGAGCGACCTTCCCCATAAGGCCGATCCAGAATCATGATCAGTGAGCGCAGTTCGATCCCCAGTAGCTTGACCGGGCTTTCCTCGGACCTGGCCAGCCAACCCGTGGTGTTGGTGGATACCCTCACCGGCCCAGGCCAGACGATGCCGCCCAGGTCTGTACCTGGCGCCAGCGTGCATCGACTCATCTTCCATTCGGAAAACTTGAAATGAGCACCAAACGGAAAATCGAACTCGATCTCCCCAGGTGCACATTTCCATCCTGCCAGGTCATGGGCCGACAGGGTCTCGACCGTCGCGAATCCATGGCCCTGCGCCAGTTTCAGACGACGCACAGGCATGCCCATGATGTGACCAGGCGTGCGGTCGAAATCAGCATGATCTAGGCTCTGCATGCCATAGGGCACGGGGTCGCCGGACAGGTCGTTGAAAGGCTCCAGGTTTTGCAGGTGGACTCGCGTCCCGGCTGGAAGCACCAAATCACCGAGCACTTCCTCGTGTTCGAGGCGGGGATTGTGCGCACGCCAATCCTGCCAGAGACTGTTGGTGGACTCGATGTATGGCACACTGCCGGCTGCAAGCAACACCAGCAACAAGCCGAACCTCCAGCGCCGCGCCACCATGTAACGACGGCTTCGCGGAATCAGCAAGGCGATCAGGCCGGCGATGAAAAGCCAGAGAAAAACCTCGGAAAAAATGTAGATCATGTAGCCGAGCAGCATGAGCGGCATATCGACAGGAATCATGGACGTCCTTGTGAACCCTTTTGTGCACGTTGCAGAATAGGCCAGATGGCAGTGATGCCCCAAGCCCGGTCATAGAAGGACATCTCAAGGCATGACGCCTGACGAAGCTTTGCGATTTACCCGCACGGTCGCTGGCCTTTCGATCACAACAGTGATTCTGGGCCCGATCCTGGCGCTCTACGTGTTGCAATCGCCCACCACTTCCCCTGTCAAGATCTCGGGCATCCTTGCATTCGCCGTCCTGGGGCTCACCAACCTGATTTCAATGATATTGAACGCGGTTTACTGGTTTATCCGGCGGGAGCCAAAATGGCTCTCGGTAATGCTCTTGGTTCAAGCCGGTGCGGCAGTTGCCACGTTAATTCCATTCTTCTAATTGGTTCAGTTCTTCGGCTGAGCAGCCTCAACACGGAGCGAACCCTTAGCGCCACACTGCCAAGGAGGCAATCTGCATGACACCGGCAGCCGCTCCTCGCCGATTACTGCACTTCGTGAACGGCAGCTTCGGGTCGAGAGCAGCCGTTCGCGACTGACCGCAATCGACCCACAGCCGATGCCTGCCACCAGTAAGCGCTTATAGAAGTAGCATCTTTACCCATCCGCTACTCAGCCCGGGCGCCGAGTTTAACGGGTGCCAGAATGATCCGATCCAGCCACGCCCAGCCTTTATACCCATCCCCTCGCCCACGCAAATGGGTATACCGCCGCAGCGAGTTCCAATCGCGGTGACCAGATACGCTTGAGACCCTCGGTATGTCCCAGTCCATTTCAAACAACCGACTCACCCCTTCGTGACGCAAGTCGTGGAAATGCAGATCCTCTATCCCTTTCATCTTGCATGCCTTCGACCAGGCTGTGCCGATTGAATCCGTGTTGTACGGGAATATCTCGCGACACGCTCTGGGCATGCTCTGCACGATGATCCACGCTTCATCCGGCAAGTAACACCAGACATCGTTGCCAATCTTCTGACCAGGGTTTTTCATGTCCCGCACCTTCACTGCCTGCCGGTGCTCATCCAGATCTTCCCACCTTATGCGGGTGATCTCGTCCATTCGGCGGGTCGAAAAAATCGCGAACGCTACTACCTTGGGCATGTGGATGACGCTCGGACGCCGCTGCAACATCTCGAAGAAGTGCTCCATCACCTTATCGATCTCATCCAGCGTAGGACGCCGATCCCGCTCTCGGCTCTTCAGGTTGTAGCCGAACTTCTTCAGCACGAGGCGCGCATCTGGCATGGCTTGCGCGTCAATCTCATACCCCCACGCCGCCCTGGCCAGGGACAGCACCGATCCCAAGTGCGCCAGGTCATTACCGGCCGTCTGCGGTTTAATGCCGCCACCTTCAGGACTCATGCGCCACAGCGCGTAGTCCACCAGCACCTGCTGGGTGAGGTCGGAATCCACTTTCTCACCCAGGTAGCTGTTCTTGATGGCATTCAACGTTCGCCGCTTCGTCTCACCCAGCGGCCGGGCTTTCTCGGCTTCGACCAGGTAGCGCTCGATCATCTCCTTGACCGTCTGCCCCTTGCGACTGGCCCGCTCGATAGCGCCAGGGACCGCCAATTCGGTCTCCCGTCGCTTCGCCCAGGCTTGGGCGGCCTGCTTGCGGGCGAATGTCTGGGCTTCTTGATAAACTAAGACACCCTTTTTCTTGAGGCGGATCTGGACGGTGTAACTGACCGTCCCATCGGCCTTTTTCCTTGCTCTGATCGTTGCCATGGTTTTCGGTGGTACAAGCGTGATTGGCGGTGGTACATCGTACCACTGTCACACTAAAAACGCCCGAAAACCCCCAAAAACGGCACAATAATGCGTAGACCTGAATGCCACTAGAATTAGCCTCAAAGCCACAAGCCACGCGCCCTGAGCCGTCCCGCCGCTTCAGCGTTGCCCCTATGATGGACTGGACCGACCGCCACTGCCGCTACTTCCTGCGCCTGCTCTCGCGCCACACGCTTCTGTACACGGAAATGGTCACCACCGGCGCGCTGCTGCACGGTGACGCGCAACGTTTCCTGCGCCATGACGAGGCGGAGCATCCGTTGGCGTTGCAGTTGGGTGGGAGTGTGCCGGGGGATTTGGCGGGGTGTGCGCGGTTGGCGGAGGGTGCGGGGTATGACGAGGTCAACCTGAACGTTGGCTGTCCGAGTGATCGGGTGCAGAACAATATGATCGGCGCGTGCCTGATGGGGCATCCGGGGTTGGTGGCCGATTGTGTCAAGGCGATGCGCGATGCGGTGGGGATTGCGGTGACGGTCAAGCACCGCATCGGCATCAATGGCCGTGACAGTTATGCCGAGCTGTGCGATTTCGTCGGGCAGGTGCGCGACGCAGGGTGCCGGAGTTTCACCGTGCATGCGCGGATCGCCATTCTCGAGGGGCTGTCGCCGAAGGAGAACCGTGACATTCCGCCGTTGCGCTACGACGTGGCGGCGCAGTTGAAGGCAGATTTTCCCGATCTTGAAATCGTCCTCAACGGCGGCATCAAGACCCTGGAGGAATGCGAGCAGCACTTGCAGACCTTCGATGGGGTGATGCTGGGGCGGGAGGCGTACCACAATCCTTACCTGCTGGCAGAGGTCGATCAGCGCGTGTTCGGCAGTTCGGCGCCGGTGATCAGCCGGGCCGAGACCATTGCCAGGCTGCGGCCGTACATCGTCGCGCATTTGCAAAGCGGCGGCGCGTTGCACCATGTGACGCGGCACATTCTGGGGCTGGGTCAGGGTTTTGCCGGGGCGCGGCGGTTCCGTCAGCTGCTGTCGTCGGACATTCACAAGCATCCCGAGCCACTGGCGGTGTTCGATCAGGCCGCTGAGCTGTTGCAGGGCCGATGAACTGAACCCTGGCGTGCAGCGCCGACTCGAAACTGACAACCCTATCCGACTTGTCCTGCCATCCTTGAGCGGCTGGTGGGGCTCGGGTAATGTCGAGTCCTCGCACAGGAAAGAGCACGCCATGACCTCCAAGCTGGAACAACTCAAGCAGTTCACCACCGTGGTCGCCGACACCGGTGACCTGGATGCCATTACCCGTCTCAAACCGGTCGATGCCACCACCAACCCTTCGTTGCTGCTCAAGGCCGCCGCCATACCCGGTTATGCCGACCTGCTGAGCAAGGTCAAGGCCGAGGCCAAAGGCGATGTCGACCTGGCTTGCGATCACTTTGCGGTGGCGGTGGGCAGCGGCATTCTCAAAGCGATTCCGGGGCGCATTTCCACGGAAGTCGATGCACGGCTGTCGTTCGATGAAGCAGCGCTGCTGAACAAGGCCCGTCATCTGATCAAACTGTACGATCAATCGGGCGTCGGCAGAGACCGCGTGCTGATCAAGCTGGCCTCCACCTGGGAAGGTATCCGCGCCGCCGAGAAGCTGGAAAAGGAAGGTATCCAGACCAACCTGACCCTGCTGTTCTCCTTCGGCCAGGCCCAAGCCTGCGCCGATGCCGGGGTGTTTCTGATTTCGCCGTTCGTGGGGCGTATCTACGACTGGTACAAGAAGAGCACCGGCAAGGAATACACCGGCGCCGATGATCCGGGGGTGCAATCGGTCACGCGCATCTACGACTATTACAAAACCAACGGCTACGACACCGTGGTCATGGGCGCGAGCTTTCGCAACGTCAACCAGATCGAGCAACTGGCAGGCTGCGACCGCCTGACCATCAGCCCGGAACTGCTGCAACAATTGAGCGACGACCACGGTGAGCTGCCGCGCAAGCTCAAGCCAGGCAACCACGGTGAGGCGCGCCAGCAACTCAACGAGAGCCAGTTCCGCTGGGGCATGAACGAAGATGCCATGGCCACCGAGAAGCTGGCAGAAGGCATCCGCCAGTTCGCCCGTGACCAGGAAAAGCTCGAAGTCTTGATGGCCGAGTAACCCCCTCCACCCGGGGTCGCTTGCCGACCTCGGGTCTTCCCCCCTTCCCTACGCCAACGACCGCGCACCTTGCAGCGCACCGCCGAGCATGCTGCGGGCGAGCTGCCGGCGCTGCATGCCGTCCAACTGTGGGTCGAGCCAGCCGGGCAATGCGTGCAGCATGGCGAACAGCGCCAGCAACCCCGCGTCCCCCAGCTGGCCTTCGCCGGCAGTCGCCTCGCTGCGAAACAGTTGGAGCATTTGTTGCTCATAGCGGCTGCGCAGCAGCGCGATGTCGGCGGCCAGTGGCGGGCTGAGCTGGCCGTGCTCCATGTTGGCCAGGCGGAAATGCCCCGGCATGCGCTCGTACAGGTCGAGGTGGCCGTCGATGACCTGCGACAGCGCCTTGGCCGTAGCCAGACGGCGGCGCTTGACCGTGCGCAGTTGGGCATTGAGCGCCTGATAGAGCTCGAACAACAGCTCGTAGAGCAAGGTTTCCTTGTTCTCGATGTGGTGATAGATCGAGCCGGGGCTGATGCCGACATGGGCGGCCAGCTCGCGCATGCTCACCGAACTGAAGCCACGCTGCTGGAACAGCTCGACCGCCTTGCGCTGAAACTCCACTCGACTCAACACCATCGGTCTCCCCGCTCAAGCATCGACTGCGCGTTGCTTGGCGATTTCCTGATTGCGCAGGATGAAGCGCTGCAGCTTGCCGCTGGGAGTCTTGGGCAGTTGCTCGACGAACTCGATCTCGCGCGGGTAGGCATGCGCGGCCAGGCGGTGGCGCACGTGCAGGCGCAAGGCTTCGGCAAGCTCCGGGCTGGGCGGCTGCTGGCTGTTGAGCACGACGAAGGCCTTGATCAGCTCGGTGCGCTGCGGGTCGGGCTTGCCGACCACGGCGGCTTCGATCACCGCCGGGTGTTCGATCAGCGCGCTTTCGACATCGAACGGCCCCACGCGATAACCCGAGGTGGTGATGACGTCGTCGTCGCGGCCAACGAAGGCGATACTGCCGTCGTCGTTGAGCTCGACCACATCGCCGCTCAGGTAATAACGGCCGACGAAGGCCTTGGTTTTCATGCCGAAGTAGCCGCCGAACCAGCACAGCGGCGAGCGCTCGCGGTCGATGGCAAGGATGCCAGGCTGGCCCGGCGACAGTTCGCGCTGGGCCGGGTCGAGCACCACCACCCGGTAGCCTGGCACGGCATAGCCGGCCGAGCCTTCGCGCACGCTGTGCTGCAAGCCGTGGTGATTGCACAGCACCATGCCGACCTCGGTCTGCCCGTAGTGGTCGTGGATGACCACGCCGAGGTTGTCGGCGAACCAGCGGATCACTTGCGGGTTGAGCGGCTCGCCGGCACTGCTGACCGCGCGCAGGTGGCCGCGCACGCCGTCTGCGAACTGCTGCTCAGCGGCGATCAGCAGGCGGTAGGCGGTGGGTGAGCCAGCCAGGTTGGTGATGGCGTACTTGGCAATGACCCGACAGGTGCTTTCCACCGAGAACGGCCCATCGAAGAACAACGTGGCATGGCCGCAGGCCAGCGGCCCGGTGACGGCGTAGTACAGGCCGTAGGCCCAGCCGGGGTCGGCGAGGTTCCAGAAGCGGTCATCCGCGCGCAGGCCGATGGCATCGCGCATGTAGCCCTTGAAGGCAAGGATCGCCGCCAGTGGCACTTCCAGTGGCTTGGCCGGGCCGGTGGTGCCGGAGGTGCACATCAGCAGGAACGGCGCGCTGGCTGGCTGCAGCAGCGGTTCGCAGTCAGTGCTCTGGCGCTGAACCTGGCTCCAGAAATCGAGGTCGTGGGCGTGCTCGGCATGGGCGTCGACCAACAGCACGGTCGGGCACGGCGACACGTCGTCGAGCTTGCTGCGGTTGAGCCGGTCGGTGACGATCCAGCGCGCACCGGAACAGCCCAGACGCTGCTCGATGGCCTTGGGACCGAAGGCGGTGAACAGTGGCTGATACACCGCGCCGACGCGCCAGGTGCCGAGAATCACCACCATCAGTTCGACGGTGCGCGGCAGCAGCCCGGCCACGCGGTCGCCGGGCTGTACGCCCTGCTCGCGCAGGAAGTTGCCAAAGCGCGCGGCCTGCGCTTGCAGGTGCTCGAAGCTGTACTGCGAGGCGCGGCCGTCCTGGGTTTCGCAGTAAAGGGCGATGGCGTCGCTGCCGACATGGCGGTCGCAGCATTCGACGCAGGCGTTGAGGGCTTCGAGACTGCCGTGCAGGTCGGCCTGGGCAGTGTGCAGATAGTCGAACGACGCAGCAGCTGACTGATGATCACGCATAGCGGTACCTGTTGTTATTGTTGCGCTGGTGAGGATGAATACTCGGCGGCGCCCGCCGCCGGAACAATGGCAAAACACATCAATGGCGGTGAACGGCTTTGCCAATCGGCGGCCTAGCCTTCGATCATGTTGGCCGCCTGTTGCGTGGCCTGGCTGGTGCGGGTGGCCAGCTTGCGCACCTCGTCGGCCACCACGGCAAAACCTCGCCCAGCCTCACCGGCACGGGCGGCCTCGATGGCCGCATTGAGCGCCAGCAGGTTGGTCTGGCTGGCGATGCCCTGGATGCTGGCGACGATCTGCGTCAGCTTGCCCAAGGTCTCCTGCATCACCCGATGCTGCTGGGCCTGGGCCTGGCGCATTTGCTCCTGCTCGTGGCTGGCGTGGATGTCGGTGATGGCGCCGACCACCCGCAGCGGCGCGCCGTCGGCGCTGCGCCGGGTCTGGCCGCGACCACGGAACCAGCGGTAGGCGCCGTCGCGGTGGCGCAGGCGATAGTCGACGTCGAAGGGCGTGCGACCGCTGCGGTCTTCGACGTGGGCGACGAAGGCAGCAATCGCCCGGGCGCTGTCCTCCGGGTGCAGCCGCGAGGTCCAGCTTTCCAGGGTGTTGGGGAAGGCCTCTTCGCTGTCGTAGCCGAGCAGCCGGCGCATCTGCGACGACCACCAGATGGTGTTGCGCGGGTTGGCCGGATCGCCCGCCACCACCTCGATATCCCACAGGCCGTCGTGGAGCATTTCCCGGGCAATGTCGAAACGGATGGCGGCCAGGTGCAGTTGTTCCTCGTGGGTCGATTGCTCATGGACATCGCGCAGCGTGCCGCCCAAGGCGACGGCGGAGCCCTCGGCATCGCGTTGGCAGACTGCGCTCAATTGGCACTGGCGATACTCACCGTTGGCCGTCAGGCGCACGCGCAGGCGGGTGCGCCAGGGTGGGCCGTCCGCCGCGTGTGCCAGGCAGGCGCGCAGGCCGTGCAGGAGGCGCTGGCGATCGTCCGGGTGCAGGGATTGGCTGAACGCGTGCAGGTAGTCGAGGCCTGGCAGTGCGCCGGCCAGCCAGCGCAGTGGGGTCTGCGCCTCGAGGCTGTTGCCGGCACTGAGGTCCAGTTGCCAGAGGTGTTGCTCGGGGTCGCTGGCCAGCAGCGTCCAGCGCGCCTGCTGCTGGTGCAGTTCGGTGGCGCTAGCCTGCACCTGCTCGGTCAGCGCCTGATGGGCCTGCTCAAGCAGTTGTACCTGGGCCTTGAGCGCGCGGCGTTCGTCGAGCAGGCGGCTGACCCCGGCAAGAATGCGCCGCAGCAGCGGATGGCGCGATGACAACGGCGCACGTGCGTGGTCCGGATCGTCCAGATGCTCGGCCAACGGTGCCAGCACCCAGCGGCTGGTTCGGGTGAACAGGAACATGCGATACCTCCTTGGATCGATGGGGACTGGGGCTGCTTTGCAGCCCTTCGCGGCTGGACCGGAGCGCCGGCCTGGCCGCTCCTATGACAACCGCGCCTGATGCTCACTGCGCCGCTAAAGCCGCCTGATCGAAGGCCTGGGCGTCGGGCAGTGCGCTCCAGTCGCTGGGGCCTTGCAGAATCTCTTCGGTGCTGAGCAGGCAGGCATCGAGTTGCGCCTGCAAGTGCGTGGTATCCAGGCCTTGGCCGATGAACACCAGTTCCTGCCGGCAGTCGCCGACGACGTCATCCCATTTGCCCAGCACGCCCTGCAGGCGGTAGTCGTCCTGCGGCCACTGCGTCTGATCGATGAAGGTCCACCAGTGGCCGACGAAGTCCCACTGGAACTGCCCGCCGCTCTGCACCAGCAGGCCGATTTCGCGGTGGCGGTGGGCGACCCAGAAGTAGCCTTTGCTGCGCAGCAGGCGGCCGTTGCGCCACGGCGTGCGCAACCAGGCGAGCAGGCGCTGAGGGTGGAACGGGGCGCGCTGGCGGTAGGTCCAGGCGCTGATGCCGTAGGTGTCGGACTCCGAGGCGGGCTGCTGGTCCGCGGCCATGGCGCGCATCCAGCCAGGGGCACGGGCCAGGCTTGGCAGGTCGAACAGGCCGGTGCCCATGATCCGCGCTGGCGGCACATGGCCGTGCCGCATCGGCAGAATCTGCGCACTGGGGTTGAGCCCGGCGAGCAGCGCGCGCAAGGCGGCGTAGCCTTCATCGCCAAGCAGGTCGAGCTTGTTCACCAGAATCACATTGGCGTATTCCACCTGCTCGATCAGCAGGTCGGCCAGCGGCCGCAGGCCCTCCCCTCCGGCACTGGCACGGGTGACCTGCTCGCGGCTGCCGAGCAGCTCGACGAACTGGCTGGCGTCGACCACCGTCACCAGGGTATCCAGCCGCGCCAGTTCGCTGAGGCTGAAACCCTGGGTGTCGAGAAAGGCGAAGGTTTCGGCCACCGGCATCGGCTCGGAAATGCCGGCGGACTCGATCAGCAGGTAGTCGAACCGCTGCTGCCGGGCCAGGGCGCTGATCTGCTCAAGCAGGTCGGCGCGCAGGGTGCAGCAGATGCAGCCGTTGCTCATCTCGATCAACTCGTCCTGGCCGCGCTGCAGGCTGACTTCGCGCTGCACCTGCTGCACGTCGATGTTGATGTCGCTCATGTCGTTGACGATCACCGCCACGCGCAGGCCTTCGCGGTTACGCAGCACATGGTTGAGCACGCTGGTTTTGCCGGCGCCGAGAAACCCCGACAGCACGGTCACCGGCAGGCGGCCTGCATCCTCGGCCAGTGCCAGGTTCATGGGCGCACCGCGGTGGCATCGAGCTTGTCGAGGTAGCTCTCGAACAGGTCGACCACCACCAGCCCATCGTCAGTGGCATCGCCCCACAGGTCCTTGACGCGGAACTCGACGTGATAAGTCGGCTGCAAGGCTGCGCTCTGGTCGCCATGGCCGATGGCATCGGGGAACGGCCACTGTTCGCGGGTGCGGTGGCGCACGATGCCCTGCTTGCCGCGCACATAGGCCGGCAGGCGGATATGTCCGGCAACGTATTCGTCACGCACGCGAACGTGGTCACCGACCTCGAACGGCGCGCGCCCGGTGAGCGCCGGACGGCCCTTGGCGTGGGCCGGATTGGCCAGTTTGAACGGCTGGCCGAGGGCCTCGTCCAGTTCGGCCTGGGTGATGACCCCGGTTTCCACCAGCAAGGTGGCGGTGGCGATGACGTAACGCTCGTAGTACTGGGTACCGACATGCTGGCGAACGTCGATGCGCTCGACGGCATGGCGCACTTCATCGACGCTGAATTTCTTCAGCTGATCGACGCCGATGAACATCAGGCTGTAGGCCAGGTGCTCCCAGTCCTGTTTGAACACCTTCTTGTAGTCGAGACTGTTGATGGCGTGGGGCACTTTGCCAAAGCCCTGGAAGCCGCCCAGATCATGAAAACCGTCCATTGGAGAACTCCTGCACAGGTTGAGGGTGGGCCGGCTCAGGCCAGCTGTGGCAAGGCCACGCCGATCAGCACGTCTTTGGTGACCAGTTGGCGCAGTTGCTCCTCGCTGAGGTGCTCGGAACCGGCCGGGCGCAGCGGCAGCACCAGGTAGCGGCTTTCGGCGGTGGTGTCCCAGACCTTGACCTGCACGTCGGCAGGCAGCTCGGTGCCCAGTTCGCGCAACACCGTGCGGCCCTCGCGAACCAGGCGGGCGCGGAATTCGAAGCCCTTGTACCACTCCGGTGGCAGGCCCAGCACTGGCCAGTTGGTGCACGAACACAGGCTGCAGACGATGACGTTCTTCAGCGTCGGGGTGTCTTCCAGGGCGACGATGTACTCACCCTGCGGGCCGGTGTAGCCGAACTGCGCACAGGCGGCCGTGGCGTCTTCGAGCAGCAGCGCGCGATAGGCCGGATCGACCCAGGCCTTGGCCACCACACGGGCGCCGTTTTCCGGGGTCCAGTCGTGGGCCATCAGTTGCGTCAGTTGCTCGATGTAGCCAGCGGGGATCAGTTCCTTGCGCTTGAGCACCTCGAACAGCGCCCAGGCGCGTTCGCCTGGGGTCGAGGGGTTGGCGCTGGGGTCGGTGTGGCTCATCAGGTATCTCCTCGCGTCTTGGCGTTGTTGTTGTTCGGGCCACGGTGTTTCGATCGACAGGTCAGTTCGCTCGGCGCCTACAGCGCCCGCCAGTCATGGGCCGCTTCAAAGGCTGCGGCGGCCTGGTAGAGCGTGCCCTCGCGGTGGTGGCCGGCGACCAGCATCAGGCCCACCGGTAAGCCATCGACCAGGCCGCAGGGAATCGACATGGCCGGGTGGCCGGTGATGTCCTGGGCCGAGGTGTTGCCGATCATCTCCAGGGCGCGGCCGACGTATTCGCTGATCGAGCAGCCGGCCGGGGGGTGCGGCTGGGCGATGATCGGCGTGGTCGGCAACACCAGCAGGTCGAAGCGCTGCAGCGCATTGTCGTAGGCGCGGCGGGCCAAGCGGGCGAGGTTCTGCGCTTTGGCGTAGTAGCGCCCGTGGTAGTGATTCAGGCCGAACTGGCCGACCAGCATGCACAGCTTGAGCGAGGCCGACAGCTGCTCGGCGTGCTGGCGCCAGCCGGCCTGTTTGTCGAGCAGGCCGACGTCGTACAGGCCCTTCCAGTTAAACCCTGCGCCATTGCCATGCATCATCTGCATGATCAGCCCTTCGCAGCCGATCGGGTGCCACAGCGCCCCGGCCAGGCCGTGCTCGGGTACCGACACCGGCTCGACCTGCGCACCGAGCGCCTGCAAGCGGGCAATGGCCTGGTTGACGCTGTCGCTGACCCGTGGGTCCTGGTTGGGCAGGCTGAAGCCCTCTTGCAACACGCCGATGCGCAAGCCGGCGACGCCGCGGTCGAGGTAGCTGCAGTAGTCATCGACCTGCGGCGCGCTTTGCCGCGGATCGAGGCCATCGGCGCCCGCCATCACCTGCAGCATCAGCGCGTTGTCACGCACGTTGCGGGTGATCGGGCCGACGTGGTCGAGGGTCGCCTCGATGGCCATGATGCCGCTGTACGGCACCAGGCCATGGGTCGGCTTCATGCCGTAGGTGCCGCAGAACGACGACGGTATGCGGATCGAACCGCCCTGGTCGCCGCCCACTGCCAGGTCGACTTCACCGACCGCCACCAGCGCGGCGCTGCCGGACGACGAGCCGCCGGCGGCGTAGCCGTGGCGGTGCGGATTGTGCACCGGCGCGGGGTCGGAGGTATGGCTGCCGCCCGACAGGCAGTAGTGCTCGCAGGTGGCCTTGCCGAGAATGGTCGCGCCGGCATCGAGCAGGCGGCTGACCACGGTGGCATCGAAGGCTGGCACAAAACCTTCCAGGGGCGCGGCGCCATTCATCATCGCCACGCCGGCCAGGGCGATGTTGTCTTTGAGCGCCACGCTGCGCCCGGCCAGCGGACCTTCGCTGGCACCTTGCACCTCGGCACGTTGATACCAGGCGCCGAGCGGGTTCTCGGCGGCTGTCGGGCGATGCCCGGCGCTGCGCGGGTAGCGCACCGGCGGGGTGAAATCGGGCAATTCGTCGACCAGGTCGTAAGCCTCGAAACTGGCCTGCATCAGCGCCAGGTACTCGCCGACGTGCTCGGCGCTCAAAGGCATGTTCAGCTCGGTGGCGATGGCCGACAGCTCGGCTGGAGTAGGACGTTTAATGGCCATGGTGATCCTGTCTGGTAGCGAGGAACGGCGCCTGCCGGGCAGGCGGTTCGGGCCGGTCTTGCGCCGTGCGGCCGCAGGGTCGCGGCCGGGCGCTGTGGTTCAAATTAGGCAGCGCCAGGCGCGGGTGCTTGGTGCAGCGTGACATCCACTTGGCTGAGCAGGACAACCCGCTCAGAACACCTTGAGGATGCGCAGGTTGAGCCGCGCGCGTTCCTTGAAGCCTTCCTCGACTTCAAAATCCTGGCCCAGCTGCGCCTGCACTTGCAGGGTCGGCTCGATGAAATGGCTGACCGTCAGGCGGCCGTAGGAGGTCGACAGGCGGTTGTGCTGATCGACGCCATCGACCGTGGTCGCAGCGCCGGTGACGTAGCCGCCGCCCAGCGCGACGCTGGTCTTTTCCGTGAGGGCGTAGCGCAGTGCCATCTGGTACTCGTAGCGGGTGTCTTCTTCGAGCTTGACCCCGGCCGGGCCGAAGTCGTTGTTGCTCGACACCCATGACGCTTCGGCCACCGTGTCCAGCGCCAGACGCGGGGTGAAGCGGTGGATGTAGGCAGCCTGAAGGGTTGCCCGCCAGCGGTTTTCACCCAGATTCAGGGCGTCGTCCTTGTC
Organism: Pseudomonas cremoricolorata; assembly: GCF_000759535.1. NCBI lineage: Bacteria > Pseudomonadati > Pseudomonadota > Gammaproteobacteria > Pseudomonadales > Pseudomonadaceae > Pseudomonas > Pseudomonas cremoricolorata. The sequence continues at coordinate 3,033,890 of NZ_CP009455.1, read as the reverse complement.
ATAACTGCCCACCGGTACGAACAGGTACGGCGCCAGCGAGAAAATGTCGCCGTGGGTGGTGGGCAAGGTCCACTTCAACGGCGCGGCAAGAATCGGGTCACCGATGCCGTGGGTATCGCCCAGCGCGCCGACATCGCCGGAGGCATTGAGGTAGCCGAACGGCAACAGCACCTGCGGTTCCCACACCAGGTTTTCGGCCAGGCCCACGGCGTGGATGTAACGCAGGATGCCGACGTCGCTCTTGAGCCGGGCATTGTCCGAGACCCGGTCGCCGTCGGCATACAGCGCCTTGCGCTCGGCGTGCTGGTAGTACAGCGCCACAGCGTCGGCGCCGGCCGGAAGCGGCTCGTAGTCGCCGGGTGCGACTTCGATGGCCTGGCTGTGCGCCCACGGCAAGGTGGCGAGCAGCGGAACGATTCGAATTATTTTCATGGTTCACTTCCCATCGGCAAGGTCATGCCCTGCCCTGCGCCAACGCGGCGCGGGCCAGGCAAGCAAAAAGACTGAGGGTGGTTGGCGCCGGTCTAGGCGGCGGCCTGCTGGGCGTCGCGCAACATGCCGGTCTGCGGGTGGCAGTTGATGTACTCGAAGACCTGGCTGCTGGCGTCCGACACCGACACTTCGTGGTACAGGCGCAGTTTTTCCAGGCCCGCGGCGACGCGGAAGAAGGTCACGAAGATGCGCAGATGGGTGGGGTGCGATTCGGCCCAGCGCTCGAGCTTTTCCAGCGAGCGCCAGTGGCCGATGTTGTAGCTCATGTCGAGCAGGTTGCCCTGCAGGTCGATGTTGCGCACGAAGCGGTTGCTGTAGCAGCCCAGTGCTGCGCCCTGGTCGCGCAGAAAGTCCATGCCGTCCTGCAAGGTCGGGAGGATTTCATCGAGGTACAGCGAGCGTTCCTTGGCCTCGGCCGAGGCCCAGTCCTGGCCCGAGCGAATCAACGCGATGTTGTCGTGCCCCAGCACCAGCACCCGCCCGCCCTTGCTCGGGTCGCCGGCCACCACCTGAAGTGTGCCGTTGGGGTGCATCCAGTCGGTTTGCGACACCGGGAAGCGGTCGCGCATCGAGCCCCAGTAACCGTGCTCTTCGATCTCGCCGCTGGTGCTGCCCATCACTTCACCCACGCCCGGCAATTGCTCGCGGAAGGCATACAGGGTTTCGAACTGCTCGGCGCGCGGCGCGCTGATCTCCTGGAAGTAGCCCAGGCCATCGTTGGCCTGCTCCAGCCCGCTCCACCACTGCTGCACCTCGGCCGAGCGCCACCAGCGGCAGTAGGCACCAGGGTCAGGCCAGTAGCCGACCACCATCAGATTCTGGTAGCCGCTGTTGTCTTCATGCTGGGTCAGGTCGTGGGACTGCGGACCATCGGCCAAGGCGAAGCGGCCAACGATGTCGCGCAGCGCCTGCAAGGCCTGCTCGCGCTGCCCGGGGTCACGGTACTGCACGCCCAGATACGCCATCACCACCTGCTTGAGCTGCTCGTCGGCGCGTCCGACCCACATCGGGAACGGCGGCTGATAGTCGTCGGGCACTCGGCGCGACAGGGTGCGCGGGCACTTGAGGTGTTTGTCGATTGCAGATTCCATCACGCTTCCTCTCAGGTCAGACGGCCAGGCTCGGCCGTCGAATGGCAGGGCATTGCTGCGGGCACCGGGCCACGCGCTGCTGTTCTCGAGGCCTTGCTCGGCGCAGGTCGTTGAACGCTGAGGTGGAAATTAGGCAGCTGCGGGGTGTGCCGCTTGGTTACTGCGGACAACCGTTTGGCTGGTCGGGACAGGGGCGTTGATGGCTATGAATTGGGGAGGCTGTTACGAAACGGAGCGTATGCGTAGTGCACGGGCAAGACTCAACACGCGCTGTAGGAATGGTCTGGTTATTGCTTTGGAGATAGTCGGTCGCGCCGCTGTGCGGCCTCTCGTCGACGCATCAAGGTAATCGCCATGGCTCAGTTGAACCAGTATTCCACCCTGGCCGTCTCCCAGCCCCGCCGCTTCGACTACTGGAAGGAAGTGGTCTGTCGACACTGCCTGAGCGCCGACAGCAAACCCTCGTCGCAGAGCGATTTCGAAGGCACCTTGCAGGTCAATCAGATTGGCGCGTTGAGCATCTCGACGCTGTCCTCGCCGCTGCATCACTGGGTGCGCAGCGAGCAGCATGTGCGCAGCGACGCCGCCGAAGATCTATGGCTGGGCTTCACACGCAACGGCTTCGGCGAGCTGGAACAAGGAGCACAGAAGACCCGTCTTGGTGCAGGCAATCTGTTTCTTTATGACGCAACTCAGCCCTTTCGTTTCAGCCTGGGTGGTACCGAAAACCACCTGCTGCGCATTCCACGGCAGTTGATCGCACCACGGCTGCCGCGCATCGCCGAATGCACCGCACGGGTGCTCGACGAAAGCCGTCCGGGCGCCATACCGCTGCGCGAGATGTGTCAGCAGGCAGCGAGCAACCCAGCGTTGTTGCAGGACGCAGGCCTGGCGCAGCGCTATGCCAGCACCCTGCTCGACCTGCTGGTACTGAGCCTTGAGTTGCAGGACACCGAGGTCGGCCATCAGGAAAAGGATTTGTATGGACGGGTGATGCTGTATATCCAGCGCCACCTGAGCGATGCGCAGTTGTCGCTGGAGCAGATCGCCCAGGCGCATCACGTCTCGACCCGCACCGTCACCCGCGCGTTCGCCCGGCACCAGAAGACCCCGGCGGCAGAAATCTGGAAGGAGCGCCTCAACGCCAGCCGCCATGCCCTCGAGCAGGGGCAGGTGCGCAGTGTGTCACAGGCGGCGCTGGACTATGGGTTTTCCGACTTTTCCCACTACAGCCATGCGTTTCGCAAAGCCTTTGGCGTCACCCCACAGTCGCTGCTGGCACGCGGCTGAGGCTCAGGTACGCTCCAGCGCACTGACCAGGTCGCGGAAGGCTTCGCGGTTGGATTCGTTCAGGCCCATGAGAATGCGGTGCGCTTCGAGCACCTTGGCGCGCACCACCTCTTCGCTTTGATCCTGCGCGGGCAGGTCATCCAGGCATTCCGGGCAGGGCAACGGGTAGTCGACGATGTTGAACACCTGGTCGAAGCCCATCGACTGCAACAGCCTTGAGATGTCCGGATTGGTGGTGACCACGGTGGGCAGCAGCCCCACTTGCTGACGCGAGAGAATCGACAGCTTGGCCAGCAGGCCCAGGGTAGTGCTGTCCATACTCTCGGTTTCGGTCAGGTCGATGACGATGTTGGAGAAATTCAACGCGCTGAAGATCTTCTCGATCGTGGCATCCAGGGCTGTACACAGGGTTAAACGCACTTCACCGACGAACTTCAGAACGAAGGTGCCGTTCTGCTCGGCAAACTGGATTCTTCCAGTACTCATTGAAGGTTCCTGCTCAACACCAATAGGGCGATATCATCCGGCATCTCCCCAAGCGTAGACAATCCGAATCGTTGGCGCAGACCATCCAGGCTGCCCCCTGCGGCCCCGATCAACTCAGGCAGGCCGGCTTCCTTGTCTTTCAGCGTGGCACCGGGCAGCAGGTCGAGGATACCGTCCGAGAGCAAGGTCAGGCTGAACTGCGGCGGCAGCTCGACCACGTGATCCTGGTAGCTGGCCTCATCGAACAGGCCGACCGGCAGGCCACGGCCCTCCAGGTAACGCGCCTGGCCCTGGGTATAAAGCACCGGCAAGGGCAGATGCCCGCCCACCGCGTAGGTCAACAGCCCGGTGTCTTCATCGATCACCCCACCGACCATGGTCACGTGCTTGCCCAGCTTGCAGTTGATCAGGCCGCGGTTGATGTGCCCGAGCACATCGGACGGCTTGAAATCGCGCAGGCGGCTGTTGCGCTTGAATTCGAACAGCAGGCGGGTGGTCATGAACTTCAGCAGCACGGTGACGAACGCCGACGAGGCGCCATGGCCGGAAACATCGGCCAGGTAGAACGCGATGCGGTGCTCGTCGACGCGGAAGTAGTCGACGAAATCCCCCGATAAGTACAGCGAAGGGATGATCTGGTGCTCGAAGGCGATTCCCGCTGCACGCCAGGGGTTTTCCGGGAGCATGTTCATCTGCACCTGACGCCCGGCGGTCTGGTCTTCCTGCAACAGGTGCAGGCTGGCCTGCAATTCGCGGTTGGCGGTTTCCAGGTCTTCGCGGTAGCGCTGGTTCTCGTGCTGCAGGCGTGCACGCTCGAGCGCCCGGTGCACCGAGTGCTCCAGCACGGCAAGGTCTTCCAGGGGTTTGATCAGGTAGTCGGCCGCGCCCAGGCGCAACGCTTCGACGGCGTCGGTCATCACCCCTGCGCCGGAGACCACGATCACTGGCAATTGCGGGACGCGCTCGGTGAGCAGGCCGATCAGTTCGAGCCCGCCCATGTGCGGCATGCGCAGGTCACAAATGACCAAGTCGGGGGGCTGCTGTTCGAAGAGCGTCAAGCCCTGCTGGCCGTTACTGGCCTGAAGCACGCGGAAGCCGCTGTCTTCGAGATAGGCTGCGAGGCTCGCGCGCACTACGTCGTCGTCGTCGATGATCAGCAGCGTTGCACTGGTTTTCTGCATGTGGGCGAACGGCGCCAGAAATAGGTTGGCGTAGCGGCTGGGCCAAGGCTGACAGACGGCTACTGGAATTCTCTCTGACACTCACCGCTGGGGGCAACGGACGCGAAGATGCATTGCCCAACACCGGGTAGAGGTGCCCTGTAAGGCGCAGACGGTACTCCCATCCGCCAGGGGTTTCAAGCATGGCGCGGGCGCGACGTTCACGCACTTTACACGGCAAATTGCCGGGAGTTATAAGAAAGTCCCCTAGCGCTACCAGATGAAAGGTTGAGCCCATGTCAGACACCCCCACCGGCTACAGCGAGAAGCGCGATTTCATTCGCATGCGTGTCGACGCTGCCGCCACCCTGCTGCACGCTGGCGAGGTGATCGCTGCCGTCTGCATCGACCTGTCCAGCAGCGGCATGCAGGTTCAGGCGCCGCAGCAGTTTCAGGTCGGTGATCGTCTGGAGGTGCGTATCGAGTCGGAACACACCGCCCTCGAAGGGCTGCGCGCGAGCACCGAAGTGGTGTGGATCGCCGACCAGCCGGACGGCGAACAGAAACTGGGCCTGCGCATCCTGGTGATGCACTGAAACCCAGTTCGGCTGCGATCAGAAGTCGTCTTCGACCTCGCCATCCTTGACCCGGAATTCGCGGTTCTGCAGGTAGGCGTTGCGGATGAAGATGTACTTGTCGCCGCTGATCAGCTTCTCTGCCGAAAGCAGCTGCGCGCGGGTATCGACCACATCGAGGGCGAAGATCGAATTGCGCGTCGGCACGTGGTCGATATAGCGATACGGCTTGGTGTAGGTATCCGGGTAGCGGGCCAGGCCGTCACGCACGGTGCTCGGGCCGAGCAGCGGAATGACCACGTACGGACCACTCGGAACGCCCCAGTAGCCCAGGGTCTGGCCGAAGTCTTCGTCGCTGCGCTGCAAGCCCATGCGCGTGCCGACGTCGATGAAACCGCCCAGGCCGAAGGTGGTGTTGACGATCAGCCGCGCAGTGTCGACGCCGGCCGCGTGGTACTTGAGCTGCAACACGTTGTTGGCGAGGTTGGTGACATCGCCCAGGTTGCTGAAGAAGTTGTGCACGCCGTCTTCGACGAACTGTGGCGTGACCGCCTGGTAGCCCTTGGCCAGAGGCTTGAGCGCGTAGGTGTCGAGCACATCGTTGAACCTGAAGATCGGCCGGTTGACGGCCTCCCAGGGGTCTTCCTCGGTGGCGGCCTGTACGGCGACCAGCGGGGCCAGCGCCAGGCTGGCACAGATACAGGCCTGGGTGACGCGATCGATCACTCCGGTCCTACGCATAGATGCATCTCCATTAGGGTTCACGACGACAGGTCGCGGGCGGTTGCCTGACAAGCGGCCAGTATAAGGACTCCGCGGTTTAAGAACAGCCTCGCCGATCGAGCCGGGAAATATTGTCAGCAAACATTACCGCTGTCATGCAACGGTAACCTGCCGCCCATAGCGTGGGAATTCTTTTCCGGACGCTGCCATGCCAATCGCCACGCCCGCCCCCTCCCCACTCAACGCCGTGCTGTTCGGCCTGCGCGGCTGCCTGGTACTGGCGAGCGTCGACGCAACCACGCCCACACCTGGCGCCCTGGCCTGCCTGCGCCAACTGCGCCAGCAAGCAGTGCCCTGCCTGTGGCTGGATGACCGCGGTGACGCGCCTGAGCGCCAGGCGTTGCTCGATAGCCTGCCCGCATGGCTGCCCGGCCACGTCGTCGAAGGCCGCCCATACCCGGCGCCAGACGCCTGCTGGCAGGCCTTGATCAGCCTGGGCAGCCCGCGCCTGGCCGGCAGCGTGCTGGTCAGTGGCGATCCGGCGCTGCTCGAAGCCGCACTCAACGCCGGGCTATGGACCGTCGGCCTTGCCGCCTGCAGTCCGTGCTGCGCCAACAGCGCACTGCGCTGGCAGCGCATGAGCGGCGCCGAGCAGGCCCAGGCCCGGGGCCAGGCGACCCTGGCCTTGTTCAGCCTCGGCGTGCACTCGGTGATCGACCATCTAGAGGCGCTGCACGGTTGCCTGCAAGACATCCGTCAGCGCATGGCCAAGGGCGAAAAGCCCTGATCGCGGGTTGATGCCGATCAGGCAAAGCCTTCGCCAGTGGATTACCCTTGCAGCAGGCTAGAAACCTTTCGCTGGCTGCGAAGGTCCATGCCTTGTTAAGTCATTGATGGAGAACCCCCTATGCCCGCCCGCGAACTGCAAGACCGTCTGAACAGCCTGCGCGAGCAACTGGATCGCAACGTGCCGCTGACCGACGAAGAAGTCGCCAGCCTGCACGAGGAAGCCCGGCAGATCGAAGCCCAGCTCAAACTCGAAGAAGCCACCCCGGACAACAACATGGCCGACGGCGTGAACCTGGCGGTCGAGCGCTTCGAGGCCGACCACCCCGACCTCACCGCCACCCTGCGCAGCATCGCCAACTCGCTGCACAGCATGGGTATCTAAGACGCCGGACTGGGGCGCGATCGCGCCCCAGGCGGGGTTACTGACGGGCCAGGCGCAGGTTGCGCGGGCTGATCAATGCGCTGCTGCGGTAGGGGTTGATGTCTAGCCCGCCGCGGCGCACATAGCGCGCGTACACCGTCAGGCGTTCGGGCTTGAGTAGGGTCAGCAGGTCGAGGTAGATGCGCTCTACGCACTGCTCGTGGAAGTCGGCATGCTGGCGGAAACTCACCAGGTAGGCCAAGAGGCTCGCGTGGTCCAGCGCCGCGCCGTGATAGTCGACCACCACACTGCCCCAGTCTGGCTGACCGGTGACCGGGCAGTTGGATTTGAGCAGGTGGCTGTGCACGGTTTCTTCGACCACCCGTTCAGGGTTGCAGCGCAGCAGTTCAGGCTGCGGCTGGTCGTAGCCGCTGATGGTCACATCGAGTGCATCGATGCACTGCCCAGGCAACGCCGCCAGGCCTTCGGCCTCGACTTCGGCCAGGGTCCGCACACGTACCCCCACCGGCTTGCCGGCAACCGCAGACAGGTCGCGCGCCAGGCACTCGCGTAGCTCGCTGATCGAGGCGAAGGGTGTCTGGTTGAGGGAGTTGAGGTAGAGCTTGAACGACTTCGACTCGATGATGTTCGGCGAATCGGCCGGGATGGCGAACTCACCCATGGCCACCACTGGCTTGCCCGACGGCAGCAGCCAGGACAGTTCGAAGCAGTTCCAGAAATCCACCCCTTGCCACGGCAGATTGCCGGCGGCTACGCCCAGCTCGGCCCATTTGGCCTGACGGGGAATGGCGAACAGCAGCGAGGGCGTATAGGTGGAGATGTATTCGCTGGACTTGCCCAGCGGGGAATGTTCGGCGGCGGGATGCATGGCGTGTGTCCTGCTGAATCAAAATGCCGTCCAGTCTACCGGTTTCGCCCGCCGCCTGCAGGTCACTCGATGTTCAGCGGGCCGACCATCCCGGCCTGATAGTGCCCCGGCACGTTGCAGGCGAACTCGATGGCCTCGGTGCCACGGAAGGTCCAGGTCAGTTCGGCGCGCTGGCCCGGCTGCACCAGTACAGTGTTGCCCTCGCCATGGGCATGCACTTCATCACCATCGTGGCCGCCATGTCCCCCAGCCGCAGCAGCGGCATTGAAGATCTTGCCCTGCATGGCGAGCATCTCTTTCTGATGCTCGACGTGCATGGCCTTGGTGCCCAAATTGAATTCATGGGGCAACTGGCCTTGGTTGATCAGCACGAAGCGTACCGTTTCACCGGCTTTGACTTGCAGGCTGGTGGGTTCGAAGGCGATGTCCTTGAGCAACACCTCCACCGTACGGGTGGCCTCGGCAGCAGGCGCCGGTTCGCCGAAGGCAAAACTCTCGGCCATGGCCGGCAGGCTGAGCGCAGACACGGCCGCGACAAGCAACAACGATTTCATGACGACTCCAAATCACTGACAGAATGCCGCGCAGTCTAACCGGCAAGCGCTGGCATCTGGCTGACCGACAGATTACAAAACTGTCAGCTTGGCCGTAGCCCGCCGCCCTGGCGTATCCTTGCGCTCTCGTACCTCAAGGCCGCGCCATGAAACTGCTGATCGTCGAAGACCAGGCCAAGACCGGCCAATATCTGTGTCAGGGGCTGCGTGAGGCCGGCTTTGCCACCGAGCTTGCCAGCGATGGCGACAGCGGCCAGCACCTGGCCCTGACCGGCGACTACGACCTGCTGCTGCTCGATGTGATGCTGCCGGGCCGCGATGGCTGGCAGATTCTGCAAAGCGTGCGCCAGGCCGGGCTGGATACGCCGGTGCTGTTTCTCACTGCCCGCGATGCCGTGCAAGACCGCGTGCATGGCCTTGAGCTGGGCGCCGACGATTATCTGGTCAAACCCTTCGCGTTCTCGGAACTGCTGGCACGGGTGCGCAGCCTGCTGCGCCGCGGCGCCAGCCCAAGCCACGACACCTGCCTGAGCCTGGCCGACCTCAGGCTCGACCTGATCCGTCGCCGGGTCGAGCGCGCCGGCCAGCGCCTGGACCTCACCGCCAAGGAATTCGCCCTGCTCGAACTGCTGCTGCGCCGCCAGGGCGAGGTGCTGCCCAAGTCGTTGATCGCCTCGCAGGTGTGGGACATGAATTTCGACAGTGACACCAACGTCATCGAAGTCGCCATCCGCCGCCTGCGCCTGAAGGTCGATGACGCCCATCCACACAAGCTGATCCATACCGTGCGCGGCATGGGTTATGTGCTCGAAGTGCGCCACGACTGATGCGCCTGTCGCTGGGAACGCGCCTTGCCTTGTTGTTCGCCGCCTGCACGGCAGCGGTGTCGCTGGGCGCCGGGCTGCTGTTCAGCCAGGCCAGCGCGCGACACTTCATCGAACTCGACCAACAACTGCTCAGCGCCCGTCTGACGCAACTGCGCAGCCAGTTCGGGCCGCTGTCCAGCGCAGAACAACTCACCGCGCACCTGCCCCAGCTGCGCAGCCAGCTCAGCCATCAGTCTGACCTGGCCTTGCGCATCAGCGGCGGCGACGGGCAAACCTGGTTCGCCAGCCGCAGCGGGCTGCCAGATGAGCCAGCTGCAGCCGGGCTTGCCACCTTGCACGCCAATGGCACCGACTTTCGCAGCCTGGGTGTCGCCCTGGGCGGCAACGACACCGGCGCTGCGCGCATGACGCTGTTTCTCGACATCACCCACCACCAGCACTTCCTGCAACGCATGCAGCAGTTGATCTGGTCGACGGTCGGTCTGTCGGCCCTGGCCACGGCGCTGCTCGGCGCCTGGGCGGTGCGCCGCGGGCTGCGGCCGTTGCGGCAGATGGGCAAGGTCGCCGCCAGCGTGTCGGCGCGCTCACTGACCACGCGCCTGCCGGTCGGCCAGTTGCCCGATGAACTGGCCGAACTGGCCGGTGCGGTCAACGCCATGCTGCAACGCCTGGACGATGCCTTCCAGCGGCTGTCGGCATTCTCCGCCGACATCGCCCATGAACTGCGCACGCCGCTGTCCAACCTGTTGACCCACACCCAGGTAACGCTGACCCGCCCGCGCAGCCTGGAGCACTACCGCGAGGCACTGCATGGCAACCTCGAAGAGCTGCAGCGCATGGCGCAGATGGTCAACGACATGCTGTTTCTGGCCAAAGCCGATCACGGTTTGCTGGTGCCAGGCCAGCAGCCGTTGCAGCTCGAAGAGGAAGTCGACGCGTTGCTGGAGTACTACGCAGCGCTGGCCGAAGAGGCGGACATACGTCTGCAGCGCGACGGCACCGCGGCGCTGAGCGGTGATCGGCACATGCTGCGCCGAGCGCTGTCGAACCTGCTCGACAATGCCTTGCGCTTCACCCCCGCAGGTGGCGAGATTCGCGTCACCTTGCAGCCCGGCGCGCGCCTGTGCGTGGCCAACACCGGCCCTGCCATCGGCCCTGCCGCCCTGCCGCGGCTGTTCGACCGTTTCTACCGCGCAGACCCCGCCCGTCGTGACGGCGGCCGCGAACATGCCGGGCTGGGCCTGGCCATCACCCGCTCGATCGTCCAGGCCCACGGCGGGCAGATCAGCATCGATAGCCAGGCGGGCTGGACCCGAGTGATTCTTGACCTGCCGGTCGTGCGGGAGGGCTAACGGTGTGATGGCCTGAACTTTTACAGACCAGAACTCGTTCGCAAGTCAACCCAATCAGCGCCCGATTACCTGCAACGCTCACAGCCAAGCTCTTTCACACCGATCGTTCAGGCGCCACCGATCGCGACTGTAGCCGGCCGGAGTGCAGGGCCGGCTAGTGGAGCATGGGGGTTTTGCCTACTTTTGGCCCCCGTCAAAAGTAGGTCGCCGCCAGGCGAAACAGGGCTCAGAGAACAGTGTCGCAATGACTGACGTTCCTCTAAGGCAACCACTAAATCCCGCCCTCAACGAAAGCCAATTAAAAACTTCCCCCCGGCACCCGCACCCATCCTTCCATCAACACCCGCGCACTGCGACTCATCAGCACCTGGGTAACCTGCCACTGACCGTCCACCTGACGTGCCTCGGCGCCGACGCGCAGGGTGCCGGAGGGGTGGCCGAAGCGCACCGACTGGCGCGTGCCGCCGCCGGCAGCGAGGTTGACCAAGGTGCCGGGGATCGCCGCAGCAGTGCCGATGGCCACCGCTGCGGTGCCCATCATCGCGTGGTGCAGCTTGCCCATGGACATCGCTCGCACCAGCAGGTCGACCTGATCGGCGGTGACCGGCTTGCCGCTGGAGGCGGTGTAGTCCATGGGCGGCGCGACGAAGGCCACTTTCGGCGTGTGCTGCCGGGCCGCGGCCTCTTCCAGGCGGGCGATCAGGCCCATGCGCAGGGCGCCGTGGGCACGCAGGGTCTCGAGGCGCACCAGCGCAGCGGGGTCGGCGTTGATCGCTTCCTGCAACTCACAGCCGCGGTAACCCAGATCAGCGGCGTTGACGAAGATGGTCGGAATGCCGGCGTTGATCAGCGTTGCTTTGAGCGTGCCGATGCCCGGCACCGTCAGCTCATCGACCAGTTTGCCGGTGGGGAACAGCGCCCCGCCCTCGCCGTCTTCATCGGCGGCCGGATCGACGAAGGCCAGTTGCACTTCGGCTGCGGGAAAGGTCACGCCGTCGAGTTCGAAATCGCCGGTTTCCTGCACCTGGCCGGCGCTGATCGGCACCTGGGCGATGATGCTCTTGCCGATGTTGGCCTGCCAGATACGCACCGTCGCCACGCCGTCGTGGGGAATGCGTGTCGGGTCGATCAGGCCGCTGCTGATGGCAAAGGCGCCGACGGCGGCGGTGAGGTTGCCGCAATTGCCGCTCCAGTCGACGAAGGGCTGATCGATCGAGACCTGGCCGAACAGGTAGTCGACATCGTGTTCGGCGCGCTCGCTGGCAGCGACGATCACCGCCTTGCTGGTGCTGGAGGTGGCACCGCCCATGCCGTCGATCTGCTTGCCGTAGGGGTCGGGGCTGCCGATCACCCGAAGCAGCAGGGCGTCACGGGCAGGCCCGGGCACCTGGGCGCGCTCGGGCAGTTGGTCGAGGCGAAAGAACACGCCTTTGCTGGTACCGCCACGCATGTAGGTGGCGGCAATCCGGATCTGCGCTGGGTAGGTCATGCTGGCATCCTGTTGGCCGGCCAGCGCGAGGGGCTGGCGCGGCTCGGTTGAGTCAGACGGTGGCTTCGAGGAAGTCCTGGGCGAAACGCTGCAGCACGCCACCGGCCTCGTAGATCGACACTTCTTCACCGGTGTCCAGGCGACAGGTCACCGGCACCTCCAGGCGTTCGCCGTCGCGCCGGGTGATGACCAGCGTCAGGGTCGCCCGTGGCGTGCGCTGGCCGACCACGTCATAGGTTTCGCTGCCATCGAGGGCCAGGGTGTGGCGATCGGTGCCAGGGTGGAACTCCAGCGGCAGCACGCCCATGCCCACCAGGTTGGTGCGGTGGATGCGCTCGAAGCCCTCGGCGACGATGGCCTCGACCCCGGCCAGACGCACGCCCTTGGCCGCCCAGTCGCGGGACGAGCCCTGGCCGTAGTCGCCGCCGGCAACGATGATCAGCGGCTGCTTGCGCGCCATGTAGGTTTCGATCGCCTCCCACATGCGCGTCACCTGGCCTTCCGGCTCAAGCCGGGTCAACGAGCCTTGGCGCACCTTGCCGTCGGTGTCGCGGACCATCTCGTTGAACAGCTTGGGGTTGGCGAAGGTGGCGCGCTGCGCGGTGAGGTGGTCGCCGCGGTGGGTGGCGTAGGAGTTGAAGTCCTCTTCCGGCAGGCCCATTTTCGCCAGGTACTCGCCGGCAGCGCTGTCACGCATGATGGCGTTGGACGGCGACAGGTGGTCGGTGGTGATGTTGTCCGGCAGCACCGCCAACGGGCGCATGCCGGTCAGGCTGCGTTCGCCGGCCAAGGCGCCTTCCCAGTACGGTGGGCGGCGAATGTAGGTGCTCATCGGCCGCCACTGGTACAACGGCGGCACACTCGGGCCGCTGTGGCTGTCGATGGCGAACATGGGGATGTACACCTGGCGGAACTGCTCGGGCTTGACCGCCGCCTTGACCATGGCGTCGATCTCGGCGTCGCTCGGCCAGATGTCCTTGAGGCGGATTTCCCGGCCATCGACCACACCCAGCACATCCTTCTCGATGTCGAAACGGATGGTGCCGGCAATCGCGTAGGCCACCACCAGCGGCGGCGAGGCGAGGAACGCCTGCTTGGCATACGGGTGGATACGCCCGTCGAAGTTGCGGTTGCCCGACAGCACGGCGGTGGCGTACAGGTCGCGGTCGATGATTTCTTGCTGGATCTGCGCATCCAGCGCACCCGACATGCCGTTGCAGGTGGTGCAGGCGAAGGCGACGATGCCAAAGCCCAGTTGCTCGAGTTCCTGCTCCAGCCCGGCCTCTTGCAGGTACAGCTGTACCGCCCGCGAACCCGGCGCCAGGGATGACTTGACCCATGGCTTGCGGCTCAGCCCAAGGCGGTTGGCATTGCGCGCCAGCAGCCCGGCGGCGATGACGTTGCGCGGGTTGCTGGTGTTGGTGCAACTGGTGATGGCGGCGATGATCACCGCGCCGTCGGGCATCTGCCCGGGCACATCGTCCCAGGCGCCGGCAATGCCCTTGGCGGCAAGATCGCTGGTGGCGACCCGCGCGTGCGGATTGGAGGGGCCTGCGAGGTTGCGCACCACGCTGCCCAGATCGAAGCTCAGCACGCGTTCGTAGTCGGCTTCCACCAGGCTGTCGGCCCACAGTCCGGCGACCTTGGCGTAGGTTTCCACCAGTTGCACCTGCTGCTCTTCACGGCCGGTCAGGCGCAGGTAGTCGAGGGTCTGTTGGTCGATGGCGAACATCGCCGCAGTGGCGCCGTATTCGGGGGCCATGTTGGAGATGGTCGCGCGGTCGCCCAGGGTCAGCGCGGCGGCGCCGCTGCCGTGGAACTCCAGATAGGCGCCGACCACCTTCTGCTGACGCAGGTACTCGGTCAGCGCCAGCACCAGGTCGGTGGCCGTGACGTTCGGCGCCAGACGCCCGCGCAACTCGACGCCGACGATCTCCGGCAGGCGCATCCACGAGGCGCGGCCGAGCATGACGTTCTCGGCTTCCAGGCCACCGACACCGATGGCGATCACCCCCAGGGCATCGACATGCGGGGTGTGGCTGTCGGTACCGACGCAGGTGTCGGGGTAGGCAACGCCCTGCTCGCTGTGGATCACCGGCGACATTTTCTCCAGGTTGATCTGGTGCATGATGCCGTTGCCCGGCGGAATCACATCGACGTTCTTGAACGCTTGCTTGGTCCAGTTGATGAAATGGAAACGGTCTTCGTTGCGCCGGTCTTCGATGGCGCGGTTGCGCTCGAAGGCCTGCGGGTCGTAACCGCCGCATTCCACGGCCAGGGAGTGGTCGACGATCAGTTGCACCGGCACCACCGGGTTGACCTGGGCCGGATCGCCGCCCTTGTCGGCAATGGCATCGCGCAGGCCCGCCAGATCGACCAGGGCGGTCTGGCCGAGGATGTCATGGCACACCACCCGCGCCGGGTACCAGGGGAAATCGAGGTCGCGCTTGCGCTCGATCAGTTGCCCAAGGCTTGCGTCGAGGGTGGCAGGGTCACAGCGGCGCACCAGATTTTCCGCCAGCACCCTGGAGGTGTACGGCAGCCGGGCGTAGGCGCCGGGCTGAATCGCCTCGACCGCTGCGCGGGCGTCGAAGTAGTCCAGCGCTGTGCCAGGCAAAGCATTGCGGTATGCAGTGTTCATAGCGTTATCAGGCTCTATCACGGTAATCGGGCCAGGCCCGAGGCGGCCGGGGCGGCCCCCGGCCTGTGGTTCAGCGCTGCTCGATGGCCACGAACGGGCGCTGCTCGACGCCGGTGTACTCTGCACTCGGGCGGATGATGCGGTTGTTGGCGCGCTGCTCGAACACGTGCGCCGCCCAGCCGGTGAGGCGCGAGCAGACGAAGATCGGCGTGAACAGCTTGGTCGGGATGCCCATGAAGTGGTACGCCGAGGCGTGATAGAAATCAGCGTTGGGGAACAGCTTTTTCTGCTCCCACATGGTCTTGTCGATGGCCTCGGAAACCGGGAACAGCACGCTGTCGCCAGCTTCTTCTGAGAGCTTCTGCGCCCAGCCCTTGATCACTTCGTTGCGCGGATCGCTCTCTTTATAGATGGCGTGGCCGAAGCCCATGATCTTGTCCTTGCGCTCGAGCATGCGCAGCAATTCGGCGGTGGCCTCCTGCGGGCTGCTGAACCGCTCGATCAGCTCCATCGCCGCTTCGTTGGCGCCGCCATGCAGCGGGCCACGCAGCGCGCCGATGGCGGCAGTGATGCACGAATACAGGTCAGACAAGGTCGAGGCGCAGACCCGCGCGGTGAAGGTCGAGGCGTTGAATTCGTGTTCGGCGTAGAGAATCAGCGACACGTTCATCACCTTCACGTGCAGCTCGCTCGGGGTCTTGCCGTGCAGCAGGTAGAGGAAGTGTCCGCCGAGGGTGTCCTGGTCGCTCTCGCAGTCGATGCGCACGCCATGGTGGCTGAAACGATACCAATAGCAGACGATGGCCGGGAACAGCGCCAGCAGACGGTCGGTGCGGTCGTGCTGGGCACCGAAGGTCAGTTCCGGCTCCAGCGTCCCGAGCATCGAGCAACCGGTGCGCATGACATCCATCGGGTGGGCGTCGCGGGGAATGCGCTCAAGCACTTCCTTGAGCGCCTGGGGCAGGCTGCGCAAACCCCTGAGGGTGTGCTTGTAGTCGGCGAGCTCGGCGGCGCTGGGCAGTTTGCCGTAGAGCAGCAGGTAGGCGACCTCTTCGAATTCGGCGCCGGCGGCCAGGTCACGCACGTCGTAACCACGGTAGGTCAGCCCGGCACCGGCCTGACCCACGGTGGACAGCGCGGTCTGCCCGGCAACCTGGCCACGCAGGCCTGCGCCACTGAGTACTTTTGCTTCGGCCATGGTGTTTCTCCTCATCTTGGAATTGTCTTGTAGGAACGGCCGGGTGGTTCGGCCCTGGCAACCGGGCCCCGCCTGCCTCTAGCCTTTCTTCTGCGCGAACAACGCATCGAGGCTCTGCTCGAAGGCGTGATAACCAATGGCGTCGTACAGCTCCATACGCGTCTGCATGGTGTCGATCACGTTCTGCTGGGTGCCGTCGCGGCGCAGTGCGGCATACACGTTCTCGGCCGCCTTGTTCATCGCGCGGAATGCCGACAGCGGGTACAGCACCAGCGCCACATCGACCTCGGCGAGCTGCGCGGTGGTGTACAGCGGCGTGGCGCCGAACTCGGTGATATTGGCCAGAATCGGTGCGCGCACTCGCTCAGCGAAGGTCTTGTACATCGACAGTTCGGTGATCGCCTCGGGGAAAACCATGTCGGCGCCGGCTTCGACACAGGCCGCGGCACGCTCCAGGGCGGCCTCCAGGCCTTCCACGGCCAAGGCATCGGTGCGCGCCATGATCACGAAGCTGTCGTCCTGGCGGGCATCGACCGCCGCCTTGATACGGTCGACCATTTCCTGCTGGGTGACGATTTCCTTGTTCGGCCGATGCCCGCAGCGCTTGGCGCCGACCTGGTCTTCGATATGAATGGCCGCCGCGCCGAATTTCTCCATCGAGCGCACGGTGCGGGCGACGTTGAACGCCGAGGCACCGAAGCCGGTGTCGACATCGACCAGCAGCGGCAGATCGCACACGTCGGTGATGCGCCGCACGTCGGTCAGCACGTCGTCGAGGTTGCTGATGCCCAAGTCCGGTAGCCCCAGCGAGCCTGCGGCCACGCCGCCGCCAGAGAGGTAGATGGCCTTGAAGCCGGCGCGCTTGGCCAGCAGCGCATGGTTGGCATTGATGGCGCCGACCACCTGGAGCGGATGCTCGGCGGCGACCGCCTCACGGAAACGTTGGCCGGGCGTGCGCTTGACTGTCATGACTCACCTCGAAGGCTGGGAGTGGCGGCGCCCTGGTAGTGGCGCTCGATATTGCGTCGGGAAGCGCCGATGTGGCGGCGCATCAACAGTTCGGCCAGTTCGCCGTCGCCGGCTTCGATGGCATCGAGAATACGGTGGTGCTCGGCGAACGCCTGGCGTGGCCGATTGGGCATGCTGGAAAACTGCAGGCGGTACATGCGCACCAGTTGGTACAGCTCGCCGCAGAGCATCTTGACCAGAGTCTGGTTGCCGCTGCCATGGATGATCCGGTAGTGGAAATCGTAGTCGCCCTCTTGCTGGTAGTAGCCGACCCC
The DNA here is from genome assembly GCF_000759535.1 of Pseudomonas cremoricolorata. Taxonomy (NCBI): domain Bacteria; kingdom Pseudomonadati; phylum Pseudomonadota; class Gammaproteobacteria; order Pseudomonadales; family Pseudomonadaceae; genus Pseudomonas; species Pseudomonas cremoricolorata. The sequence goes on along the minus strand of NZ_CP009455.1, from coordinate 3,016,690 downwards.
GGCCTGGAACGCCGCGTCGCGTTCGTGGGTGTCGAGCACCTGGCGCAGCTCGCGAATCTGATCCTGACCCATGCGCTCGGCCGCCAGACGGCAGGCCATGCCTTCGAGCGATTCGCGAATCTGGTACAGCTCGATCAGCTCGGTGGGATTGAGCGACACCACCCGCGCGCCAACGTGGGGCACGCGCACCAGCAGGCGCTGGCCTTCCAGACGGTGGATAGCCTCGCGCAGCGGGCCGCGGCTGATGCCGTAGGTACGCGCCAGCTCCGGCTCGGAAATCTTGCTGCCGGGGGCGATCTCACCTTCGACGATGGCCGCCTGAATACGCCGAAACACGTGCTCGGAGAGGGTTTCACCTTCATCGGCGAGGCTGGCCAGTGGCTGTACGGTATCCCGCATGATTGTCGACACCTTGTTCGATTTAAACGAAAAAATAGCGCCATACCGCTCAATCGTCAAACGCGGAAATCTGGATTGTCGACAATCTAACAACAGAGAAACTCCCCTGCCGCTTCGCTGTCAGAACGCGGCGCGCTGGCGTCAAGACCTCGGCGTGATAGAATGCCGCGCCAGTTGCTGGCACATGGACACCCTGCCTGCCAGCGTTTCGCGCGCCTGGTAGTTGAATGAGGATGCACGCGCAGTCACTGCCAGTCGCCTTGCCCCAACCTTGCACTGAACTGCGTCAGGAATATGAAATTCACACCCGCTCTACCTTTGCTGTGCCTTTTCCTGCTGCCGGCCTGCGCCCTGGCCGCAGAGAAGGCCGTGTACGGCCTCAACGAATACGCCCACCTCGGCGGGCTTGACCTGGAAGTGGCGGCCAAGCTCGACACCGGCGCCAAGACCGCCTCGCTCAGCGCCCGTGACATCAAGCGCTTCAAGCGCAACGGCGAGAGCTGGGTACGCTTCTACCTGGCCATCGATACCGCCCACAAACACCCCATCGAACGCCCCCTGGCGCGCGTCAGCAAGATCAAGCGCCGCGCCAGCGACTACGACAGCGAGTCGGGCAAGGCCTATACTGCCCGCCCGGTCATCGAGCTGCAGATCTGCATGGGTCAGCGCCAACGCACCATCGATGTCAACCTGACCGACCGCAGTGCGTTCCAGTTTCCATTGCTGATCGGCTCGGAGGCGCTCAAGCAATTCGGCGCACTGGTCGATCCAAGCCTCAAATACGCGGCCGGCAAACCTGCCTGTGCCTCCAAAGCTCCCACCGCAGAGTAATTCCGATGCGTTCTCTTACCCTTCACCTGAAAGTCCTGATCACCGTTCTGGTGCTGCTGGGCGTAATGGTCACGGCCTATCAGATCTTCTTCCTCGGCATCCCGGTGACCGAAGACGAGACCGACGACTTGTGGAACATCGACGCCAAGGTCGAGTTCGTGGCCAGCTCCAAGGACCCGGTCAAGGTGCAGATGTTCGTGCCGCCGTTGAATCGGGACTACGTCAGCCTCAACGAGAGCTTCATTTCCAACAACTATGGGGTCAGCGTCAACCGCGCCGATGGCAACCGCAAGGTGACCTGGTCGGCCCGTCGCGCCAACGGCAACCAGACCCTGTACTACCGCCTGGTGCTGACCAAGCGCTACAGCACGGAAAAAGCCGCCATCAAGGGCGCCACCTTCCGTGACAGCCTGGCCGTAGAGGGCCCTGAGAAGGTCGCCGCCGAAGCGCTGATGGCGCCGATTCGCCAGCACTCGGCAGACGTCGAGACCTTCGTGGGCGAGACCATCAAGCGGGTCAACAACCTCAACGACGACAACGTCAAACTGCTGCTGGCCGGTGACACCTCGGCGCAGAACAAGGCGCGCGTGGTCGACCTGCTGCTGTCCATCGCCCACGTGCCGATGGAAAAAGTGCATACCATTCGCCTGATCGCCGACACCCCGCAGAGCCCTGAGCTGTGGCTGCGCAGCTTCAACGGCAATGACTGGCTGTACTTCAACCCCGATACCGGCGAGCAGGGCCTGCCCAACGACCGCCTGCTGTGGTGGACCGGCGATGACAACCTGGTCACCGTCGATGGCGGCAAGAAAGCCAACGTCACCTTCAGCCTGAACAACAGCGAGATGAACGCCATCCGCCTGGCCAAGCTGACCGACGAGAATACCGACGCCGACTTTCTCGAATACTCGCTGTACAGCTTGCCGCTGCAGACTCAGCAAACCTTCATGATCATGGTCATGATCCCGATCGGCGTGCTGGTGATTCTGGTCCTGCGCAACCTGATCGGCATCCAGACCCTGGGTACCTTCACCCCGGTCCTGATCGCCCTGGCCTTCCGCGAAACCCAACTGGGCTTCGGCATCATGCTGTTCACGGTGATCACCGCGCTCGGATTGTCGCTACGCTCCTACCTCGAGCACCTCAAGCTGCAGATGCTGCCGCGGCTGTCGGTGGTGCTGACCTTCGTCGTGGTGTTGATCGCCGCCATCAGCCTGTTCAGCCACAAGCTGGGGCTCGAACGCGGTCTGTCGGTGGCGCTGTTCCCGATGGTGATTCTGACCATGACCATCGAACGCCTGTCGATCACCTGGGAAGAACGTGGCGGTGGCCATGCCATGAAGGTTGCCATCGGTACGCTGTTCGCCGCGTCCCTGGCGCACCTGCTGATGATGGTGCCGGAGCTGGTGTACTTCGTCTTCACCTTCCCGGCGGTACTGCTGGTTCTGGTGGGCTTCATGCTGGCGATGGGTCGCTACCGCGGCTACCGCCTGACTGAGCTCGTACGCTTCAAGGCGTTCCTGAAAAAGGCTGATGCCTGATGTTCGGACTGATCAAGACCTGGAAGGCCCTGGAAGCCCGGGGGATCATGGGCATCAACCGGCGTAACGCCGACTACGTGCTCAAGTACAACAAGCGCAACCTGTACCCGGTGGTCGACGACAAGATCATCACCAAGGAACGGGCCATGGCCGCCGGCATTCATGTGCCGGAGATGTTCGGGGTGATCGAGACCGAAAAGGAAATCGACAAGCTCGACCAGATCATCGGCGGGCGCAGCGACTTCGTCATCAAGCCGGCCCAGGGCGCCGGCGGTGACGGCATCCTGGTGGTGGCCGATCGTTTCGAGGATCGCTACCGCACGGTATCGGGCAAGATCATCAGCCACGAGGAAATCGAGCACCAGATCTCGAGTATCCTCACTGGCCTGTACTCGCTGGGCGGACACCGCGACCGCGCGCTGATCGAGTATCGGGTCACGCCCGACCAGATCTTCAAGAGCATCAGCTACGAAGGCGTGCCGGACATCCGCATCATCGTGCTGATGGGCTACCCGGTGATGGCAATGCTGCGCCTGCCCACTCGCCAGTCGGGCGGCAAGGCCAACCTGCACCAGGGCGCCATCGGCGTCGGTGTCGACCTGGCCACCGGCGTGACCCTGCGCGGCACCTGGCTCAACCGCATCATCAGCAAGCACCCCGATACCACCAACTCGGTAGACGGTGTCCAGTTGCCCAACTGGGATGGCTTCATGAAGCTTGCAGCCAACTGCTACGAGCTGTGCGGGCTGGGCTACATCGGTGTGGACATGGTGCTGGACCAGGACAAGGGCCCGTTGATTCTGGAGCTCAATGCGCGCCCCGGTCTGAATATCCAGATCGCCAACGACTGCGGGCTGACCCAGCGCACCCACGCGATCGAGGCGCACCTGGAAGCCTTGGCCAAGGACGGTATCAGCGAAGACCCCGACCAGCGGGTCAAGGTCGCCCAAGGTCTGTTCGGGCACGTGCTCGGACACTAGACTGGCCATGTGCGGCCGACCGGGCCCTCGCTCCGGTTGGCCGCCTGTCCAGTCTGTCGCTGATGGCTTCAGCCCCAGACCCAGGCGATTCCCGCTGAGTAAACGTCGCTCCGGCGCTAGTCGCTTTTCCTACACGGGTCTACAATCGCCCTCCCCGCTTTGACATCGCTGTCCACACAGATGCCGACCTGCACGCTTCACCCCCTGCCCTATCTCGCCGACCCCGCTGGCTACTTCGCCCACCTGCGCGACGCCCCTGGCGCAGTATTGCTCGACAGCGCGCGCCCTGGTGCCGAACGTGGGCGCTTCGACCTGCTCAGCGCCTGGCCCTTACACGCGTTGCAGGTGCGCCCGCAGGAAAGCGGCGAGGCGTACCTGCAGCGGTTGCGCGAGGCACTTGCACAGCTGGGCCCGGCCGAGCTGCCGAACGCTGTCGAGCTGCCCTTCGCGGGCGGGTTGATCGGCTACCTGAGCTATGACTTTGGCCGGCGCCTGGAGCATCTGCCCGAACGCGCCGTGGACGATCTGCACCTGCCCGATGCCCACCTTGGGCTGTATCCCTGGGCGCTGATCAGCGACCACCACCTGCGCACCAGCCAGCTGGTGTTCCACCCGCAACTGGAGAGCGCCGAACGTGAACGCCTGATCGCCCTGTTCGCCGCGCCTGCGCCAGCGCCGCAGCAGGCTCGCTTCAGCGTGAACCAAGCCATGCGCGGCGATCTCGACCGCGATCAATACCGCCAGGCCTTCGACCGCGTGCAGGCTTACATCCACGCCGGCGACTGCTACCAGATCAACCTCACGCAACGTTTCCGCGCGCCGTGCCAAGGTGACCCGTGGCAGGCCTACCAAGCGCTGCGCAAGGCCTGCCCGACGCCGTTTTCCGCCTTCATGCAACTGGCTGACGGCAGCGCCTTGTTGAGCCTGTCACCGGAACGCTTCGTCCAGGTCAGCGGCAGGCGAGTGGAAACCCGGCCCATCAAAGGCACTCGCCCGCGTGCCAACGCCCCCGAGCAGGATGCTGCCAACGCCCAGGAGTTGCTCGGCAGCAGCAAGGACCGTTCGGAAAACCTGATGATCGTCGATCTGCTGCGCAACGACCTCGGCCGCACCTGCGAGATCGGTTCGGTGCGGGTGCCAGAGCTGTTCAGCCTCGAGAGCTATCCCAACGTGCACCATCTGGTCAGCAGCGTCACCGGACGCCTGGCCGCAGGCCGCGATGCCTTCGACCTGATCGCCGGCAGCTTCCCGGGCGGTTCGATCACCGGGGCGCCGAAGATTCGCGCCATGCAGATCATTGACGAACTGGAACCCACCCGCCGCGCCCTGTACTGCGGCTCGTTGCTGTATGTGGACGTACGGGGCGAAATGGACAGCTCGATTGCCATCCGCAGCCTGCTGATCAAGGACGGTCAGGTCTGCTGCTGGGGCGGTGGCGCGGTGGTGGCCGACTCGCAATGGCAGGCCGAGTACGAAGAGTCGATCGCCAAAGTGAGAATTCTGCTGGAGACGCTGCAGGCACTCTGAGCGCCGGGGTGACACTGCGTGTGCTGCGGCTTTTTTGTTACCATCGGCGTCACTACGAGCGCCAAGCGCCATATTCAAGATGGAAACCGCCTGATGAGCCAACCCTTCGACGTCACCGCCCTGGCCGCCACCTACGCCAGCAAGTCCCCCCAGGACATCCTTAAGCTCGCCTTCGAGCATTTCGGTGATGACCTGTGGATTTCCTTCAGCGGTGCCGAGGACGTGGTGCTGGTGGACATGGCCTGGAGACTCAACAAGCAGGTCAAGGTATTCAGCCTCGACACCGGCCGCCTGCACCCCGAGACCTATCGCTTCATCGAGCAGGTACGCGAACAGTACGACCTGCCCATCGAACTGCTCAGCCCCGACCGCGACAAGCTCGATGCCTTCGTCAAGGAAAAGGGCTTGTTCAGCTTCTATCGCGATGGCCATGGCGAGTGCTGCGGCGTGCGCAAGATCGAACCACTGCGCCGCAAGCTGGCGACCGTCAGCGCCTGGGCCACCGGCCAGCGTCGCGACCAGAGCCCAGGCACCCGTAGCCACGTCGCTGCACTGGAAATCGACACTGCGTTCTCCACCCCCGAGCGCCCGCTGTACAAGTTCAACCCGCTGGCCCAGATGTCCAGCGAGGACGTCTGGGGTTACATCCGCATGATGGAGCTGCCCTACAACAGCCTGCACGAGCGCGGCTTCATCAGCATCGGTTGCGAACCCTGCACCCGCCCGGTCCTGCCCCGCCAGCACGAGCGGGAGGGACGCTGGTGGTGGGAAGAATCGACGCAGAAGGAATGCGGCCTGCACGCTGGCAACCTCATCTCTAAGGCCTGACGGCAGTTGTAAGCTTTTAGCGGCAAGCGGCAAGCGGCAAGTAAAAGCGGTCCGTGGTGGGGCGGCTGTTTCTTGTGGCTTGTGACTTTGCTTTAGGCAAAGAAAAAGAGCAGGCCGGCGCGGACTGCTCTTTCTTGTAGCTTGAAGCTAGCGGCTCGTCGCTCGGCACTAGCCGCCGCGGCGGCTAGTGCACCGGCAATTCGACCCCGTCGAACAGCGCCTCGAGCTCTTGCTTGTTGTGGCACTGAATCGCCTTGGCCATGACCTCGCGGGTCAGGTGCGGGGCGAACTTCTCGATGAAGTCGCACATGAAGCCACGCAGGAAGGTGCCGCGACGGAAGCCGATCTTGGTGATGCTTGGTTCGAACAACTCACTGGCATCCAGCGCGACCAGATCGGCATCGAGCTTGGCGTCGACCGCCATGCCGGCGACGATGCCCACGCCCAGACCCAGGCGCACATAGGTTTTGATCACGTCGGCGTCGGCTGCGGTGAACACCACCTTGGGTACCAGGCCGCGTTGGCTGAAGGCTTCGTCGAGTTTGGAACGGCCGGTGAAACCGAACACATAGGTGACGATGGGGTATTCGGCCAGCGCTTCGAGGGTCAGTTTTGGCAGCTTGGCCAGCGGGTGGCCCTGGGGCACCACGACGCAGCGGTTCCACTTATAGCACGGCATCATGATCAGGTCGTTGAACAGCTCCAGCGCTTCGGTGGCGATGGCGAAATCCACCGTGCCATCAGCGGCCATCTCGGCGATCTGCATCGGTGAGCCCTGGTGCATGTGCAACGCCACTTCCGGGTACTGCTTGATGAAACTACTGATCACCGGCGGCAGTGCGTAGCGCGCCTGGGTGTGGGTGGTGGCGATGGACAGCGTGCCCTTTTTCTCGTTGGAGAATTCCTGGGCGATCTGCTTGATGCTTTCGACCTTGCGCAGAATCTCGCCAGCGGTGTTGATGATGCGCTCGCCGGCGGGGGTGACGCGGGTCAGGTGCTTGCCGCTGCGGGCGAACACTTCGACACCCAGTTCGTCTTCGAGCAGGCGGATCTGTTTGCTGATACCGGGCTGCGAGGTGTACAGGCTCTGCGCCGTGGCGGATACGTTGAGGTCGTGGTGCGCTACCTCCCAGATGTAGCGCAGTTGTTGCAGCTTCATAGATATCCCTCGGATCAGCAAAAGGTCAGCAGGCGGCGACGGTTTATAACTATATTAGTGGTCAAAGAAATAAATCTAGAACTTTTTCTTCAATGGGTAGGGAATTGACAACTGCAGTGCTTCACCCTTTCCGACGACCCAGGTGTTGCGACAGCGGCACCATGTACACCGGCACCTGGGCCAGTTGCAGCAGCCTGACGGCAGTCCGACCGATGGGCACATCGGCCCCGGCCCCTCGGCTGTGACTGCCGAAAATCAGCAGGTCCACCTGCAACCGCTCGACCTGCTCGAGAATCACCTGCGCCGGATCGCCCTGGCGCACCCTCACCGCCCGAATCACCGCCAGATCCGCCGCCTCGCCCAGTTCATCGCGCAGGTTGGCCAGCACGCGTCCCTCGATGCTTGCCAGCACCGTGTCAACGCCCTGACTGTGCAGGCGGTCGAGGGTCTGCTCATCGAGGCAGCTCTGCAGCAGTGACTCGGCGAACTGGCCCATGGGCTCGACCGCATGAATGATGTACAGGTCGGCCTGGAAGGTCCGCGCCAGGGCCAGGGCATGTTGCATGACGAACGGCGCATAAACGCCCAGGTCGCTGGCGTACAGCAGGGAACGAATCATGCGGCCTCCTCGACTGCCGGGACGGCAAGGCAAGGTTCAGCTTAGCAGCGCCTCCGGTCGGCGCCGTCACTCGGCGGCGCGGTTGCGCCGATCGATGAAGGCCAGGGCCTGATACAGCGCCTGCATACGCGGCAGCACGCATCCGATTGCGCGCGCCCGGGCCAGGGGTTCTGCGTAGATCGCCTGCAGTTCCAAGGGACGCTGCTGCACATGGTCGTGGTACATGCTCGGCCAGTAGTCGGGCATCTGCTCGGTCACGCGCAGCAGATGCGCTGCGTAGCCATCGCCCACCTCATGGCCACACGCCCTGGCGCCTTCGACCACTTCGGCCATCAGCGCCTCGATCGACGCGCGGCTGTCCGGGTCGCCCATCAAGGCACTGGTACTGGCCCCGAGCAGCACCGAGAGGCCGTTGTACGGCACGTTCCACACCAGCTTCTGCCAACGGGCCAGGGCCAGATCGGGCATGGCCTGCGAGTCGATGCCAGCGCGGTGGAACAGCTCGGCGCCTTCTTCGACGATGGCCTGGCCGGCGTCAGCCGCAGGCCCGCTGTGGTAGCCAAGATTGACCGCACCGAGCGCCTGGTGGCGAACGGTGCCAGGGCCTTCACGGTGCACGCAGATGAAGCACAGCCCGCCAAGCAGGTGCATGTCGTCGCGCAAGGCCGGGCGCAGTAGCTCCTCCATGCCCAGGCCGTTCTGCAGCAACAGCACCTTGGCCCCCGGCGCCGCCGTTTGGACCAACAATGGCGCCAGCTCGGCGTTGCTGGTGGCTTTTGCACCCACCAACAGCCAGTCGCACGGCGGCAGGTCGGCGGCGTCGGCGTAGGCCTGAACCGGCAGGTTCAGCGAGCCGTGCACACGGCTTTCGACGGTCAGTCCGCGCTCGGCCACGGCAGCGTATTCGCTGCGCAACAGAAAATGCACATCAAAACCTGCACGAGCCAGCATCAGGCCGTAGAAACCCCCTATGGCGCCGCTGCCAATGATGCCGATCCGAACGGGGTGGGTGCTCATGCAACTCTCCTGATGCGCGTGGTCGAGCCGGTGATCTTGGCACGAGCGCCGGGTGCATTTCGAGCCCGAGCTGGATCGAGCCAGGGTCGCACAGCCTCGGAACCGGTAAAAACCCCACGCCGGCTGGGGCTTGCCCATTGTCGCACCCCCCTTGAACGCGCTAAGGTTCGGCCCTCCCCGCTGCGAACAAACTGCTGCTGGGCCGCACGGGGATTGCTGGCGGCCGGCACCCGTGACCTGACGAGTAACACGATGGCTGATTTACCGATCGATGACCTTAACGTTGCCTCCAACGAGACTTTGATCACCCCTGATCAGCTCAAGAAGGAAATCCCCCTCAGCAGCAAGGCTCTGCACACCGTGACCACAGGTCGCGAAGTGGTGCGCAACATCCTCGATGGCAAGGACCACCGCCTGTTCGTGGTAGTCGGCCCTTGTTCGATCCACGACGTCGATGCCGCCCACGCCTACGCCGAGCGTCTCAAAGTGCTGGCCGAGGAAGTGTCCGACACGCTGTATCTGGTCATGCGCGTGTATTTCGAAAAGCCGCGCACCACGGTCGGCTGGAAAGGCCTGATCAACGATCCGTACCTGGACGACTCGTTCAAGATTCAGGATGGCCTGCACATCGGCCGCAAGCTGCTGCTCGATCTTGCGGAAAAGGGCTTGCCCACCGCTACCGAAGCACTCGATCCAATTTCCCCGCAGTACCTGCAAGACCTCATCAGTTGGTCGGCCATCGGCGCACGTACCACCGAGTCGCAGACTCACCGGGAAATGGCTTCGGGGCTGTCGTCGGCAGTCGGTTTCAAGAACGGCACCGATGGTGGTCTGACCGTGGCCATCAACGCCCTGCAGTCGGTATCCAAGCCGCACCGCTTCCTCGGCATCAACCAGGAAGGCGGCGTGTCGATCGTCACCACCAAGGGCAATGCCTACGGTCATGTGGTATTGCGCGGCGGCAACGGCAAGCCCAACTATGATTCGGTCAGCGTTGCGCTGTGCGAACAGGACCTGGCCAAGGCCAAGATCAAGCCGAACATCATGGTCGACTGCAGCCACGCCAACTCCAACAAGGACCCTGCCCTGCAGCCGTTGGTGATGGACAACGTCGCCAACCAGATCCTGGAAGGCAACCAGTCGATCATCGGCCTGATGGTGGAAAGCCACCTGAACTGGGGTGCGCAGTCGATTCCGAAGAACCTCGCCGAGTTGCAATACGGCGTGTCGGTCACCGACGCCTGCATCGACTGGGCTACCACTGAAACGGCCCTGCGCAGCATGCATGCCAAGCTCAAGGATGTTCTGCCCAAGCGCCAGCGCGGCTGAGGCCAACACCTGAACATGAAAACGCCGGGCATTGCCCGGCGCTTTCGTTGTGATCAGTTGGTCATCATGCCTGATTGGAGTGGCGCTGCTGACGCTCCATGTAGCGCTCCACGTATGAACACGACGGAATGACCGTGTAGCCCATCTGCTCAGCGTAGGCCAACGCCCGCTCGGTCAGTGCCGCAGCGATGCCACGCCCGCGCAAGGCGTCGGGGACGAAGGTGCGATAGATGTCCAGCGTCTGCTTGCCCAGATCCATGTAGGTCAGGTAGGCCCGATGACCGTCCACGTGGGTCTCGAACTGATGACCGGTTTGGTCATGGCGGATGGTCAGCGCTTCGCTCATCACAACTCCTCGCAGGTCTTCTGGCAGACCCCAGCCTTATCAATATCACCGTTGCAGCCCGACAGCGTCATGCGCGTTGGACAGTACTGCACGCAGTATCGTTCGGCGCCGAGTATCTGGCAACTAGTCTGCAATAGGCATTGCCCGCCCTGCCGGCAGGAAGTGCGCATGCAAGGGGACCGCTAAGTGTGCTGTTTGGCAACAACAGCGCTACACACCGAAAGCGCGAAAGACCGAAAACGTCACACTTAGTTCAACGCAACTTATGCGGACGAGCCAGTACGGCCTACGCCGCGGCTGCACATGACCCTCTGTTTACAGGGCCGACCCTGCGCTGGGCAGGAGATTTTTTTGCGCTTCTTGCTTTCAGTCAGTTTACTTACTACAAGTAATGGGTACTATGTACGCCGGCCAGTTTCTCATTTTTGAGAGATGGCTATTTAATAGATATAAAGTCCTTGAAGGGGAACACGATGAACAACGTTCTGAAATTCTCTGCTCTGGCTCTGGCCGCAGTTCTGGCTACCGGTTGCAGCAGCGTCTCCAAAGAAACCGAAGCTCGCCTGACTGCTACCGAAGACGCAGCAGCTCGCGCCCAAGCCCGTGCCGACGAAGCCTACCGCAAGGCCGATGACGCTCTGGCCGCTGCTCAAAAGGCTCAGCAGACCGCTGACGAAGCCAACGAGCGCGCTCTGCGTATGCTGGACAAAGCCAGCCGCAAGTAATAATCCTTCGGGGTTATGCTTAAGCCGATCCAACTGGATCGGCTTTTTTGTGTCCGTCGACAATGGCCCGAGGCAACTGCGCGCCCGGATGGGCAGCCTTATTGCAACTCCGGCGGCAGCTCCGAGGCGACCGTAGTGTTTGCCGCACCCGGCACCGCGATTTCCACGGGCAGGCCATCTTCAGCGGCCACCACGTCACGCACCATGTCCCAGTTCATGCGCACGTTGTTGGCAAGGTCTTCGCGCTTGAGCAGGGCGTTGATCACCGCAGTATGCTTGTCGACCACCGACGGGTTGCCGCTGTCGTCCAGAGGCGTGTGCGCCTCGAGGTAGACCTTGCCACCACTGACGCCGAACTTGTACGGCTCGTTGATGATGCGCACCGGTGTACCCACCGGCACCAGGGTCGAGAGTTCCAGCACGTTGTTGTTCAACATGCGGAAGCAACCATGGCTGGTGCGCATGCCAATGCCGAACTTCTTGTTCGAACCATGGATGAGATAACCGGGCACGCCGAGTGTGAACTTGAACGGCCCGAGCGGGTTGTCCGGGCCGGCAGGCACCACGGCCGGAAGAATATCGCCATCGGCGGCATGTTCGGCGCGGATCGATGCCGGTGGCGTCCAGGTCGGGTTGGGCGTCTTGGCGATGATCTTGGTATTGGCGATCGGTGAACCCCAGCCTTCGCGACCGATACCGAGCGGGAAGGTGTACACCACGTCCTCGCCCTTGGGGTAGTAGTACAGACGATACTCAGCCAGGTTGATCACCACACCCTCACGCGGGCCTGGCGGCAGGATGTAACGCGTCGGCAGGACGATTTCCGTGCCGGCACCTGGCAACCAGGGGTCGACGCCCGGGTTGGCGGCGATCATTTCCAGATAGCCAAGGTCGTTGGCGGTGCCGATGTCGGCGAAGGTGTCTTCGTACTTGGCGGTAAGGGTACGTACCTGGCCAACGACGTCCTCACCCGGAGGCGGCAATGGCAGCTGCAGCGCGGTGGCGGAGCCTGCTACCAGCAGGGCAGCCAGGCTCAGGCAGCGGGTGACGGCAGGCAAACGCGGCAACATCCGGTGAATCCTTAGCAATGGGGTCAAGACATTCAAGTGTACACGCGGCCCGCGACAAGCGGGAGGCACAAGGCCCGCAGGCGGCTTGCAGATGATGAAAGGCGCCTACAGCTGCGGCCAAACCGGTCGGGTGCCGCGCCGCTGCGCTTCGAGGATGGCCCGGCACAACGCGCACAGGCGCTGGTCACGGAAGATACTGCGTGCCACTGTCGACCAGCGCGGTTGTGCCGGTAGCAGACCGCCGCACAGCGTGCGGTCGGCAGGTGCTCCCAGTTCCAGCTGGCGAGTGACGAGGTGAACGCGAACTTCCTGGCAGGCGAACAGATCGAGTTGTTCATCGGGCTCGATCAGTTGATAGGCGTACAGGGACCAGGCGGGGCGCGGCATCGGGGGCACTCGAAACGGGGGGCGCAACATTATCCGAAAGCGGCCCCCGATTAAAGCGTCAGAGCAAGGGTTTGAGCGTCGGCCAGGCATTTTCCAACAGCTGCTTCTGCGCACCTGGGCCGGGGTGAATGCCGTCGGCCTGCATCAGCTCGGGCACCCCACCCACACCCTCGAGGAAGAACGGGACCAGCGCCACGTCATTCTGCTTGGCGACCTGGCTGTAGGTTTCGGCGAAGGCCGTGGTGTAGCGCTCGCCGTAGTTGGGCGGCAGACGCATGCCCAGCAACAGCACCTTGGCGCCGGCCGTCTTGGACTGATCGACCATCGCAGCAAGATTTTGTCGCAATTGAGTGGGGGCCTGGCCGCGCAGGCCATCATTGCCACCCAGCTCCAGTACCACCACCTCAGGCTTATGCTCGGCCAGCAGCGCGGGAAGGCGCGCCTTGCCGCCGGCGCTGGTGTCGCCGCTGATCGAGGCATTGACCACCTTAAGCGGATACCCAGAGCTTTTCAGACGCTGTTCGAGCAAGCTGACCCAGCCCTGACGGGTATCCAGGCCAAAACCTGCGCTGATACTATCGCCGACGATCAGCAGTGTTCCCGCCATCGCGGTCTGGGCCAGGCAATACAGGGCCAGACCTGCACTCAATAACCACACTCGCATTGGATTCTCCATGGGCCCCAGCATTCTCGTTGCGCAGAACCTTAGCAAAGTGGTCCCTAGCGCGGAAGGCGAACTGACCATTCTCCACCCCCTGTCACTGACCCTCGCCGAAGGCGACAGCCTGGCCATCGTCGGCGCGTCCGGTTCGGGCAAGTCCACCCTGCTCGGCCTGCTCGCCGGGCTCGACCAGCCAAGCGCCGGCGGCGTCGTCCTGGCCGGGCACGATCTGGGCCCGCTCGATGAAGACCAGCGCGCGCAGGTACGTGCCGAGCACGTCGGCTTCGTGTTCCAGTCGTTCCAGTTGCTCGACAGCCTGAACGCCCTGGAAAACGTCATGCTGCCCCTTGAACTGGATGGCCGCCGCGATGCCCGCGAGCAGGCCCGCAGCCTGCTCGAACGGGTCGGCCTGGGCCAGCGCCTGAGCCATACCCCGCGTCAGCTCTCCGGCGGCGAGCAACAACGGGTGGCCATTGCCCGCGCCTTCGCTGCGCAGCCCTCGGTGCTGTTCGCCGACGAACCCACCGGCAACCTTGACAGCCACACCGGCGCACGCATCAGCGACCTGCTGTTCGAACTCAACCAGGAACGCGGCACCACCCTGGTGCTGGTGACCCATGACGAACGCCTGGCAGCACGCTGCCGGCGCTCGATTCGCCTGGAAGCCGGGCGCCTGGTCGCGCCCGTGGAGGCCTGATGACGCGTCTCGATTTCTTCGGTTTGCTGAGCCTGGCCGGCCGGCAACTGCGCCGTGATGCTCGTGCCAGCGAAGTCCGCGTGCTGTTCTTCGCACTGCTGGTGGCCGTCGCCGCAAGCACCGCCATCGGCTTCTTCGGTGCCCGCCTGAACGGCGCCATGCAACTGCGTGCCAGCGAATTCCTCGGTGCCGACCTGGTCCTGCAGGGCACCTCCCCTGCCCATGCCGAGCAACTGCAGCGCGGGCGAGAGCTTGGCCTGGCGTCTGCCCATCTGGTGGAGTTCAGCAGCGTGGTGGCCGCTGACGACGGCATCCAACTGTCCAGCGTCAAGGCGGTGGATGCGGCCTACCCGCTGCGCGGCGAGCTGCGCAGTGCCCCCGCGCCGTATGCCCCGGAGACCGCCGGCGGCGGACCTGCCGCCGGGGAAGCGTGGGTCGAGTCTCGCCTGCTGGCCGCCCTCGATCTGAGCATCGGCGACAGCATCGATGTCGGCAAGAAAACCCTGCGCCTGACCCGCGTGCTGACCTACGAGCCCGACCGTGCGGGCAACTTCTACAGCCTGACCCCTCGGGTGCTGATGAACCTCGCCGACCTCGACGCTACCGGAGTGATCCAGCCCGGCAGCCGGGTCAGCTACCGCGACTTGTGGCGCGGTGAAGCGCCAGCGCTGGCGGCGTACCGGGATGAAATACAGAAGAACCTGGGCGCCAATCAGCGTCTGCTCGATACCCGCGATGGTAATCGGCAGATCGGCGGCGCCTTGGGCAAGGCCGAGCGTTATCTGAACATGGCCAGCCTGGTGGCGGTGCTGCTGGCCGGTGTGGCGGTGGCGCTGTCGGCCAGCCGCTATGCCGCTCGTCGTCTCGATGCCAGCGCCCTGCTGCGCTGCCTTGGCTTGTCGCGGCGCCAGGCGCTGGGACTGTACTGCCTGCAACTGGCCATGCTTGGCGTGCTCGCGGCGGTCGCCGGTGCCGTGCTCGGCTGGCTGGCCCAACTGGGCCTGTTCCGCCTGCTGCAAGGCCTGTTGCCCAGCACCTTGCCCGGCGGTGGCCTGGGGCCTGCGCTGGCAGGCATCGCCACCGGCCTGGTGGCCTTGGCCGGCTTCGCTCTGCCACCGCTGGCCGCGCTGGGTCGGGTGCCGCCGCTGCGCGTGCTGCGCCGCGACCTGTTGCCGGTCCCCCCGAGCAGCTGGTTGGTGTACGGCGCGGCGCTGGTGGCGCTGGGCCTGATCATGTGGCGACTGAGCCTCGATCTGCTGCTGACCTTCGCCCTGCTCGGCGGCGGTCTGATCGCCGCGCTGTTGCTCGGCGGCCTACTGCTGCTCGGCCTGCGCAGCCTGCGCCGGCTGCTGGCCGATGCGCCACTGACCTGGCGTCTGGGGCTCGGGCAACTGCTGCGTCATCCGCTGGCCGCCGCCGGACAAGCGTTGGCATTCGGCCTGATTCTGCTGGCGATGGGCCTGGTGGCCTTGCTGCGGGTCGAGTTGCTCGACACCTGGCAGGCGCAATTGCCTGCCGATGCGCCGAACCACTTCGCCTTGAACATCCTGCCCGACGAACGCCAGCCCTTTGCCCAGCAGCTGCAAAGCCTCAATGCACGCTCGGCGCCGTTGTACCCGGTGATCCCCGGGCGCCTGGTGGCGATCAACGATGAAGCGGTGCAGCAGATCGTCAGCAAGGACTCGGCGGGCGAACGTGCGGTACAACGCGACCTGAGCCTGACCTGGGCCGCCGAGCTGCCTGAAGGCAATGCCCTGAGCGAGGGCACCTGGTGGAGCGCCATACCGACCGCTGACGATATGCCGGGAGTGTCGGTGGAAGCGGAGCTGGCCGCCAGCCTGGGCCTGCAACTGGGCGACCGGCTCACCTTCGACATCGCCGGCGAACAGCACAAGGCTCAGGTCAGCAGCTTGCGCAGCGTGCACTGGGACAGCTTCCAGCCCAATTTCTACATGATCTTCCAGCCCGGCACGCTGCAGGGCCTGCCGACCACCTACCTGACCAGCTTTTACCTGGGTAGTGGCCACGAGCAGGACATCGTCGCCCTGGCGCGGGCGTTCCCGGCGGTGACCATTCTTCAGGTCGATGCCCTGCTCAGCCAGCTGCGCAGCATCCTCGCCCAAGTCACCCTGGCGGTGGAATATGTGCTGCTATTCGTCCTCGCGGCGGGCCTGGCCGTGCTGTTCGCAGGATTACAAGCGACGCTGGACGAACGCATCCATCAAGGTGCGCTGCTGCGCGCCCTGGGGGCACGCAGAGCGTTGCTGGTTCGCACCCGGCGCATCGAATTCGGCCTGCTAGGCGCTGCCAGCGGGCTGCTGGCAGCGCTGGGCTGCGAGCTGATTACCTGGGTGCTGTACCGCTATGCCTTCGCCTTGAGCTGGAGCCTGCACCCTTCGCTGTTGCTGCTGCCGCTGGTGGGCGCAGTCGTGGTGGGTGGTGCCGGTGTGCTGGGTACGCGGCGAGCGCTCAATGCCAGTCCGTTGCAGGTGCTGCGCGAGGGCTGATCAGCGGCCCTCTGGCAGGTACCAGATCCGGTTCACGTACCACACCGCCTCGCCCGTGGGCGTCTGCACCACCACCTCGTCGTCCTGCTGTTTCTTCAGCAGGGCGCGAGCCATGGGCGAGTCGATGGAGATGTAGTCGTTGCGGCCGTAGATTTCGTCGTAGCCCACCACGCGCAAGGTCAGCACCTCGCCCTGCTCGCTCTCGATCTCGACCCAGGCGCCGAAGAACACGCGACCTTCCTGCTCGGGGGCGTAGGCGACGACCTTGACGTCTTCCAGACGCTTGCGCAGATAGCGCACGCGACGGTCGATCTCACGCAGCAGCTTTTTGTTGTACTGGTAATCCGCGTTCTCGCTGCGATCCCCCAGGGAAGCCGCCCAAGCCACTTTCTGAGTGATTTCCGGGCGGTACACGCGCCACAGGTGGTCGAGTTCCTGCTTCAGCGCCTGGTGGCCTTCGGTGGTGATGATATTGGTGCTCAACGACGACTCCTGGTGACGGCACGGCAGGCATCTGCACCTGCCGGGAGCAGCGCCTGACGACGGCGCCGGATGCTCAGCGCCGGGTAATGAGGCCCTGGCGGGCAATACGGGTCAGTTGCGCGATGACCTCGCCGGCAACATCGGCGGCAGGTGACTGAATCACGGCCAGGTCGAAACGATCGCTGGCATAGCCTGCCAGGTCGCTGTCGCGGTCGGCGAACTGAATGAGAAACGCCCGGGCATGACCCTTGCGCCGGGACAGACCTTCGAGGTGGCGCAACAAGGTGGGCTGGTGTTGACCGCCGAGCAGGATGCGCGGGGTACGGGCAGCCTGGTGGGCCGTCAGTGGGCTCAGGCAGACACTGGTGCGTGGACAACTCATGGGGGCTTACTCTCCGCCTCGCGAATCCCGCTGGGCAGCGGTGGGAGGCGTCACCGAACCAGCGCTTTAGCGGTATTTCGTCGACCTCCACGGAGGCCGTCATGCGCCCCGCAAGTAGCTGTTTAAATCGGCGCAGGCGCCAATGCTAGGGGCTTGTGCGCGAAGATACAAGCCGCACGTTACAGCCCGTGAAGCACACGACAGATCGGTCACGTCTCAGCGCTGGCGGGTACGCTCCAGCGCCAGACGCTCGCGGTTGTACGCCAGGTAGTACTTGTTGACGCTGTTGACGAAGTTGACCGGTCCCATGCCCACCTGCTCCATGGCCACCCGCTCGGTCTGGAAGAACCACTGATTGCCGTTCAGGCCCCGGCGCCGGGCCTCGGCGCGCATGGCCTGGACGCGCTCGGGACCGAGGTTGTAGGCCGCCAGGGTGAAGGCCATGCGCTCACGGTCGTTGAGCGCCGGACTGGCGAAGAACTTGCGGCGAATCAGCGCCAGGTAGCGCGCCCCGGCCTGCACATTGCCATCGACCGTAGCCGTGTTATTGACCCCTACCCGCTGCGCTGCCGAGGGGGTGATCTGCATCAGACCATGGGCACCGCCGCCACCGCGCGCCTGGGGATTGAGCGTCGACTCCTTGTAGGCCAGCGCGGCCAGGTTCAGCCAGTCGATCGATTGCGCCTCGCCGTGGCGCTGCAATACGCTGCGCACCGCTTCCAGGCGCTGGCGCTCCTGACGCGCCAGGGGGTTGTGCACCCGGTACTGGCGGCGGTAGATGCGCTCGAAGGCGGCATTCTGGTTCTCGGGCGCGCGGTAGGTCGCCAGGAAGCGGTTGAGGGTTTGTTCCAGTACCGGCGCGTCGCGGCGCACGTACCAGCGCACCGCCTGGGGCTCGCCAAGCTTGACCCGGGTATCGAGGCGCAGCTTGGGCATGACCCGCTGCCAGCGCTCGGCAATTGGCCGCTCGACCACGGTCAGCGGATAGATACCGGCCTGGACCATCTCCAGCACGTCCTCGACCGCCAAGGTCGGGTCGACCCATTCGATCTTGATCGGCGCGCGCTTGCGCAGCGCCAGCTGGCGATTCACGGCCTCGATCGCCACCCCTGCGGCACTGGCGCTGATTAGCGCCACGGTGCGCCCGGACAACTGCTCGGCACGCGCTACGCTGCGCGCGCCCTTGCGCCCGACCAGCACCAAGGACACGCGATCGACCACCGGATCGCTGGCCACCAGTTGGTGCACCAGTGCTGGGTCGAACAGCTCGCCGGGGGCTGCGATGTCGCCCTCGCCGCGCAACAAGGCGCCGGGCAATTGACCCTTAGCCTTGGGCACCAGCTTGACCTGCAAACGGTGCTTCTCGCCGAGTCGGGCGTTGAGGTAATGCTCGAGCGCGCGGACCCGGTGGTACTCGATACCCACCGGCTCGCCCTTGACCTCACCAGAGCTGTTGCGGCTTTGATTGACCAGTACCCGCAGCACCTTGGCCGAGCTGATCTGGGGAAAATCGCGCGGTTGACTGTGGCTCGAGGTCTGCTGCGGGCCGGCCAGACGAGCGGTGGCAGGACCTGCGATCAGCAGTCCGATTACCAGCAAAAGAGTCAGCAGAATGCGGGCTGTCACATGGCGTGTCCGAATGGAAGTGAGTGTTATCAGCGCAAGCGGAGGTGACAACTGACATCAACAGACAGTGGCAAGCCATTGAGGTTCGGCGATTATTTGTTCCGCCGCCTGCTTTGTTATGCTGGCCTGCCCGGGGCACGAGGTAGCAACCATGCAACTGATCGATATTGGCGTCAACCTGACCAACAGCAGTTTCCATGACCGCCAGTCGGAGGTGGTCGAACGCGCCCGTGAAGCAGGCGTCGTGCAAATGCTGTTGACCGGCACCAGTCTGCAGGTCAGCGAACAGGCCCTCGAACTGTGTCATGGCCTCGATGAAACGGGACAGACACTCTTCGCCACCGCTGGCATCCACCCCCACGATGCCAACAGCTGGAATGCCGACAGCGAGCGGCAACTACGCCAGTTGCTGACCCAGCCACGGGTGCGTGCAGTGGGTGAGTGCGGGCTGGATTTCAACCGTGATTTCTCCCCAAGGCCGCTACAAGAGAAAGCGCTGGAGGCTCAGTTGACGCTGGCCGCCGCACTGCAACTGCCGGTGTTCCTGCACGAGCGCGACGCCAGCGCACGGCTGCTGGACATACTCAAGGCGTTTCGCGATCAACTGCCTGCGGCCGTGGTGCACTGCTTCACCGGTGAGCGTCAGGCGCTGTTCGCCTACCTTGACCTCGACCTGCACATCGGCATTACCGGTTGGATCTGCGATGAACGCCGCGGTACGCACCTGCACGGTCTGGTCGGCAACATTCCCGAGGGTCGCCTGATGCTGGAAAGCGATGCGCCCTACCTGCTGCCGCGTACGCTCAGGCCCAAGCCCAAGAGCGGACGTAACGAACCGGCGTTTCTCCCTGCAGTACTGCATGAGGTCGCGCGTCACCGGGGAGAAACTGCCGAGCACACCGCCGCACATACCACGGCCTGCGCCCGAGCGTTCTTCGACCTGCCCGAGGTTTCTTGACGAGCGTCAACGACGGCGCTGTGAGTGAGCGGCACAATGATGGCACCTTGCCAATACTGTTCCGCCAACTCAGAGAAGACCTGCCATGGGTGCCTGGCTTAGCAACGTTTCGCTCAAATACAAATTCTGGGCCGTCAATGCGGTGGCCTTTTTCACGACCCTGCTGCTGGTGCTCTACGCCGTGCACCTGGAGCAGGATGCCCGCCTGCAGAGCGCGCGCGCGCATGCGGCGGCCGAAGCCCAGTTGCTGGCGGCCTGGCCTGGGGAGCAAGCTCTGCCGGCCCAACCGCAACTGGTCAGCTGGCGCATGGGCCAGACCCCGACCCTTGCCGGCGTAGGGCTTTCCATCCCCAGCGACGCACAGGGCTGGATCGCCCTGGCAGATGGCCCCCTGCTCGGTGACCAGCGCGTACGCGGCGCTCACCTGATTCAACGCGGTGACATGCACCTCGCCGTACTGGCGACCGCCCCCAGCTTCACTCAGGTGTTCTTCGACCGCTTCGGCCACTACGCCCTGTGTGTGCTGGTGCTGATGCTGTTGATGCTGGGCGCCTCGCAGTTGCTGATCCGCTTTCTGCTGCGTCAACTCAACACCCTCAGGAGCGTCATGCTCCACGTCGAGAAAACCGGCGACCTGTCTGCCCGCGTGCCGCTGGCCGGGGGCGATGAGGTCGGACAGATGGCCGTGGCCTTCAATGCCATGCAATCGACCTATCACCGCGTGGTCGGTACCGTGGCGCAATCGGCAGCGCAGCTCGATGCCGGCGCCGCGCAACTGGCAGCCAGCATGAATGACGTGCGTCACGGCATGCTCGGCCAACAGAGCGAAACCGATCAGGCGGCCACCGCGATCAACCAGATGACCGCCACCGTGCACCACATCGCCCAGCACGCCGGTGCCACTCGAGATCTGTCCCAGACGGCGGATGCCTTGGCCGGAAGTGGCCAGCAAGTGGTCGGCAGGGTTCAGGCCTCAATTGCCGGGCTTTCGAGCGGCGTGCAACAAACAGCCGAGATGATTCGCCAACTGGCCGACGACAGCCAGAAGATCACCGGCGTGGTCGGGGTCATTCACAGCATCGCTGAACAGACCAACCTGCTGGCGCTCAACGCCGCCATCGAAGCGGCCCGCGCCGGGGATCTGGGGCGCGGTTTCGCGGTGGTCGCCGATGAAGTGCGCAACCTGGCCAAACGGGTGCAGAGCTCGACCGACGAGATCACCGGGATGATTTCCACCCTGCACAGCGGTACCCGGGACGCCGTCGATTTCATGCACGAAAGCTCGCTCAAAGCCGACGACTGCGTCCGACAGGCCCAGGAAGCCGGCGCCGCGCTGGCAGAGATCACCAGCGCCGTGGCGCAGATGCGCGAGAGCAACACGCAAATTGCGGTAGCTGCCGAACAGCAGAGCCAGGTCGCCGAGGAAATGAACTGCGCCATCGTCAGTATTCGCGATGTGACCGAAGACACCGTGCAGCAAACCGTTGGCTCGGCCACAACCAGCCGCGAGCTGGCCACCCTGGCCGGCGAACTGAACCGCGCCATCGGCCAGTTGGCGCTATAGCCCTTATAGCCAGGCTCGATTGGCTGGCATCGCTGATGGGCACTAGGCTCATGCAATCACCGCGAGGAAGATTCCATGAGCAAACGTCTGCATCACCTGCTTGCCAGTCATTGGCGTATCCAGCCCTTGAGCCTGCATCCGAGCAGTGCACAAGTCATGCAACTGCTTGCATTGGCGCTGATCGTGCCCGGCACGCTACTGGTGGTCAGTGGCCTGGCCGCACTGGATATCGCGCAACTGGCCGTTGGCGCGATCGCCATCGCCGCTGGCTGGCAGATGCGCCCTCGCCCTGCCCGCTCAAGCCACTGAGTATCCTCTGATCAGCGCCGCAACAGCGCGGCGTCGAGGCGCTTGAGGGTGCGGTCCGATTGACCCTCGAAGCCTTTAATTTCCTCCTGCCACTGCTCCACGCACGAGGCCAGATCGGCCTGCTCATCGGCCATCAGCAGCCATTGCAGTCTGTCGTGCCAATCACCCAGATCGCCTTGTGCACGCTTGAGCACGCTGCGCAGCTTCTTGCCGGCGTGATCGAGTTGCGGGTACGCCTCGTCCCCGTAGCGCACCCGCTTGATCAACAAGCGCAAGCGATGTCGATCGTGCTCGGGATCGGCCAGACCCTTTTCCAGCTTGCGCCACTGCTTGCGCAGACGCTTGTCGACATCGGCCTTCAGGCCATCGAGCAAGCCGTCGCGCTCAGCGGCGCGCAGGAACGAGGGAAAGGCGTCGAGGATGCCCAGCAGGCGAGACAGCTCGCCGCTGGCAGCCACACCCCGAAAATCATGGGTGCGCTGACGCATGCGCTGCTGGCCCGCCGCCTGCTGCCCGCGTTCGAGCAAATGCGCCGCCAGCACCTCGCGATCGCGTAGAGGCGTGGTCAGGCTGCCCAGGGCGCGGGCGGCCTGCTCCAGCGGCTCGACGCCTGGCAAGCCGCGCAGTGGCCGCACCAGGCTACGCAAACGGCGGGTGCTGGTGCGCAGATCGTGCAGCGCTTCACTGTCGGTGTCGGCCGCCAGGCGCTCACGGCAGGCCAGCAGACGTACCTGAAGACACAGCACCTGGACAATGATGTGATCAACCATGGCAGACATGCAAAGCTCCTCGATCAGCGACCAGCGCGCGATTCACGAATGTAGAAGCGTGCCTTCTCGGCCTTCCTGGTGCAGCCTTCAAAGCCTTCGAACTGCTGCTGGGTCTTGGCCCCGGTCAGCAGTGACAGCGCCTTCGAATAACTGACAGTCCCGGCAAAGCCCTCGGCCTTGGCAAGGTCCAGCTCTTTCCAGGCAGCGTTGAGCTGAGTGCCGCAGCTTTCGCGGTAGGCCGTCTTGCCGGCACAGCCGGCCAGCGCCAGAACGATCATGGGCAGACAAATCCAGGCTTTCATCTTGGGAACCTCTAAAGGTGGACACTCGGTGGCTGTTGAGACTCTGTAAACGGAGCAAAAGTGCCCAGATACGCCTCCTGCCACCGCGCCGATTGAATCGTGCAGGCCAGTGGTTCATTGTGGCGCGGGTGCAGATAAGGCGGAGTTGTTCATGAGTAAGCGGGTGGCATTGGTTCTGGGCTCGGGCGGCGCACGCGGCTATGCGCATATCGGCGTGATCGAGGAACTCGAACGACGCGGTTATGACATCGCCTGCATCGCCGGCTGTTCGATGGGTGCGGTCATCGGCGGCATCTACGCCGCGGGCAAACTGCCTGAATACCGCCGCTGGATCGAAAGCCTCGACTACCTGGATGTGTTGCGTCTGGTCGATGTCAGCTTCCGCCTCGGGGCGATCCGTGGCGACAAGGTCTTCGGCCAGATCCGCAAGATCGTCGGCGAGATCAACATCGAACAGTTACGCATCCCCTATACCGCCATCGCTGCCGACCTGACCCACCAACAGGAAATCTGGTTCCAGGAAGGCTGCCTGCATCAGGCCATGCGCGCCTCGGCCGCGATACCCAGCCTGTTCACCCCGGTTCAGCAAGGCAATCGCATGCTGGTCGACGGCGGCATTCTCAACCCGCTGCCCATCGTGCCGGTGGTTTCGAGTCACTGCGACCTGATCGTCGCGGTCAACCTCAACGCCACCAACCACAACCATTACCAGCTCCCGGTGATCGAGCGACCTGCGGCCTTCAAGATGCGCTTCGATGCGCTGATCAACTCCCTCGGCTCGCACCTGCCGTTTCGCCGCAAACCCGCTGAACGGCTCATGCGCATCGATCGGGAAATCAGCACCGGACATGCGCCCCAGGCCAACCCATGGCTCAACGAGGGGGCGGACCCCGAAGGTCAGCAGCCGGCCGCTGCACCTGAGACGGACGCCGCGCCGAAGTCTGCCACAGGCTCGTTCATCATCGACAACGTCGGACCGGCTTCACTGCTGGATCTGATCAACCAGAGCTTCGAGGTCATGCAGACCTCGCTGGCACAGTACAAGATCGCCGGCTATCCGCCGGATGTGCTGATCAACGTGCCCAAGCGCGTGTGCCGGTTCTTCGAGTTCTACAAGGCCCCTGAGCTGATCGCTCTGGGCCGGGAAATCGCTCGCGACACGCTGGATACCTACGAACGCCAGCAGCGCTGAGCCAGAAACGAAACAGGCCGCATCAGCGGCCTGTTTCGTTCAGCGTGAAACTCAATAGCGCGTGATATCGGCCTTGGCTTCAAGCTGCTTGCGGAACGCAGCGAAGTCCTGCTGACCTTCGCGGGAGGCAAGGTAGCGGGCGATCTGCTGCTTTTCCTGGTCGGTGGCGGCGGCACCTTCGTTGACACCCTTGAGCTTGAGCACCACCAGGCTGCCATCGTTGAGCACGGCACTGCCGTACACCGGCTTGTTGGCCGCTGTGGGCTTGGCCATGCGGAATACCGCCTGCAGCTCGACCGGATCGATGCCGTCCTGACCGCGACTCACCGCTTCCTGAACCTTCCAGGCCTGGCCATCATGGGCGGCGTCGGCGTTGACCGAGCCGTCTTCCAGACCGGCCACCAGCTTGTCAGCCTTGGCCTTCAGCTCAGCCGTGGCCTTGTCCTTGGCCAGTTGCTGGCGAATGCTCTGCGCGACGGCCTCCAGCGGCAGCTGGGTCGGACGACGATGCTCCTTGACCCGCAGGACCACGATGGTTTCCGGATCGAGTTCGAGCGCGCTGCTGTTGGCGCCTTCATCCAGCACCTCTTCGCTGAACGCTGCCTGGATCACCGCACGGTTGGCCGTGATGCCCTCGCCGCCCTCGCGACCGAAGGGTGCCGAGGTCTGCACTTTCAGACCCAGGTCCTGGGCCGGCTGAGCCAGATCGGAGGCTTCGAACGCAGAGTCTTCGAGCTGCTTGGTGACTTCGACGAAACGCTGCTCGACCTGCTGGGTTTTCAGCTCGCGGGACAGTTTTTCCTTGAGGCTGGCGAAGCTCGGAACCTCGGGCGCTTCAACACCCAACAGCTTGATCAGGTGATAGCCGAACTCGGTGCGAACCGGCGCCGAGACCTGGTCCTGGTTGAGCTTGTACAGCGCATCTTCGAAGCTTGGGTCGTAAACACCCGGGCCGGCAAAGCCCAGATCACCGCCACTGGCAGCAGAACCTGGGTCCTGGGAGAACTCCTTGGCCAGCGTGGCGAAGTCTTCGCCTTTGCTCAGGCGCTGCTGGATCTCTTCGATACGGGCCTTGGCCTGGGCATCGTCGGTCTTGTCATTGACTTCGATGAGAATGTGCGCAGCGTGACGCTGCTCGGCCAGGTTCGCGGTTTCTTTCTCGTACAGAGCCTGCAACGCTTCGTCGCTGACCTTGACCTGGTCGAAGAACGCCGACTTCTTCAGCTCGATATAGTCGATGACCGCTTGATCGGGGGTCATGAACTCCTTGGCGTGCTGATCGTAATGCGCCTTGACCTCATCGTCGCTGACCTGCACGGCGCTCGGATTGGCCTTGAAGGTCAACGAAGCGAAGTCACGGGTCTGCTTTTCAAGTCGGGCGAAGGCTTCGACCTGCTTGTCGGTGACGAAACTGCTGCCGGCGATACCCGTACGCAATTGGCCAATCAGCATTTCTTCGCCAAGCATGTCGCGGAACTGCATACGGCCGTAGCCCAGTTGGCGAATGACCTGATCGAAACGTTCGGCGTTGAATTTACCGTCGACCTGGAATTCCGGCGTTTGCAGGATGACCTGGTCCAGCGCGGCCTCGGAGAAGGCGAACTTGGCATCCTTGGCCCCGTGCAACAGCAACTTGCGTTCGATCAGCCCTTTCAAGGCTTCCTCACGCAACATCTTGTCATCCAGACGAGCCGGATCGAAGTCCTTGCCCAACTGCTGCATGAGTTGCCGGCGCTGCATGTCGACAGCCTGGCTCAGCTCGTTCTGACTGATGGTTTCACCGTTGACCTTGGCAGCATCCTGGCTGTGGCTGGCGGCCTGGAAAATGGCTTCGAAGCCGGTCAATGCCATCAGCACGACGATGAGGCCGATGATGGTCTTGGCAATCCAACCCTGTGAATTGTCCCTGATATTCTGCAGCATGCGTCCCCCAGAAACGGTTGTACCACTGCGTAAACAACCGCGGAGCGTGGGTAGAGTCCTGATATGAAGAAAGGCGCATCCTGTGGATGCGCCTTCTCGAAGCGGGCGTGCCCGGCGGGGATGGTGTTCCCGCCATCACGCGGTCGACCCGGGCATTGCCTGGGTCGGCTGAAAAAGACGCCTTAGTTGACGGCGTCCTTCAGACCTTTGCCCGGCTTGAAGCTAGGCACTTTGGCAGAGGCGATCTTGATGGCTGCGCCTGTCTGCGGGTTGCGACCGGTACGCTCGGCGCGCTCCTTGACAGTGAAGGTGCCGAAGCCGACCAGTACCACATCGTCACCTTTCTGCATGGCGCCAGTGACGGACTCGATTACAGCGTCCAGGGCCTTACCGGCAGTGGCTTTGGAAATGTCAGCAGAAGCGGCAATAGCGTCAATCAGTTCCGACTTGTTCACTCTAAGTCCCCTTGTTTCTCTATTTGAGTTTAATTCTGAAAGCTTGATGAAGGCGTACGAAGATATGCCTGGATTACCGGTTGACGCTGGCGGGCGCCGTATAGGAAGCGCCAGCAAAACGGTGAAATGGCGTATCCAGGCAACTATCTACTAATGCGTGCTGATTCTGTCCTTGGCATCGCTGTCGCGCTTTTCTTCTTTGGCGACAATCTCCGGAGCCACGTCTGGCAAGGGCTCGGGGGCGTATTGCAGCGCAATTTGGAGGACTTCGTCAATCCATTTGACCGGTTTGATCTGAAGATCCTGTTTGATATTTTCAGGAATCTCCTTCAGATCACGAACATTTTCCTCTGGAATGATCACTGTCTTGATTCCACCCCGGTGCGCCGCCAGCAGTTTTTCTTTCAGGCCACCGATTGCCAGCACCTGACCGCGCAGGGTGATTTCACCGGTCATGGCAACATCGGCCCGCACCGGAATCTGCGTCAGTGCCGAGACCAGCGCGGTGCACATGCCGATACCGGCGCTTGGGCCATCCTTGGGCGTAGCGCCCTCCGGCATGTGGATATGCACGTCGTGCTTCTCATGGAAGTCCGGCGCAATGCCGAGGCTGCGGGCGCGACTGCGTACCACGGTTTGCGCGGCAGTGATGGACTCGACCATCACATCGCCCAGCGAGCCGGTCTTGATCAACTGCCCCTTGCCGGGAATGACTACCGACTCGATGGTCAGCAGTTCGCCACCGACCTGGGTCCAGGCTAGCCCTGTGACCTGGCCAATCTGGTCCTGCTGCTCGGCCAGGCCGTAGCGGAACTTGCGAACGCCCAGCAGGTGTTCGAGTTGCTCGCCCGTGACCTTGACGTGGAACTGCTTCTGCCCGCTGTGCTCCTTGACCACCTTGCGGCAGACCTTGGCGATCTGCCGCTCCAGGCCACGCACCCCGGCTTCACGGGTGTA
Organism: Pseudomonas cremoricolorata; assembly: GCF_000759535.1. Classification (NCBI taxonomy): domain Bacteria; kingdom Pseudomonadati; phylum Pseudomonadota; class Gammaproteobacteria; order Pseudomonadales; family Pseudomonadaceae; genus Pseudomonas; species Pseudomonas cremoricolorata. The sequence continues at coordinate 2,989,146 of NZ_CP009455.1, read as the reverse complement.
GTAGCGGATGATGTCACGGATGGCGCTGACGTCGATTTCCACTTCGGTCTTTTTCAGACCGTTGGCCTTGATCTGCTTGGGGGTCAGGTACTTGACGGCGATGTTGATCTTTTCGTCTTCGGTGTAGCCCGGCAAACGGATGATTTCCATCCGGTCCAGCAACGCCGGCGGGATATTCATCGAGTTCGAGGTGCAGAGGAACATCACGTCGGACAGGTCGTAGTCGACTTCGAGGTAATGGTCATTGAAGTTGTGGTTCTGCTCGGGATCGAGCACCTCCAGCAACGCCGAGGCCGGGTCGCCGCGCATGTCGCTGCCCATCTTGTCGATTTCATCGAGCAGGAACAGCGGGTTGCGCACGCCGACCTTGGTCATCTTCTGGATCAGGCGACCGGGCATCGAGCCGATGTAGGTGCGACGGTGGCCGCGGATCTCGGCCTCGTCGCGTACGCCGCCCAATGCCATGCGCACGAACTTGCGATTGGTCGCGGTGGCGATCGATTCTGCCAGCGAAGTCTTGCCCACACCGGGAGGCCCCACCAGGCACAGCACCGGCCCGCGAATCTTCTTCACCCGTTTCTGTACGGCGAGATACTCGAGAATCCGCTCTTTGACTTCTTCCAGACCATAGTGATCGGCATCGAGGATTTCCTCGGCCTTGCTCAGATCCAGGCGAACCTTGCTCTGTGCCTTCCACGGCACCTGCACCAGCCAGTCGAGGTACGAGCGAACCACTGTGGCCTCGGCAGACATCGGCGACATCTGCTTGAGCTTGTTCAGCTCGGCCTGGGCCTTGGTCAGCGCATCCTTGGGCAGGCCAGCTGCCTCGATACGTTTTTTCAGCTCTTCGATTTCGTTGTGGCCTTCGTCGCCATCGCCCAGCTCCTTCTGAATGGCCTTCATCTGCTCATTCAGGTAGTACTCGCGCTGGCTTCGCTCCATCTGCTTTTTCACCCGGCCACGGATGCGCTTCTCGACCTGCAGCAGATCGATTTCACCATCGAGCAAGGCCAAGACATGTTCGACACGTGCCGAAAGGTCGATGATCTCGAGGATTTCCTGCTTCTGCTCGATCTTCAAGGCCATGTGCGCGGCCATGGTGTCGACCAGACGCCCTGGCTCATCGATGCTGTTGAGTGAAGACAGCACCTCGGAAGGCACCTTCTTGCCCAGTTGCACGTACTGCTCGAATTGCGACAGCAGGGTGCGGACGAACACTTCCGACTCACGCTCGGCCGTGTCGACCTCATCGATCAGGGTCACTTCTGCGCGGATGTGCCCATCGACTTCATTGAAATGCTCGACCGCGCCGCGCTGCTCGCCCTCGACCAGCACCTTGACGGTTCCATCGGGCAATTTCAGCAGCTGCAGTACGGTTGCGACGGTGCCGACCTGATAGAGCGCGTCTTCGCCCGGATCATCATCGGCAGGATTCTTCTGGGCCAGCAGGAGGATCTGCTTTTCGCCCGTCATCGCAGCTTCGAGGGCTTCGATGGACTTTTCACGCCCCACGAACAGCGGGATGACCATGTGCGGGTATACGACGACATCGCGCAATGGCAAAAGAGGCAAGTCGAGGGTGGTCTTCATGATTTCGCCTCTACAGCGGCCCAGGGGCCGGAAACCGGTGGAAATATTGCTTGGGGGTTAATGTGGGGGTAGGTCCGCAAAATTACAAGCGCTGAAGCCAGTAAAAGCAGAAAGGGGCCCGTAGGCCCCTTTCGGTGTCGCTTGCGCGTGGCTGGTGGACTCAGGCGTCCGGAGCAGCCTTGGCTTGCGGCTCGCTGTTCTCGTAGATCAACAGCGGCTGCGAGCTGCCTTCGATGACGCTTTCGTCGATGACCACCTTGCTGACGTCCTTCTGCGAAGGAATGTCGTACATGGTGTCGAGCAGGATGCCTTCGAGGATCGAGCGCAGGCCACGAGCACCGGTCTTGCGCTCCAGGGCCTTGCGTGCCACGGCCTTGAGCGCATCACTGCGGAATTCGAGGTCGACGCCTTCCATCTCGAACAACTTGCCGTACTGCTTGGTCAGCGCGTTCTTGGGCTCGGTGAGAATCTGCACCAAGGCAGCCTCGTCGAGCTCATCGAGGGTGGCCAGAACCGGCAGACGACCGACGAACTCGGGAATCAGGCCGAACTTGACCAGATCGTCCGGCTCGACTTCACGCAGCGATTCGCCGACCTTCTTGCCCTCTTCCTTGCTGCGCACTTGCGCCCCAAAGCCGATACCACCCTTGGCAGAGCGGTTCTGGATGACTTTCTCGAGACCGGAGAAGGCGCCACCACAGATGAACAGGATGTTGCGCGTATCGACCTGCAGAAATTCCTGCTGGGGATGCTTGCGACCGCCTTGCGGCGGAACCGAGGCGACCGTGCCTTCGATCAGTTTGAGCAGCGCTTGCTGAACGCCTTCGCCCGATACATCACGGGTGATCGAAGGGTTGTCGGACTTGCGCGAAATCTTGTCGATTTCATCGATGTAGACGATACCCATCTGGGCCTTCTCGACATCGTAATCGCACTTTTGCAGCAATTTCTGAATGATGTTCTCGACGTCTTCGCCCACGTAGCCTGCTTCGGTCAACGTGGTGGCGTCAGCGATGGTGAACGGCACGTTCAACAGTCGCGCGAGGGTTTCGGCCAGCAATGTCTTGCCCGAGCCGGTAGGCCCAATGAGCAGGATGTTGCTTTTGCCAAGCTCGACTTCTTCGCCTTTCTTGTCGCGCTGATTGAGGCGCTTGTAGTGGTTGTAGACCGCTACGGCAAGCACCTTTTTCGCGCGTTCCTGACCAATCACATACTGGTCCAGGATGCCGCTGATTTCTTTAGGCGAAGGCAATTTGTGCGCGCTGCTTTCGGCCTGGGCTTCCTGCACCTCCTCGCGGATGATGTCGTTGCACAGGTCGACGCACTCGTCGCAGATAAATACCGAGGGGCCAGCAATCAATTTGCGCACTTCATGTTGGCTTTTGCCGCAGAAGGAGCAATAGAGCAATTTGCCGCTGTCCTCGCCGTTACGGGTGTCAGTCATTCGATCGATCCAATCCGGGTAGGCTTGCAACACAAGATGAAGGCAACTGCAGGCTTTTTCAAGTCCACAGGCCGAGGCATGGCGCCCCGGCCTGCTTGGTCTGCCAGCGTCAGGACGCCAGTTGCCGCTTGTCGTAGACCGAGTCGACCAGGCCGTACTCGGCCGCACGCGAGGCGCTCATGAAGTTGTCACGCTCGGTGTCACGCTTGATGGTTTCCAGGTCTTGCCCGGTATGGTAGGCCAGCAGCTCGTTCAGGCGCGCCTTGATGCTGAGGATTTCCTGCGCGTGAATTTCGATGTCGGTGGCCTGGCCCTGGAAGCCGCCCAGCGGCTGGTGAATCATCACCCGCGAGTTCGGCAGGCAGTGACGCTTGCCCTTGGCACCGGCGGCCAGCAGGAACGCGCCCATGCTGCACGCCTGACCGATGCAGATGGTCGAGACGTCCGGCTTGATGAACTGCATGGTGTCGTAGATCGACATGCCCGCAGTCACCGAACCACCCGGCGAGTTGATGTAGAGATGGATATCCTTGTCAGGATTTTCCGCTTCGAGGAACAGCATCTGCGCCACGACCAGGTTGGCCATGTAGTCCTCGACGGGACCGACCAGGAAAATCACGCGCTCCTTGAGAAGACGCGAGTAGATGTCGTAGGCACGTTCGCCACGGGCGGACTGCTCGACTACCATCGGGACCAGACCGCCTGCGGCCTGAATGTCAGAGCTCTGCTGCATATAAGAATTGCGGGACATGTCCTGCACTCACTCCCAAATAGTCATGGCTTGAATACACACAAGCCAGCGCGAAGGCTGGCTTGTGTGGGCTTCCTACGATTAAAGCAGTGTTACTCAGCGGCAGGAGCCTGTGCTGGTTTTACCGCATCTTCGTACGAGACCGACTTGTCGGTCACAGTCGCTTTCTGCAGAACAGTATCTACAACTTGTTCTTCCAGCACAACCGAACGAACCTCGTTCATCTGCTGGTCGTTCTTGTAGTACCAGGCGATGACTTGTTCTGGTTCCTGGTAGGCCGACGCCATTTCCTCGATCACTTCACGCACTTTGGCATCGTCTGGCTTGAGGTCGAACTGCCTGACCACTTCAGCGACGATCAGGCCCAGTACGACGCGGCGCTTGGCCTGCTCTTCGAACAGGTCGGCCGGCAGTTGATCGGGCTTGATGTTGCCACCGAACTGCTGAACGGCCTGCACGCGCAGACGGTCGACTTCGTTCTGCAGCAGCGCCTTCGGCACCTCGACCGGGTTGGCGGCCAGCAGACCGTCCATGACCTGGTTCTTGACCTTGGCCTTGATGGCCTGACGCAGTTCACGCTCCATGTTCTTGCGAACTTCGGTGCGGAAACCTTCCAGCGACGATTCCTTGATACCGAACTGGGCGAAGAAGGCTTCGTTCAGCTCAGGCAGCTCGGGTGCGGCCACGGCGTTGACGGTGATGGTGAACTCGGCAGCCTTGCCGGCCAGCTCGAGGTTCTGGTAGTCCTCGGGGAAGGTGACGTTGACGACACGCTCTTCACCCGCCTTGGCGCCGACCAGGCCATCTTCGAAGCCGGGGATCATGCGGCCGGAACCCAGCACCAGCTGAGTGCCCTTGGCCGAACCGCCCTGGAACACTTCACCGTCGACCTTGCCAACGAAATCGATAGTCACCTGGTCGTCGTTCTGCGCTGCGCGCTCGACAGCCTCGAAACGGACGTTCTGCTTGCGCAGCACTTCCAGCATGTTGTCTAGGTCCGACTCGGCCACTTCGGCGCTCAGGCGCTCGACGCTGATCGACTCCAGGCCGGCAACGGTGAACTCGGGGAAGACTTCGAAGACTGCAACGAACTCGAGGTCGCCGCCTTTTTCGAACGACTTGGGCTCGACCGACGGCGCGCCTGCCGGGTTCAGCTTCTGCTCGACCACAGCTTCATAGAAGGACGACTGCACCAGGTCACCGAAGGCTTCCTGGCGAGCGGCTTCTTCGTAGCGCTGACGGATGACGCTCATGGGCACCTTGCCTGGACGGAAGCCCGGGACCTTGGCACGACGGGCAGTCTGTTGCAGACGCTTGTTGACTTCGCTCTCGACGCGCTCGGCCGGAACGGCGATGGTCATGCGGCGCTCGAGAGCAGAAGTGTTTTCAACAGAAACTTGCATGGATATTCCTCGTTGCACAGACGTTAGCCGGCGATAGCCCGACTCCAGAATCAAGGGCGAACATTCTAGTGATTCATCCACCAGAAGTCACCCCACCCCGTTGACGGAACGCCACACCGGACGATTACCTTCAAAGCCCCGGCGACCGCTCGCCGAGCCCCGATATCAACTTCACTGACGACCACCCCGATCGAGCGATCAAGGCGCCGCCGGATCGAGTTCGTTGAACACGCAGTATTCTTCCCATTCCAGACCGAGCGCCTGCGCCACTTCCTGATGGGTTTCCAGGCGCATGCTGGCGAGCGCCTGCGGCGACTCGGCGATCAGCTCGAGCGCATATTCCCAAGCCTCAAGCCCCTCGCTCTGGGCTTGATCCTCGAACGCCCAGGCGATTTGCTGGGCCTGCTCGCGCGCGTCGAGGCCGCTTATTTCCTCGAGCAACTGCGGATTAGCCTGGGCAAACCGCTCTAGCGCGGCGCTTTGGCGATGTTCCTTGGCGATCATCGACTGTTCCTCTGCAAGCAGCACGTGCCGCCTGGCGATCAGCCTTGCCCCGTTCGGTTGGCAAAGCCTGTTTGAAGTGCCTTGGAAAATGGGGCCTGACATACGGATTTCAAGTCCTGGCAGTGCAAATTCTGGCTGGGAGAATCGAAGCGCACCATTACACCGGCGTCGGCTGCGCCGCGCTAAACTTGCCCACCTGACACGCGGCGCCCTGTGCACGCCTTTCCATCGACATACTCCACGAAGCCCCATGCGCAAAGCTGATCGCCTGTTCCAACTGGTCAACCTGATTCGTGCCCACCAGCCCATTTGCGCAGAAAGACTCGCCGAGCGCATGCAGGTGTCAGTGCGCAGCATTTACCGCTATATCGACGACATCTCGCTTAGCGGCATTCCGATTTATGGGACGCCAGGCGTCGGCTACGCCCTGCACGACACATTCGAACTGCCGCCCTTGTCGCTGACCTCGCTCGAATTCGAAGCATTGATGCTGGCCGTGGACATGCTTGCCAGCACCACGGATCAGGCATTAGGTGCTGCGGCGAGGTCATTGCTCGGCAAAGTGGCCGCCTCGCTACCCGGCGCAGCGCCAGCACCGGACCAGGTGGCACTACGCGCACTGGGCCGCACCCCGCCGGTCATGCGCGATCATTTCGGCACGCTGCGTCAAGCGATCGAGAAAGGCCAGAGCGTGCGGATTATCTACCTGAGCCTGGCTGGTCAACCTTCGCAGCGCCTGGTCTATCCGCTGGGGTTGTTCTACTGGGGCGGCAAGTGGACTCTGGGCAGTTGGTGCACGACGCGTGATGCCTACCGCGATTTTCGCGTCGACCGTATCGCGGCAGTGGCGCTCGACGCGCCGTTCGCCGCCGACCGTCACGAGCTCACGCTGCAGGCCTATACACGCCATCAGGCTGAACAGTGGAAATCGCTGATCGGCACTGACAGCACGCTGTCAGGATGATCCTCGACACTGACGGCTCATCCACAGCCAAGAGTCTTACCATGCCTGATTCCTTCCACGTTCTCGAACTGGCCGTTTTCACCGTCAAGCCTGAACAGGTTGCCCACATGCCGGCACTTCGCAGCGAGCTTCGCCAGACGCTGCGCGACTTTCCGGGCCTGATCGACTACCGCCCCTACAGCCCCATCAGCGCGGACCGCACGTTCGTCGACCTCGCTGTATGGGATACCCTGGAGCACGCCAAGAACGTCGCCAGCGCGTTCAATCAGGGCGACCCGCGCTTCGCACGCTACATGAACGCAATCGAGTCGCTGAGCTTCATGAGCCATTTGCGCCCCGACCAGAGTTGAGTGCCCCCCGCACCAACGCTTCAGTTCGAAGCGCTGGCGCTGTAGATTGCGCGGTTTGAGTTCAAGGACGACATGACGATGACCCCGAAGACCCTGCTTGCACTGAGCCTGTTACCACTGGCAGCCGATGCTGGGTGGTCGCAGAACCAGCTCAACGACCCTTCGCAGCCTGGCCCCATCACCTTTTACACGCAACCTGCCAGCCCCACGCGAGGCCATGGCCCGGGACTGGAGTTGATGGTCATCGACAGCCATGATGGCGAACCTGCGGCGTTGCTGAATTTCGCCGATGGCGGCCCAGACAGTTGCCAGGGCGAGCAAGGGACTGCCTGCACGGCCAAGGTGCGCTTCGATCAAGGTGCAACCACTGAACTGAAGGTCTTGGGCAACGCTGACGGTAAACTGGTGCCGGCCGACATGGGCGCCTTCACTGGCGCTCTGCTGCACGCACGCAGCCTGACGGTGGAAGTGGCGTTCTCGGGGAAACCGGTGCACTACCGCTTTGATCTGCCGCCGCTGAACATCGAGCAGTCCAGACCTGCGACCGTGACCATCATAGGCTTCGACCTGGGCCGCGCCTATCCCGACAAAAAACCTGCGCTGAACAAGGGTAAGAGCGCCAATGGCAGTACGTGCTACGACGGCAAGAATGTGGCCAATGCCTTGGCCGGTAACACAGCCGCGGCAGTGACCTTGTGCTTCTACAAGGATGTGCTCTATAGCGCCCTGGTGACGCCAGGCAGCGAGCGCAGCTACAACGCCGCCTACAGTTACTTCAGCGAACGCTTCGGCGAGCCACCGGCAGATTCACCCGTGCTGTTCTGGCCGGATGTCGACACCCGCATGAACCGAACCCAGACCCAGGTCATAGCCTTCATCAGCGAAGACGGCACCTTCGATTCGCCTTTCATCATCACCGATCGGCGCTGGTCATTGCTGGCGCCGCCGGTGAAATGACACCTGCCGCTCAGGCCGCCCCGTATGCCGGGCCGGCCTGGCTGCCTTCTATTAATAGCCGCGCACTCATCGCGCTCAGAAATCCCCGCGCAGTGTCAGCATGTAACTGCGTGGCGTGCCATAGGTGGTGCCGCGGGTCCAGTAGCCGGTCGAGTCGAAGTATTTGTGATCGAGCAGGTTCTCTACATCGACCGCCACCGTCCAGTTGGCGTCGAGCTTGTAGGCGGCCCGCGCATCGAAAATCGCCCGACCGCTATTACTCACGCCGTTGTAGGCGTCGTAGTAATGCGACTGCGCTGATACTCCGCCGCCGACACTGAGGCGGCTCCACTGCCCCGGCAAGGTGTAGTTGCTGTTGAGCCGCAGCATGTGCTTGGGCGTCTGCGCCGAGATCGGCCCACCGGTTTCCGACTGCGTGGTGTTGAACGTGTAACCGGCCGCGACTTGCAGGCCAGGCAGCAGCTCGCCACTGGCCTCAGCCTCGAAGCCTTTGCTGCGGCTGATACCATCGCTGTTGACGAAGCAGCGCCCCGCGACATCGTTGGGGCATTCGCCATCGTTGGCATAATCGCGAGCAGCAACTTTCTCCTGTTCGATGTAGAACAGCGCCAGCGAGACGTTCAGGCGCTTGTCGAACAGCTCGCCCTTGATCCCGGTTTCATAGTTCGAACCCACCGCCGGGTCGAGCATCTGCCCGCCGACCGTGCGATAACCGGCCTGGGGCATGAAGATATCGGCATAGCTGGCGTACCACGACCAGTGCTCGTCGAGGTCGTAGATCGTGCCCACGAAGGGCGTGAACTCGTGCTTCTGCTGGTTGGTGTTATTGATGTCCTCGCTAAGCGTTTCGGTCTTGTACCAGCTCAGCCGCCCACCGAGGATCAGGCTCAGGTCTTCGGTCATGTGCAGACGCGCATTGAGGTAGGTGCCATACCGCGTGTCGAAGGTGTCCTGCTTGTAGTCCCAACCCTGACGGCGCAGCTTGGGCACGTTGTTATGGTCGGGCCGGTAGACGTTCAGCGGAATCGGCTTGTCGAGGGCGACGGTCGCTTCCTTGTCGTTCATCTTGCGCTTCGACCAGTTGGCCCCCAGCGACACCTGATGGCTCAGCCCGAACGCCTCGAACTCACCGTCCAGATGGCCGTCCACCGCGTTCGCGGTGACGTCGAACTTGTGGTAGCTGACATCGTTGACCATCGGGCCGGTCGGGCTGCCGTACTCCAGGGTGTCCTCGGCGCCCCACTCGATGGCACTGCGGTTGTAGCCGCTTTCGGAATGCGACACGGCCAGCTTGCCGGTCCAGTTGTCGTTGAAGCGGTGGTTGAGGTCGGCGAAGACCTCGTCGGTATGGCTCTGCAGCGTGGCCCAGTCCTGCCCCAGGAACGTCGAACGCGGCAGATGCGGGTTGCTGCCGTCGGGATTTCTCGGCAGGCCCAGCACGCTGTAGCCATCGGTGCGCGAGGTCTGCCGACGCAGGCCGAGCGCCACGGTGGTGGTGTCGCTCAGGTCGCCCTCGAGGATGCCGTACAGCAATGGCCGCTTGGACTTGGTGACATCGGTGAAGTAACCGCGGTCCTCGTACGACGCAATCATGCGCCCGCGCACTGTGCCTTCATCGTTGAGTTTGCCGCTGGCATCCAGGTCAAGGCGATAGTTGTCCCAAGAGCCGGCACGCGTGGTGACAGAAAAACGCGGATCGAGCGTAGGACGCTTACGCACCAGGTTGACCGCACCACCCGGATTGCCCGCCCCCACCAGCAGCCCGGACGCTCCGCGCAGCACCTCCACGCGATCGAACACCGCCATGTCCGGGATCATCCAGCCGGTATAGGCGTAGGCCTGCCCGGCGACACCATCGACCATATAGCTGTCGTCGGTCAGGTCGAAGCCGCGGGAGCTGAAATGGTGGTTGCCGTAGCCGCGATTGGCGCGGGTGATACCGGTGGTCTGCGCCATCACCTGATCCAGCGACACCAGATTCTTGTCATCCATCAGTTTGCGCGTCACTACGGTCACCGACTGCGGTGTTTGTCGCAGCGTCTGCGCGCTCTTGCCGATCGTCACGGCACCGGTGGTGTAGGAACCGGAGAATTCGGTGGTCTCACCCAATGTCTGGCTGTCGATGGTGGTGGCGCCCAGCTCCAGCGCGCCCTCGGCATCAACCGCCGTTTCAACGCTGAACGTGCCATTGCCCGTGACGATCGCTTGCAGACCGCTACCTGCCAGGGCCTGCTGCAAGGCTTGCAGCGGGCTCATCTGACCGTGGATGGCGGGCGCCTGCTTGCCGGCGACCAACGCCGGGTTGAGCGACATCACCTGCCCGCCCTGCCGGGCGATGGCGTTGAGGGTCTGCGCCAGGCTGGCGGCGGGCAGGTCGAAACGCTGCTGCTGTTGCTGCGCGGAACCTTGCGCCCAGGCAGGCGCTACAGATGCGCTGGCCAGCGCTATGGCGAGGGCAAGGGGCCAGGGTTTGAACACGTGGATACTCCTGAATTTTTCTATTGTCAGGAGCTAGGTGCATCGAAACGAAAAAAGCGGACACGAATGAGAGAATTTTTCATTCGAATTAGCATTTGAATGATTCCCCACTCACTCAGCGTGACTCGATCAGGGTCAACCAACTGCCGTAGCGCCTGACCCGGATAGGCATCGTGTCTTCCAGGGCCGCCAGCGCTCGCTCGCTATCACCCAGCGGGAACACGCCCTGCACGCGCAGGTTGCGCACCTCGGGATCGACGCGCATGAGCCCTGGCCGATAGGGCCGCAGGGCATCGATCACCGCCTGCAACGGCTCGTCCAATACGCTCAGACGACCTTCGAGCCAGTCGGCGCGATACTGCTGCGAGTCGCTGGCAAGCTCGACACGCGCCCCGCGCAGCACTGCCGCCTGCCCTGCTGCCAGGTCCAGCCAGGCACCTGCTGGCACCGACGCGCGCACGCTGTGCTCGAGCACCACCACGCGGGTCGCACCATCCAACTGCTCGACCAGAAAGCGCGTGCCCAGGGCGCGCGCATCACCCTGCTCGGTGCGCACCAGCAGCGGCCGCGTCGCATCAGGCGCCACCTGAATGACCAGCGCACCCTGATAAAGGCGCAACAGCCGCTGATTCGCCGAGAACTCGATGTCCAGCGACGTACCGGCATTCAGGCTCAATCGACTGCCGTCGACCAGGGTGACCGTGCGTCGCTCGCCCGTGCCGGTGCGCAGATCAGCCGTCAGCATCCGCGCACTGTCACTGTGCGCACCCAGCCACAGCGCACCGCCCAGCAGGGTGAGTCCACCCAACCCACGCAGCACGTCGCGACGACGCATTTGCGGCTGCAACAACGTATCGCGCAGCACCTGCGGCGCCCGCCGTGCGACTTCGTAATGGCCACCCATGCCGCGCTGCAGCTGTTCCCAGGCTTGGAGGTTGGCAGAATCCTGGGCCAACCAGCGCTCAAAGCGCGCCTCCTGCCGCGCATCCGCGCGACCCGAGCGCAGGCGCACCATCCAGGCGATGGCCTGCTCCGCCGCTGGGTCCAGCGCGCCACGGCTCATGGATGAGCACCGCTGAGGTAGCACTGACGCAAGGCCTGGGTCATGTAGCGGCCTACCGTGCGCTCGGATACCCCAAGCTTCTGGCTGATTTCGGCATAGGGCAGACCGTCGAGCTGACTGAGCAGAAAGGCTTTCTTCACGATCAGCGGCAACCCTGCCAGGCTGCTGTCGATGGCATGCAGCGCCTCGAGCAGCAAATGGGTTTGCTCCGGCGACGGCGCCAAGGCCTCCGGCAGCAGCATCAAGCGCTCCAGATAGGCCTCTTCCAGCCGCCGCCGCCGATAGCGATCGAAGATCAGACGCCGGGCGATGGTCGCAAGATAAGCGCGCGGCTGCTCGATGGCAGCCGGATCGACCCGCGCCGCGATGATCTGGCAGAACGTCTCGGCCGCTGTGTCCTCGGCATCCGAGCGATGATTCAACTGACGCTGCACGTACTGCAGCAGCCAGCGATGGTGATCGCTGAAGAAGTAACTCAACTTTGAGGTATCGGATACGGACACAGGCGAGACCAGGAGTAAATGAGAACTGGTCGCATTTTATAGACAGCGCACGGCAAGTGCCATAGGGATGTGGCGACTTAATGGCGCAGGGGCTGATCAATTTTGAATGACGCTGCCAGAGAGCGTAGGGAGGCTGGGTAAGCACGGTGAACGCCCAGAAGCGCGTTGTGCTCATGCTCAGGAGGGATAAGCCAGCGGAGGGGGAGCGAATGTGCGCTCTCGACCCCTCGACTCAGAAGATGGTGCGGACGAAGAGACTCGAACTCTTACAGCTTGCGCCGCTGGAACCTAAATCATAGCTGGCACCTGCCAGCCCTTTGAAATCAACAACTTGAGCCGCCCGCAGCCGTTCATTTTGTCTCAAGAAAGCAACAGAAGTACACGCTCGCAAACCGCGTGATTCACGATTTGTTCACGCACGGTTTCCCGCGCCATCCGCATTGACCACTGGGATATCCAGAAGGTCCCACCCTCCCGTGAGCCGTCCAGGCTCGACCCGCTCCGTTCTGGAAAGCGGTACACCCCACCCGTCTTTTTGCTCACCTACAGCAGGCATCGGAAACACTGTTTCCAAGTCCTCCATCGCCCATAGCCTGCCCGCCTCTGCCAGCTCCAGCATGTCGGCCAGCACGCAGGCATCGATGCGGCCGGCCCGGTGCGCCGCAACCGCCATTTCGCTGAGCACGGCTTCGCGGCCGTCTGGGTCCATCAGGAACGCGACCTGGTCATCCAGTTCGTGCATCCACGCCGTGGGGATTCTACTCATGAGTCCACCCTGCACCACCAAGACTGGGCGTACAGGACTCCGTCGATTTCCTCGACGCCGCTGATGTTCATGCCTTGCTGGGCCATGCCGGTGATCTTCGCATCGTGCAGCCGAGGTATCACGTCGGCGCCAGGCGCTGGGCTGAAGACCCAGGCCTGTGTCGACACTCGGCCCAGCAGTTCGCTCTGATGCTCTCCGATGTGGACGTCAGCGCGAATGGGGGTTTGCTGGCGCAGTTGCTCAGAGGGTAGCGCCGCGCCGTGGGAGCGGCGGCGCACGACAAGGAAATACATAGGGCACCAAATACTGTATATGCGAACAGTATCCTAGCCAGTATTTCGGCCACCCGACAATTACCGCTCAGCGGCAGGCCGAATTCCATCGATCACACGTTCACAGGCCATGCCTGCTACTCGGCTTCGCTCAAGCGCTGCCGCGAGGCTTCCCGCCATTCGGTCAGCTTCTTCAAGCAGTCCCCCGAGCACCACGACGGCAGAGGTTTCTGCCTGGCGCTGCTGGGCAGCGATGGCACCGCAGGTTGCGCTTCGCCCGGCGCGCAGTCGGGCGATTTCCCCGCGCAGGCCGTCAGCAGCAGACTCAGCAGTAGCGGCGCGGCCGGCAACCGCCTCCAGTTTCTGACGTGCATTCTCACCCTCCCGATCAGCCACCTGCTGGCGGCGCTGCTCTTCTGTTCTGGCCTGGGCCGCGGCGTGCTGATCGCGCTCGGCAACCAGCAGTCGGTAGTCGGCCAAGTCGGCACGCGCCGCGCCGGCGTCACGCTGCGCCAGCACCAGCCGGTATTGCTGCCCGCCGGCGACCAGCAGCAGGACGGCCAGCCACCAGACCCAGGCAGGAACAGCCCTTGGAATCAGCGGCGCGCCGATCACGCTACGGCCTCGCCACCGCACGCGGCGTACATCGACAGAAGGTCACCAGCCGGCTTGGCATCGGCGGCACGCTCGCTTTCGTAGATCCCCAGCAGCGCCGCCAGCTTGTGCTCGCGCTGGCCGTATCCGGCGCCAGGCAGGCTGGCCCAGATCGGCGCAGCCCTGGCGATCGCGTCACTGATCCGCCCGGCCTTGATCAGCGGCAGCGCGCCACATTCGGTCAGCAGCTTGATCGCGGCCAGGTCTTGGGCTTCTGGGATGAAGCGGCCCTTGAAACCGTAGTTCTTGACGATGGCATCCCAGGTGCGGGCCAGGAACTGGTAGCGACCGGCAGCCGTCGACTTGATGCCGTAGCGCGGCAGCGGCACAAGCACGCGCGGGTGCTGGCTGTAGTCGGTGAACAGCTTGCCGCCTACCAGCACGTTGTAGCCGTCGTCACTGGCCTTGATGGTCGAGGTGCCTTCCGACCAGGCGAGCATGTCGAGGAAAGCGAGCACGTTGATGCCGCCGGCGTCGGCAGCAGAGATTCGTGGCATGGGTTTCTCCAGGCGTGAAAAAGCCCGCGCTGGGCGGGCTATTCGGATTGCAGGAACAAAAAAACCGCTCGAGGCGGCCGGGAACTTGCGCGTTCAGCGTCGACTTAGACGATCACGCCAAGCCGCGCCATCCTTTTACGCATGGCGGCAGCAACGACCGTGATCTCATCGTCGGTCAGTGCCACGGAATATACTGCCACGTGACTCACGTCCGACTCCCCGCCGAATGTTGAGGCATAGGTGCCGCCGATCCGCAAAGGGACTGAGGCAAGGAGTCGCTTCGTGGTCAATTGCTGATTACCTTTCACGCCCGTGGTCAGGTTCCAGGTCTGGTTGCCCCCTGACCCCGAAGACCGAAGACAGCGAATTCCCCAGTTAGCGGCCACGTCCGAGATCTGCGATTGCGCGCTGGTCGAACCATCACCCGTTGAATTGAGACGGTTGGCCTGGCCAGTGAGCGTCGTGTCGCTGATGTGGTAGAGCTGCAATCCGCCAGCCAATCCAGGCGATGCCCCTGCATAGTTGCCCACGTAAGGTACGGCCGTGGCGGTACCTGTACCGCCGAGAGGCCCAGCTGCTTTACCAACTACGAGCACCGTGAATTCTTCAGTTTCCGCGATAGCCGTTTCAAGGAAGTTGACCCCACCCTTGAACCTGGCATGCGTGCTGAAAACCGATGGAACCCCCACCAGCCTCGCATTGGCCTTGCCCGAAGCACGGTTGTAGCCGATTCGATCCAGAGAAGTGTCGAAGCAGAACCAACCCTCCAGGCCCCGTGATACTGGTGGAATTACCTTCGTGTACCAAGGCGCCAGTGCGCCCGGTGAAACCAACTTGATGCCCATGCGATTTTCCTTAAATTAATCCCAAGTTTGACGCGCTGATGTAAGGGGCGATGCTGTTAAAAAGTCTCTGTCGGTTGGCTTGGCCAGGATGTGTGTAGTCAGAAAGCTGGACAACAGCGAATCCGGTTACTGGATCTACAGTGCCTGCTGCGGTTTGGTAGCCGACTTCTGGATCTGAGAAAGCCCATGAAGGCACGATGACGGTATTTGGGTTAGCCAGTACCTTGTGAAGCGCCATGATTGATCGGATCAGCGGGATGTACTTGTTCGTCCAGTCTGCGTTACGAACAGTTTGATAGGGCAGGCCTGGCAGAAAGCGAATGATTTTTGCGTTTGGCCAGGCAGCTCTCATGCGGGCAAACATCAACCCCTCATTGTCATTCACATAGTTCTGGATTGCGCTGGTTCCGGACAACTTGCCAAAGTCGTTCATGCCAAGACCGTAGACAATCACATCAGGCGGTTGAAGGTTGAACCTGGACTGGTAAAAAGCGAAGTCAAGAACATAGCCATTGCGCACAATGGCAGGGTCGTCGTTCGATGTTGCTGGACGGATGAAGGGATTCCGGTTGCGTCTTTCTATTTTTGAGAGAGCCAAATACTCGGATTCCCCGCCAGCGGGCACTGGAATTGTTATTTCGGTAATGGAGGCGTAGGTGAAGTTGGCAGTCTCGTAAGCTTCACGGGCTTCGCCAAGGGGACCAGACTCGTTGTAGGCCTGGTTTTCGACCCCTGACCCGCCTATGGTGCCTATCCAGTTCGAGTCCCGGCCATTGCGCTGGATGGCAGCCTTCATGATCTGGGCGCCCTGTCGATTACTGATACTGTCGCCGATCAGCAGCACATTGGGCACTTTTCCAGCACTTGAAGCCACTGGCAAATCAATCATCTGAAGATCCAGCAAGTGCTCGTATGTCCCGTTCATGGGGTCGCGCAGCTTGAGCCTTGCAGCTGCTCCATAATCAGAACATTGGATAACCAGATCCGAATTGGACGTCGTCGAAGCGGCTGTGGTGGTGCTCCAGATTGAGGCCACCAACCCAGCTGCGAGATCACGATTTGATATCAGGCTTGGGACATTGATATGCAATGGCGATCCTGCAGCAGTCACCAACTTCGGAGCGAAATACGCACCATCAGCCAGAGGAAATCCTGGCGTTGCTTGAGATACTGGAGCTTCCCCCGGATAGGTCAGATCCTGAAGAATGCTCCCTTCGGCGTCGACGACATAGATTCCAGGCAGCGAAGTCAGACCGATCGTCAGCGGACCAATGGAAATTTCTTCAGCTCCGGCGTGAAGAACCGCGCCACCTTCAGAGTCATAAATCCCCGACTCGACTGCGTGACTGACCGCATCCAGCGCCGGAGTCCGCGTACGCTTTGCCGTAATGGAAAGAAACTCTCCCCCTTCTTGATCGACAGCCACTATTGCTGCTTCGTCATCAGCAATTGGGATAGATGACGGGTCTTGAACAACCTCTGCGATTTGGCCGATGGCGGCAGTCGCTGAATCGACTTGCTGCTTCACCGCCTTCACCGCCTTGGAATTGGGGTAGGTATCGACGAGAGCAGCGCTGCCGTTGGTATTCCGGTACAGGTCGATGTAGTCAGCGTCCGATGCCGACACCACGCTGAAATACCCATCCTGCCGCGTGGCCTGGACGCCCAGCGCTACGGTGGTGTAGATCTGGGCGCCAGCCATCTGTACCGCCAAGTCGGCAAGCACCTTGGCATTGGTGGGCCGCATCACGCCGCCGCCCACGTCCATCATCTTGATCTCAGGCGACAGCATCAGCTCGTTGGTGGTGTCGATCGTTTCCGTTAAGCGCGCGATTTCATCGGCTCCGCTCATGTTTTCTCCAGACGAAAAAAAGCCCACCGAAGTGGGCGTAGTAGTAAGGGCGGATCAAACGGCCGTTGCGCCAGGCCAAGACCGGGTGTACCACCGCTGCAGCAGCTCGCGCAGCGCAGCGTTCATCACGGGCAGCTTCATGCCGGCCAACAGCTCGATGTACTCGGCTTCATCGACGATGGGCAGATCGTACACTTCGAGCTCAGCCGTGTAGCGCCAGAGGTCGATGCCCACCAGTTCCGGGATGACCGGCTGGTCGGTGAAGCGTGCGCGTGTGGGTTCGAGTCCTACCGGTGTTTTGATCGGGCACAGAAACCAGTCGGCCCAACGGATATCCCACTTGCGCCAGCCGTCGAACAGTTGGGCTTCCTTGCGCGTAAACAGCCATGACACATTGAACAGGGCCGGCACCGATCTGTAGCGGCGGCGCTGCATGGCCCGCCCGCTTGCCATTGGAGTGCGAACGATCTGGCTGACCGGCGAGATGCCATAGCCCTCGCGAAGCGGGAACGGTAGAAGATCGGGAATCGCTTTCATGAAACTGCCCCCCGGGCCGGCGCGAAATTGTTGTCGTCGCTGTAAACGCGCACGTCGTAGTTCACCGCCTCCACATCGGTGGTGTAGTCGTCCGGAGCGATCGACTTCATCAGGATCGGGTAGCACCAGCGCTGGGTCGTACCGAACATCAGGTACGGTGGCTCGGTAT
Source organism: Pseudomonas cremoricolorata (assembly GCF_000759535.1). Lineage (NCBI taxonomy): Bacteria > Pseudomonadati > Pseudomonadota > Gammaproteobacteria > Pseudomonadales > Pseudomonadaceae > Pseudomonas > Pseudomonas cremoricolorata. The sequence continues at coordinate 2,971,547 of NZ_CP009455.1, read as the reverse complement.
CCCAGGACAGATCAGGCACGAAGTCCAGCTCGGGCACGGTCAGCCGTACCTCGTCGACGCGCGTGGCCGGCCAGGGACCGCTTAGGGAGCCATCCTTGCGGCGCAGCGCGATCACATGGCTCGCGCCCTCCTCCCACGCCAGCGGCTCCGAGCTTTCCAGCAGCGTCATGCCGTTGCCCGCGATGAAGTCCACCAGCACCCCGCTCTGGCCGTAGCCCGGAATGTCATCGGAGGCTGCGCAGTAGCTCATGTACCGGCTGTTCATCGCTGAAAGTTCGGTGGTGAAGCTGTAACCGTGACGCTGGTACCGGTAGCGGCGCCGCTGCCGAATGCCGATGCGCCAGGCGCGATCCCGATCGACCACGCCCTTGAGCGTGATTTTCTCCGTCTTGGCGCCAGCATCCCCGCTCAACCTGCAGGGCACCGTCTCGACCTGCCAGGTCTGCTCGTCCACATACTCCACATCGACGCCGTCGTAATCATCCGGGCGCACCGTGGTGAACTTGCGGGTGAGATTGCCGACCATGTTCTGCGGTGAGTACATGTGCTCGTAGACCGATCGGGGTTCGTCCCGCACTGGGCGGATCAGCCCGCGGTCAATGGTCAGCTCGGCGAATCCCGCCATCAATGCCGTGTTGAGCGCGTCGAGAACTGTCTCCTGGCTGGAGATGACCAGGTCGAAGGTATCGCCCCGGGCCTTCCAGATAGCGTCCAGTCGATCCAGCTCAGCCAAGTCCAGGTCTGCATCGGTGTAGCCGATCGTGCGGGCCACGTGCGCCACCCAGGGCGCGATGTCCCTGGTCGGTGTTTCTACGGCCCAGGCCCCGCCACTGCGCACCGGCAGCACACGGGTTGGCCGCACGGACACCATCGTCTCCGAGCGGGCCGAGAGCCGGTTGCTGCCTTTGACGTAGACGACCATAACCGTAACGCCCAGGTACCGCTTGGGCGCGCGATCGATGCGCCCGCGCAGGCCATACCACTGCATCCGGTCCTGCTTGTTGGAGGTAGTGGACTCTTCGCCGATCCGGCGCACCCGTACTTCCGGCCGCATTGCGACCGGCAGCGATATCTTGAGCGTGTAGCCCACCTGGTCTGCGGTCATGGCGGTGTACGTCTTCACGACCGGGGTCCAGGCGCCGGCGGTGGCCATGTCGCGATACTGCACCTCGACCTTGACGCTGACCTGCCGCTGGTTGCCGTTCTTTTCGGTGTAACGGATCAGGCCCTGCGGGGCGAAGAGGTCCAATTCGATGAGACGGGTCACCTCCCCGGGCGGGACCACCGCAATCGGTCCAGACCAGTCGCCCTCGACGGTCGAGCCGTCCAGCACCAGGTTGGCATCGCTGCTCTGTAGCGAATCGAACCCTTCCCAATTCTGGTCCTGGGCGCCCGTATCCTTCAGACGCGCCAGCGTGATAGCCGACGGGCCGTGGCTCTCGTTTTCGTCAGTGTCCTCGTCATCCTCGGCCGCGTCGTCTGAAACTGCGGTGATCCGGTAGCGCAGCCCGCGGTAGCCAATGCTCGACAGCTGATCACCTGTCTGCAGCCCGACTGCCGGCGCACCAGCGTCGAAGGCCAGGGTCATGCTGGCAAACTTGCCTTCGGTTGCCGCTTGAGACTTGACGCCGGTGGCGAACACCGGGTTGAAACCGAACACATCCGACGTAGAGCCCTGCAGGTCCAGCGTTTGGCCGCTGAAGGGCGCCGCCTGCTCGGCGATGCGCAGGCGCCCGCTCGCGGCGCTGGCCACCAGAGCGGTACCTGCCAGCGCCGAGTTTACGGCTGAGACCAGGCCGGCCAGGTTGGTGGTGGACGTATTAAGCGTGACGGGAAAACTGCTGGTACCGCGAGTCACTGTAAAGCTCAGAGGCATCCCACTGAAATCATACCGGGTTGGTGCAGCGCTGCCGGTGACGGTCGAGGGGCTACCAGGAACAGCGGGACTGCCGGGCACCTCTGGGCTGTAGGTGGCAACCACGTATTCGCCTGCATTGGCGCCAGTGATCTCGATCTTCATGCCAACGAAAGGCTGCACCATGGGCAGGTGCGGGCCGCTGACCACGGTCGGGCCGCCGTCCGCCGGCGCCGTGAAGGTATAGACGTAGGGCAGATCGACGCGGGCAATCATGCCGCTGTCCCAGCCTGCTGGGAACCAGCCGGCGCCCTCGGGGACGGTCAACACAAAGTCGCCAGCCACGACCGCGCTGCCGGCGAATTGCTGCTGCACGGTCGTGGTGGTGGTCAATGTCAGGCCGGCGCTGCCGGTCTTGGTCGCGCCCACTTCTGTCGCGCTATGCCACCACTGCGCAGCGGTTTCAGCCGATAGATCCTCGCCCGGGCCGAATATCTTGTAGGTGGCGGTAGACCCCAGCGAGGCAATCGGCGTGTCGCCGACCATCACATCGCCAGGAAGCACACGGTACTTGCCGCGGCCAATGCACAGCAGCAACTCAGTCCACTGCTCGGTTGGGCCACCGAAGTAGGTGTGCCCAGGAACCAGAAAATCCGGGTATCGCTTGGGCGATCCGGCCAGTTCAGGAATTACGTCGTTCAAGGCGGCCTGGTTGCCCTTGACCGTGGACAGGTTCAGTTCGCGCGACGACCGATTCTGGTTGCTCGGCGTTGCCGGCGTGACCGGGTCGAACGGGTTTCCCAGGCCGAACAGCTTGGCCAGTGGGCCGGGCTTGAAGATGGTCTTGAGGGCGCTGCCCTTGGGTTCGATGTAGATGCCGACTTGGCTGGCTGGGCTGATCTCGCGGTCTGCCCAGGCAGAAGGCGGCACCAGCTCGTCGTCGACGGTGATGCTGATCGGCGGTGCCGGTAGCGGGCGGTAGCCGCGCACGTTGGCGATTAGCCAGGCCTCAAGCGTGATGCCCTCGGCGATCGGGCGTCGTTCAACAGGCCCGCCGCCCAGCTTGCTCGGAAAGATCTCGATCACGATGGTATTTCACTCTTGGGTAGGACCGCTCGAAGTCGATCAGACGCATGTTGTCGACGCCGGCAACGGCATCGATTTCGAAGACCCGCAATTCACCATCGATGGGCACCACCACCCCGACGTGGATGCAGAGCCCGCCATGCAGAACAGCGGCGATGGCGCCGGGCACTGGAGGCCCCTCCGGCATCAGCTCGGCGTACTGGGCATACGCCTTGGCAGAGCTGCGCAGGTCGCGGCGGTCGATCGGGCCGAATGCTGGAAGTGCCGGCAGGCCCAGCACTTCCTCGCGGATTGCCAGCACCAGCCCCCAGCAGTCGAGCAGGTATCGACCGCCCACGACCTCGCCCCGCGCACCATCCTGATAGGTAGCAGTGAAGTATTTGTCGTACATGAATCAGGTCATCCCACGTATGTCAGGCCACACGCGAACTCGGTGGTGTAGCGCGCCCGGTTCCAGGCCATGTTGATGAGGTCGTAATAGCCCGCTTCGATCTGCACCGTGGGGCCGTCCATGGTCCCGCCAAAGGCCGTCATCCGGTACGGCCGGTCGGCAGGCTCGGTCAGCACGCTGAACAAATACTCGCGGTACACAAGCGTCACGCGTGCTTCCGCCTCAAGCGAGGCGTCCAGCCGGCGCTGGGCCTCGCCGGTCACGTTGTCGATGGTGAAGGTCAGGGTCTGCGAGCCGGTGTCGTCCTTGGCTGGCAGTTGCACCTCGATGGCAGACGCCTGGAAGGTGACAGTCTTGCCAGCCTCGGTGGTTGCGCGCAGGTCTTCGAAGTCCTGCACCAGGTACACCGGCGTGTCCCAAGCCGGGCATGAGATTTCCAAGGTGGAGATGATGTCGTCACCGCCCGAGGCATACACCACTTCGAGCGCGTTCATCGTGGCTGTCTCCGCATGCCGAAGGCACTACCGGCCGCACGGCTGGCCTTGCCGGTGCCAGTGGCGAAGCCCTTGGCGATGTGGTCCTCAGCAGCAGCGATGTACACCTTCAGGGTGTTGCCATCCATCCGCGTGCGAACCTCATCACTGCCGTGGTTATTGATTTGCACATTGAGGCCAGAACCTGGCGCTGAGGCGCTGGCTGCCACGCTGTCGAGCGTTCGGTCAAGCTTCGCGCTGGTTTCGGCAGTGGTTACCCGCTCCCCCTTTTTCAGGTTCCAGGTACCGTCTTCCGGAACGTAGTCGATACCATCGTGAGCCTGGCCATCCAGCGAGGCGCCAACTGCGGTCATCAGTATGCCGGCTGCGCCAGCGGCTGCGATGGCCGCGCCTGGCGCGATAGCAGGTCCAACAAACGGCACGCCAATCATGGCCGTGAAGGCACTGAGGGCCGCCATCGCCACCTGCGCAGCGGCATACGACATCAGGGCACTGCCCATGGACTTCATGAACGTGGCCGCGAAGCCCTTCACATCAAGCTTTCCGGTCTCGGCCCATTCGGTGACCGTGTCAGTCAGGTTGCGGAACGTGTCGGCGCCAACGCTCTGCATGTTGCTGTACAGGTCCATCGCAGCTTCAGCCTGGGTTGCGAATCCGCTCATGAATCCGGCGGTACCGTTCTGCTGCAGCTTGTCGATATCGTCGTAGTATTTCTCCTGCATGGCGCGGCGCTTTTCGAGCGCGTCGCTGAGGATCTTCGTCTCACGCTCGTAGGCCGAATCGGATATGTCGCCAGCTTCATGGCGCTGCCGCAATTCCTCCAACTGATCCTGGTAGTCCTGCTCGATTGCCAGCAACTCGAGAGTGCGCTGCCGCACTTTGTCACTGCTGTAGGCATCGAGGAGCGGCGTGTCCAAGGCGCGCTGGTCGATCTTGAGCTGCCGCTTGACGCTGGAATCAAATCCAGCGACTGCCTTGTCATCTTCCTTGGCCTGTTTCAGCTTTTTCAGCTGATCAAGTTCGGCGGCCAGGCCTTTGAGTCGCTCTTGCTGCTTCTCGCTCAGTCCCTTGAGGTTGCCCGACTCCAGCTCGAACTGAAGCTTGGCGACCTCGGTTGCATCCTTGCGCTTGTCCGTTTCCGTGTTGATGAGAGCGATCTGCCGCTTGTAGCCCTCTTCTGCGGTATCGAACTGATCCTGGAGCTTCTTCGCCGCCTGCTCCGCGGCCTTGGCGGCGGCTTGTTGGGCGGGAGTGACAGCAGTGAATGATCCGTCGGCGCCCTTGCGTAGTTGCTCAAGCAGGTCGGCCAGTTCCTTCACCTGATTTGACGGGCCAGCTGAAGCAGGCTCGTCGAGACCATCCATCAGCTTTTTGTACATGGCAGCCAGGTCGTTCATGTCCCCCTTAGTAGCGGCAATGGAAGCGCCCATCTGGTCCATGTTCTTAAAGGCGCTGTAGAGCCTGACGGGGGGTAGATAGCGCTCCCACCATGAGGCATCTTCGCCGCCCACCATGGCGTTATCCAGGTCGGAAAGCCCTTTCAGACCGACGCCAAGCATGTGCAGGCCGCCGACCGTACCCACTGCTATCTTGCCGAGGAATCGAATACTCCCGGCGAGATCATCAGAGACCTTCTTGGCCAGCACGCCGTCGGTGGTGATCTCTGTCAGCTTGCCTGCAAAGTTGGAGAGAACAGGCAGAAGTGCCGACTGAATCTGCGTGCCCATGCCGCTCAGCGCGTTTTCTACAAGCCACGACGCAGCCTTGAGTTCCTGTGCCGCTCGAATGGTCTTGTCGTCCATGATTGCGCCCGCTGCCTCAGCGGCAGCGCCGAACTTCTGGAACCCTTCAGCGTTGTTCTTGAGCAGCGGCAGCAACAGCGTGGCATCGCTCGCAATGGCCTCCATGTAGAACGTCATGTCCGACTGGCTGACCTTGGCCTTCTCAATGCTGGAGACATACAGACCCAGCGCCTGGCTGCCGCTCAGATTGCGGAACTGATCGGCTGTCACACCGACCTTGGGCGCGATCTGCTCGAAGAAATCCTTCATCGCACCGCCACCGGTGTTTAGAAAGTCACCTACCTTGTCGTTCACATCCTTGAGGATGTCGGCCAGCTTGTCTTGCTCGACACCGACCACCTTGGCCCCGGCCGCAAGCTTCTGGAAATCAGTGGTGCTGACGTTTGCTACCGATGCCAGGTTGGCGATTTCAGTTGCGGAGTTGACCGCTGAAACCGTCAGAGACGTGATGGCTGTCAGACCGGCTGCGACGCCAGCACTGATCGCTACCCCCACAGCCTTTGCATGCTTCTCGACCGACTTCCGCCAGCGCTGCGAGCTCCTCTCGGCTTTGTCCATGCCAGCAACAAAGCCACCCACCTTGGCAATGATATCCAGAGTCAAAGTGCCCAACGATCTGGATGCCATCTTTCCTCCGGGCATAAAAAAACCCGCTCAAGGCGGGCTGATTTCAAGAAATGGATTCACCTGAATCCGAAGTTGGGGGAGTTGTATTTCGCCACCCCGTACTTGGTAGCTTTTCCGTCAGGACCGAACGTCACTGTCAGTACCTCGGAACCGGATCGAACACCGCCGAACGCTACATACGACCAGGCCCAGGCAACTGATCGAGCCCCATCGGACTCGACCTGATATGACATGGGCTTGCCAAGCATCGCCGCGACATCCGCCTCCGTCGTCTCTCCAACCTTGATTTGATCGATCTGCTGCTGGGTGATCCGTTTCCCGCTTACGCATGCTGAGAGCGCAAGCGCCATGAAGATGATGAGAAAGATGTTCCGCATTAGCCACGCTCCTTGTTGGGCTGGGCAATTTACCACTACATCGGCGCTGATCGCACCCCGGCATCTTTCACGTCCACGTCGCCATGGCATCCGCCAGCGAGATCGGACCTTCTTCATTTTCGTGAAGAGCGAAGTCTGTCCAGCTATACGGCTGGGGTGTTTTTTGCGGATCTCGGTGCAGGTTAGCTGTGAGCGCTGCCAGCATCGCTACTGACCGCTCGACACGCATACCCAGATGCATCGAACCGCGACGGGCCCGGAATTTCACCCATGAGCGAAACTCGCTGAGACTCAGGTTTTCCTTGGCTTGCGCGATCGTCGCGCCGCCGACCCCGCAGAGGACGAGTTCGTGCCAGAGCTCGTCGAGCTCGGTGAGCTCCTGGTCTTTCCCAGGTCGTTGACCTCCTGAATGGCGAGCAGCAATGCGACCGAAAGTCCGCCGTCGAGAGAGCCGAGGCGCTTCTGGCTATCCGGGTCTTTCTCCAACTCAGCCGGATCGAGCGGACCATGGGTGATGTCGAGCGGGCTGCTGAACACCGGGTAGCCGTGCTCGTCACAGATAGACGCAGCGATCTTGCCCGCAATCGTGTCGTGCTTGCCGTTGAAGGACAGCACGTCGTTCACCGCGGTCTGGTACCCCAGGGGGCGCACATAGATGGTCGCGGTGTAGTCCTCACCGTTCTGCCGCCAGTGAATTTCCTTCTCCACTGGCCGGCCGGTGAAAGAGCCCGAGCTCTTGAGTGAGTCGAGAGTCAGTTTCATGCCGGGTCCTTAACGATCCAGTTGAGCTTGCCGGAGCGCTGGATGGTTGCAGCGGTGCTCACCGACGTGTTGCTTGCGAAGTCGAACGGAAAGTCGGCGACATAGCCTTCGAACAGGCACCAGGTGCGCGTCTTCGGCAACTCGAAGTCATCGCCGGCGGCATTCGCTGTAGGCGCAATGTCCTTCCCGTCAGACCAGCCAAGTGCCCAGAGGATGTCTTCGTCCTCATCGTCCTGCGAAAGCTGGAACATGCGGACGTGGCTCGCATTGCGCGGGTCGGCCAGGATGGTGGCGGTAGCTTGGCCTGGGGTTCGCAGGCCCTTTTTGTATTTGCGCTCGGTGTCGGCCAGACAGGTGTCATCGATCTGATCCGCCGGCGAACCGCCAGGGTTGAACGCGGTGAGGCATTCGACCTCCATCACAGTCCGTTTACCAGTGCCACTCAAAGGCCGCACCAAAGCATAGAGCTGGGCGCCCTGGGCTTTCATCGACATGGGTTATCTCCAGTCAGGAATAAAATAGCCCGCACTGGGCGGGCATTGGGTAGATCGACAGTTCAGCGGGATACCCACCAATCCACGTCGAAACTGGCTCGAAAGTTGTTGGTGGCAGGGTCTCGACCTTCAGCGCCCCAGCGGGTGATGTAGGCCTCAAGCTCAATTGCGTCACGCATCGCGTCCCGGACTTGGCGTGCCTTCTGCCCAGTGGTGGCGTAGATGTCGACCTGCAGCGTGATCCCGTCGGCATCGGGCCGACCCGCCAGGTAATTCTCGGGACTGCCGTTGACGACCTGCCAGACGGCGTATGGCTTGGTAACGCCCTGCTCTGCCTCCCCGAATGAATAGAGACGCATATCAGTGCCAGAGCCAAGCAGCGCCGTCACAGCAGGGCTCTGCAAGCAGGCTTGCACGATAGGTGGTGTCATGAGGTTGCTGCCCTCCTCGCTGCGCGTCGAATGGCTCGGTCGATTGACTTCTCGTACTCGGACACGAAGGTGTTGGTCACCTCGCTGATGCTGTTAGCCAAGGCCGGGCGCATGAAGGGGACAGCAGCCATCTTCTCGGTACCGAACTCGATCAGGCGCCAGTGAGGCGTCGGCGCATTCGCGCTGAGGTCGCCACCGTCCCGGAGCACGGCGCCGTGTAGAACGCCGACGCGGAACCCGAGATCGCCAGTGCGTTTGAAGAGACGCCCGTTCCATCGCAACACGATGTTGTCGGCTATCGACCGACCGGTGGCCTTGTCATCAATACGCTCGGCGCCGGCTTTGGCCTTCAGCACTACGACTTGAGCGGCCTTGCGCAATGCAGCACGGCCTCCCTTGCGCTTTGTGTCGTACGTCACCTCGTCCAGCTTCCCCAGCAGGCTGTCCAGCCCGATGATGCTGAAATCGACGCCGTCACCCATCTTTTATCCCTTTCGAAACCAGCAGCGTCAGGTACTCGCGCCCAGAGTTGGGGTCTTCCAACGGCTGACCTTCAATGCTGTACAGCTCGTCACGATGAATGATGCGCATTGTTGAAAGTACGCCTGGTCGATAGCGGATCACGATCCGGGCCGTCGCCTCGGACTGAGCAGCCTGAGCGGCAATAAGGTCGCGGGCCGATAGGGGGTTAATCTGCGCCCACACCTTTGCCAGCACTTGCCACTCTGGCTCGCCGAATTCCAAAGTCACCGGGTCTCGTGAAGCGACCTTGTGCTGTATCTCGACTTGATGCCGAAGGTCACCTGCCCTCATACACGCACCTCATCACGGGGCCCGTACCAGTCGCGAGACGACCAGAGCAAGGACTCGACCGCCAGGGGCAGCTCCGCAGCGATGGTGCCTGTGACGATCGCTTCGCGATTAGCGTAGGAGTGGCCGATAAGCAGCAGGAGCGCTGATTTGAAGCTGGCAGGGAAATCTCCGGGCTCTACCAGCTTCGGGTTGTCGCAGTACCAAAGCGCCCAGGCAAGGGCAGACTCCGCGTACAGCTCAATCAGCGTGTCTTCTGAGTCGCCTTCTACTCGCAAATGCAGCTTGATCGTCGCCAGGGGCACTAGGTCCTGAGCGGCTATCTTCATTTCTTCTTGCTCGTCTTGGTGGTCACTTCCCCATCCTTGGAAGGCGGTCCGTCGACGTACTCGGCAAGCTCCATGCCTACCAGGGCCTCCGCAGTGGCCTCATCCACTGGGCGCTCTTCGTGCTGGTCGAAGTTTCCTTCGTGGTAGTGGGAGAATTGGCGAAGCGCGCGAATCTTGGTCATGGTCACTCCGGGACAGTTGCCTGCCCCGGCCTCGCAGTCGGTTAGGCAGCAGCCGGGAATGCGCCCTTGATGATGGCCTTCGGGCGGTAGTGCGCCAGCGCCAGGCGCTCTTCGCAGAGGATGGTCAGCATGTTCTTGACGAAGTTGTCGCGATCCTCGCGGCTGACCTCAACAGTTGCGTCCATGCGATCCCAGACCTGGGACGCCAGGTCGAAGCCACCAACGGTGAACGTGCCCTGAGCCTGGGCCTTAGTGGCCACGACCGGCAGACCCCACATGACCTTGGCTGCGAAGGCAGCCGGACCGCCGAAGATGTAGCGGCCATCGGCGTCCTTGAGCAGCGCGATGGCGTGCCAGTCGCGCGGGTTGAGGATGATCCCGGACGCCTCGAATTCCGACTCGCTGGTCTGGAAGATGGCGTGAGCGATCATGTCTGCGCGCGTATCGCCGGCCACTGTCAGGGTGGTGTCGTAGGCGGTGGCCACCTTGTTCAGGCCGTTCAGGTTGTCGCCGGTACCGTCGCCGTTGAGCAGTTGGCCTTCCTCGACCAGCGCCAGACCGAACAGCAGCCGGTTGTTGACGTAGGACTCAAGCATCGGAGCATCGTCCATCACCTGGCGCGATGCCTGAATCCAGTGAGCGATGGTCTTGACGGTGGCCGTTTCCTTGGTGAAGGTCAGGTTCGACTCTGGCTTCAGGTTGCCCTCGGCCACCGGTGCGGCGCTATTGGTGAACACGTTCTCGCGCACGTATTCGAGCGAGTTCGAGCTGATACGACCCTGGGCCAGCAGGTCGCGAATGGTCAGCCGGCGCAGGCCAGGCATCAGAATGCCCGGATTCACCTGCGGCTGGATCAGGGCGCCGGCAGATGCCGCGCCGCTTCCGAGCTGCTTGTCGAAGCTTTTCACGTCGACCTTGCCAGAGGACTTGCCGTCCCAGGACTTTTTCAGATCTTCAGCGGTTCGCTCAGCAAAGCTCTTCTGCTTGGTCGGGTCGTCGGGGCTGCCACCGGCCAGCTTTTGCTCGATGTCGAACAGGCGAGTGCCGGCGGTCTTGAGCTCTTCCTGTACGGTGGTCAGATCGGTCTGCAGCTGCTTGCTGATAACGCCGTTCTGCTGAATTTCGTTCTTCTGGGCGTCGAACAGCTCCTGCATGCGGGTCTGTGCGGTTTCGATCGCTTTCTGTACGTCAGAAAGTTCGGACATGGGTAAATCCTCGGTTCAGAGTTTCGGGAAGGTTTTGATGCGCTCCAGGAGCGCGGCGATGTTGTCGCCGCCTTCGGACTCGCTCCGAACTGCGGACTTGATGCGGGCAATGAATGCCTGCGCCTCTGACTTGGAGAGGCCAGCTGAATCTCTCAGCCAGTTCTCCGCGTCGCGGATGCTTTCGATGGTGTCCATGCTCTTGAGCGTGGACACGGTGGCCGATTCGTTGGCCGGGAAGGTGCACACGCTGATCTCGGTCAGGCGTGACACGTTCCGAAATGAGTAGCCCGTGGCAATCGACGTGACGTCCTGCTTGGACGCACCGAACCCGACGGACATACCGCCCACGGTCCCGTGCATCATCGCCGCCTTCAGGGCCTCGGACTGCGGGTTGCCAGGCGTGAGCTCGCCACGAACATGCAAGCCCTTGCTGTCTTCAGCGAGGTCGAGCCACTTGCCCACCGGGATCTCATTGCGGCGGTGGTTGAAGAACATGGCCACGGCCCGCGATTGGGATTTGAGCGCCTGCGCAAAGGCTCCTGGCTCAATGATGTCCCCGTCGCTGTCGACCACGCCGAAAACACTGGCATAGCCCTCGAAAACACCCTGGGCGCCGCCGTTGGCGAATTTGATTGCGGCCTGATCGAAGGCCAGGGTCTTGCAAACGCTTGGCATTTGCTGCCTCCAGAAAGATCAAACCCCGCTGGATGCGGGGTCTGGTTTGCCGAGTTGAGTAATGGGCACGTTCTGCGATTGCCGCGTGGCTACGTCACCGCCAGGTAGGGGCGGCATGTTGTCCAACCTGCGCAACTCGTTGATGGTCCGCAGCCCTTTGTCAGCCAGGGTGCCCATGAAGGACGCCCGCGCAGCGGAGTCACCACGAAGCAGGCCGTCAATGTTGTGTTCGGCGTGATACCGCCCAACGTCGCCAGGCTTGAGTAGCCAGCGTTCTATGGCGTACTCCCAGCGGTTGAGGTAGGGCGACAGCGTGTACTGCAGGAAGCCGAGGTTCTGCTGCTCGATGCCAGTGCCCCAGCTGGTGGACTTCTCCACGTCGCCCACCAGGTGCGGCGGCACGCCGAAGAACCTGGCCAGCTCGCTCACCTGAAACTTGCGTGCCGTCATCGTCTCCGCGTCTTGGGGGCTGACACCGATGGCCTGGGTGGTAAACCCGCCCTCCAGAACCCAGAGCCGCTTTTTGACCGGGCCTCCGGAAATCTCCTTGAAATTCTCCTCGACTTGGGCGCGCTGTTCCTTGTTAAGCACCTTCCCTTCGCCTGTCATCAGCAACTGGGGCGACTTGGCGCCGTTGGCATAGAAGTCCCGCTGCTGATCCTCCATAGCGACTGCCACGCCAGTGGTCTTCGCGGCGAAGGCGATCGGCGACAAACCGACCAGGCCGTTGAAACCGAAGCCCTTGAGGTGGAAGATTTCCGACGCTTTGAAGTCAGCGTATTCACTGTCCCGGCGGTACCGGTACACAACGCGCTTGTTATCCAGGCGCACGTCCATGTTGACGGACATCAGCGGCATCAGGCTGATCACGTCACCTACGCTGTTGCGCTCGATCAGCGCGTAGGCGTTACCGTAGAAACAGAGCTGCATGGTCATGGCTTCGCGGAATTCCACCGCGGTCATGAACTGGTTCGGGCTGAAGCGAAGAAGTCGGGCCAGTGGATTATCCATCCCGACCTTCAGGCGGTCATCGCCCTTGGTCTCGAAAACATCCAGCGGCAGCCCTGCAGTCACGGTAGAGATCAAGCGCACGCAGGCAAAAACCGTAGATATCTGGAGCGAACGCTCGTCGCTCACAACTGAGTCACCTACCACCCCGGAGGCAGATACAGGTCCGGTTTGAGAGCCCTTTTCCGGCGATACAAGGCGGCCGCCGACGAAGAAGCTCGCCATGCGCGCCCAGAAGGGGCTGCGGGTGCGCAGGTCAATGCTGTAGTCGGTATCTGCCATTACATGCTCATCGGTCGAGAGAGAAAGTCGTCGACAGAACCCTGCGGCTGCGCATTTGCAAGGATTCGGCCTATTGTCATGATCAGCGCAACCGCGCCGTCGATCTTGTTGTCGTCGCCCTGCTTGATAGGGCGCACCACATCGTCGTTGCCAGGCAGGTTTTTGCCGATCACGTTGCCGATGCACCAGGTCATGATCGGGTTGCCGTCATGGTGGAAGCGCCCCGCCTCGATCGCCGCCTCCAGTTCCTTCATGCCGTCGGACATGTTGGTGTAGTTCTGGGTGATGGTGATCGGGTTGAAGCCTTCGTCGTCCAGGTCGTGGCTCAGGCCAGTGGCGCCGTGTGGGTCGATAGGGCTTTCCCTGATCGGCGCCAGCTTGTTGGCTTCCTTAGTGTCTTCGAGGATTTCCCGGTAATCCACCTCGGCGCCGGGCGTGGCCGTGAGGTGGCCGGTATTTACCCAGGCCTGGAAGCGCTCGGTCATGCGTTTGTTGTCCACGTCGTTGGCCGTGTCTTCCGGTACCCAGAAGGCCGGGGCCACGCTGTAGTAGTGAATCTTCCCGTCGATCTCCCGCCAGAACAGACGCGCCCGCGAGTTCATGTCCAGCTTGCGCGCCAGGTCGAAGCCTGCCACCCACTCCTGGCCCTCGAACTGCTCGAGCGTGAGCGACTTGTCCTCGCAGGCCTTCCAGCTCTCCATGTTGAAGAAGCCGGTTTTCGCGCTCACCCAAAGGTTCAGGTGCTTAGTCTTGAAGGTGTTTGTAAATCGCGCTGACCGGAGCGCCTTGGCCAGCATGCTCTCCAGATACTCTTGGAATACCGACACCCCTATGCAGGGGTTGGCCTTGGCCAGATTTTTCGGGTCGGTCCAGTCGTCACCCTCATCCAGGGTCCAGATGTAGCCGAACAACTCGTCGTCAGGGACAGTTCTGTTCAGCATCTCAATGACCTGGCGGCGCTTGTCATAACACGGCCCCGCGATGTTTGGACCGGCCGTAGTGATGATGAACATCAGCGGCTGTCGACGGGCGCCCATGCCGGTGAGCATGGTGTCGTACTGGGCGGCGGTATCGTGTTCGTGGAATTCGTCGATGATGGCGCAGGACGGTGAAGCACCGTCGCCAGGGTTGCCGATCAATGGTTCGAAGCGGCTGCCGTTGGACGGAATGTTCAGGTTTGAGGCGTTGACCTCGATACCGGCCGCCTCGATCAGCATCGGCGAGCGGCTGACCATCAGCCGGGCCGGCCGGAACACCTCCCACGCTTGCTTCTCCGTGGTGGCGCCTGAGTACACCTCGGCGCCGAACTCGTTGTCGGCGGTGAACATACTGATGCCGACGCCGGCGGCGATCACCGACTTGCCGTTCTTGCGTGGCACTTCCCAGTAGCTTTCGCGGAAGCGGCGGTACCCGCCTTTCTTGCGCACCCAACCGAACGTGCAGGCCAGGCCGAACAACTGCCAAGGCTCAAGGGTGATCAGCTGCCGCTTGAACGCCCACTCGCCCTTGGTGTGCGGCAGCAGCTGCATGAGCCGCAACTTCTTCTCGGCCTTGGCTGCATCGAACTTGTAGGGGTAGCTCTTGGACTTGCTGGCCGCGATGTCCTCGAAATGTCGCTCGATCGCCTGATGGATGTAGCGGCACGCCGGAAACTTGCCCTTGATGACGGACTTCGCCCACACCATCGCCTTGTCGACGTTGGTGTATTTGGTCCTGGTCATAGGTCGCTCAAGAGGCCGGCGAAGGGGTTGGTCGTTTTCTGCTTGTTGCCGCCGATGATCCGCGTGCGGCTGGCCGGGTCCAGGCCGAGCATTGAACCGAAGGTGACCATCTGGCGCATCGCTTCATTCGCCGCGGTGAGCGCCGGATTTTTCACCGGTCCGCCCGTGGCGCCAGCAACGACGATGCCGTGATTGCGCACTGACTCCTGGGCCATGCGCCAATTGCCGTAGGCGGTGCAAAAGGCTTCAACGTTGTGTAGGTCCGTGAGCGCCAGCACCTTCGCCTTCAGTAGCTCGGGCACCAGCATTTGCCACACCCGGGTAGCGTGCTCGCACAGCCATTCAGGGGGATCAACGTTGGTCACAAGGGCAAAATCAGGCTCGTCCTTGTTCAGCTTCCGCTTGCCGGGATTGCCGGCCAGCGCCTTCTGGGCCGTGGGTTTTGGGCGACGGCCGGAGCGCCCGGCAACCCCTGGCATCGGCGCCTCCACTAAACTTTATATTTCGCGGGTGTAAAAAAACGACTGAGGGCGCGGTCTAGAAAGCAAAGGCCAAAAACTTTTGACCCTCCCCCCGAGCATTTTTGAGAAATATTCTCATTTACGGCATAATTGATCTTTTTTTGATCAATTCCGGCGATTATTGCCGAATCCGCCGTCTTCACCGGCAGTCTTGGCCGAGTGGCAAGGACCGCAGAGCGCCTGCCAGTTGGCTCGATCCCAGAACAGCGTCATATCGCCTCGGTGTGGCTGTATATGGTCGACATCAGTCGATGCTGTCACGCGACCTCTCGCTTGGCAGCGTACGCATAGCGGGTTCTTGATGAGAAAGCCGGCGCGTGCCTGTTGCCACTTGTAGCCGTACCCACGGGCAGTTGAGGTCTCACGCGGCTTCTCACGAACGTAGCTCTTAGCCTGGCCGGCGTGTGCATCACAGTAGCCATTGGCATTGCGGTGCAGGAGTCGGCAACCTGAAGCGCGACAGGGTCGCTGGGGCCTCATCGGCATGGCGTGCCGTCCAAGTAATAGGATGGCTCGCTGTCCTGATCGCCCTCTTCCTCGCCGGCCAGGGCATCAATCAGCATCACGTTCTGGTCGGCGATCGTGCGTAGCAGGTTGTTCTGCGTGCGCATCAGGTCGGTCTGCTCCTGCTGCTGGTGCAGGATCTGCTGCAGCAAAGAGACTGCTTGCTCGTTCATGGGCAATTCTCGTCCACTTCTTCAACCACTCGCGCCGTGCAGCGCATCCACTACAGGCCATTACTACCCCCGCTTGCACAGGTCGCAGTCCAAGCGCCGGCAGATCCAGCGCTTCACTCGCGGCCAGTAGGTCAGCATGAACATGTGCCGGAGACCGGCCAGGGCCAGGGCAACGTGCATCGTGACGCCGGCGGTGTTGGGCGTGAAGAACATGCGGTCCGAGCGGGCCAGGATGGCGTAGCCGCTCAGGGCGATGACCGCATAGAGAATCTTGCCGATCACCCCGTCACGCACCTTGCCGCTCAAGATTGACCAGGTAGCCCAGAAGGCAATGCCGCCGGCGGACAGCGCATTCACGTACTCAAGGATCATTGGGAAGGCCCTCCGAACTTGGACCTGATGACAGACCAGAGATCAGCGGCCTTGATAGCGCGGGTCACAGCGGCAATCAGCGAGCCACCGAACGTGCCGAGCAAGAAACCGACGCCGGCGACGCTGCGCGGCTCGGTGATACCGAAGTAGGCGCTCACCATGCCAGTGAGGTAGTGAGCGCAGGCCATACCGGTGAGCAAGAAAAGCAGCCAGGCCTTGCGGTCCAGCAGGTCGTCCTTGTGCCAGCGGGTGGCGATCAGGGCGCCGAGCAGACCGGCGATTCCCACGTCGAACTTCTCGAGCAGGCGGTGAAAAAAATCCATGCTCGACCTCTTGCTGTGCATGAACGAAAAAGCCCCGGCTTTCGGGGCCAGGGCTTGGTGTGTCGCGCTGTTTCAAGCTGGACACGCTGCAATGAAAACAGGTGTTTATCCGCGCGGAAAGCTTTTTATGCAGCCTCGCGCAGTTGCTCCAGCGCGCAGTCGATCCAGGCCACACCGGTGTTGATCAGCTCGCGCGCCTTGGCTTCTCCTATATTGTGCTCCCGAGCGATCCGCAACGCTGGCCACTTGGCTCCGTAGTAAAGCCAGATGAATCCGCCCATCTGCGCGTTGCGTCTGGTCAAGCGACCCACGGCGCCGTCGACGGCCAGGGCCAGGTCATCGGTGATGACGTACTGCTTGGCGCCACCGACCGATGGGATGTTGTCCCGCATCAGCGCATAGAGCGGGCAGACATACTGAGGCACACCCATTCCATCCATACGCCACCAGCCCCACTGCTCGAGCATGTACGCGGTGTCGCCCAGGGGCTTGTCGCTGTAGGTTCGTTTCTTCATTCGGTTCAGTCCCCTGTGTAATTGGTGCCGCCGGCGCCACGGCGGTTATTCGTTTGATACTGGGCTTCCGGGCCGCTGGTCGTGCTTGGGCGCTGGCGCTCGGCCTGCTGCTCCAGCTCACGCACTCGCAGCCCCAGCTGTGTCACAAGTTCTTCCAGCGGCAACGGCTCTCCGGTGAGCGCCGATATCCAGCCCGAGGCGTTACAGTGGCCGCACGGCAGTTCATAAAACGTGCCCATCGTGACCGCTCTCCCACGGCATGAAGGGCACTTGTCCAGCTCGATCACGGCCTTCTTGAAGGCTGGGCCGTGGCTCTTCCTCATGCGTTAGACGCCTTTACCCAGCGCCGCACCGACAGCTCGCATCCCATCTTCAAGCAGACCCCGTTGGCCATTCCCCGATGGGTTGCCCGGCGTCCGCAGCCGCAGTTACAGCGCCGGCGGGACTTCGAATCAACCGGTTCCTGATAGCAGATCTGCCCAGGCATCCCGCCGACAGACCCCCAACCGTCCATCCCGCCGCGCATTGCCGCCGAGCGGGCCGCTGGCGACATCGCGTTCAAGTCGGCCATGGCTGGCCCAGAGTGCTTTCCAGTCATTTCGAATCCTCGCTAATTACAAATTCGCTAAGGCCATCGCAGCCCACGTATTCCGCTGGCTCCGCCGGATTCTGCGAAATCTCGGATAAGGTCTCTGTAAGGCCGTGAATAGCCGAAAAGCCAATACCGTCTAACCAGCCGTGCCACTTCTCCAGAGCTGCGCGGCGCTGCTCCATGGCCTGGGTGTGGATATAGGTGCTGGCGATCTTGCCCAGCGTGTGGTTCAGCAGCATCTCGCCGATGTGCCCGTCGATGCCGAGGTCGGTCCATGTGGTGCGCGACACCTTGCGCAGGTCGTGACTGGTTCAGGCGCCCTGCCCCAACCGCGTGAACACCATGCTCGCCTGGCTCTCGCTCAGGCACAGGCCGCGGCGGTTTGGGAACAGGTACACGCCCTGGTAGCCCTCGGCCTGCTGGCCGGCCCGGTAGCGGATCAGCAGCGCCTTGATTTGCTCGGTCAGCGGCAGTCGGTGCTCGGTGCGGGTCTTCGTGTTGGCCGCTGGGATGAACCACTCGGCGGCGGCCAGCGAGATATCGTCCCAGCGCGCCATGCGTGTCTCACCGATGCGCGTGCCGTGGGCGAGCATCATCACCGCCAGAGTGACGTCGCCGGGGGCGGCCTCGAAGGCCTGGCCCAGCCGCTGCACCAGGTCGGCCAGCTGCACACCGCGCAGGCGCGCTGCTTTGGGCAGGATCTTGGCCTTGGTGAAGTCGCTAAAGCGCATGCCGGCCATGGGGTTGCTGTCGATCAGCCCCAGCTTCAGCGCCTGGCGCATGGCGGTCAGCAGCAGCGCGAACATCTGGCGCAGGTAGGACACCGATACCTTGGCCTGGCACGGCCACATCAGGTGCTTGTCGAGCGCGTCGGCGCTGACGTTGGCCAGCGGCAGGTCACGCAGGCACGGCAGCAGGTGCTGGGTGATCGCCGACCGGGCGCCAGCCTTGCGCTTGGCCGACAGCGAGCGGTCGCGTGCCATGCGGTCGCCGTACCACTCCAGCAGCTGGCCGACGGTGGCTATACCCGAGGCGATCGGCGCCGTCGCCGGGTCGCGCATCAGGCGCTGGCGGATGGCGGGCAGCTCGGCCAGCACCGCCGAAACGCCGAGCTCCGGCCAGCGGGCGACCGGGACCCAGCGCTTGCCACGCACCAGGTGCCAGCTGGCGCGGGTGCGGTCGGTCCAGAAGCGCAGATACAGGCCGGGGTGGCGCGGGTCGCGCAGGTCACGCACGGAACGGTCGGCCGACTGCCTGCGCACCTCGGCCTCAGTGAACCTGACTTCGCGGGTCGCGCTCATGCGGCCACCGTGACGGGTTGCAGCAGGTAGGCGCGGATGGCGTCCATGGCGTCGATCCGCCCCCGGCAAACTATCGCCAGGTATCCCTGATCGGTCAGCGCATGAATCCATGCGTCCTGGCTCGGCGATACGGCGGCGTCGAACGGCGGCATGGCCTTGAACTCGATGTACAAACCGAAGTACCCGCCCCGCGCCATCGGCAGCACCAGGTCGGGCACACCGGCTTTCACGCCCTGCCCCTTGAGCTTGGCGGCGACCAGCTTCACGCGGTGGCCACCGTTGGGAACGTGATAGATCAGCTTAAACGCGGCTGGGAAACGCAGCTGCAGCTCTGTCATCAGCGCGGCCTGCTCCTGGCCTTCACGGTCCACGGGCTTGGCGCGAGGCTGGCGGTGCTTGAAGGGGCGAATTGTGAGCGTGGTCATAGAATCAGCACCGACTCGGAAAGCAGAATCTGGTGAGTACGCATCACGCCCTCTGCGTGGTACAGCCGAACAGTATCCCGATCAAGCGCCTTGCTCCGGCCGTCGCAGACATCGTGGCAAGCGCTACAGGCCCAGGCGCCCTGCAAGTCGTGAGGCTTGTGACCGACGCCGCAGGTGCCCGCCAGGCGGTAATGCGCCAGCACGGTGGTCTCGGGATTGCCGTTGCACACGCCCGGAATGCGCACTTGGCACTCTCGGCCGCGCGCGGCCTTGGTCAGCCTGGTTTGGCGGATGCTCATAAAACCTCCTTGCCCCGATGTGATTCCCAGTTGAACGGCAACACGATCACCCCGCCTTCGCGCAGGCGGTCAGCTGATCGCTCGCCCATGGCAGACGGCAGCTCCTTGGCGCCCAAGTTGGAAATCACGATGGTCGGCAGCATCTTCTCGTAGCGACCATTGATGATTGAGAACAGGCGACTGAGCTCGAAGTCGCTCGGCGCCTCCTTGCTGGCCCCGACTTCGTCCAAGACCAGCAGCGATGGCCTCGTCAGCGATTCGATGATGTGCCCCTCTGTCTGCCCTGAGCTGCCGTCGAAGGTTGCGCGGATCGACTGGAGAATTCCCCCCAACGTCCGGTATACGGCGGTATGCGTCGACTGAGCCATGACCTGCTGAGCGATCGACACGCCCAGGTGGGTTTTCCCGGTACCAGGGTTGCCAACCAGGATCAGGCAGCGACCAGCGTCGAGGTGGCGCTCGAAGTCGTCGGCGTACTGCTGGCATCGCGTCTTGGCCTTGGCTTGCCCTTCGCTGGTGACCGCGTAGCTTTCGAAAGTCTTACCCTTGAACCGCTTGGGAATCAGCGAGTCGCCGAGTTTCCAGGCCAGTTCATTGCGCTGGCGCTTGACCTCCACTGCCTGTTGGGCAGCGGCCTGCTCGGCCTTGCACTGCGGACAAGGCGATTGGAAGACCTTGTTCAGCACCTGGTGCGTGGTCGCGCGGTACTCGCCATGCTCTTCGCATACCGCCATCGAGCTGGCCCGGACCCCGGCCATGCGGGTCAAGTGGACGACGTTCTCAGAACGCATAGGAGCCGTCCTCCCTGGGAATCAGTCCATCGTGGTAGTCGCGGTCAGCGAAGCCATGGTGGCGCGATTGAGCCGGCATGGGCTGCTGGCGAACGTCGCGCACTCGATTGATCACCCAGCTCGCCTTGAAGCCCTGCCAGCCAGCCGACAGCGCCTCGGTGACCGCGTCCGATGCCGAGATACCGGCATCAGCGCACTTGGCCAGTTCGACGTTCACCGTAGCCCAGACGGTGGCGGTAACGGCTGCGCGCTTCGCCTTGCGCTGGGCGAGCCAGTCAGCGAGCAATTGCTCGGGCACCTGGTAAGGGTTGTCAGCGAGGATCTGTGTGAGCCCGAATGGCTGTTTGCGATCTCTCTTTGGCTCGACTGGCGGCTCGTCGAGCTTGGGGGGGGATGTAATATCTTCCAAAGGAAGATTTACATAGGGGGTTTCTTTCTTGGAATAGAGAAGGGACTCGTCGGTTTGGGTCTGTTTCGCGATCTGTCCGATTCGGACGATTTGAGCCGAATCAGACGAAATGGTCTGTTTCGGCTCTACCACATAGACCCACTCTTTCGGGTCGCAAACCCCAATGTCGCCACGCGCACCACCCTCTCGGAAAAGCACGCGCCGACGCAGCAGGCTGGAGATCGCCTTGGACACGGTGTCAGGGTGGATATGAGTGGCCTTGGCAATGTCCGTGGCCGGAATCCGCTGGGCACCCGCTGAGAAGTTGATGGTGGCCTTGGCCACATACAGCACGATCTTCATCTCGCGCGCCGAAAGATCGATAGCCATCAGGCCATCCATCAGCTGATTGTCCATACGGGTGAACCCCCTGGACTTGTCAATGTGAGTGATATTTGTCATGATCCATCTCGTAATCGCTGTTGAAGAAGCCGCCCTGCCAGGCGGTTTTTTTTGTGTCTGCATTTCAGGGGCCGGGAGGCCGAATGAAGGCTGCAAAGGAGTTTTTTGCTAAGCTGAAAGCGAAGCACTGGGACCAAAAGCCGTATTCGTACAGCGACGAGCACATATCAATGTTCGGCTTCGACTCGCCGCCGCTTCGCAGGGCCTGGGAAGCACATGGCGCAACTATCAAGAAGGCGGCCACCTGGCTACTTGCCCTTGTCGCCGGCGGTGTAATCACCAAGCTGATTGGTCTTTCGTAGCTGTCCGCTTCGGACTGCCTCCGTCGCCGCGCCAAGGAACTCCAAGCGAGCGTCGTCCGAAAGCTCAAGGTCAAAGCTGACGTGCGTCGCAGGAAAAACGGCTGCGCCAGAGCTGCGCAAACCGCCGACCACCAAGCCAGCCGAGAAACAAAAGGCTGCCGCCCCAAATGCTCCCAACCCCACAAGCAAACCATCGACGATCATCTGTTTCTCCTAGCGTGTGATTGCACTGCAGAACGCAGCGCTACTGGATGGAATTCCAGTTGTGTTAGGCATCTGCCGACGAGCGCAGAGGCAGGCGAGAATTCGTCTGGACTAGGCAGCGCTGGCTGCCAGTGTCGGCCTGAGCTCAATGGCCTTGACCTCGCCCTGAGTCAGGGTTTCGGCTCTGATAGCAACCTCAGCGCTGACACCATGAATTCCACGGAACCAGCCGCTGACAGTCCCCTGCTTTACGCCGAGCGCGGAAGCAGTCGCCTGCTGTGAGCCGAAATGGTCGATCAACCGCTGGACGGGACTTTTCATGATGCACCTGAAAATAAAGGTATTCCTCTATGCTAGGTGAAAGGAATACCTTTTTGCAAGATCAAAGGTCAGCCTTTATCTTCCCGGCCATGGAACTCAAAGACCGACTCAAGCAGGCGCGTAAGCACGCCAAACTCTCGCAGGTGCAGCTGGCCGAACGTGCCGGCATTGCTCAAGCTTCGGTGTCGGAGATTGAGCGAGGCCTGACCCGGACCAGCGGATACCTGGTCAAACTAGCCACCATTTGCGGTGTCAGCCCTATCTGGCTCTCGGAAGGTACCGGCTCGATGTTGGTCGATGTTCTTTCGAACGTTGAGCCTGGACCACCAATTCTCTCAAGCACGCGAAGGATCGGAATAATGGGGACGGCTCAACTCGGCCCGGATGGCTACTGGGTTGGTCTGGACGTCGGCGAGGGTTGGGTCGAGACTTATTCGCGGGATGAGGACGCATATGCGCTACGCCTAAAAGGCGACTCAATGGCACCCGCGATCAGGAACGGCTGGGTGGCTATCTGTGAGCCCAATCACCGGCTCGTTCCCGGCGAATACGTCATGGTCACAACCATTGATGGACAAAGCATGGTCAAGGAGCTGCTGTTTGAAAATGAGGATGGCGTGAGCCTGATGTCGGTAAACGCTGCATACGGAGAACGGCGCATGATCCCTTGGGATCGGATCAATACGATCCACTATGTAGGGAATATCCTTGCCCCGAGCAAAGTGCTAGGCCGCTACTAAGCATTTCCGCCAAGACCAAGCCCGCTTTAAGCGGGCTTTTTTGTGGTCGACCAAAAAAATAAAGGCATTCCTATTGACTAAGAATAAAGGCAAACCTATATTTCAACTCCAGCAGCGGCCCAAACCCGCCGACACCGCTCTTTACACAACCAGACGTGACCACCTCGACGCACCCAGGCCATCACCTGGGTCGGGACAAGCTAAGTCGTCGACCACGCAGCCTCTGGACAGCTGCCGGACTCCCCTCATTGGGAGCACGCCAAACCATGCAGCCAGCCGGGAAGAACACCGTCCACGAAATGTGTGACCCGGCCAGGTGGGGATAGCCGCGGCAAGGCATGGTGCGGACAGATTTCACCGGTTGTCCCTGGCAACAGGGACAGACGGGAAATCGACCCAACGGAGCAACACCATGACCCGAAACGAATACGAGGAAACCGAAGCCCTGGCAATGGCTGCGATGGTCGGACTGCTTTCCGGTACCGGCTGCAACCCGCCGCCGGAGATCGCCAAGCAATCGTTCGACTTCGCCGAGGCAATGATGCGTGAGCGTGATGTGCGCCTGGGCACCAAGCCTGGCTTCGATTGATTTCACTGGCTGGCCTTCCACCGAAGGCCATGTGGAGAACCACGCGGAGACGCTTATGAGTAACCAAGAAGAGCTGTTCGAAGAGCTCAGACGGACCATGGCAGAGGAAGCCAGTGCACACGAAGAAACTGAGCGGCTTCGAGATGAGCTCAGCAAAGCCCAGCAGCATCACGCTGAAGCTGTCCAGAACCGATGGAGAGCTCTGACAGCTATCGAGCGAGCGGCTATGCCCGGTCAGACGGGCTGATTTCACCGGTTGGCCTTCCCACCGAAGGCCAGACGGGAAACCAACCAAGGAGTAGGACCATGCTCATTCTGACCCGCAAGGCAGGCGAAACCATTGTGATCAACGACAACATCCGCGTGACGGTGCTGCAAACGAAGTGCGGCCAGGTGCGGATCGGCGTCGAGGCGCCAGGCGATGTGCCTGTGCACCGCAGCGAGATTCACGAACGGATCAAAGCCCAGGCCGAAGCTGCTGCCTGACAGACGATTCCCCGGTACGCCTCAAGCGGGGCGCATCAGAGGGAATCCACTGAATAGCAGAGGGCAAGACAATGTCAGGCACGTTCGAGCAAGGCTGGGCAGCGCGGCCCTTCGCGCAGCAGTTCCCGGAAATGAACGCCGACGAGGCCAAGCGCCTCGACTACATCAACACCTCGATCACCACGTTGTATCTGGCGGGGCTGCTCACCGACAAGCAGGCCAACGAGATCCGCACCAAGAAATTCCCCAGGGTCGTCACTAAGGCGGTCCTGGGCAAGCGTTGACCGATTTCACTGGCTGGCCTTGGTGACAGGGCCAGACGGGAAATCAACCGCCCTGGAGGGCTGAAGATGAGGTTCCTCAATAAGCGCGAACACCGCAATGGCTGGTATCTAGTTAAGCCGATAGTCGATGGCGTGAGATACGAGGTAACCGTGCATGACGGCAAAAACACGTATTGCGAGAACGTTCGATGCAGTTCGCTATCTGCGGCTTACGAACACTGCAAGGCGCGGATTAATGCAGCCTAAGCCGGCAGACCCAGGGAACACGGACAATCCGCCAGCATGCAAAGTGGATTGTCCGTATCGGCAGACATTCAAGGGCTACGACTTGCAAAAGAATGCGCTGCGAATGGAAACGGCAAGCCTTGTACAAGCAGATCGATGCGGCTGGAACATCAAGCCAGGGAAGCTTGGTGGTCATCCACTTGATTACGAGGCATGTATTTACACCAAATTTTGACTGCCCGATGCCCTGCTCCCCATCGCAGGGTGCATCGGAAGTCATACGGGAACGCGAAAGCGCCAGCCGGCACCTGGGAGAAAGGGGCCGACCAGCTTGCAGAGTGGTCCGCCGCATGAGTAAGGCATTGATCCCGGCTACGTATGACTCCCGATACACCCCGCATCCCCTTCCCTTCACATACGACCGCATTAGGCAGGCGCCAGGCCACCTTTCACGGTGGGTTTGGTCACCCGCGCCTGGCTCCTGACCAATGCAGTCCCCCGAGACAACTTCATGGAAAAGATTACCTGCGGTACATGGACAGGCCAGCTCGGCAAGCTGCTGGCGCCACGCGAACTGGAGGCCCTGCTGTGGGTCGCCCAGGGCCTTACCACCAAGGAAATCGCCCGGCGCATGGGCATCAGCCCCGGCACAGCCGCGAACCGCATCGAGACGGTGCTTTACAAGCTCGAAGTCGGGCGCCGCATCGAGGCAGTCACCAAGGCCATGAGCCGCCAGATCATCAGCCCGCTCTGCGTGTTCTTCATCTGCCTGCTCACCGTGCACGCCGCGCTCAACGATGGCGACCCGATGCGCCGCGACCGGCGCGTGCCCGAGCGGCGCACCGCCCAACTTCGAATCGTTCGCAAGGCCGAGGCCTTCGAGCACCACGCCTGACAGAGGAAAGAACATGCAGACATCCACCAGCATCGCCTTTGCACAAGGCCTACCACGGCTCGAGGAACTGCTCGCGAGCACCAAGATCGCCCGTGAGGAAGCGCGCGCACGGGTAACGCCGCCGCTTTACCAAGCCAAGGGAGTCGGCAGCATCTGGGTGATCAGCGAAATCGCCACAGGCCAGGTAGCTGGCCACGCTTACCAGTACGAAACAGCGTTGGTGTTCGTCAAAGCGATGGAGGCCGGCGCCGCCAGCAAGCGAGGCCTGCAATGATCGGCGAGCACATCCCCGAAGAGCACGAACGCGCGCGGGCTGAGCTGGCCGACCAGGTGGCGCAGTTCCTGGCCCAGGGCGGCAAGATCCAGGACTGCGGCAACGTCGGTACCGTGCACCGTCCCCCAAGCGTTCGGCGGTACCCGGAACAAGCCCAGGCCGCCGCTCCTACACCTGCGCCACCTGCACCAATTGCAGCACCAGCGGCAACTGTCGAAGCCAAGTCGGTACCGCCCACGCCGCGCCCAGGCCGCTCAACGCTCAGGCAGTTCGAACAACGCCAGCTCAAGCGCCAGGCCAGGATGCTCGAACGCGCCGAGCTCATCGACAAGATCCGCGCCTATTCCTACACCAGCCTCAGCCGCGATGCCGTCTCCAAACTGCTCGGCATCAGCAATCAGCAGCTGAGCAAGCTGGCGCTGCAACACGACATCAACTTCCCCAAATGGCGCAGGCCCGCGTGAAACAAATCCACAACCGCACCCGGCACGGCCGGCGCCAGCAGCACATCAACTTGCCGCCCAGCGGCATCGTCCATCAGGAGACGCAGCAATGTCCAAGCCCACCGACACAACCGAGTTCCTGCAAGAGCTCAACGGCGGCGCCTTCGCCAGCCAGATCGGCCACGCCCTCTCGGAAGTAGCCGCCGGCGTGGTCGATCACGGCAAGGCCGGCAAGATCACCATCACCCTGGACTTCACCCAGATCGGCGACTCCCACCAGGTGAAGATCAAGCACAAGCTCGCCTACAAGGTGCCGACCAAGCGCGGCGATCGCAGCGAGAACACCTGCCTCGACACCCCGATGTACGTAGGCACCGGCGGCAATATCTCGCTGTTCCCAGAAAAGCACGATCAGCTCTTCACCCGCGACGAAGCGCCGGTCCATCCACGCAAGTAACACCACCCCATCCGCACAAGGAACCACCGCATGTCCCTCACCAAAGAAGCGCTCGAGCTCATTCAAGAAACCACCATCGCAGCCGCCGGGCGCGACCTGCCCGCCCTGGGTCCGGTCGTCGTAGTACCGCAGCATTTCAACGTGGTTGATCTGGAGCGGTACCAAGAAGGCCGTAATCGTTTCCGCGGCACCTACTCCACGCATTCACTGGCCGACTTCGGCGCCTACGTCGTCGAGCGGGCAGCACCAAACGCCCGCGGCTTCATCGATCAGGACGTCATGAGCTGTGTGGTGCTGTTCAACCTGGGCACGCCGAACCACCCTGGCCACGCTGATGACCGTGCCGTGCTGCGGCTGAAGCCCTCTGCTGCATTCGCGGCTGTCCAGGCTGTGTGTGGCCAGGCCCTGGCGCAGAAGGCCATGAGCGACTGGATCGAAGACTGGCACCAGCACCTTACCGCCACTGACGAGAACGGTGCCGGTATGTCGATCGCCAAAGCCATTGCCGCCGTGCGCACCATCACCGTCAAGGCGTCGTCCGAAAGCGATCATGCCGTCAGCGAGACGCGCGCCAGCCGCAGCGCCATGGACTCGATTGAGGCCAGCAGCAAGGAAACCCTGCCCGCCTGGCTCGACTTCAAAGTCATCCCGTTCGAAGGCTTGAGCGAGCAAGTCATCCGCTTGCGCGTGTCCGTCATCACCAGCGGATCACAACCGGTGCTGAAGCTGCGCTGGCTGGGGGAGGAAGCGCAGCGCGAGGCTATCGCTCAAGAGTTCAAGCAGGTTCTCGAGGAAAAGGTCGGAGAGGCAGCCAAGCTGGTGCTCGGTAGCTTCGACTCCAAGTAATGCCCAGGCTGGGTTGTCGTCCCTGACAGGAGACAACCCACCACCACCAGCGTTAGCAGCAGCTCCCGATACAGTTTGAGGATGGCTGTCATCAGGTTGATGAAGTCGGTCAGTTGTTTCATCCAGCAGATCTCCGGCTCAAATATTGGCCGCAGCTTCGTGTCACGACTGCTGAGGCAGGCCAAATCTGAACCGAGAGCCATGAGCGTTCCACTTGGGGTTTTTCCAGAAAGCCTTGGGCGCTCGTCACGACGACCGGCTCGTCAGCCATCTTTCGTCAACGCGCTGCCCTCCAGCGCCTTCCGGAATTTAACGATAACGCCTGCCCGGCGAGGGCGGCGCGGTTTCAGTCGGGCACTCGATTTACCGTCTTATACAGCGCTCCGGCCAATGCGGTAAGTGCAGCAAGCAATGCAGTTCCAATGCCCGTCAGCATCCATTTCTGCTGATCGTAGATACGACCAAGTTCTGAGTTTACCGCCTGTTTATTTGCCTCGATCGTCTTGCTCATGCTTTCCTGATCTCGTCGAAGCAACGGTATAGAAAGAGCCTTTTCAGGCGAGTCAGATATTGACTTCTCCAATACACCGATACGACCGCTAAGCAGATTAACGTCGGACTTTACCATTCCTAGAGATAACCGCTCGGGATCTATTTTATTAGTGTCCTTTCTGAATTCCGCCATGAAAGTGTTTAGTTCGCCTAGTTCTTTAGCTGTAGTATTTCGAAACGCTTCGTTCAAGATTGACTCACTGCTTGCCGGCGCACTGCGAAAAACGGGAGGACTTCGAAAAATATTATAAGCCACTGGAATAATTGAAAAAATCGTCATGCACAGCAGTGCAAGAGTAACGGCAAGCTTCATCGACCTCACCTTTCGCTCGTAACGCCGATCATCCATATCAAGTTCATGAACTTGATCGGCGCGACTTTCGAGCAACCTTTCGAGATGCTCTATTTTTTCTTTAAGCTCACGAACTTCTGCGGTTTCCATATCGCCACTCTTGGCAAAAAAAGGCGAGTATATCAATGTCCATCACCTACGGAAGTGTCTGCAGCGGCATCGAAGCCGCGACCGAGGCCTGGCAACCGCTTGGCTGGACTGCGGACTGGTACGCCGAGATCGAGCCGTTCCCATGCGCCGTGCTGGCCTACCACTACCCCGAGACGCCGAACCACGGCGACATGACCCGCCTGGCTGCCATGGTGCTGTCCGGCAAGATTCTGGCACCCGAGGTGCTGGTTGGCGGAACACCCTGCCAGGCATTCAGCGTGGCCGGCATGCGCGAAGGGCTGGCCGATCCCCGCGGCGCCCTCACCATCAAATACGTGGAGCTGCTCGATGCAATTGACCATGTTCGAACCATGCGCGGCCAACCCGAGGCCGCCTGCGTCTGGGAAAACGTCCCCGGCGTCCTCTCCGACAAAGGTAACGCGTTTGGCTGCTTCCTCGGCGCCCTGGTGGGCGAATCAGAAGAACTTCAGCCGCCAGGGGGCAAATGGAAGGACGCTGGTTGTGTGTATGGACCCACGCGAACAGTCGCATGGCGGGTTCTGGATGCCCAATATTTCGGCCTGGCCCAACGACGCCGGCGTGTGTTCGTTGTCGCAAGTGCTCGAGCAGGGTTCGATCCCCTTGAAGTACTTTTTGAGCGCGAAGGCATGCGCCGGGATACTCCGCCGCGCCGAGGCGAGGGGCAAGACCTTGCCGGACGAGCTCCATTCGGCCCTGCACTCCAGTGCGGTTGCGGATGGATCTTCGGTTTAGACCTGGGTCAGTACGGATGCCCAAACTGCGAGGGTGAACAAGGTCCAGCGGTTGGGATTCTGGCAGGGATTTCGGCGTATGGAGGCCACAGCCTTCAGGGTGATGTCAGCCAGGCTGCAACGCTGACGGCCAAGGACATGCGCCTTGATATCGAAAGCGAGACGTTCTGCGTGGCACCAACGCTCGACGCCAGCTTCGGCCGCCTTCAGGGTTGCAGCGGGCAAGATGCCAATCACGGGCACGGCCACCTCGTCGTGCACGGCACGCAAGACCCTTGCATCCTTGCCGACCAAGCATTCGCACTCGGGAGAAACAGCGGCCAGGAGAATGCAGTTCTCGCATTCGCCGAGAACAGCCGTAGCGAGGTCCGCTTGGAGGGCGGTGACGGGCAAGTGGCGGGCACATTATCAACTGGTGGCGGCAAGCCTGGCCAGGGCCTCCCCTGCATTGCTTTCCAGGAGCGAGGCCGAGAAGGCGGTAGGTCTTTGGAGGTCGGAGGAGACATCGCCTACGCGCTGACCGCACCTGGCGACGGAGGTCGCTCTCAAGAGCGCAACGTGCTTGCAGGTTCAGCCGTTCGTAGGCTGACCCCGCGCGAGTGCGAACGACTTCAGGGCTTCCCTGACGACTACACGCTGATCCCCTATCGCGGGCGAGTCGCCGGCCTATGCCCGGACGGGCCGCGCTACAAGGCGATCGGCAACAGCAAGGCCGTCCCCGTCGTGCGCTGGATAGGCCAACGCCTTCAACAACAACTTGAACGCTCAGCTTGAGGTATCCCCATGCCCACAGAAAACCGATCCAGCAACACAGAGATGGTCAGCGTGCCGCGCGTGCCGACCGACGAAATGATCGTCGCCTTTGCAGAGGCGTGGTATTCGAAGCGTCAGACGATCGACGACCCCGACATGCTGGATGCGTATGCAGCGATGCTGGCCGTTGCGCCAGCCCAGCAGCACCAGGGAGAGCCGGTGGCGCTGCCTGCGCGCAAAGATCCGACCCAGGGGTGGGACGTACCCGGAGGCGTGGCGAAGGCAGAAAGCTGGAACGCCTGCCTCGACGAGATCGCCAAGCTGGGGCCGCTCTACACCTACCCAGCGCCAGCAAACAGTGCCGGGGTTGAGCGCGCTCCAGAGTGCTTTTGCGTGGAACATGGACTGCACATCGAAAGCCTGCGCACCCAGTTGGCCGAGGCGCATGCGCTGTTGCGCATTGCTGAGGAAGATTGTCGTGAGCTTGAAATTCGCAACATGCTCAGAGGCACCCATTACATAAAACGCCCTTCTGACAGAATTAAGACTTTCCTATGCGCCAGCGCAGAGCCGAGCGCGCCGGCTGTCTCGAATTTGCCAGAGTTGACTGACGACCTCCGCGAGATCCTCGGCCGCCCTAACTTCACCTGCCACTTCATCGCCAAGGCATTGCGGATCATGGGGCACAACATCGCCCCCAAATCCGAGGACGAGCAGGCCGTTGTAATTCATTGGCTGATCGTCCACTACCTGAAACATGGTGCAGAGTGGCGCCAGCGCGCTGAAGCTGAACTCAAATCGGCCAGCGAGAA
Source organism: Pseudomonas cremoricolorata (assembly GCF_000759535.1). NCBI lineage: Bacteria > Pseudomonadati > Pseudomonadota > Gammaproteobacteria > Pseudomonadales > Pseudomonadaceae > Pseudomonas > Pseudomonas cremoricolorata. The sequence continues at coordinate 2,940,952 of NZ_CP009455.1, read as the reverse complement.
GCTGCAAGCTTAAAAGCCTATTCGCCCCACTCCGCTGTAACCCCTCTCCCCTCTATTTACTGCCGCGCTATGGCGGCAAAGGCGAAGCTATGTCTCAAGCAAAGGAACGCCCGATCCTGTTCAGCGCGCCGATGGTGCGTGCCATCCTGGACGGCCGCAAAACGGTAACACGACGTCCGGCGAGGATTCAGCCCCGCTCAAAGGGCGACATCGGCAGCTATGGCGTCGGCCAGCCATTCATACGCCACCCCGACCCGGCCAAGCGCAACCCCGAATGCCCATATGGCCGACCTGGCGACCGCCTGTGGGTGCGTGAGGCGTGGGCGGCCGATGCTCAGGTCGACTCGATCACGCCGCGCGATCTGAGCCACGGCGAGCCGATCGCCTACCCAGCAGATGGCAGCGTACGACAGACCGGCTGCGCCATGATCTCTCAAGGTCGCGGCCGTCCATCGATCCACATGCCGCGCTGGGCCAGCCGTATCCTGCTGGAGATCACCGACGTGCGTGTCGAGCGATTGCAGCACATCACCGAAGATCAGGCCAAGGCCGAGGGAGTTCGCCTTTACACCGATCATGCCGAGCTTGGCGACTGGTGGCACGTCGAGGGCATCGAGACCTACAGCTCAGATCCCCGCAAGTCGTTCGAGCTGCTTTGGACCGGCATCAACGGCGCCGAATCATGGGAAGTGAACCCTTGGGTCTGGGTCGTCGAGTTCAAGAGGATCCAGCCATGACCCGCCTCGCCCTCTGCCTCCTGCTACTGGCCACCGGCGCCTGCGCAACCGAGAACGTCATCGATGTGCAGCACGACAGCCAGCGCGGTGTCACCTGCTACATCCTCAACCACGTCGGCATCAGCTGCATCCCCGACAGCCAGCTCAAGGCGCCCACCTGTGGCCGAGGCACCGACTGGCCTTGCGATGGCAGTGCGCATGACGAGCGCCAGCTCTCCCCGCACGAACAACAACCCGAACCTACACCCGCACTGGCGCCTGGGCGCTGGATTGATGAGAGGTATGAGCTGTGAGTCGAACATCGACTGCACTGGTACCAGACGCCGGCGCCGGAATGCTGGGACCTCATGAGAAATGGCGCAGGGCATGGGAGATATATCCCTGCCCTGATCACCGCCAAGGTGACTGCGGAATGTGCGGCGGCAGCGGGTTTCGCAAGGCTTGCAACCTGACAACCTGCCATGAGCATGGCTGCCAGGGTATCGCCTGCGAAGCCAATGCCGACGAGTACGCGCGGCAACAGAAACTTCACCGAGAGGTATGAGCTGTGAGCGAGCTTACATACAAAGTCAGCGAGAGACTCCCGGCCCTGGCTGTTGGCGATGAGGTCGAGTGCCTGGATCGAAACTTCAATAGCATGGGCATCCAGAAAATCAGCAAGGTCGCTAAACGCTACGTGCAGACCGAGTGCGGCCGGCAGTGGACCCCCGATTATGGCGAGTGGATCGCTTGCTTCCACGGAAACAAACCCGAGTCATACCCCTTCCCATCGATCCGCAAGGTGCAGCCATGACCGACACAATCAGCGTCAGGGCATCCAACCTCACCGGTGCAGCGCTGGATTGGGCGGTGGCCATGGCCGAGGGCTACACCCAGGACAGCGAGGATCACACCTGCATCATCAGCCCCCAGGGTGAGCCGAGCAGTTGCACCGCCCGCGGCGCCGCCTTGGGCTATGGCTACCGGCCCTCTACCAGCTGGGTACATGGCGGACCACTGATCGACAAGCACCGCGGCGGCTGCCAGTGGAACGCCTACATGGGCGGCACCGACACCTGCTACTGGGCCGGGCCTGGCAACACGGTGCGCTGGCACTATGGGCCGACGGCGCTGGTCGCGTTCTGCCGTTCGCTGGTGGAGAGCAAGCTGGGCAGCCATGTCCAGGTGCCGAAGGAGCTGATGCCGTGAGCAACCACCAGTACCAACCGTTCTCTGCTCGGGGCTTCGGTAGCTGGCACACCTGCAGCGTCTGCGGAGCATCGAAGCACAGCGGCCACTACTGGCTCGGTGGCTACAAAAGCAGGATCGAGCCGCCCTGTATCGCCTGGAAGATCGACCCAGAGTGGAAGGCCCAGGCCATCCCCGCGCCAATCACCGAAGCCTAACCCCTTCCCCTACTACTCAAGCCCGCCGATGCGCGCGGGCGTGGAGCTCGCATGCCCGTAATTACCGTCACCACCACTGTCACAACGCGGTACGACATCCCAGAAGGCGTTGGCATCGACCAGATTCGCCATCTGGCCCTTCCAGTTCTGTCAGAAGACGACGAAGGCACCGACGCCGTCGGCAGCCTGCAAGGCGCTGCGCTCGACCTGGTTTTCATGGGTGCAGCAGAAGTGCGCTCGATGGGCGTTGAGCATCGGATCACGGAAGGCAACGACTGACCACCAACCTGCCGCCGCCGGCGGCGCGGAGACCACCATGTCCCTGATTTCCGTTGAGCAAGCAGCCGACCTGCTTTGTGTCAGCCGGGCCACCGCTTACCGGATGGCCACCGAAGGCCGCATTCCGACCGTTCGCTGGATGAAGCGCGGGGTCAGGGTGCATGCCGAAAAACTGCAACAGATGATCGACGATGCCGCCGCTGCTAGTATTCGGGCCGCGGGCGGCATGTCGGAGGATACCGAATGCCCTACAAACGAGACGATTCGCCGTATTGGTGGATCTTTATCACCCAATCAGATGGAAAAAGAGTTAGACGCTCTTCTGGCACTGCCGACTATGCGGCGGCAAAAGCACTAGAGCAGCAGGCCCGGGCGGACGTCTGGAAAGAAAAGGAATGGGGCGTGAACCCGCCCCGATCCTTCAACGAAGTGATGCTCCCGTATCTGCGTAACGCCAGCCAGCACCAACGCAGCTACGAGACAACGACCAATAGGGTAAAGGCGCTGCGCGGTCATTTTACAGGCATGGTGATGAATGACCTAGCCGGAAAGGACATCCGGGCATACATGGATAGGCGGGTTGCCGACGGCGTGTCCGCTGCAACCATCAACAGGGAGTTGGCCGCACTATCTGCAGCAATCAACTGGTGCAACGTCGAGTACGAGTGGGGCCTGCCGAACCCGGTGAAGGGCCGCAAGATGAGGGAACCTGAAGGCAGGGTGCGGTGGCTGACGCGGGCAGAGGTCGAGAGTCTGTGCCGTGCTGCTCGAGCACAGAAGTTTGGCCTGTTGCTTGAGGCGTTTATCCGACTGGCCGTGAACACGGGTTGCCGGAAAGAGGAAATGCTGGGGCTGGAGTGGCGGCGAGTGGATTTCGCCAACGAGCTCGTCTATTTGGAAGGCGTGCACACCAAGGCCGGCAAGCGCCGCAGCATCCCATTGAACGACGGCGCGATCGACGCTTTGAAAAAGATGATGGCGTTCAGGGCTGAGCACTGCCCTTCTACACCCTGGGTGTTCGCCAGGGGCAATGGCGAGCGAGTGCTGTGCCTGCGCACCGGATTCAACAAGGCATGCAAAAAAGCAGGGATTGACGACTTCACGATTCACGATCTGCGGCACACCTGTGCTGCGCATCTGATCAGTGCCGGCGTTGCGCTGGCGGAAGTCAGGGATCTGCTTGGCCACTCGACCGTCATGATGACGGAGCGATATGCGCACTTGGCGCCGGCCAGGGTAAGGGATGCGGTAAGGGTGCTGGATCAGGGCCGTGAACGTTCAAGTTCACGTTCTGTTCACGCTGAAGTTCCAGCGGGTCAAGGGGGAGCGTTGTTAAAGCTCGTAACCCCTTGATTTAAAAGATGGTGCGGACGAAGAGACTCGAACTCTTACAGCTTGCGCCGCTGGAACCTAAATCCAGTGTGTCTACCAATTTCACCACGTCCGCATGCAACACTTAAAACAAAGGCGCCAGATTATACAATCAAGGCGCCTTCGTAAAATATGGGGTGGACGATGGGAATCGAACCCACGACAACTGGAATCACAATCCAGCGCTCTACCAACTGAGCTACGCCCACCATATTGCGGTGTTACGTTGAAACTTCACTTGCTTGCCAAAGCTGCCTTAGTGGCGCACCCGGCAGGACTCGAACCTGCGACCATCCGCTTAGAAGGCGGATGCTCTATCCAGCTGAGCTACGGGCGCATATTCAATCTGCTTTCTGTTGAGATTGCAAATCAACTTTTAGCCGTACCGAACAAGCCGATAAATCCACTCATTCTGCCTGACCTTGCTAACCAGTGCTAGGCTCTGCCCGACAAGTGCGACGAATGTTATAGACGAGCCCGCAAGTCGTCAACAGGTTTGTCAAAAAAAATTTAGCTTATTGAAGGAGTTAGAGGATTTGCCCGACCGCGTGCTTTTGCCCTCACGGTCGGTCGTGCGAGAATGCCGCCTCTTTTATGTTCTCATCTCGATGGTTAAACACGCGTCTATGACTGCACACCTTATCGATGGCAAGGCGATCGCCGCCAACCTGCGCAAGCAGATCGCCCAACGTGTCGTTGAACGCCGCCAACAGGGCCTGCGCACACCGGGCCTGGCGGTGATTCTGGTCGGTACCGACCCCGCCTCCCAAGTCTATGTCTCGCACAAGCGCAAGGACTGCGAAGAGGTTGGCTTCATGTCCCAGGCATTCGACCTGCCTGCGACCACCACGCAAGATGACCTCACCGCGCTGATCGATCGCCTCAACGACGATGCCAGCATCGACGGCATCCTGCTGCAACTGCCGCTGCCGGCGCACCTCGACGCCTCCCGCCTGCTCGAGCGCATCCGCCCGGACAAGGACGTCGATGGTTTCCACCCCTATAACGTTGGCCGCCTGGCCCAGCGCATCCCGCTGCTGCGCCCCTGCACGCCCAAGGGCATCATGACCCTGCTGGAAAGCACCGGTCAGAACCTGTATGGCATGAACGCGGTGATCGTCGGCGCCTCCAACATCGTTGGCCGGCCCATGGCGATGGAACTGCTGCTGGCCGGCTGCACCATCACCGTGTGCCACCGCTTCACCAAAGACCTGGCCGGCCAAGTCGGCCGCGCTGACCTGGTGGTGGTGGCTGCGGGCAAGCCCGGTCTGGTCAAGGGTGAATGGATCAAGCAAGGCGCCATCGTCATCGACGTCGGCATCAATCGTCAGGAAGACGGCAAGCTGGTGGGCGATGTGGTGTACGAAACCGCCCTGCCCCGCGCCGGATGGATCACTCCGGTGCCCGGTGGCGTCGGCCCTATGACCCGCGCTTGCCTGCTGGAGAACACCTTGTTCGCCGCTGAAGAACTGCACAGCTGATCGAATCTGCTGCGAAAAAAAACGGCATGCCCACTCGGCATGCCGTTTTTTTTCGCCTCGAATAATGCAATCAGCCGTCGCAGAGCGGCTAGCGCGGAAACACGCTGCAACTGGTCAGACCGGCCTAACTAAAACACCTTGCAATGCCGAAAACAGGGGGCGTAGAGTGGGCCGGCACTGGACAAACCGGTAAGACCACAATAATTAAGTCCGCGCTTGCAGGGTTTCGCTCACGGGAAAGGCTGTGAAGCAAGGACACCGACCAAGAGACTCCTCCCATGCTCAAGTGGTGCTCGCGTTCGATCTTCCTGCAAGTGGTGCTAGGCCTCGCCCTCGGCGTCATCTGTGGCCTCAGCTTCCCTGAAGTGTCCCTCCAGCTAAAACCCCTCGGTGACGGGTTCATCAAACTGATCAAGATGCTCATCGGCATCATCGTGTTCTGCGTGGTGGTCAGCGGCATTTCCGGCGCTGGCGACCTGAAGAAAGTCGGCCGTATCGGCCTGAAGTCAGTGATCTACTTCGAAGTGCTGACCACCCTGGCACTGGTGATCGGCCTGGTGTTCGCCTTCACCAGTGGCATCGGCACCGGCGCCAACATCCACCTCGACCAATTGTCGAGCGCCGATGCCAATGGCCTGGCCGAACGCGGCCAGCACATCCACGGCACCGCCGCGTTCCTCATGGACCTGATCCCCACCTCGGTGGTCGGCGCCTTCGCCGACAACAACATCCTCCAGGTGCTGCTGTTCTCGGTGCTGTTCGGCAGCGCACTGAACCTGGTCGGCGAGCCTGCTTCGGGCATTTCCCGATTGATCAACGAACTGAGCCATGTGGTGTTCCGCATCATGGGCATGATCGTGCGCCTGGCGCCGATCGGCGTGTTCGGCGCCATCGCCTTCACCACCAGCAAGTACGGCCTGGAGTCGCTGCAGCACCTGGGCGGCCTGGTGGCGCTGTTCTACCTAACCTGCGCCGGGTTCGTGCTGATCATTCTGGGCACCGTCATGCGCGTGTCCGGGCTCAAGCTGATTCCGCTGATCAAATACCTGCGTGAAGAGCTGACCATCGTGCTGGGCACGGCGTCTTCCGATGCGGTGCTGCCGCAGATCATGCGCAAGCTGGAACATCTGGGTATCGGCAGCTCGACGGTGGGCCTGGTGATTCCCACGGGCTACTCGTTCAACCTCGACGGTTTCTCGATCTACCTGACCCTGGCCATCGTCTTCATTGCCAATGCCACCGGTACACCCCTGGCGATGACCGATCTGCTTACAATCCTGCTGGTGTCGCTGGTGACTTCCAAGGGGGCTCACGGCATCCCAGGCTCCGCGCTGGTGATTCTTGCCGCGACCTTGACGGCCGTGCCGGCGATTCCGGTGGTCGGCCTGGTACTGGTGCTAGCGGTCGACTGGTTCATGGGCATCGGCCGCGCACTGACCAACCTGATCGGCAACTGCGTCGCGACCGTGGCCATTGCCCGCTGGGAAAAAGACATCGATCTGGAACGCGCCAACAACGTACTCGCCGGCAAGCCAGGCTTTGCCATGAGTACGCGCAAGCCAGGCACCGCCCATCAATAGCAGTAGCCAATCGCCCGCCGGCCAACGTCGCCAGCGGGCAAGGAGCCAAGATGCATCCACTCCTCTGGAGTCAACCGTGATCAGCTCATCGACCGTGGTCAACTCTGTCGTGGACAAGCTGCGCCAGGCGCTGGCCCGTGGCCAGTGGCGTAGTGGTGAAATGCTGCCCGGCCAGCGCGAGCTGGCCGAGCAGTTGGGCATCAGCCGGCCCAGCTTGCGCGAAGCCGTGACGGTGCTAGAAACCCTTGGCCTGCTGCGTTCGCTGCCCGGCAAAGGGGTGCTGGTGCTGGATGTCGACAGCGCCACGCTGGCCCAGGCCGGTGAAAGTGTTGCCGCCGCCAGCCTGGCCGACGTACTGCAACTGCGCTACACCCTCGAACCGTTCATCGTCGGCCTGGTGGCGCAGTCAGCCAACAGTCAGGACATCGGCCAACTGCGCCTGACCCTCATGGACATGCGGGAGGCACTCGAAGCCAACGACGGTGAAGCCGGCGTTTCGGCCTACATCGCTTTTCACGAAGAGCTGTTCGCGCTGACCACCAACCCAATCTTCCAGAGCGTGGTGCAACAGACCGGCAACGCGCTCAAGCAAAGCGCCGACATGCTGCGCAAATCGCCTGAGCACCTGGCCGCACGGCTTGCGGAAAATGAAGCGGTGGTGCGCGCGATCCGCGAGAAGAACAGCGCTCAGGCCAGCGCCCAGATGCGCCGCCACATCCTTCAGGAGGGGCAGCGCATGGGCATCGAGATGAACATTCCGGACGACGATCAGCCCCCCACTTCAGGAGAGCGACCATGACCGCCTGTGCCCACGCCGCCCCCCGCCTGCCGAAACTGCTGTTTGGCAGCGAAACCCGCCTGTCTGCCGAGCAAATCTACCCGCGTCTGTTCGACGCCATTCTCGAACAGCGCCTGCCCCCCGGCAGCCTGCTGCCCGAACAGGCCCTGGGCAATGCCTTCGGCGTCAGTCGTACGGTGATCCGTCGGGTGCTGGGGCGGCTCTCGGATCAGCAGGTGGTGGTGCAGCGACCCAGCCACACCGCGCACCTGGCCGCTCCCGATCCACAGCAGGCGCGCCAGGTGCTCAGCGCCCGGCGCCTGGCGGAAACCACCCTGATCGGCCTGGCGACCCAACGCGCGCGCCCGGCGCAAATCCGCCAGTTGCGTCAGTTGGTGGAACGCGAGCGCCTGCACCATGAGCGCGGCGAGCGCTGCGCCGCCATTCGGCTGGGTGGCGAATTTCACCTGAAGCTGGCGCAGATGGCCAACAATGCGCCGCTGGCGCGCTTTCTCAACGGCCTGGTGCCGATGACCTCGCTGATCATCGCCCGCTATGAAGCGCCGTGCTGCGAGCACTGCGCGTGGCAGGAGCACGCGGCGATCATCGATGCGGTAGAGCACGGCGATGCCGACACGGCGCTGGGTCTGATGCAGCAGCACCTCGATCGCCTGGAAGACAAGCTGGTGCTCGAACAGCGTCACTGAAACGACTCGGCCCGCGCCAGCCTAAATGAGCTGACGCGGGCCGTGGCGGATCGACCGGCCTGACCTCGCTTCAGCGCGCCGACGCCAGGCGCCCCTTGGCATCGGAGAAGACGATCTCTACCCGGCGGTTCTGCGCCCGGCCACGTTCCGAGGCATTGGCCTCGACCGGGTACTGGTCACCATAGCCCTCGACCTCGATGCGGTTTTCATCCACCCCCAGATCGACCAGCATGTCGCCGACCGCCTGGGCGCGCTCGCGCGACAAGGTCAGGTTGTCTTCAGCGGTGCCGGTGCTGTCGGTGTAGCCCTCGATGCGCACCACCCGCCGCGGATTGAGCTGAAGAAATTGCACCAGCTTGAGCACGGTGCGGCTCGCCGAGTTCTTCAGCTCGGCGCGACCGGTGTCGAACAGCACATCGCTCAAGGTCATCACCAGACCCCGCTCACCCTGCTCGGACGCCAGCGCGGCGATCTGCGTTTCCAGCCACTTGCCTTGCTGCTGAACGCTGTCGAGCTTGGCTTCACGCAGCGCCAGTTGCAGGCGCTGACGCTCCAGATCGAGTTTGGCCAGGCGCTCCTGGTTGGCCGCCAGGCGACTGTGCTCGCGGGCGATCTCGCTGTAGCGCTGGCTGAGATACGCGTAATGGCGCACGTCCGCCCCGCTGCCGAAGTAGCCGGACAACCGTTCGGCACGGCCCAGCGATTCACCGGCGCGAATCACGTCACGCGGCGCACTGCGCAGTACGTCGGCATCGTCCTTGACCGCCTGATACGCTGCCGCGGCATCATTCAGAGCACTTTCACTGCGCTGGCTGGCGCAACCTTGCACACCCAGCGCAGCGAGCACGGCGATCAGGGCCATCGAACTCGAGCGCCTCATGGTTGCACCGCCAGTTGCTTGCGCAGGCGATCGACGCGGGTTTGCAACACGTTCAGTTGCTCCTCGCTCTTGAGCGTCAGCACCCGGGCTTCGGCCAGGCGCGCGTCGAGTTCGGCTTGCTCGGCGCGCAGGCGTGCGTCCCGAAACTGTTGGGTCAGCAGGTTGCTTCTGGCGCGCTCGAGCTTGTCTTCGGCCAGCTTGAATTCGCCGACCTGATCGGTAGCACCGACGGCCTTGGCCTGTTCCAGCGCCTGCTCGGAGACGCGCAGTTGTTCGGTGGGGGCCGGGTCATTGGCGCAACCGGCAAGGCCCAGCACGGCAAGGGCGAGGGTCAGGGTGGGAATCTTCAAACGACGGTTCCTAGGGTTTTGGGGCATCCGGCAACGGCTGCACTTGCGCTTTCCAGCGCTCGACATTGCGCTGCAGCACCGCCTCGGGGGCAGCGGAAAGGGGCAATTCTGTCAGTTTTTTCGCCAATTGTCCGCGTAACCAGGCATCGTTGCAGGCCGAATTGTGCGACAACGCCAGGTACAACCCAGGCTGATCGACGGCCGGCCCGCGGGTTTGCAGGTCGGCACTGAGCCCCAGACTCTGCGCCATGGCAAGGCCTGAATAGCGTCCGGCCAGGACATAGTCGACCTGACCGAGCACCAGCTTCTGCAACGCCTGGGTAAGGTTCTGCGAGGGCACCAGCTTGAGGCTGCGCTTGGCGAACTCTTCAAAGGCCGGCGTCAGCCGCGCCTTGGCCGAAACGGTGCCCTGGTAAGCGGCAAGATCGGCCGGACCGTCGAACGCCAGGGTCGAGTCGGGGCGAGTCCACACCACGTACTCGTTGAGCTGCAGGGCCGGGTGGATATAGTCGAGGGCGGTCAACTGGGCGAGCTGCATTGGCGTATCTAGCAGCAGGTCGATACGTCCGCTGCGTACCTCATCCAGCGCCTGCTCGCGCTTGCCGGCGTACAGCACCTGCACGCTGATACCCAGCTCGCCGGCCACCTGGCGTAGCAGATCGACGCTGGCGCCGATCAACTGCTTCGGATTGCCTGGGTCCTGCCAGGAGTACGGCGGCGCATCTGGGCTACCGGTAACCACCAGGCGCTCGCACTTGCCCGCCGCCGACGCCAGCAGCGGCGCACACAACGCCAGTGCCAATGCGCATCCCTTATGCCTTGCCCGAACCGCCATGCACCGCTCCTAGCCACGAAAAAAAACCCGACCCCCTGAACGGGGGTCGGGCTTCTTTATAAGTGAAGCAGCAAGATCAGACCAGCTTTTCCAGCTCGGGAATCGCTTCGAACAGATCAGCCACCAGGCCGTAGTCGGCAACCTGGAAGATCGGCGCTTCTTCGTCCTTGTTGATCGCGACGATCACCTTGGAGTCTTTCATACCAGCCAGGTGCTGGATGGCACCGGAGATACCCACGGCGATGTACAGCTGCGGGGCGACGATCTTGCCGGTCTGGCCAACCTGCATGTCGTTGGGCACGAAGCCTGCGTCGACCGCGGCGCGGGAAGCGCCCACCGCCGCGCCGAGCTTGTCGGCCAGGGTGTAGAGGTGCTTGAAGTTGTCGCCGTTCTGCAGGCCGCGACCACCGGAGATGACGATCTTGGCAGCGGTCAGTTCGGGACGGTCGGACTTGGCCAGCTCTTCACCGACGAAGGACGAGTTGCCGGCATCGTGGACGGCAGCGACGCTTTCAACGCTGGCCGAACCGCCTTCGCTGGCCACGGCGTCGAAGCCAGTGGCGCGCACGGTGATGACCTTGACTGCAGCGCTCGACTGTACGGTGGCGATGGCGTTACCGGCGTAGATCGGGCGCTTGAAGGTGTCGGCGGACTCGACGGCGATGATCTCGGAGATCTGATCGACATCCAGCTGTGCAGCGACACGCGGCAGGATGTTCTTGCCATTGGTGGAGGCCGGCGCCAGCACATGGCTGTAGTTGCCGGCCAGCTCGACGATCAACGGCGCGACATTTTCCGGCAGCGCGTGCTCGTAGGCGGCGTTGTCGGCGACCAGCACCTTGGCGACCCCAGCGATCTTCGCCGCGGCTTCGGCAATGGCGCCGACATTGGCACCCGCAACCAGCAGGTGCACGTCACCGCCGATCTTGGCAGCGGCAGCAACGGTGTTAAGGGTGGCCGGGGCGACGGCACCGGCTTCATGTTCAGCGATAACCAGGATAGTCATTAGATTACCTTCGCCTCGTTCTTCAGTTTCTCGACCAGTTCAGCCACCGACTTGACCTTGATGCCCGCGCCACGGGCGGCAGGCGCTTCGACCTTGAGGGTCTTGGTGGTGGACGTCATGGCGACACCCAGCGCCTCGGGCGTAAGGGTTTCCAGCGGCTTTTTCTTGGCCTTCATGATGTTGGGCAGCGACGCGTAGCGCGGCTCGTTCAGGCGCAGGTCGGTGGTGACCACGGCCGGCAGCTTGAGCGCGACGGTTTGCAGGCCGCCGTCGATTTCGCGGGTGACGTTCAGCGTGTCGCCGGCCACTTCAACCTTGGAGGCGAAGGTGCCCTGGGCGAAGCCGGTGAGCGCGGCAAGCATCTGGCCGGTCTGGTTGTTGTCGCTGTCGATGGCCTGCTTGCCGAGAATGACCAGCTGTGGTTGCTCCTTGTCGACGATAGCCTTGAGCGCCTGGGCCACGGCCAGGGAGTTCAGCTCGCCGGCATGTTCGACCAGGATGGCGCGGTCGGCGCCCAGGGCCAGGGCGGTACGCAGTTGCTCCTGGGCGGCAGACGGGCCGACGGCAACGGCGATGATCTCGGTCGCCACGCCCTTCTCTTTCAGGCGCACGGCTTCTTCCACGGCGATTTCGCAGAAGGGGTTCATGGACATCTTGACGTTTGCAAGGTCGACGCCGGAGTTGTCCGCCTTGACGCGAACCTTGACGTTGTAGTCGACCACTCGTTTGACAGCTACAAGAACCTTCATGGATTCCTCGTTACTCTCCGGTGAAAAGAATGTCGCTCGGGGTCGGCCCGGCGAATGCGCGTGGGTACAAGGGCACCTCTGAAAAACGTGGCGACAAGCAGGAAATCAACGGCGGATCGGCCAGCATCACTGAGGCGACCAGACAAAACCCGCGGGTCATTTTCTGTGGTGCCGTGTAGACTTCGCTACATAACCGGAAATGGCCGTAAAACCCTGCCTGGCACCGGGCTTTTAGAGGTACACCTGCGCCCGTCGGACAGCCCATGGCGAGCGTGAAGCGTTCGTATCTTGACTGCAACACCCCCTTCGGTCAATACGCCAAATCGGCCAGTTTCCGGCCGCACCCCCGTGAATCTACAGGGTTTGAAGGAATTCAAACAAACGTTTGTATTGGACCGTGCGGGTGGTGTAGATATAATGCCGACCACCTGACGCGGTGTAGTTGCTCGCGCGCGAAGCTACCGTCCTCGACGCCAACGCAGAAGAAGCTGCGCACGAGCGCATGCCACCTGAGACGCACCCGCGAAATGCCTTGATGAGTAGGAGAGAACCAGTGGAACGCGAGTACATGGAATTCGACGTCGTCATCGTCGGCGCTGGCCCGGCGGGGCTGTCGGCCGCCTGCCGTCTGAAGCAGAAGGCCGCCGAGGCCGGTAACGAAATCAGCGTCTGCGTGGTCGAGAAAGGCTCCGAGGTCGGCGCGCACATTCTCTCCGGTGCGGTCTTCGAACCCCGCGCACTCAATGAACTGTTCCCCGACTGGCAAGCCCTGGGTGCACCGCTGAACACTGCGGTCAAGCGCGACGACATCTACGTGCTCAAGGATGCCCAGACCTCGGCCAAGGTGCCCGACCTGTTCGTGCCCAAGACCATGCACAACGAAGGCAACTACATCATCTCGCTGGGCAACCTGTGCCGCTGGCTGGCGCAGCAGGCCGAGAACCTCGGCGTCGAGGTCTACCCAGGCTTCGCTGCCCAGCAGGCGCTGATCGATGACGACGGCGTGGTGCGCGGGATCATCACCGGTGACCTGGGCGTCGACCGTGAAGGCCAGCCCAAGGACGGCCTGTACACCCCCGGCATGGAACTGCGCGCCAAGTACACGCTGTTCGCCGAAGGCTGCCGCGGACACATCGGCAAGCAGTTGATCAAGCGCTTCGACCTGGGCAGCGAAGCCGACGTGCAGCACTACGGCATCGGCCTCAAGGAAATCTGGGAAATCGACCCGAGCAAGCACGAACAGGGCCTGGTGGTGCACACCGCCGGCTGGCCGCTGGACGTGGTAGCCAGGGACAACACCGGTGGTTCGTTCCTCTATCACCTGGAAAACAACCAGGTGGTGGTCGGCCTGATCGTCGATCTGTCCTACGCCAACCCGTACCTGTCGCCGTTCGACGAATTCCAGCGGCTCAAGCACCACCCGGTGATCAGCCAGTACCTCGAAGGCGGCAAGCGCATCAGTTATGGCGCCCGCGCCCTGGCCAAGGGCGGCCTGAACTCGCTGCCGAAAATGGTCTTCCCCGGTGGCGCGCTGATCGGCTGCGACCTGGGCACCATGAACGTGGCCAAGATCAAGGGCAGCCACACGGCAATGAAGTCCGGCATGCTCGCCGCCGACGCGGTGGCCGCGGCCCTGCTCGCCGGCAGCGAAGGGGGCGATGCGCTGAACAGCTACGTCGACGGCTTCAAGGCCAGCTGGCTGTACGAAGAGCTGTACGCCAGCCGCAACTTCGGCCCGGCCATGCACAAGTTCGGCCCGCTGTTCGGTGCCGCGTTCAACTATGTCGACCAGAACTGGTTCGCCGGCAAGCTGCCGTTCACCCTGCGTGACACCAAGCCCGACTATGCCTGCCTCAAGCTCGCCGCCGAGTCGAAGAAAATCGACTACCCGAAACCCGATGGTGTGCTCAGCTTCGACAAACTCAGCTCGGTGTTCATCTCGGGCACCAACCACGAGGAAGAGCAGCCCTGCCACCTCAAGCTGACCGACCCGAACATCCCCATCACCAGCAACCTGCCGCTGTACGATGAGCCGGCGCAGCGGTATTGCCCGGCGGGGGTGTACGAAGTGGTCACCCAGGACGACGGCAGCAAGCGCTTCCAGATCAACGCGCAGAACTGCGTGCACTGCAAGACGTGCGACATCAAGGACCCAGCGCAGAACATCACCTGGGTCACCCCGGAAGGCGCCGGCGGGCCGACCTACCCGAACATGTAGGCCCGCCCTGCCCCACGAAAAAGCCCCCGCACCGCAAGGTTCGGGGGCTTTTCATTAGGCTATGCCTCGGCCTCAGGCCGAGGCGCAGTCGCGGACGAAGCCGAGCGACTCACAGTTGGCGTAGTACCAGGCCGTAGCCACACCGACCGCGCCCATCACCAGGCAGAAGCCCACGCACACCCACGGGCTCCACGGCATCAGCGCGATCAGTGCCAGCGGCGTGGTGCTGGCCCATAGGGCATAGGCCACGTTATAGGTGAAGGAGATGCCCGACACGCGAATCTGCGCCGGGAACAGCCCGACCATCACCGACGGCACCACCCCAACCACGCCGCAGCACAGCCCGGCCAGGGCGTAGGCCGGCCAGATCGTGCCCCACTGCCCGACCAGGCTGGCGTACAGCACGCCGATGCCCAGCGGCAGCAGCAGGCTGTAGAGGGCCAGGGCGCGCCAGGCGCCGATACGGTCGACCAGCAGCCCCGCCAGCACGCAGCCGATATTGAGAAAGACGATACCGACACTGCTCAGGGCGAAAGTATGCCCGGCACTGAGGGCGAAGCGCTGCTGCATCACCGTCGGGGTGATGACCACCAGCACCACCACCGCCGAGGTCAGCACACAGGTCAGCAGCGCCGCTGGGATCAGCGCCTGGCGGTGACGGCTCAAGACCTGGCGCAGGGGAAACGCCACCGGTTGCGCGTTGCGCTCGCGCAGGGCGAGGAACACCGGGGTTTCACTCAGCCAGCGGCGCAGCCACACCCCGACCACACCGAACACGCCGCCCAGCAGGAACGGGTAACGCCAGGCGTAGTCGAGAATCTGCTCGGGGGTGAACAACTGCGCCAGCAGCGTCGCGGTCAGCGCCCCGAGCAGGTAGCCGAACGTCAGCCCGGCCTGCAGAAAGCCCAGGGCGTAACCGCGGCGACCGGCCGGGGCGTGCTCGGCGACGAAGGTCCAGGCGCTGGGTACCTCGCCGCCCACCGCCGCCCCTTGCAGGATACGCAGCCCCAGCAGCAACAGCGGCGCAGCGTAGCCGATGTCGGCGTAGGTCGGCATCACCCCGATCAGCAGGCACGGCAGGGCCATCATCAGGATGCTCAGGCTGAACACCCGCTTGCGCCCCAGGTGATCGGCGAAATGGGCCATGAGGATGCCACCCAGCGGCCGCGCCAGGTAACCGGTGACGAAAATGCCGAAGCTTTGCAGCAGGCGCAGCCACTCGGGCATCTCCGGCGGGAAGAACAGCTGGCTCAGGGTCAGGGCGAAGAACACGAAGATGATGAAATCGTAGATCTCCAGCGCCCCCCCCAGCGCCGCCAGGGCCAGGGTGCGGTGATCGCTGCGACTGAAAGCGCGCGCACGGGGTGTAGCGGTGGCAGGCATGGCACAGGTTCCATGGGTCGACGAAGCGCAGGAGGATAGCAAATGCCTCGCCCCAGGTGTCTGCCAGCGCCACGGACAGGCCTGACACCGCCTCCTGCGCAGCCCCTTTTCAGCCACGCAAAGCCGCTGTGCAGTGCGGGCTAAATCCGCCGCAGGCTGCTTCGTTCAAAGGGGAACTTGCCTGCGCCTCGGCGCTGCGCGCCTTTCACTCAACGGCCGGAAGCCTGCATGAAACGCTCACCGAACACCCGTCGCCTGCTGCTGGGCGGCGCCGGCCTGCTGGTACTGAGTTGTCTGGCCGCCTGGGCCAAGCTCCCGCTCTCAGGCCCTGCACTCAGTACGGTCGCGGTCACCCGTGGCGACATCGAAAGCAGCGTCACCGCCCTGGGCACCTTGCAGCCACGCCGGTATGTCGACGTCGGCGCGCAGGCCTCGGGGCAAATCCACAAGCTGCTGGTGGAAGTGGGCGATGTGGTCAAGCAAGGCCAGTTGCTGGTCGAAATCGACCCCTCGACCCAGCAGGCGCGGGTCGATGCCGGGCGGTTTTCCATCGACAACCTCAAGGCGCAGTTGGCCGAGCAACAGGCCCAGGCGCAGTTGGCCGAGCAGCAGTATCGACGCCAGCGCGCCCTGGCCAGCACCGGCGCCACCCGCGAGGAAGACGTACAGAGCGCCGACGCCCAACTCAAGACCACCCGCGCGCGCATCGCCATGTTCCAGGCGCAGATTCGCCAGGCCCAGGCCAGCCTGCGCAGCGACGAGGCCGAGCTTGGCTACACACGCATCTACGCACCGATGGACGGCACCGTGGTGGCGCTCGACGCCCGCCAGGGCCAGACCCTCAACGCCCAGCAGCAGACGCCGCTGATTCTGCGCATCGCCAGGCTGTCGCCGATGACCGTCTGGGCGCAGGTCTCGGAAGCCGACATCGGCCAGGTCAAGCCGGGCATGAGCGCCTACTTCACCACCCTGGCCGGTGGTAAGCGCCGCTGGAGCAGCACGGTGCGGCAGATTCTGCCGATTCCGCCACGCCCGCTCGAGCAGACCAGCCAGGGCGGCGGCAGCCCGGCCAGCATCGGCAATGGCGCCGGCGCCAGCCAAGTGGTGCAGTACACGGTGCTGCTGGATGTCGACAACCCCGACGGCGCGCTGATGGCCGAGATGACCACCCAGGTGTTCTTCGTCGCCGGCCAGGCGCAACAGGTGCTGACCGCGCCGCTGGCGGCGCTGGAGGACGGCCCCGAGCCGGACCTGCGCCTGGCCCAGGTGCTCAATGACCAAGGCAAGGTCGAACAGCGCCAGGTACGCACCGGCCTCAGCGATCGCCTGCGCACCCAGGTGCTCGACGGTCTGCGCGAAGGCGAGCGGGTGCTGATCGGCAACGCCAGTGGAGGCTGAATGTCGCAACCGTTGATCGAGCTGCGCGACATTCGCAAGGTCTATGGCGGCGTCGATTCGCCGACCGTGGAAGTGCTGCGCGGCATCAGCCTGAGCATCCATCCGGGCGAGTTCGTCGCCATCGTCGGCAGCTCAGGTTCAGGCAAGTCGACCTTGATGAACCTGCTCGGCTGCCTCGACCGGCCAACCTCCGGCACCTACCACTTCGCCGGCAAGCCTGTCGCCGAGCTGGATGTCGACGAACTGGCCTGGCTGCGCCGCGAAGCGTTCGGCTTCGTGTTCCAGGGCTATCACCTGATCCCCTCAGGCTCGGCCCAGGAAAACGTCGAGATGCCGGCCATCTACGCCGGCATCCCCGCCGAACAGCGCCACGCCCGCGCCGCCAGCCTGCTGCAGCGTCTGGGCCTGGCCGAGCGTACCGGCAACCGCCCACATCAACTTTCCGGCGGCCAACAGCAGCGGGTGTCGATTGCCCGCGCGCTGATGAACGGCGGGCACATCATCCTGGCCGACGAACCCACCGGGGCCCTCGACAGCCATAGCGGCGCCGAGGTCATGGCCTTGCTCGACGAATTGGCCAGCCAGGGCCATGTGATCATCCTCATCACCCACGACCGCGAAGTGGCGGCGCGGGCGCAGCGGGTGATCGAGATTCGCGACGGACAGATCGTCAGCGACTCGGGTGCCGAGCCACCGCCTGCAGCCAGCGCCGAGCACCTGCAGGCCAACGAGCTGCGCCAGCGCCTGGACCGCGGCGCGACCCTGCGCGGGGCCTGGAAGGGCGAGTTGCTCGAATCGCTGCGCGCGGCCTGGCGGGTGATGTGGATCAACCGCTTCCGCACCGCGCTGACCTTGCTCGGCATCGTCATCGGCGTGGCCTCGGTGGTGGTCATGCTTGCGGTCGGCGAAGGCAGCAAGCGCCAGGTGATGGCGCAGATGGCAGCGTTCGGCTCGAACATCCTCTACCTCAACGGCAAGCACGCGACCCTGCGCGAGACCGCCGGCATCGTCACCCTCGACGATGTCGAGGCGATCGGCCAACTGCCGCAGGTTCAGCGCATCATGCCGGTGATCGGCGGCGAGCTGAGCGTGCGTTACGGCAACAATCATCAGCAGTTCTATGTCGGCGGCAACAACACCCAGTTCGCGCAGATCCTCAACTGGCCGGTGGTCGAAGGCAGTTTCTTCAGCGAAGCCGACGAGCGCCGCGGCGCGGCGGTGGCGGTGATCGGGCAGAAGGTCCGGGAAAAACTGCTGGCCCCCGGCAGCAGCGGCATCGGCGAATACCTGCTGATCGGCAACGTGCCGTTCCAGGTGGTCGGCATCCTCGCCGGCAAGGGCGCCAGCTCCGGCGACCAGGACAGCGACGAGCGTATCGTGGTGCCCTACTCCGCTGCAGCGATCCGTCTGTTCGCCAAGCACGACCCGGAATACGTGATCATCGCCGCCGCCGATTCCAGCCGGGTGGCCGAGACCGAAGCGGCCATCGATCACCTGATGCGCCAGCGCCACCAGGGCAAGAAGGATTTCGACCTGACCAACGACGCCGCGCTGATCCAGGCCGAGGCGCGCACCCAGAACAGCCTGTCGCTGATGCTCGGCGCCATTGCGGCGATTTCGCTGCTGGTGGGCGGCATCGGGGTGATGAACATCATGCTCATGACCGTGCGCGAACGCACCCGCGAGATTGGCATCCGCATGGCCACCGGCGCCCGTCAGCGCGACATCCTGCGCCAGTTCCTCAGCGAGGCGGTGATGCTGTCGATGGTCGGCGGCATCACCGGTATCGTCCTGGCCCTGAGCATCGGTGCCGGCCTGCTGCTGGTCGACATCGCCGTCGCCTTCGCCCTGCCGGCGATCCTCGGCGCCTTCGCCTGCGCCGTCGTCACCGGCGTGGTGTTCGGTTTCATGCCGGCACGCAAGGCCGCCCGTCTCGACCCGGTCAAAGCCCTTACCAGCGAATAATCCATGACCCTGCCCAGCCGTATCAGCCTGTTGACCCTGAGCCTGTGCCTGGCGGCCTGCAGCACGCCGCCCGCCCCCGATGCCGGCATCCAGGCGCCTGCCCAGTGGCAGAGCGGCGCGCCCCAGGCCAGCCAGGCCTGGCCCGACGCACAGTGGTGGCAAGCCTTCGCCAGCCCGACCCTGAACACGTTGATCGAACGTGCCCGGCGCAACAGCCACGACCTCGCCGCTGCCACCGCACGCGTACGCCAGGCCCAGGCCCAGGCGGTAATCGCCGGCGCCGCGCAGTTGCCCGACCTGCAAGGCCGACTCGATGCCGGCCGCCAGCACCTTTTGCACGGGCGTGGTTACGATGGCCTGGATGTCGGCGAACGCTACCGCACCAACACGCGCTTCGACGCGGTGCTGAGCACCCGTTACGAAGTGGACTTCTGGGGCGGCGTGCGGGCGGCCCGCGACAGCGCCCAGCACAGCCTGCAAGCCAGCCGCTTCGAGCGCCAGACCGTCGAGCTGACTTTGCTCGGCGCCGTGGCCGACAGCTACCTGCGCGACCTGAGCCTGGATGAACAACTGCGCATCGCCAGGCTCAACCTGGACAACGCCGGCGACGTGCTGCGGGTGGTGCGCAGCCGCCAGGACTCCGGCGCCGCCAGTCGCCTGGAACTGGCCCAGCAGCAAGGCCTGCGCGCCGCCCAGCAGCGTCAGGTCGAATTGCTCGAGCAGCAGCGCCAGGACAACCGCGTGACCCTCGCCACCCTGCTCGGCGAACCGGTGCAGAACCTGCCCACCACCCAGGAAACCTTCGCCGCGCTGCGCTGGCCGAGCATCGCCCACGGCGTGCCCAGTGAGCTGCTCAGCCGCCGCCCGGACATCGCTGCCGCCGAAGCGCGGCTGGCCGCCGCCCAGGCCGACGTGCAGGTGGCGCGGGCCGCGATGCTGCCCAAACTGCTGCTCGGCGCCAACCTGGGCAGCGGCGCGCGCACCCTGCCAGCGGTGCTCGACAGCCCGTTCTATACCCTCACTGCCGGCCTTGCCGCGCCGATCTTCGACCATGGCCGACTGCGCGCCGAGCGCGACAAAGCCCACGCTCGCCAGCAGGAGCTGCTGGAGGACTACCGCAAAGGCATCACTGCTGGCTTCGCTGATGTCGAGAAAGCCCTCAACACAATTGCTGGGGTCGATCGTCAACGGCAGTGGCAGGACCAAGAGGTGGCGCAGGCGCAACTGGCCTTCGACCTCGCCCAGCAACGCTACAGGGCCGGTGCGGAAACCCTGCTGGTGGTGCTGGAGGCGCAGCGCACGCTGTTCGCCGCCCAGGACCAACAAGCGCGCCTGCGCCTCGAACGCCTGCAAGGCAGCGTGGCGTTGTACAAGGCCCTGGGCGGTGGCTGGCAGGTGGCGCAGGTCGGCGGCGAAACGCCAGAGGGCTGAGCGCCGTTAAAAATCCATGCCAGCCACTGACAGATGCCGCGCATACCACGGCCGCTTCGGCACGCGCCGCACCAGCCCGGCGATGCCGTCATCTTCATTGGCGAAGATGATGCGCAGCGCAAGCTTCATGGTCTCGACGTCCATTTCCACCGACTTGCCCGGCCGCACCCCTGGCACGCTGCTGCAGCCGTGGGTGTCCGGGCCCAGCCATGGGTCAGCCACTTCGACCCAGCGGCCCGGGGCGAACCATGCCACGCCATTGACCACCAAGCGCCGTACCTGGCCGGGGTGGAAGCGTTCGTGGGCGGCGAACCAGTCGTCGATACGGTCGTCGATCCAGCCGTGGAAGCGCCAGAACACCGGGTGCACGTGGGAGGAAAACGGGTCGCCGAGAAAGTCGTTCTCGGCGCTGAACCAGCGCGGCGCGAAGTCGTCCTGGCTGCGCCCATAGGGCACCGGCACGCCACTGGACGGATCGCGCGGCACGGCCGCCCAGCGCATGTGCAGCCAGTCGTGCAGGCCCAGTTCCATTTCCGAGCCGAGCTGGCCCAGGGTCAGCCCGGCCAAGTAGCGCGGATCACGGTACTGCGATTCCCACAGGGCGAAGTTGGCGTGGAAGGTTTCTTCGCGCTTGATGCCGCTGACCCACTCGGTGTAGGTCTCGTCCTCGTCGGCCAGCCAGGTCGGTGGCAAGGCGTTGCCGTCATGGTTGTCGAAATAACGGGCGAAGCCCAATCGGTCGCGCTCCAGCGGCGGCTGCGGCAAGGGGAAGTGCTGCCAGGCAGGCAGCGGCTGCAAGGCGCGGGCGCTGGCCAGCATGTGCCGGTGCATGAAGAAGAAGTCCACGCCCGAGCCATTGCGGTCCTTGTGCCGGCCACGGGCGTCGCGTTCGCGGCTGCGCGGCCCTGGCTGCCAGCCCAGGCCGCGCAGGGCCTCGCGTTTGTCTTCAGGCAGCTTGTGCCACTGGTCGCGGCTGGCGTGCCAGAGCTGGTGGAACAGGCGGTGTTCAGGCGAGATCAGCCAGTCGAGCAACACTGGCTCCAGCCCGGTGCGCAGGCGTGCCTCGGGAAACAGCTGCTTGGTGGCGACGAAGCGGTTGTCCTGCTCGGCCAGGGCCAGCGGCCGTTGCAGGTCGAGCACCTGGCCGCTGAAGGTGTCGCTGCCAGCGTTGCCGAACTGATCCCAGACCTCGTCGATCTTGATCGCCAGCTCCCAGCGCGGCGCGCTGGTGTTGGCCGGCACCAGGCGCCAGTAAAGCAGGCCGGCATCGTCGCGGCGCAGGTCACCGATCAGTTGATAGGCCGGCGCCGGCTCGCCGCGCAGGCGCTCGGGGGTGTCGAGGCAGCCGCGGATGCCGCGGCCGCGGGCGGCGATGTCGATGAACAGTTGCAGCGGCTGCTCGGGCACGCCGGGCAAGCCGGCGTCATGGCCGAACAGGCGCAGGTCCCAGATGCCGCGCAAGCGGTTGGCCAGGTGTTGTTCGGCCACGTCAGCCAGGTCCACCGTGGCTTCGCCGGGGGTCTCCGGTTCCTCGTCGTCCGGCCTGGTCAGTTCGCGGTGGCCGTAGTAGCTCGCCGGCACGGCAGCGCCCAGCAGCGCTGCAGCGGCCATGAAGCCGCGTCGAGAAATCGTCATCACCCCACCTGTGTTCGCCATGAAGCAGGCGCCATCCCAGCAAGAACGTACGCTGGGCCGGCAAATTTAGCGGGCCGACCGCCCAGCGCCCGGTAAATTTGCCCGCGCCATGCTCGTCCTCCCCTGATAGCCCAGGCCCCGCATCCGTGACCCGTATCGAGATGGCAATGACAAGATCGCGCAGCAACAAGACCCTGTATTTCGGCCTGCCCCTGGCGCTGCTGCTCGGGGTAGGTGGTTATGTCGCCTGGCGTCTGCTCGAGCCGACCCCGGCCTACCCGGCAAAAGTAGTGCGCCAGGCCAATGAACTGCAGGAACGGCTGATCTCGTTCGACAGCCATATCACCTTGCCGCTGAGCTTCGGCACCGAGGGGCGTGAGGCGGATAAGTCCGGACCCGGTCAGTTCGACCTGGCCAAGGCGGCGCAGGGCCGCTTGTCGGGCGCGGCGCTGACCCTTTTCGGCTGGCCGGAAATCTGGAACGGCCCAGACGCGCCGCATCGCCCCACCCCAGGCTTCGTCGAGGAGGCGCGCAACCAGCAGGAAGTGCGCTACAAGGCCATCACTGGCATGGTCCGCGACTTCCCGCAGCAAGTCGGCATCGCCTACAACCCCGACGACATGCGGCGCCTGCACGGTGAGGGCAAGTTCGCGATTTTCATCAGCATGCTCAACGCCTATCCGCTGGGCCACGACCTCGACCGCCTCGATCAGTGGGCGGCGCGGGGCATGCGCATGTTCGGCTTCAACTACATCGGCAACAACGACTGGTCCGATTCCTCGCGCCCGCTGCCGTTTCTCAACGACTCGCCTGACGCCCTGGGCGGGCTCTCGGACCTGGGCAAGCAGGCGGTAGCGCGGCTCAACGATCTGGGCGTGATCATCGATGTGTCGCACATGTCGACGCCTGCGCTGGAGCAGGTCGCAGCCTTGAGCCGTGCGCCAATCGTCGCCTCGCACTCGGTGCCGCGGGCCTTCGTCGACATTCCGCGCAACCTCAGCGACAAGGAAATGCGCCTGATCCGCGACAGTGGCGGTGTGGTGCAGATCGTGGCGTTTTCCGCCTACCTCAAGCCGATGACGCAAAAGACCCAGGACAAACTCAACGCCCTGCGCAGCCAGTTCGACCTGCCGCCACTGCCCAACCAGGCCATGGCGCTGATGCCGGGCGACCCGGTGATCGCCGCCTGGAGCGAGCAGAAGTTCGGCAGCTATGCCAGCCAGTTCTACGCCCTGCTCGAAGAAGAACCCAAGGCCAGCCTCAAGGAGTTCGGCGACGCCATCGACTACGCCGTGCGCAAGATCGGCATCGACCACGTCGGCATCGCCTCGGACTTCAACGAAGGCGGCGGCATCGACGGCTGGAACGATGTCAGCGAGTCGCGCAACGTCACCGCCGAACTGCTGCAGCGCGGCTATTCCGAAGCCGATATCGGCAAGCTCTGGGGCGGTAACTTCCTGCGCACCTGGGCCCAGGTGCAACAGGCTGGTCAATCCCCCTCGTCCTCCGTGCAGTGACCCCACCATGAGCGACCGTCGTACCTTCCTCAAACAGGCGGGCCTGCTCGCCGTGGCGCTGCCGCTTGGCGCGAGCCTAGAAGGCTGCGTGCATGCAGCACCCCAGGCCAGCAGCAGCGCGAGCAAATGGACGCACCTGCAAGGGCTGTTCGACCTCGACCCGGACTACCTGCACTTCGCCAATTTCCTCATCACCTCGCACCCGCGCCCGGTGCGCGAGGCCATCGCCCGCCACCGCGCCTGGCTCGACCGCAACCCGGCAGTAGCCATGGACTGGGACCGCCAGGAGACCTGGCGGCACGAGGCGCAGGTGCGCGAATGGGCCGGGCGCTACCTCAACGCCCGGCCGGGACAGATCGCCCTGACCGGCAGCACCACCGAGGGTCTGGCGATGATCTACGGCGGCATCCAGGTGCGCCCGGATCAGGAAATCCTCACCACCAAGCATGAGCACTACTCGACCCATTACACCCTGGCCTTTCGCAGCGAGCGCGAGGGCACCCAGGTGCGCAAGATTCGCCTGTTCGATGATCCGGCGCAGGTGTCAATCGAGCAGATTCTCGACACCATCGACCGCGCCATTGCCCCGAACACCCGCGTGCTGGGCATGACCTGGGTGCATTCGAGCAGTGGCGTGAAACTGCCGGTCGAGCAGATCGGCGCGCTGGTGGCGCGGCATAACCGCAACCGCAGCGAAGCCGAGCGCATTCTCTATGTGATCGACGGCGTGCACGGTTTCGGCGTGGAAGACTTGGATTTTGCGCGCATGAACTGCGACTTCTTCATCGCCGGCACTCACAAGTGGCTGTTCGGCCCGCGCGGCACCGGAATCATCTGCGCGCGCAGTGAAACCGTGGAAAACCTCACGCCGCTGATCCCCACGTTCTCTGAAGACGACAGCTTCGCCACCCGTTTCACGCCCGGTGGTTACCACGCCTTCGAGCACCGCTGGGCGCTGGATGAGGCCTTCAAACTGCACCTGCAACTGGGCAAGGACCAGGTGCAGGCACGCATCCACCAGCTCAACGGCTACCTGCGCGAGCAATTGCTCAGCCGGCGCGATATCGAACTGGTGACGCCGCGCAGCCCGGCGTTGTCGTCGGGCTTCACCTTCTTCCGCGCCAAGGGCCGTGACTGCGATCAGGTGGCTGCGGCGCTGCTCGCGCGCAAGGTCAACGTCGATGCCGTGGCGCGCGACGTTGGCCCGGTGATTCGCACCGCGCCCGGCCTGCTCAACGATGAAGCGCAGATCGATCGATTGATGGCGCAGTTGTCGGCCGTACTGGCCTGAATCCGTTGTCGCTGCGCACGGTTTGCACCCGTGCAGCGTTTGCCAAGAGGAACCCGCTATGCCGCTGGACCCCGACCTGGAAGGTTTTCTGGAACTGGCCGAACTCGGCCGCATGACCGGCAAGAGCCAGCCGATGCACCACCTGAGCGTGACCCTGGCGCGTGAAGAGTTCGAGCGCAGCTCGCAGGTTCTCGACCCCTTGCCTCCCGCTGCGCTGGAGGTTGTCGTGCACAGCCTCGACATGCGCGACGGCGCGTGCATCGAGGCGCGGCTGTATCGCGCTGCGGGCACAGGTGAATGTGCGCTGCCGTGCATCCTGTATCTGCATGGCGGCGGCTACGTAGTCGGCAGTCTCGATTCGCACGACTCGATCTGCCGGCGCCTGGCCGCAGACGGCGAATTTGCCGTGCTGGCCCCGGCCTACCGACTGGCCCCCGAACAACGCTTCCCGGTGGCGGTGAATGACGCCCAGGACAGCGCCGAGTGGCTGTACGCGCATGCCGAGTCGTTCGGCCTCGACCCGCAGCGCCTGGTGGTGGCCGGCGACAGTGCCGGCGCGACCCTGGCCACGGTACTGGCCATCGCCGCTGCTCGCGAGCCTCGAGCCAAGGGCTTCGCACCCTGCGCACAATTGCTGTTCTACCCGGTCGCCGACGTGGCGCAGACCCACCCTTCACACCAGCGCTTCGCCGAGGGGTATCTGCTGGAAAGCGACACCCTCGAGTGGTTCTACCAGCACTACCTGGGCGACCCGGCCCAGCGCGAGGACTGGCGCGTCTCGCCGCTGCGCGCCGAAAGTCTGCCAGCGCTGGCCCCGGTCTACCTGAGCCTGGCCGAGTACGATCCGCTGCATGACGAGGGCCTGGCCTACGCCGAGCACCTGCGCGCCAGCGGCACGCCGCTGACCCTGGTGACCCAGCACGGGCTGACCCATGACTTCCTGCGCATGTCCGGCATCAGCGGGCAGGTCGAGGGCATTTATCGCGCGGTTCGCGAGTGGCTGCGTGCGCAGCTCCATTCCTAGTCGATAAATCGACCTGTGCGGCGCTCGTTCCTTCAGGGAACCCGCCGCACAGGAACCCTGCCATGTCCTCCGCCTCCGCCAGCGCCCAGGCCGACCGCGCCGAGCCCTCGCCCGCAGCGCAACCGCCCAGCGGCTATCGCCTGTTCGACCTCAGGGTCAAGCGCCGCCTGCCCATCACCCCATCGCTGCTGCGCCTGGTGTTCACCGGCGCCGACGTGGCGCAGATGAACACCCTGGCCCCCGATCAGCGGGTAAAGTTGCTGTTCCCTGCCGCAGATGGCTCGCTGCCGGCCTTCGACAACCGCCTGCACTGGAACGACGCGCGACGCCAGCTACCGCTCGACCAGCGCCCGCCAATGCGCACCTACACCATTCGCGCCCTGCGCCGCGATGCAGCGGAAGTGGATGTCGATTTCGTCCTGCACGGCATCAACGGCCCGGCCTCGGCCTGGGCGACCCATGCCACGGAGGGCGACCGGGTGCAGATGGTCGCGCCCAACCTGGCCTTTGCCGGCGACCCCGGCGGCTACGAATGGAAGCCACCGCAGGGCCTGCAACGGCTGTTGCTGGTGGGCGATGAAACCGCCTTGCCGGCCATCGCCGGGATTCTCCAGCAACTGGCCGAACAGGCCAGCCAGGCCCGTGTGCAAGCGTTCATCGAGGTGCCATTGCTGGCCGACTGTCTTGAGCTGGCGCGCCCGGCGCATACCGAACTGCACTGGCTGGCCCGCGAGCAACTGCGCAGCGAGCACGGCCAGGCCATGCTCGAGGCCGTGCGCGAACAGGCCTGGCTGCCGACCGCAGCGGCTTCGGCGGCTGGTGAACTGGATGAGCTGAATATCGACGAAGACATTCTCTGGGAACAGGCCAGTGGCGAGGGCGGTGAGTTTCACGCCTGGATCGCGGGCGAGTCGTCGACGGTGATGACCTTGCGCCGCTGGCTGATCCAGGAGCGCGGCCTCGATCGCCGCACCCTCAGCCTGATGGGCTACTGGCGCGCCGGGCGCAGCCTCGACTAAGGCCGTTGCCGAGCCGTACACACAAAAGCCGCGAACCGCCCAGCAGCGTTTCGCGGCTTTTGCCTTGCAGTCAGGCGGCCAGCGCGGCGCGCACAGCCTGGGCGAAGCGCTCGGCCACTTCGTCGATCTGCTCGGCGCTGATGATCAGCGGTGGCAGGAAGCGCACCACCGCACCATGCCGGCCGCCCAACTCGACGATCAGCCCGCGGCGCAGGCATTCACGCTGCACCTTGGGCGCCAGCTGGCGACAGGCCGGCGGGTGACCTTGGGCATCCGCCGCCCCTGCCGGATCGACCAGCTCGACGCCCAGCATCAGGCCGCGCCCGCGGATATCGCCCAACTGCGGGTAGTCGCGCTGCAATTGGCGCAGATGCCCACAAAGGCGCTCGCCCATGGCGGCGGCGTGGCTGGCCAGGTCGTGTTCGAGCAGGTAATCGATGACCGCAGAACCCGCGGCCATGGCCATCTGGTTGCCGCGGAACGTGCCGGCGTGGGCGCCTGGCCCCCACTGGTCGAGCCATTCACGGTAGACCACCACCGCCAGCGGCAGGCTGCCGCCGATGGCCTTGGACAGCGTCACCACGTCGGGAACGATGCCGGCATGCTCGAAGGCGAACAGCTTGCCGGTGCGGGCGAAGCCGCTCTGGATTTCGTCGACGATCAACGCCACGCCATGCTGCTCGGTGATACGCCGAAGACCGCGCAGCCATTCGACATCGGCCGGGATCATACCGCCCTCACCCTGCACCGCCTCGACGATCACCGCCGCTGGCAGCTGCACGCCCGATTCGGGGTCGTTGAACAGGTTCTCCAAGTAATGCAGGTTGGCCCGCACCCCGGCAGCGCCGCCCAGGCCGAACGGGCAGCGGTAGTCATAAGGGAAAGGCAGGAACTGCACGTTGTTGTTGAGCAGCGCGCCCAGTGCCTTCTTCGGCCCCAGGCTGCCCATCAGGCTCAGCGCGCCCTGGGACATGCCGTGATAAGCACCGTGGAAGGCCAGCACGTTACTGCGCCCGGTGGCGATGCGCGCGAGCTTCAAGGCTGCTTCCACGGCATCGGTGCCGGTTGGGCCGCAGAACTGCACCTTGGCTTCGCGGCGTAGTGCGTCGGGCAGCACGCCGAACAGGTCCTGGACGAAACGGTCCTTGACCGGGGTGGTGAGGTCGAGGGTGTGCAGCGGCAGCTCGTCTGCCAGCACGCGCTGAATCGCCTCGATCACCACCGGATGGTTGTGCCCCAGGGCGAGGGTGCCGGCACCGGCCAGGCAGTCGATGAACTGCCGCCCCTCGACATCTTCCACGTAGATGCCGCGGGCGCGCTTGAGCGCCAGGGGAATACGCCGTGGATAGCTGCGGGCGTTGGATTCCTGTTGCTGCTGACGCAGCAGCAACGGGGAGTCGCTGAATTCGTACAAGGGCTGCGGCGCGGTAGCCGGCAGCACCTGGGCAAGGCTGGAAGCGCTAGACATCGAAGGATCCTCGCAAGCATGCGTCAGTGGCCCGCCCAGCTCTGTTACCGGATATGTGCGGGGCAATGCTTGGAGAACGCTTCGCCCAAGGGCGGATTTAGCGCTACGCAACAGATTTTTACCGGGCGCCGCTCACGCCTCGACGCGCGCGGGCACTTGCAGGCACACGCGCAGGCCGTCGGCCTGGTTGTCGAAACGCAGTTGCCCGGCGCAGCGCTGGGCGATGGCTTCGACGATGGCCAGACCCAGGCCGCAGCCGGCACTTTGGCTGTGCCGCCAGAAGCGCTCGGTGAGGTGCTGCAAATCGGCATTGGCGATGCCGGGGCCGTGATCACGCACCACGAACCCCACCTCGCCCTCGCTCATCTGCACCTCCAACTCCACCGGCGCCTGTTGCCCGCCGTGACGCAGGGCGTTGTCCAGCAGGTTGCGCAAGGCGGTGACGGCGAGCGGGCCGGGCATGCTCAGGTAGGTTCGCGTGGCGGCCTCGGGCAGGTGCAAAACGATGCGCCGGTTGTCGCCGCCACCGGCGTCGTGAATGGCCTGGCGCGCCACCTGCTCGGCGCTGCACTGCACACCGTCGTCGAACGACAGGCTGCCCTCGACACGGGCCAGCATCAGCAATTGTTCGAGGGTGCGGTGCAGCCGGTCGGCGCCCTGCTCGGCATGTTCCAGAGCCTGCTCGCGCACCGCGCCGTCGGTCATGCGTGCCACTTGCAGGTGGGTCTTGATCACCGTCAGGGGGCTGCGCAGTTCATGGGCGGCATCGTCGGTGAGGCGACGCTCGCGCTCCAGAGTCTGGGCGATACGCAGGAACAGCTGGTTCTGGGTATCGAGCAGCGGCTGCAATTCGCTGGGCAAGCCGGCCACCTGCAACGGCTCGACGCTGTCGGCGCGGCGCCGACGCAGCGCATCGCGCATGCGGTTGAGCGGCTCCAGACCCTTGCCCAGACCAATCCACAAGAGCCCCAGGCTGCCGAGCAGGGCCATCAGTACCGGCGCCGAAGCCACCAGCAGGATCGAGCGATTGAGCGCTTCGCGCTCCTGATGGCGGTCGGCGGTGGTGATGCGTACATCGCCGTGGCTGAAGGTGAAGGTGCGCCAGGACGCACCGTCGATGAGCTGGTCGTTGAAGCCATTGCCCTGATCGTCGAGGTTGGCGTCGTGCTGGTGGTTACTGGCCAGGATTTCCCCGCGCAGCGAGGTGACCTGGCAGGCCATGCCATCCGGCACGCTGAGCTGGTCGGCGGAAATGCGCGCATCCTGGCCCTTGGCGCTCAGCGGCTGCGGCAGTTGGTCGATCAGCCCGGCGACCATACGCGCCGAGGCCACCAAGCGCTGATCGAGGGAGAACATCATCTGCTGGCGCAGGTCGCAGAGCATCCACGCCGCCGCCAGCGCCCAGATGAATACGAAGGCGCTGCCCAGAATCAGCGACAGGCGAACGCGCAGGCTCATGACGCCGGCCCCAGACGATAGCCCAGCCCGCGCACGGTCTCGACGATGCCTGCACCGAGTTTGCGCCGCAGGTGGTGGATGTGCACGTTGAGGGCGTTGCTCTCGACTTCATCGGTGAAACCGTACACGCAATCCTTGAGCTGCTCGCTCGACAGCACCCGGCCGGGGTTCTGCAGCAGCGCCTGCAACAGCGCCTGCTCGCGCCGCGACAGGTCGACGGTCTGGCCGTGCAACCAGGCTTCGCAGCTGCTGGGGTCGTAACGCAGGGCGCCGTGCTCGATGGTGTTGACCGCGCGCCCGGCGGCGCGGCGCAGCAGGCTGTGCAGGCGCGCGGCCAGCTCGCGCAGATCGAAAGGTTTGAGCAGGTAGTCGTCAGCGCCGGCCTGCAGGCCATCGACCCGGTCGCTGACGGCATCGCGCGCGGTCAGCACCAGCACCGGCAGCGCCTCGCCCTGCTGGCGCAGGCGCTGTAACAGCTTGAGGCCGTCTTCATCGGGCAGGCCCAGGTCGAGGATCATCACGTCGAATTGCGCGGTCTGCAGCAACTGCCGCGCCGCCGAGGCGGTGGCCACGCGGTCGACGGTCAGGCCCTGGGCGGTAAGCCCGGCACAGATGCCACTGGCGATGAGGTCGTCGTCCTCGCATAGCAGTACGTGCATGGCGGCGGTTCCTGGAGAAAGTGCGGCATTGCAGCGGATGAGGATTAAGCCAGGATTATGCGCCCTCGCGCCGGCATTTGCCCCCCGCCTGCGCGTGCCTCAGCGCTATCGAGGCGAAAAAAAGCCCGCCAGTGTGAGAGCGGGCAAGAACCTTCGATGCGCGTTGCGGCGGCGATCAGCTACCGCGATAGGTGGAATAGCTGTACGGCGAAATCAGCAGCGGCACGTGGTAGTGATCCTGTGCGGCATCGATGCCAAAACGCAGCACCACCACGTCGAGAAAGGCCGGGTCGGGCAACGCCACGCCGCGCGCACGGTAGTAGTCGCCGGCGGCGAACTGCAATTGGTAGACCCCGGAGCGATACTCATCACCCTGCAACAGCGGCGTGTCGAGGCGGCCATCGGCGTTGGTCAGGGCACTGCCGAGCAGCTCCAGACGCTGGCCGTCGACACGGTAAAGCTCGACGCGAATGGCGCTGCCGGGGCAGCCGTGGGCGGCATCCAGTACGTGGGTAGTCAGACGTCCCATATGGCGTAAGGCCTCATGTTGGAGATAGACAGGGGCAATGCAAGGGCGCTCATTAAGACACCGCAACGGAAAATTGTACACAATTTTATAGACCCTTAAGCCAGGGCACTTAGAGCCTTGTGCACCCATTGCAAAGCCACGACATGCGCTATACCTATAGACAATAGCTGACCGATCAGGCAAGTTTGTCGACACGCGCTTGTGGAGGACCGATGGGCGTCTGTAGCGAAAATCGGGCTTACAAAGAAATTATTATCTTGTATACAATCAGCACCACACATGGTGCGACATCCCGACGCGGGTCCGCCTATTCTCTGCACCAACGCACAAGAAGGAAGATTGCAGTGAGCGCCAACTACCCTCGCGACCTGATCGGCTACGGCAACACCCCTCCTCACCCGCAGTGGCCGGGCAACGCCCGCATCGCCCTGTCGTTCGTGCTCAATTACGAAGAAGGCGGCGAGCGCAACATTCTCCATGGCGACAAGGAGTCGGAAGCGTTTCTGTCGGAAATGGTCGCGGCCCAGCCGCTGCAAGGCCAACGCAACCAGAGCATGGAATCGTTGTACGAGTACGGCAGCCGCGCCGGAGTCTGGCGCCTGCTCAAGCTGTTCAAGGACACCGGCGTGCCGCTGACCATCTTCGCGGTGGCCATGGCGGCGCAGCGTCACCCCGATGTGATTCGCGCCATGGTCGACGCTGGCCACGAGATCTGCAGCCACGGCTACCGCTGGATCGACTACCAGAACATGGACGAGGCCCAGGAACGCGAGCACATGCTCGAAGCCATCCGCATCCTCACCGAACTGACCGGCGAACGCCCGCTGGGCTGGTACACCGGCCGCACCAGCCCCAATACCCGGCGCCTGGTGATGGAAGAAGGCGGTTTTCTCTACGACAGCGACACCTACGACGATGACCTGCCCTACTGGGAACGCAACAACCCCACCGACAAGCCGCACCTGGTGATTCCCTACACCCTCGACACCAACGACATGCGCTTCACTCAGGTGCAAGGCTTCAACTGTGGCGAGCAGTTCTTCCAGTACCTGAAGGACGCCTTCGATGTGCTCTACGAAGAAGGTGCCGAAGCACCGAAGATGCTTTCCATCGGCCTGCACTGTCGCCTGGTCGGCCGTCCGGCGCGCCTGGCCGCCCTCAAGCGCTTCGTCGACTACGCGAAAAGCCACGAGCAGGTGTGGTTCGCCCGCCGCGTCGACATCGCCCGCCACTGGCACGCCACGCACCCCTGCAAATGAACCCTGACGACGAGACCTGCCGATGACCGCCTTCCGCACCCTGACCCCGTCTTCCCTTGACCGCGATGCCTTCATCGCCGCCTTCGCCGACATCTACGAGCATTCGCCGTGGGTCGCCCAGCGCGTCTTCGATCAAGGGCCGTCGAGTGAACTGGATCAGGTCGAGGGTCTGCACCAGCGCATGAGCGCGGTGCTGCAGGCAGCCAGCCATGCCGAGCAACTGGCGCTGATCAACGCCCACCCGGATCTGGCTGGCAAGGCCGCGGTGCGTGGCGAACTGACCGAGTCGAGCACTGCCGAACAGGCCGGTGCCGGCATCCACCAGTGCACCCCGGAAGAGTTCGCCCGCTTCACCGCGCTCAACCACGCCTACAAGGCACGCTTCGCGTTTCCGTTCATCATGGCGGTGCGCGGCAGTGACCGGCAGCAGATTCTCGCCGCCTTCGAAACGCGCCTGCACAACGATGCAGACAGCGAGTTTCGCGAAGCCCTGAAACAGATCGACCGTATCGCCCTGCTGCGCCTTTCGCAGCTGTAACCCGTGCAACATCGGCCGCCAGGTGCGTGAAGCGTCCGCGCTGGCTGCCGCCTTTTCGCCTCCCCTTTCGATAAAGAGAACAAGACCATGCGCACCCTGATGATCGAGCCCCTGAGCAAAGAAGCCTTCGCCCCTTTCGGTGACGTGATCGAAACCGACGGCAGCGACCACTTCATGATCAACAACGGCTCGACCATGCGCTTCCACAAGCTCGCCACGGTCGAGACCGCCGAGCCTGAAGACAGGGCGATCATCAGCATCTTCCGCGCCGAGGCGCTGGACATGCCGCTGACCATTCGCATGCTTGAACGTCATCCGCTGGGCAGCCAGGCGTTCATTCCGCTGCTCGGCAACCCCTTTCTGATCGTGGTCGCGCCACTTGGCGATGCACCTGTATCGGGTCTGGTCCGTGCCTTCCTCAGCAATGGCAGGCAGGGCGTCAATTACCATCGCGGCGTCTGGCACCACCCGGTGCTGACGATCGAAAAGCGGGATGACTTCCTGGTGGTTGATCGCAGTGGTGCTGGCAACAACTGCGATGAGCATTACTTCACCGAGGAGCAATTGATGATCCTCAGTCCCCACTAATAAGAAAGGGCCGGTCATCGGCACGGTGGCCGGCGAAAGGTACGAACTGTGGAAGCACACCTTCACGAGTGGCTGAACCTGAGCATCCGCTGGGTGCACATGATCACCGGCGTGGCCTGGATCGGCGCGTCGTTCTATTTTGTCTGGCTGGAAAACAACCTCGACCGCAGGCAACCCCGCGAAGGACTGTCGGGCGATTTATGGGCGATCCACGGTGGCGGTATCTATCACCTGGAAAAGTACAAGCTGGCGCCGCCGCAGATGCCCGAGAACCTGCACTGGTTCAAATGGGAAGCCTATTTCACCTGGATGTCAGGCATCGCCCTGCTCTGCGTGGTGTTCTACTGGAACCCGACCCTGTACCTGCTGGCACCGGGCAGCACACTGTCGGGCACTGAAGGCGTGGCCATCGGCATCGGCTCGCTGATCGCCGGCTGGTTCATCTAC
Source organism: Pseudomonas cremoricolorata (assembly GCF_000759535.1). Classification (NCBI taxonomy): domain Bacteria; kingdom Pseudomonadati; phylum Pseudomonadota; class Gammaproteobacteria; order Pseudomonadales; family Pseudomonadaceae; genus Pseudomonas; species Pseudomonas cremoricolorata. The sequence continues at coordinate 2,906,987 of NZ_CP009455.1, read as the reverse complement.
GACCTGCTCTGCGACTCGCCACTGGGTAAACGGCCGATGCTGCTCGGTGCGGTGCTGTTCGTGCTGATCATCGCTGCCTGCTGGGGTTTCAGCCTGGTGTTCAGTGGCCGCGGCGCGTACCTGCACACGGGGGCGATCATCGGCACCATCATGGTCGGCAACGTGTTCCGCATCATCATGCCGGCGCAGCGCCAGCTGGTCGCCGCCATCGCCGAAAACAAGACGCCCGACCCGCTGCTGCCGGCCAAGGGCCTGCTGCGCTCGCGGCACAACAACTACTTCACCCTGCCGGTGCTGTTCATCATGATCAGCAACCACTTCCCCAGCACCTACGGCAGCCAGTACAACTGGCTGATCCTGGCCGGCATCGCCGTCGCCGCCGTGCTGATTCGCCACTACTTCAACACCCGCCACGCCAGCAACAAGTACGCCTGGACTCTGCCTGCCGGCGCCCTGGCGATGATCTGCCTGGCCTATGTCACAGGTCCCAAGCCGCTGCCCACTGCAGCCGATCAGGCTGCTGGCCAGATTCGCTACCAGCCGCTGCCTGCCACCGCCGTGGGCGGCAAGAGCGCCGCCGAGCATCGCGCCGAGCAGGCTGCACAAGCAGCGGCTGCACCGCCCCAGGCCCCGGCAGACGCCCGCACACCGGCAAGCGCCGAGGCCTTCACCCAGGTTCACGAGGTTATCCAGCAACGCTGCACCGTGTGCCATTCGGCCACCCCCACCAGCCCGCTGTTCAGCACCGCCCCGGGCGGCGTGCTGTTCGACACCCCAGAGCAGATGCATGCCCAGGCTGCGCGCATCCAGGCCCAGGCCGTGGCCAGCCAGATCATGCCGCTGGGCAACATCACCCAGATGACCAACGACGAACGCAAGCTGGTCGGCGACTGGATCGCCAAGGGCGCGCCCCTCGACTAGCGAGGCTGCGGCAAGCTCCAGGACGGGCGCGCACGCTGCTTTTTCTTGCCGCTTGCCGCTCGTAGCTGGCCGCTGCTTGCCGCCGCGCGCTGCCGCGCTTGAGACCCACCCCACAACCCAGTAACCTGCGCGCCTTTTTGCCCATGCAACAGGCCGCGCAGAGGGTTTTTGCTGACTTTAAAGTCAATGAAATCGGGGGTTTAGCGTCGTTTCAACGACGTTTCAGGGTATGCGCTGCCGACCACAGCGCGGCCCGTCCCAGTCCCTCGGCACGACCTTGCACAACGATAACGGCGCCACCCACGAGCGCCGACACTGAACCGACAGGAGCGACTTTCACCATGCGTACTTTCAACAGCCTGATTCTTGCCACCGGCCTGCTGGCCTGCGGCAGCGCCCATGCCGGCGACCTGCTGCAATGGCAGAGCAACAGCCTGACCTATCTGTGGGGCAAGAACTTCAAGGTCAACCCGCCGACCCAACAGACCTTCACCTTCGAGCACGCCGACGGCTGGAAGTACGGCGACAACTTCCTGTTCATCGACCGCATCGGTTATCAGGGCAAGAAAGACGCGCGCAACGGTGGCGACACCTACTACGGCGAGTTCACCCCGCGCCTGTCGTTCGGCAAGATCTTCGACCAGAACCTGTCGTTCGGCCCGATCAAGGACGTGCTGCTGGCACTGACCTACGAGTTCGGCGAAGGCGATGCCGACAGCTACCTGATCGGCCCAGGATTCGACCTCGACGTACCAGGCTTCGACTACTTCCAGCTCAACTTCTACCAGCGCACCACCGACGGCAGCCGCCCGGGCGACAACGTCTGGCAGATCACTCCGGTATGGGCCTATACCCTGCCGCTGGGCGACTCCGATGTGCTGATCGACGGCTACATGGACTGGGTGGTCGACAACGATGAAAACCGCCGCGGCACCTACCACGCCAACCTGCACTTCAACCCGCAGGTCAAGTACGACCTGGGCAAAGCGCTGAAGCTGGGCGAGAAGCAGCTGTACGTCGGCTTCGAATACGACTACTGGAAAAACAAGTACGGCATCGAGAGTTCTTCAGGCTTCAACACCAACCAGAACACCGCAAGTTTCCTGGTCAAGGTGCACTTCTAAGGGTACGCCGCGGCACGGCCTGGGCTTTACCAGGCCAGGCCACCGGCGCCCGCTACTCGGCGCTGCCCAGGCGCCCACGCACCCAGCCAAAGCCGCCGACCAGCAGCGCGGTGACAAAGCCTGCCACTGCACCGATCACGCCGAACAGGCCTAGCTTGACCACCGGACCCCATCCTGCGGTATCGGCCACCAGCGCTTCGACGGCGTGTTCCAACGGCGCGATGCCCTCGGCGACGAACGTGCCGCCGACCAGGAACATCGCCAGCGTGCCGATCCACGACAGCGCCTTCATCAAGATCGGCGCCGCTGCCACCAGCCCCTTGCCGAACGAACGAGTCATGCGCCCCCACAATCCTTGCGCCTGGGTCTTGGCCAGGGCGAAGCCTGCGTCATCGAGGCGCACGATGCCGGCCACCAGGCCATATACGCCCACCGTCATCAGCACCGCAATCAGCGCCAGGGTGATGATCTGCTGATACAGCGGCGCCTCGGCCACCACATTGAGGGTGATGACGATGATCTCGGCGCTGAGGATGAAGTCGGTCTTGATCGCGCCCTTGATCTTGCGCTTCTCATAGGCGGCCAGCGCTTCGGGGGTCTTGGGCGCGGCTTTTTTTTCCGTGTTCTGCTCGCTATCCTTGTTGCGCGAGAACTTGTCCTTGATCGCCTCGAAGCCCTCATAGCAGAGGTAGATGCCGCCTGCCATCAGCAGCCATTTGACCGCCGCCGGCAGCACGGCGCTGAGGATCAGCGCACAGGGCACCAGAATCGCCTTGTTCTTCAGCGATCCTTTGAACACCGCCCACACCACCGGCAACTCACGGTCGGCCTTCATGCCGGTGACCTGCTCGGCGTTCACTGCCAGGTCGTCGCTCAACACGCTGGCGGATTTCTTCGCCGCCACCTTGCTCATCAACGAGATGTCGTCCAGCAACGCGGCGATGTCATCCAACAATGCAAAAAAACTGCTGCCCGCCATGTTCGTTCACCCTGGGTCGATGCTGGTCATTCACCCGGTCTGGCACAGGGTTGCGCCAAGGGTGAAACAGTGACTTACAGACCCATCGTCGACAGAGGAGTTCTGTCGTGAATTGCCGCGCAAAGGCCCTGCCTTGAGCGCCGTTCGAGCACGGTGCTACCATCGCGGGCCTTCCGCAGCCGCGGCCAGACACAGGACGATGCCCGACCATGAGCACCATTCGCGAGCGCAACAAGGAGCTGATCCTGCGCGCAGCCAGCGAGGAATTTGCCGACAAGGGCTTCGCGGCGACTAAAACCAGTGACATCGCGGCCAAGGCCGGGCTGCCCAAGCCCAACGTCTACTACTACTTCAAATCGAAGGAAAACCTCTACCGCGAGGTACTGGAAAGCATCATCGCGCCGATCATGCAGGCCTCGACGCCGTTCAATGCCGAGGGTGATCCGCGCGAAGTGCTGAGCGGCTATATCCGTTCGAAAATCCGCATTTCCCGCGACCTGCCGCACGCCTCCAAGGTGTTCGCCAGCGAGATCATGCACGGCGCGCCGCATCTTTCTGCCGCTCAGGTCGAGCAGTTGAACGCCCAGGCGCAACACAACATCGCCTGCATCGGCCAGTGGGTCGAGCGCGGGCTGATCGCCCCGATCGACCCCCACCACCTGATGTTCAGCATCTGGGCAGCGACCCAGACCTACGCCGATTTCGACTGGCAGATTTCCGCCATCACCGGCAAGGCCAAGCTCGCCGACAGCGACTACGACGCCGCCGCCCAGACCATCATTCGCCTGGTGCTCAAGGGCTGTGAGCCGGAGCCGGCCTGAAGCAATCGGCCCGCCTGGCTAAACCGCCACGCCCGCATCGGCCCGTAGCCCCGCCGCTTCGATTGCGCTGATGGCGCACTGTTCATCGATGTCCGAGGTGTCGCCACTGATGCCCACCGCGCCCAGCACGTGGCCCTCGCCATCGCGAATCAGCACACCGCCCGGCACCGGCACCACCGGCCGCTCGCCCAGGCCGTTGAGGGCGGCGAAGAAGGCCGGGCGTTGTTGCGCATCCAGCGCCAGCAGGCGCGAACCCTTGCCCAGGGCGATGGCGCCCCAGGCTTTGCCGATGGCGATGTCCGGACGAATCAGGCTGGCGCCGTCTTCGCGCTGCAAGGCCAGGAGATGGCCGCCCGCATCGAGCACCGCAACCGTCAGCGGCGCCGCCTCGATGGTGTGGCCTGCGCTTAATGCGGCGTCGACCAGACTCACGGCCGACTTGAGAGTCAAAGGGGTCATGGCTGTGTCCTCTTATTGTTCTACGAGAGCCGATGAATAGAAAAAGGCCTCACAAATAGAGCACACTAAATTGATTTATTGTATACAACATTTTCAAACGATCGTCTTAAATCTCTTCAAAAAGCCTGTCATCTGCCATTCTGACCCTTCATCTAGCCATCTCGCGAAAGGGATTGACCTCAACGAGAAAGGGTGAATAAACTCGGCCTCAGGCAAAGTTGTATACAATTACAATATCAATGAGGCACAAGTCATGAGCAAAATGAGAGCAATCGATGCGGCCGTGCTGGTCATGCGCCGTGAAGGGGTGACCACCGCATTCGGCATTCCTGGGGCGGCCATCAACCCGCTGTACTCGGCCTTGAAAAAGGCTGGCGGCATCGATCACGTCCTCGCGCGCCATGTCGAAGGCGCCTCGCACATGGCCGAAGGCTATACCCGCGCCAACCCGGGCAATATCGGCGTGTGCATCGGCACCTCTGGCCCGGCCGGCACCGACATGGTCACCGGGCTGTACAGCGCCTCGGCCGACTCCATCCCCATTCTGTGCATCACCGGCCAGGCGCCGCGGGCCCGTCTGCACAAGGAAGACTTCCAGGCGGTCGACATCACCAGCATCGTCAAGCCGGTGACCAAATGGGCCACCACCGTGCTGGAACCCGGCCAGGTGCCTTACGCCTTCCAGAAAGCGTTTTATGAAATGCGCAGCGGCCGCCCGGGGCCCGTGCTGATCGACCTGCCATTCGACGTGCAGATGGCCGAGATCGAGTTCGACATCGAGGCCTACGAGCCGCTGCCGGTGCACAAGCCGGCCGCCACCCGCGTGCAGGCGGAAAAGGCCCTGGCCCTGCTCAATCAGGCCGAACGGCCGCTGCTGGTGGCCGGCGGCGGCATCATCAACGCCGATGCCAGCGCGCAGTTGCAGGCCTTTGCAGAACTGGTCGGGGTGCCGGTGATTCCCACCTTGATGGGCTGGGGCACGTTGCCTGATGACCACCCGCTGATGGCCGGTATGGTCGGCCTGCAGACCTCCCACCGTTATGGCAACGCCAACCTGCTGGCCTCCGACCTGGTGTTCGGCATCGGCAACCGCTGGGCCAACCGCCACACCGGCTCCGTGGACGTCTACACCCAAGGCCGGCGCTTCATCCACGTCGACATCGAACCGACACAGATCGGCCGCGTGTTCACGCCCGACCTGGGCATCGTGTCCGATGCCGGCAGCGCCCTGGCGGCGTTCATCGAAGTGGCTGAAGAATGGCACGCCGCCGGCAAGCTCAAGGACCACAGCGCCTGGCTCAAGCAGTGTCAGCAGCGCAAGGCCACCTTGCAACGCAAGACCCATTTCGACCAGGTGCCGGTCAAGCCGCAGCGGGTCTATCAGGAAATGAACAAGGTGTTCGGCAAGGACACCTGCTACATCAGCACCATCGGCCTGTCGCAGATCGCCGGCGCGCAGTTCCTGCATGTGTACAAGCCGCGGCACTGGATCAACTGCGGCCAGGCCGGCCCGCTCGGCTGGACCATCCCCGCTGCCCTGGGCGTGGTCAAGGCCGACCCCAGCCGTCAAGTGGTGGCGTTGTCCGGCGACTACGACTTCCAGTTCATGATCGAGGAACTGGCGGTGGGCGCGCAGTTCAACCTGCCCTACGTCCATGTGCTGGTGAACAACGCCTACCTCGGCCTGATCCGCCAAGCCCAGCGCGGCTTCGACATGGACTACTGTGTGCAACTGGCCTTCGAGAACATCAACGCCAGCGATACCGCCAGCTATGGCGTCGACCATGTGGCCGTGGTCGAGGGCCTGGGCTGCAAGGCGCTGCGCGTGTTCGAGCCGAGCGAGATTGGCCCCGCGCTGCTCAAGGCACAAAAAATGGCCGCCGAGTTGCGCGTGCCGGTGGTCGTGGAGGTGATACTGGAGCGTGTGACCAACATTTCCATGGGCACCGAGATCGACGCGGTGAATGAATTCGAAGACCTGGCCCTGGTGGGCAACGACGCCCCCACCGCCATCTCGCTGCTCGACTGAACCCTCCCCCCGGCGCCTTCGCAGCGCGCGCCGGGTGAGCCATCCATCAGGAGACCGACCATGCCGCGCCTTGCCGCCAACCTGTCCATGCTGTTCACCGAACAGGATTTCCTTGCCCGTTTCAAAGCCGCCGCTGACGCCGGCTTCAGCGGCGTCGAATACCTCTTCCCGTACGACTTCGACGCCGCCGAGATTCGCCAGCAGCTCGATACCCACGGCCTGACCCAAGTGCTGTTCAACCTGCCGGCCGGCAACTGGGCCCAGGGCGAGCGCGGCATCGCCTGCCACTCCGAGCGGGTCAAAGAGTTTCGCGCCGGCGTCGAGCGTGCCATCGACTATGCCCAGGTGCTGGGCAACACCCAGGTCAACTGCCTGGCCGGCATCCGTCCGCAAGGGCTGAGCGATGAGCAGGTGCGACGCACCTTCGTCGACAACCTGCGCTTTGCCGCCGAGCGGCTCAAGGCGGCCGGCATTCGCTTGGTCATGGAGATGATCAACACCCGTGACATCCCGGATTTTTACCTGAACACCACGGCACAGGCACTGGATATTCACGCTGAAGTCGGCAGTGACAACCTGTTCCTGCAGTACGACATCTACCACATGCAAATCATGGAAGGTGACCTCGCCCGCAGCCTGCAAACGCATCTGGCGCTGATCCACCACGTGCAACTGGCCGACAACCCAGGGCGCAACGAGCCCGGCACCGGCGAGATCAACTACCACTTCCTGTTCCAGCACCTCGACCGCATCGGCTACCAGGGCTGGGTCGGCGCCGAATACAAGCCACTGACCACCACTGAGGCAGGCCTGGGCTGGCTGAAAACCTACAACGTGCTCTGAAGCGGCCGTCGTCCCCCTTCGCCGTCAACTTTCATAACTACAAGAGGCAATTTCTCATGGCCAAGATCGGCTTCATCGGCACCGGCATCATGGGCAAGCCCATGGCCCACAACCTGCTCAAGGCAGGCCACGACCTGTTCGTCTCCGAACACCACAGCAAGGCCCCCGCCGACCTGATCGAGGCCGGCGCGGTGGCCCTGGGCAACCCACGTGAAGTGGCTCAGGAAGCCGAATTCATCATCGTCATCGTGCCCGACACGCCGCAGGTCGAAAGTGTGCTGTTCGAGGCCGATGGCGTAGCCGAAGGTTTGGCGGCGAACAAGGTGGTGATCGACATGAGTTCGATCTCGCCCACCGCCACCAAGGCCTTCGCCGAACGCATCGCCAGCACCGGCGCCCAGTACCTCGATGCGCCGGTTTCGGGGGGTGAGGTCGGCGCCAGGGCGGCGACCCTGAGCATCATGGTCGGCGGCAGCGCCGAGGCCTACGAGCGCGCCCTGCCGTTGTTCCAGAGCATGGGCAAGAACATCACCCGGGTCGGCGACAGCGGCGCCGGGCAGACCGCCAAGGTCGCCAACCAGATCATCGTCGCGCTGAATATCCAGGCGGTCGGCGAAGCCTTGCTGTTCGCCGCGAAGAACGGCGCCGACCCAGCCAAGGTGCGCGAGGCGCTGATGGGCGGCTTCGCCTCGTCGAAGATTCTCGAAGTGCATGCCGAGCGCATGATCAACGGCACCTTCGACCCCGGCTTCAAGATCAACCTGCACCAGAAAGACCTCAACCTGGCCCTGCAAGGCGCCAAGGAACTGGGCATCAACCTGCCCAACACCTCCAATGCCCAGCAAGTGTTCAGCACCTGCGTAGCCCTGGGCGGCGGCAACTGGGACCACTCGGCGCTGATCAAAGGCCTGGAGCACATGGCCAATTTCTCGATTCGAGAACGCGACTAGCGGCGTTGCCGCTGGTCGCCAGCGGCAAGCTATGAGCTGCAAGCTGCAAGCTGCAAGCTGCAAGCGAAACCCAACCCAATACTGCTTGCAGCTTGCCGCTAGAAACTTGTGGCTCCCTGTCCCATCCGCTTTTACTTGCAGCTTGTAGCTTCCAGCTCGCAGCTGGCAGCCCGCTGCCCCCCAAAGGAGGCCCAATGTCGGTCGATCCACAATCCCTGCTCCGCTCGTTGTTCGACACCGCCATCGCCGCCGCGCATCCGCGTCAGGTGCTCGAGCCCTACCTGCCTGCCGACCGCAGTGGTCGTGTCATCGTCATCGGCGCGGGCAAGGCTGCTGCAGCCATGGCCGAAGTGGTGGAACAACACTGGCAAGGCGAAGTCAGTGGGCTGGTCGTGACGCGCTACGGGCACGGCGCCAGTTGCCAGAAAATCGAGGTGGTCGAGGCGGCACATCCGGTGCCCGATGCGGCGGGTCTGGAAGTCGCCGGCCGGGTGCTGGAGATGGTCAGCAACCTCAGCGAAGACGACCGGGTGATCTTTCTGCTCTCGGGCGGTGGCTCGGCGCTGCTGGCCCTGCCGGCCGCCGGGCTGACCCTGGCCGACAAACAGCAGGTGAACAAGGCGCTGCTCAAGTCCGGCGCGACCATCGGCGAGATGAACTGCGTGCGCAAGCACCTCTCGGCGATCAAGGGCGGGCGCCTGGCCAAGGCCTGCTGGCCAGCCACGGTGTACACCTACGCCATTTCCGATGTGCCGGGCGACCTTGCGACGGTGATCGCCTCAGGGCCGACCGTGGCCGACCCCAGCACCCGCACCGATGCCCTGGCGGTGCTCAAGCGCTATGCCATCGATGCGCCACAGGCGGTGCTCGACTGGCTCAACGACCCGGCTTCGGAAACCCTCAAGGCCGACGATCCGATGCTCAGCCGCAGTCACTTCCAACTGATTGCCAAACCCCAGCAGTCGCTCGAGGCCGCTGCCGTGAAAGCGCGCCAGGCCGGCTTCAGTGCGCTGATTCTGGGCGATCTGGAAGGCGAATCACGCGAGGTGGCCAAGGTGCATGCCGGCATCGCCCGGCAGATCGTCAAGCACAGCCAGCCGCTCAAGCCACCGTGCGTGATCCTCTCCGGCGGCGAAACCACCGTCACCGTGCGCGGCAACGGCCGTGGCGGGCGCAATGCCGAGTTTCTCCTGAGCCTGACCGACAGCCTCAAGGGCCTGCCGGGGGTGTATGCGCTGGCCGGTGACACCGATGGCATCGACGGCTCGGAAGACAACGCCGGCGCGCTGATGACCCCAGACAGCTATGCCCGCGCCAGCGCTTTGGGCCTGAGCGCCAGCGCCGAGCTGGATGACAACAACGGCTACGGCTATTTCCAGGCCCTCGACGCCCTGATCGTCACCGAACCGACGCGCACCAACGTCAACGACTTCCGCGCCATTCTCATCCTTGAGCAGCCCTATCCATGAACATCGACAAGAAGGTCAAGATTCTCGCTACCCTCGGCCCGGCCACCGCCAGCCTCGATGACGTGCGGCAACTGGCCGAGGCTGGGGTCAACCTGTTCCGCCTCAACTTCAGCCATGGCGAGCATGCCGATCATGCCCTGCGCTACGACTGGATTCGTCAGGTCGAGCAGCAGTTGAACTGCCCGCTGGGCATTCTCATGGACTTGCAAGGGCCGAAACTGCGGGTCGGGCGCTTCGAAGCGGGCAAGGTTGAACTGCGCCGCGGTCAGGCCCTGCGCCTGGACCTCGACCCGACGCCGGGCGATGCCCAGCGGGTCAACCTGCCGCACCCGGAAATCATCGCCGCCCTGCGCCCTGGCATGCACCTGTTGCTGGACGACGGCAAACTGCGCCTGCGGGTGACGGCCACCCATGCCGAGGCCATCGACACCGAGGTCGTGGACGGCGGCGAGCTGTCCGATCGCAAAGGGGTCAACGTGCCCGAGGCGGTGCTGGCGCTGTCGCCGCTCACCGAAAAGGATCGCCGCGACCTGGCCTTTGGCCTGCAGCTGGGGGTGGACTGGGTGGCGCTGTCGTTCGTGCAGCGCCCGCAGGACATCCTCGAAGCCCGAGAACTGATCGGCGACCGCGCCTACCTGATGGCGAAAATCGAAAAGCCCTCGGCGGTCGAACACCTGCAGGCCATCGCCGAGCAGGCCGACGCGATCATGGTCGCCCGCGGCGACCTGGGCGTCGAAGTGCCGGCCGAAAGCGTGCCGCAGATTCAGAAGCGCATCATCGCCACCTGCCGTCAGCTCGGCAAACCGGTGGTGGTGGCCACGCAGATGCTCGAATCCATGCGCTTTGCCTCGACCCCGACCCGCGCCGAGGTCACCGACGTGGCCAACGCCGTGGCCGAGGGCGCCGACACGCTGATGCTGTCGGCCGAGACCGCCTCGGGCGACTACCCGCTCGAGGCGGTGCAGATGATGAGCAAGATCATCCGCCAGGTGGAAAACGGCCCGGACTACCAGGCCCAACTCGACGTCGGCAGACCCAAGGCCGAGGCGACCGTCAGCGACGCCATCAGCTGTGCGATCCGGCGTATCAGCGGCATTCTGCCGGTGGCGGTGCTGGTCAACTACAGCGAGTCCGGCGCCTCGACCCTGCGCGCCGCCCGCGAGCGGCCGCGGGCGCCGATCCTCAACTTGACCCCAAATCTGATCACCGCGCGGCGCCTGAGTGTGGTGTGGGGGGTGCGCTCGGTGGTCAACGACCGCTTGCACCAGGTCGATGAAATCTGCTCGACCGCCTTGGAGATCGCCCAGGCGCAAGGCATGGCGCAGCGCGGTGACACCGTGCTGATCACTGCCGGTGTGCCTTTTGGCAAGCCAGGCACGACCAATACGCTGCGGGTGGAAACCTTGCTGTAACCACTGCGGGTCGCCCGGCGACCCGTGGCTTGAACCTGACACGTGCGGACAACCGTCGCCCACAGAGGCCGACCGCTTCCCTGCTCACCTGACAGACTGCCCCATGCCCCGCCAACCTTCTGCTGTCCCTTGCCCCGACTGGGCCACGGCGCTGCTCAACGGCTTCAGCCAGGTGCTGCTGTTGCGCAGCCCGCTGTGCGGCCTGTGCTGCCTGCTGGCCATTATGCTGACCGATCCGCACCTGGTCGGCGGCGCCCTGCTCGGCGCCCTCGCCGGCCTGCTCACCGCCCAGCGCCGCGGCTACGACCGCGCCGACCGTCAAGCTGGGCTGTACAGCTACAACGGCGTGCTGATCGGCATTCTGATCAGCGCTGTGCTGCCATGGTCGGCCATCGTGCCGCCGCTGATCATCGCCGCCGGTGGCCTGTCGAGCATCATCACCCACCAGTGGCGCAAACGCGGCGGCGAGCTACTGGTGGCTTATACGGCGCCGTTCGTGTTGTTGGGTTGGGGCGTGCTGGCGCTGGTCGAACCGGGCTCGGGCGGGCCAGCTGTAGTCGAGGCGAACCCTGCTCATGCCGTGGCTCGCGGCGTGGGGCAGATCTTTCTGCTCGATCGGCCGCTGGCGGGGTTGTTGATCATCGTCGGAATGTTCCTCGCCCAGCCCTACGCGGCGATGTGGGCGGTGCTGAGTTCAGCGATTGGCGCAGGCGTGGCGCTGCTGGCGGGTCAGGAGCAGGCGGCCTGGATGGGGTTGTATGGGTTCAATGCGGCGTTGGCTGCGCTGGCGTTCAGTCGCCAGGGGGAACGGGCGCGGGTGACGCTGCTGGCAATCGCTTTGGCACTAGTGCTGCAGCCGCTGCTCAGCCTGCTGCCAGTATCTGGATTGACCGCCCCGTTCGTGCTCAGTTGCTGGTTGATGCACCTCAGCGGGCGTGTGCTGCGAGGCAGGTTGCGCCCCGCTTAGGGATTCTCCGATCAAGTCAGCACAGGCCATCTGACCTGTGCTGAAATAGCCCCTCGTCCAACTGCCTTCTACAAGCCCGCCATCCCATGAGTCAGATGAGCTTTTCCGATTTCGAGTACGCCGGTAAGCGCAAGCAAACCCGTCGCGAGCGTTTCCTGGCTGAGATGGAGCAGGTGGTGCCGTGGAGCGGTTTGGTGGCGTTGATCGAGCCGCATTACCCGAAGGCTGGCGGTGGCCGCAAGCCGTATCCACTAGACACCATGCTGCGTATTCACCTGCTGCAGAACTGGTTCTCGTTGAGCGATCCAGCCATGGAAGAGGCGCTGTACGAGATCACTTCGATGCGCCAGTTTGCTCGTCTGACGCTCAGCGCTCCGATCCCCGAAGACACGACGATCATGAATTTCCGACACCTGCTGGAAAAGCATCAGTTGGCGGCGGGCATTCTGGAAACCATCAACAATTACCTGCGAGACAAAGGCTTGTCGTTGCGCCAGGGCACCATTGTCGACGCGACCATCATCCACGCACCCACTTCGACCAAGAACAAGGATGGCAAGCGCGATCCTGAAATGCATCAGACGAAGAAAGGTAATCAGTATTTCTTCGGCATGAAGGCGCATATCGGTGCCGATGCTGAGTCGGGCCTGGTGCACCACGTCCACGGTACAGCGGCGAATGTGGCCGATGTAACGGAGGTCGCTCACCTGTTGCATGGCGACGAAAATGTTATCTGTGCCGATGCGGGTTATACCGGCGTGGAGAAGCGACCGGAGCATGAAGGGCGGCCGGTGATCTGGCAGGTCGCAGCCCGCCGCAGTACCTACAAGCACTTGAGCAAACGCAGCGTGCTCTACAAAGCCAGACGCAAGATCGAGAAGCTCAAAGCGCAGACGCGAGCGAAAGTCGAACATCCATTTCGTGTGATCAAGCGTCAGTTCGGCTATGTGAAAACCCGCTTCCGTGGCTTGGCCAAGAACACGGCGCAACTGACCACGCTGTTTGCCCTGTCGAATCTGTGGATGGTGCGCCGGCAATTATTGCCGGCTACGGGAGAGATGCGCCCGTGAGGGCAGAAAACCAAGGCTATGCCTTGGTTTTCCAATAATCAGCGACTGAAAATCGGGCTTTTCGGCATCCCTCAACCGCTCACTTCCGGCTGATGAGCAACTTGTTCGGAGTTTCCTTAGACGGGTCAAGTCCGTTGCAACGCTCGTTCAGGACTTCGCACTTTTTCATTACGCATGCCACCCCTCGCCTATGCGCTAACGCTTGCCTCTCGGAACGAGCAGCGATCCTGAAGTAACTATCAACTCTTACGAATTGCCGAGTTGGCACTGCCAGGTTTAACAAGGCGTGGCTCCCAGTCGCGCACGAACCCCTCCTGCCCTTGTTCAACGTGGCCTGGAGGGTAATAGTAATTCCCGTCTGCCATGAAGTGGTTTCGATACCTATTGGTCTCGCTTTCCCAGAAGCCATGTTCGGCCCAGGTTTGTTCGTCACCACTTACGAGAGACCGTCCAATCGACTTTTTATCCGTGATGCCATAAATCAGAACCTGTTCTTTAGTGTTGACAAAATATTTGCCGCTATCAATGTCGTTGACCTGGTGCTCTCCGAGGATCGCTGGCTTGCCTGGATTGCGCGGATGGTCCTGAGGATTGATCGTAGCCTCAAACTGTACGTACATCTTTTGCTTCGAGCTCCACGCAACGCCACTCAATCGTTTTGTCGGATCGGCAACAAGTCTGCGGTGGATATCAAGTTTCGGTTCCATCACCAGCCTGACCACAGCATCCCTCCAATACTTCCCAGAGGGGTCGACCCGATTCACCGGGTCCGCCCCACAGTAGCTGTAAGCATTCAGCCCACCACGAGCAAACGGGCTCAACGTATCCGGGCTGTGGAATCGCATCAGTCGTGGCGAATACAGGCGATGGCCGTTTCCCAACAGATAGGCATCCGACGTGACGTCGTAACGTTCACCCACGAAGGCGAGCATATCCGCAGCGTGCGCCCCAGGCTTGAACCCATACGCTGTGAACGCTGAGGTGGCTGCCGGCGTCGATTCGCGGCGATCGAGAACTGTTCCCTGAACATCCGACTGCAGCAACGATACCGCCCTGGGCGTGACAATCGCCTGTGCAGAGGTTGGTCCGCGCAATACCCGGTGGAATCCATCATCGGCCAGCACCTGGTTCAGCCAGCTTTGCCCATAGAAAAATTTGATATTCCCTTTCATGTCCTTTTCCCAGAAAAATCATTTGAGGAGGTCACGCTATTCCCCTTGGTTCTCATGACTCAACTGGCACATTTAACAGGGGGGGTGGATACGCTGGCCGATCGATTGCCGATGAGCGATCCAGTCATTAGTCTTGACCATCGTCTTGCGGATCGATATTCATGCCCAGCCATCCCACCCTGCGCCAACGCCTCTACGTCATCGTCTTCCAGAACGACACCCCTGCCGGCCGGCGCTTCGACAAGCTGTTGCTGCTGGTCATCCTCGCCAGCCTGGTGACGGTGATTCTCGACAGCATCGGTGAGGTTCATCGTGATTACGCTCACCTGCTCGCCGCCATCGAGTGGGGGTTCACCACGGTGTTCCTGCTCGAATACCTCACTCGCCTGTACTGCTCGCCCAGGCCGCTGCGCTATGCCTTCAGCTTCTACGGGCTGGTCGACCTGCTGGCGATCGTGCCGGGGATCATCGCCCTGTATTACAGCGACGCGCAGTACCTGTTGATCATCCGCGTCATCCGCATGCTGCGCATCTTCCGTGTGCTCAAGCTCGGCCCGTACCTGAGCCAGGCCGATTACCTGCTCAAGGCCCTGCGTGGCAGCAAGCAGAAGATCATCGTCTTTCTGCTCAGCGTCTCGACCCTGGTGACGGTATTCGGCACGCTGATGTACGTGATCGAAGGGCCGGAACATGGCTTCACCAGCATTCCCAAGGGCATCTACTGGGCCATCGTCACCCTGACCACGGTGGGCTTTGGCGACATCGTGCCGCAGACCGCGCTGGGTCAGGTGCTGTCGTCGCTGGTGATGATTACCGGTTATTCGATCATCGCTGTACCTACCGGCATCTTTACCGCAGAGCTGGCCAATGCCATGCGCGGCGAGCAGGTGCAGCACGCCTGCCCGCGTTGCGCCAAGCCGCGACACGAGCAGGCGGCGGCGTACTGTTCGCGCTGCGGCAGCGCTCTGTACCTTGGGGCTGAGAAAACCCCAACGCGGGCAGATCGCTGAGCAGCAAGGCCCACGTGAGTGCAAGCGTTCGGCTGCAAGGCCGGACGGCGCAGTCAGGAATGCCCCGTCGTGCGAACCTGATTGACCTGCATTACCATCGCAGCCGGTACCCTCGGTGCGGCCAGTTGGTCGAGGATCGCCCCCGTGCGTGTACGCACGGCGGTCCATGCGTGGTTGAGCTCCTGCCGGGCAACCTGTCCAATTAAGCCAAGAACCTGCTCGCCCGGCACGTGAGCCTCGCCCCTGTAAACCATGCTTGTCAGTTGCTCGGCGCTAACCAGGAGTGTCCCCACTGTACGCGCTGGCGTGACAAAGGGTTCGCTGATCCGATTGCCCAGCAGTGCCAATTGATCCCGGCGAGGCACACGTGCAGTGACACCGCTGCTACCGAGCGTGACCTGGCTGTTGGGAAGGCCAAAAGCATTCAGGGAAACAGCGAGCACACGCCGTTCGCGGTCGAAGGTGACTGCGCTGGCCAGTTGCGAGTAGGCCCAAGGCTCCAGATGCACGTTCACACCGCTGGAGCTGATCCGCAGCCGGCTTCTGGGCGCGGCAGGCGCGATAAGTCCTTGGAGAAATGACCAAACCCCGAAATGCCCACTGGGATCGACCTGGTTGACCGGATCACCCGCGCAATAGCTGAAGGCATTGATGCCACCCGCGCCGAATGGGCTACTGCCGTCGGCCTGGCAAAAGCGCATCAACGCCGGGCGATACAGCCGCTGACCATTGCCCAGCAGATACCCCTGCGTACAAGGATCGGCAAGTTGTCCGGTATATGCGACCCGTCGCTCCCTCCTGCCGACATGATGCCCATACGCGGTATACGCCGGCGACCCAGCGTCGCGCGTGGGTGCAGAACTGAAGTTGCCTGTGCGGGCTCTTGGCTTTTGCATGCGTGCACCCTGATTCTGAGTGAGGGAGGCTTCAGCATTCACCAACCTCCAGAGCCCTACACCTGACAAAAAAATCAGGTGCAGACCACCAGGCACCCCTACCAACCGATCGATTCTCCTCACCACCGCACCGCCACCGGCAAGCATAACCACACCACTTTTTGTTCTTTAGCTGTGCACCAGTGAACCGCTATAGTCGCTGGCACATTGCCCTCTACTGGACCCAAAAAGGAACGCGTCGTGAAAAAACTGTTTACCGCCTCGCTGCTGGCCGCGGGCCTTGCCCTGAGCACCCTGGCCCAGGCCGCGCCGACCCTGCTGAACGTTTCCTACGACGTGATGCGCGACTTCTACAAGGATTACAACCCGGCGTTCCAGAAGCACTGGGAGGCCGAGCACAACGAGAAGGTCAACCTGCAGATGTCGTTCGGCGGTTCGAGCAAGCAGGCGCGTGCCGTGATCGACGGCCTGCGCGCCGACGTCATCACCATGAACATGGCCACCGACATCAATGCCCTGGTCGACAACGGCGCGCTGGTGCCGGACAACTGGGTCACGCGCCTGCCCAACAACAGCGCGCCGTTCACCTCGGCAACGGTGTTCATCGTGCGCAAGGGCAACCCCAAGGCCCTGAAAGACTGGCCCGATCTGCTCAAGGAGGGCGTGCAGGTGATCGTGCCCAACCCCAAGACCTCGGGTAATGGTCGCTACACCTACCTGTCGGCCTGGGGCTACGTGCTCAAGCAGGGCGGCGATGAAGCCAAGGCACGTGATTTCGTCGGCAAGCTGTTCAAGCAGGCGCCTGTGCTCGATACCGGCGGCCGCGCCGCTACTACCACCTTCATGACCAACCAGATCGGCGATGTGCTGGTGACCTTCGAGAACGAGGCCGAGATGATCGCCCGCGAGTTCGGCCGCGACCAGTTCGAGGTGGTCTACCCCAGCGTGTCTGCCGAAGCCGAACCGCCGGTGAGCGTGGTCGACAAGGTAGTCGACAAGAAAGGCACCCGCGCCGTGGCCGAGGAATACCTCAAGTACCTGTGGTCGCCGGCGGCCCAGGAAATCGCCGCGCAGAACTACCTGCGTCCGCGTGACGCCACGGTGCTGGCCAAGTACACCGACCGTTTCCCCAAGGTCGACTTCCTTTCGGTGGAGAAAACCTTCGGTGACTGGCGCACCGTGCAGAAGACCCACTTCAACGATGGCGGCGTGTTCGATCAGATCTACAGCGGCCAGTAAGCCTGCGGCTCGCCAGCCGGCCGAACCTGCAATCGCTGCAGGGGCGACCGGCCGGCCCAGCGAGCCAGACGCGAACGCCCCGCTACCCCAGCCGAACTTTCCAGCCTTCTGCCTATCAGTTCCCTGAGTAAACCTGCCCCGCTCATCCCGGTCCGAGGATTATTCAGTGCTGCGATTCATCACCCCGTTTCTGCTCGGCTGCCTGCTGAGCACGCGACTGCTGGCTGCCGATCCGGCACCTGCCGAGGAACCCGCCGCCGAGCCTGAACCGGTGCTGCAAGGCGGCCTGCTCGGCGCCTTGGCCGACGGCCTGGACAGCGCGGCCAAGGAGCTCGACCTCGACGCCCACCTGGTCGATGCCTGGCGCCTGCGCACCGACCGTGCCGGCAAGGAAGTCGAGCGCCTGGTGGATCGCCATTCGGTCAGCGACACCCTGCAACTGGTGGTCGACTTCACCACCCTGACCGTGGCCTGGGCGGGCAGTTTTGCCGTGCTCAACCTGCTCGGGCGCTGGGTCTTCGCGCGCAGTCAGCGCACTCGCTGGCTGCAGCCACGCAACCGGGTCAAGGGCCTGCTCGGCTACCTGCTGCCCTACACCCTGCCGGCGCTGGCGGCGCTGCCCCTGACGCTGTACGCCAGTCGCTTCCTCGACCCCTCGATCGCCCGCGCCATGGGCCTGAGCCTGTCGTACGCCACCAGCAGCGGGCTGTTCTCCACCTCGATCATCCTTTGCCTGATCACCTTGTTCGATGCCGGGCACAAGCGCCGGGCAGTGGCAGCGATTCGTCGTCTGGCCCCACGGCCACTGTTTCTGATCGGCTTTCTGGCCGCCTGGAGCGACGCGCTGACCAGCCCGCAGATCGCCCGCCAGCTGGGCGGCAACATCACCAGCAGCATCGCCGTACTCACCGGCCTGACCGCCACCTTCATCTTTGCAAGCCTGGTGCTGCGCCTGCGCCGCCCGGTGGCGCACCTGATCCGCAACCGCAGCCTCAAGGATCGCCTCGGCCACCGCGCGGTGCAGGAAACCCTGCGCATTTTCTCCAACCTCTGGTACCTGCCGATCCTGCTGATGATCCTGGTCTCGGCGGTTCACCTGATCGGTGCCGGGGAGGAGAGCCAGAAGGCCTTGCAGAACGCCTTGCTGACCACCGTGCTACTGGTGGCCGGGGTGTTTCTGAGCACCACGCTGCAGCATTTTCTGGCGCCCCAAGGCAACGACAACGGCGCCCGCGCCCGCCCCTACATGGAGCTGCTGCGCAGCCTGGCGCATGCGTTGCTGCGGGTGGTGATGGCGGTGGCGTTCATCGAACTGCTCGGGCGCATCTGGGGCTTTTCGGTGCTGGATTTTGCCATGAGCAACAGCCTGGGCAAGGCGATCAGCAACTCGGTGTCGACCATCGGCCTGATCCTGATGGTCACCTGGCTGCTCTGGGTGGTGCTCGACACGGCGATCCAGGAAGCGCTGAAACCGGCCGTGGGCCGCCGGGCGGCGCGTCAGCCGAGCACCCGGGTGCGCACCATCCTGCCGATGCTGCGCAATGCGGTGAAGGTGATTCTGATCGTCATCTGCACCATCACCACCATGGCCAACCTGGGCATCAACGTCGCGCCGCTGCTGGCCGGCGCCGGGGTCATCGGCCTGGCCATCGGCTTCGGTTCGCAGCAGCTGGTGCAGGATGTCATCACCGGGCTGTTCATCCTCATCGAGGACACCATTTCCATCGGTGATTGGGTGGTGCTCGATTCCGGGCACGCCGGCACCGTCGAAAGCCTGACCATCCGCACCCTGCGCCTGCGCGACGGCAAGGGCTTCGTGCACTCGGTGCCGTTCGGCCAGATCAAGGCGGTGACCAACCAGTCGCGGCAGTTCGCCTATGCGTTCTTCTCGGTGCAGTTCACCTACGACAGTGATGTCGATGCGGCGCTGAAGCTGATTCACGACGTGGGCGAGTCGATCAGCGGCGATCCATTGCTGAGCATCAACCTGCAAGGCCCCTTGCAGGTCTTCGGTGTCGAGCGCATGGACCTCAACGGCTTCGTCCTCACCGCGCAGTTCCGCACCATCTCGGGCGGGCAATACGCGGTGAGTCGAGCGTTCAACGAGCGGTTGAAAAAGAAGGTCGACCAGACCGACAACGTCAGCTTCGCCCAGCTTTACCCCATGCGCCTGCCTGGCACCGAGACACCGGCATGAGCCGGCATCTTCAGCGGCGTGCGAACACCAGGGCCTTGAGACCGCCGTCCGGGTCGGCGTCGGGAAACTCGGGGGGATTGGCCAGGCGCTCGACGAACTGCAGCTCGGGCGCCGCCTCGGCCATACCGTCCAACAGGAACTGCGGACCGACCCCCGGATCGTTGACGCAGGCCAGCACCGTACCGCCGTCCGCCAACAGCTCGGGCAGGCGCCGGAGAATCTTCGCGTAGTCCTGGGTCAGCACGAAGCTGCCGCGCTGGAAGGTCGGCGGGTCGATGATGATCAGGTCGTACGGGCCGTACTTGCGCACCTTGCCCCATGACTTGAACAGCTCATGCCCCAAGTACGCCACCCGCGATGCGTCATGGCCATTGAGCCGGTGGTTGTCACGCCCCCGCGCCAGGGCCGATTTGGCCATGTCGAGGTTGACCACCTGCTCGGCGCCGCCAGCAATCGCCGCCACGGAAAAGCCGCAGGTATAGGCGAACAGATTCAGCACACGCTTGCCGGCAGCCTGTTCACGCACCCAGCGCCGGCCATAGCGCATGTCGAGGAACAGGCCGTTGTTCTGCCGCACGCCAAGATCGAGCAGATAGCGCAGGCCATCTTCGACCACTTCGTGCTGCGCGCACGGCTCACCGAGCAGCCACTGGGCGGGGCTGTCGGGCAAATAGCGATGCTGAATCAAGACGGCTTGCGCCGGCCACTGCGGGCGTTGTGCCAGGCTCTGCAGCATGGCCTCCAGCTCAGCCAGCTGACCTGCCGGAGGCTCACGAAACAGCGCCACCGACAGCACCCCGTCCAGCCAGTCGACGGTGATCTGCTCGAGCCCCGGCCAGCAGCGGCCACGGCCATGGAACAGGCGACGGGTTTGGTTCGGTGCGGGATCGAGGGCGGTCAGCAGGTGCTGTTCGAGGGTCTGGATAGGCGTGGTCATGGCTAGGTCGCAAGGCAAAAGTGCGCATTCTAGCGCCTTTGGCGAATGCGGCCAGACCAACGGCAGGATCTGCATCCTCGCCCGATTAGCGATGCGGTCGATGAAACAGCTCGCCATCTATACACCCACGGTATTTACCAAACAAATGTTAGTCATTAACTCTGTACACACTAATGTCACCTTAAGTGCCATTTTTGTGTGCACTTTATCGGGGTAACGCCCTGTGAAGTTACACTGATGCGACGGAAAAAGTTGACCTGACAATCAGGAAAGCACCCTTGGCAAAAATATAAGGGTGAAAATATAAAAAATTATATTCAATAAAATCAAAAACTTAACAAAATATATCGCGACTATATCGTTAGTAGGGTGAGCGCAGGGAAAGCGCGTGGCATGGAACTCGCTTCTTTGCGCTTGTGTTTTGTATACAACTTATTCAAAACATATACACACAAGAACCCGCAGCGCCGACTCAACGCCGGCAGTTGCGCCCAGAACCCAGTGATGCCCACGCTGCACTGACGAGAAGCCCGGCCCTGTGCCTCGCCGCTCATCGCAGTTCACGCGCATCAGGAGCCTGCCGGAATGAGCACCAGCCTCAACCTTGCCCCTGAACACCCCATCGCCCAAGACACCACCCTTTCCCAACCCGCCCAAGGCATGCCCGCCGACCTGGAACTGAGCCCGCGCCTGCACAACCGCGACCTGGCGCCCACGCGCCTGGCCGGACGTCGCTGGGGCGGCTACAGCATCTTCGCGCTGTGGACCAACGATGTGCACAACATCGCCAACTACTCCTTCGCCATGGGCCTGTTCGCCCTGGGCCTGGGTGGCTGGCAAATTCTGTTGTCGTTGGCCATCGGCGCTGCGCTGGTGTATTTCTTCATGAACCTGTCGGGCTACATGGGACAGAAGACCGGTGTGCCGTTTCCGGTCATCAGCCGCATCGCCTTCGGCATCCATGGCGCGCAGATTCCGGCGCTGATCCGTGCCGTCATCGCCATCGCCTGGTTCGGCATTCAGACCTATCTCGCCTCGGTGGTGCTGCGGGTGCTGCTGACCGCCGTGTGGCCGCAGGTGGCGGCGTACGACCACGACAGCGTGCTTGGCCTTTCCAGCCTGGGCTGGGCCTGCTTCCTGACGGTCTGGCTGGTGCAACTGGTGATTCTGGCCTACGGCATGGAAATGGTCCGCCGCTATGAGGGCTTCGCTGGCCCGGTGATCCTGCTGACCGTGGCCAGCCTGGCGATCTACATGTATTTCAAGGCCGATGCGCGCATCGCCTGGTCGGTGGCCGAGCCGCTGACCGGCTATGAGATGTGGCGCAACATCTTCGCCGGGGGCGCGCTGTGGCTGGCGATCTACGGCACCCTGGTGCTCAACTTCTGCGACTTCGCGCGCTCTTCGCCATGCCGCAAGACCATCCGCGTCGGCAACTTCTGGGGCCTGCCGGTGAACATCCTGGTGTTCGCGGTAATCACCGTAGTGCTGTGCGGCGCGCAGTTCCAGATCAACGGGCAGATCATCGACAGCCCGACGCAGATCGTCGCGGCGATCCCCGACACCCTGTTCCTGGTGCTGGGTTGCCTGGCCTTCCTGATCGTCACGGTGGCGGTGAACATCATGGCCAACTTCGTCGCCCCGGCGTTCGTGCTCAGCAACCTCGCCCCGCGCCACCTCAATTTCCGCCGTGCCGGCCTGATCAGCGCCACCGTGGCGGTGCTCATCCTGCCGTGGAACCTGTACAACAGCCCGGTGGTGATCGTGTACTTCCTGTCCGGCCTGGGCGCCCTGCTCGGCCCGCTGTACGGGGTGATCATGTCCGACTACTGGCTGCTGCGTAAGGGCTGCATCAACGTGCCTGAGCTGTACAGCGAAAACCCTGCCTGCGCCTACCACTACAGCCGCGGCGTCAACCTGCGCGCGGTGGCGGCGTTCGTGCCGGCGGCCTTGCTGTCGATCGTGCTCGCCCTGGTGCCGAACTTCCACAGCGTGGCGCCGTTCTCCTGGCTGATCGGCGCAGGCATCGCCGCAGCGATCTACCTGCTGATCGCCCCGCGTCGTTGCCACTACCAAGACGTCAGCGGCGAGTGCATCGCCGTCGACCACAGCAGTCACTGAAGCAAGGATCTTTCGATGCGTATTCTGATCGTCAACGTCAACACCACCGAGGCCATCACCGAGGCCATCGCCGAACAGGCGCGCAGCGTGGCGGCACCGGGCACCGAGATCGTCGGCCTGACACCCTATTTCGGCGCCGAGTCGGTAGAAGGCAATTTCGAGAGTTACCTGGCCGCCATCGCCGTGATGGACCGCGTGCTGAGCTACGACCAACCGTACGATGCAGTGATCCAGGCCGGTTACGGCGAGCACGGTCGTGAGGGCCTGCAGGAGTTGCTCGACGTGCCGGTGGTGGACATCACCGACGCTGCCGCCAGCACCGCCATGTACCTGGGCCACGCCTACTCGGTGGTCACCAGCCTGGACCGCACCGTGCCGCTGATCGAAGATCGCCTGAAGCTGTCCGGTCTGTACGAGCGCTGCGCGTCGGTGCGTGCCAGCGGCCTGGCAGTCCTGGAATTGGAGGCCGACCCACAGCGCGCGGTCGCAGCCATCGTCGAGCAGGCCGAGCGCGCGGTGCGCGACGACAAGGCCGAGGTGATCTGCCTGGGGTGCGGCGGCATGGCCGGGCTCGATGAACAGATTCGCCAGCGCACCGGGGTGCCGGTGGTCGACGGCGTCAGCGCCGCGGTGACCATTGCCGAATCGCTGGTGCGCCTGGGCTTGAGCACCTCGAAGGTGCGCACCTACGCCACGCCGCGGCCGAAGAAGGTCATCGGCTGGCCGCCGCGGTTCGGACGCTGATAGGATCGGTGCCGATGTGATCGGGTGAAGGCGTGGCGCGGACAGGGCGGCCTATCGGGGTGACACCCGATAGGCCGCCCTGCTGTTGTGGTCAGGTCGGACAGTCGTGCTCGCCGCCATCCAGGCCCTGACGCACGTTACGGGTCAGCAGGCTGGCCTCGCCGTCGTGCCAGGTCAGGGTCAGCACGTACAGGCTGTCGAAGTCTTCGTTATGCCAATCGTCGGTGATGGTCTGTTTCTCGCCCAGTGCCTTGCCTGCCACGGCGTTGATCAGGTCGGGCAAATACCCATGTGACCAGGCGGTGTACACCGTGGCGTTGCGGTACTTGTCGCGCATCAGCTCGTCGGCCAGATCATCGACCTCGTTGGCATCGAAGTCGATGTTCACTGGCAGACCCAGACGGATGGCGCTGGGGCTGACGGTCATCAGCGGACGCAGGTAACTGTAGCTGTTGTCCTGACTGCCTTCCTCGACATGCCGCGTCGGATTGGCGGCGAACACGTAGTCGGCATTGCCGAAGCGCTCGGGCAGCACCGTGGCGAGGTCGATTGCGCGATTGAGCCCCTGGCAGTTGAGCTGCCCCAGGCCTTCGCCGGGTTTTTCGGCGTGGCGCATGAAGACCAGGGTCTGGGTACCATCGACCGGTTCGGCGCGGCTGTCGAGCACTTGCAGCGCCACCGGCACACTGACCGCTGCAAGGGTCAGACCCAGCAGCAGGTGGCGGCGGCGGCGGAAAAAGGCGGGCAACGTCATAATCGGGCTCTTGCGGCAAAAGAAGAAACCCGCGCGCAGACCGTAGTGCACCTCAGGAATATCAGGGTCCTGCGGGGCGTGGGGTCAGGCGTGCGGCGCAATGTCTGAGTGCCATGATCGGATTTGGTTCCCCGCCACGGCCTCAGACACCCCGAGCCTGACACGGTCGTGTTGCCACAATGTGTCGCGTCAATCGTCTCGGGTGAGCACTTCCAGTACCTCGATTTCGAACGTCAGCTCGGCGTTCGGTGGAATGCGCCCGACGGCGCGCTCGCCGTAGCCCAGGGCTGCCGGCACCACCAGCCGGCGCTTGCCCCCGGCCTTCATGCCCATCAGCCCCTGGTCCCAGCCCTTGATCACCCGGCCGGTGCCGATCACACATTGAAACGGTTTTCCCCGCGACCAGGACGAATCGAACTCGCTGCCGTCGGCCAACCAGCCGGTGTACTGGGTGATCAGCAGCGCGCCCTTGACCACCACCTTGCCTTGACCTTCGACCAGGTCAGTGATGTGTACGGTATCGTTCATCGGAAACTCTCTTCCTCAGTGGCAGGCCCCGCCGCATGACAGCGTCAGGGCCTGAAGCGAGCGACTCAGCGCAGGGTGATGCGCCAGGCGCAGTGGATGCGGTTGTTGCGGGCGAAGTCCGGGTCAAGCGTCTGCGCAGTGATC
Source organism: Pseudomonas cremoricolorata (assembly GCF_000759535.1). Taxonomy (NCBI): domain Bacteria; kingdom Pseudomonadati; phylum Pseudomonadota; class Gammaproteobacteria; order Pseudomonadales; family Pseudomonadaceae; genus Pseudomonas; species Pseudomonas cremoricolorata. The sequence continues at coordinate 2,882,201 of NZ_CP009455.1, read as the reverse complement.
TCTTCCACGGCATAGCGCTGGCTCAGGTGCTCGTCGAGCTGGAACTTGCGGAAGTTGTTGGAGAAATACAGCACGCCGCCCGGCGCCAGGCGGGCCATGGCCAGGTCGAGCAGCTCGACATGGTCGCGCTGGACATCGAACACCCCTTCCATGCGCTTGGAGTTCGAGAAAGTCGGCGGGTCGATGAAGATCAGGTCATAGCTGTCGCTGGCCGCCTGCAACCAGGCCATGACGTCGCCCTGCTCCAGACGGTTGCGCTCGGAAAAGCCATTGAGCGCCAGGTTGCGCCGGGCCCAGTCGAGGTAGGTCTTGGACAGGTCGACGCTGGTGGTGCTGCGCGCGCCACCTTTGGCCGCATGCACCGAGGCGGTGGCGGTGTAGCAGAACAGATTGAGGAAGCGTTTGCCGGCCGCCTCGCGCTGAATGCGCATGCGCATCGGCCGGTGATCGAGGAACAGGCCCGTGTCGAGGTAGTCGGTGAGATTGACCAGCAGCTTGACGCCGCCTTCGCTGACTTCCTGGAAGCGCCCCTCAGTGGCCTGACGCTCATACTGGCGCGTGCCGCTCTGCCGCTCGCGGCGCTTGAGCACCACTTGCTGCGGGGCAACGCCGAGCACCTGGGGGATCGCTGCCAGCGCATCGAGCAGACGGCTCTGGGCCTTTTCCGGGTCGATGGAGCGCGGCGCAGCGTACTCCTGCACATGTACCCACTCCTGGTACACATCCACCGCCAGGGCGTACTCGGGCATGTCGGCATCGTACACGCGGTAGCAGCCGATCTGCTCACGGCGCGCCCATTTGCCCAACTGCTTGAGGTTCTTCTGCAAGCGGTTGGCGAACATCTGCGCGCCTTCAGAGAGGCGCGCCGCTTCAGCAGGCATGGCCTGCGGCTGCTGGACCTGTTCGGCATCAGCACCGACCGTGCTGCCGGCCGCGCGGCGCTCGCCGGTGACGAAGTGATCGGAAGTCAGCTTGAACAGCAACAGCTTGCACGGCAGCGCGCCGTTCCAGAACGCGTACTGCTTGTGGCTGCGAATGCCCATGCGCTTGCCCAGCTCCGGGGCGCCAGTGAACACCGCCGCCTCCCAGCCCATGCAGGCCTGGCGCAGACGCTCGCCGAGGTTCTGGTAGAGGTACAGCAGGCTGGCCTCGTCACCCAGACGCTCGCCATATGGCGGGTTGCTGATGACCAGGCCCTTCTGGTTCTGGTCGGGACGCGGCTCGAAGGTGCCCACCTCGCCCTGGTAGATCTTCACCCAGTCGCTCAGGCCCGCGCGCTCGACGTTGTTGCGCCCCGGCTGAATCAGCCGCGGGTCAGCCTCATAGCCGCGAATCCACAGCGGCGGCCTAGCCAGGCCGGCGTCGGCACGGGCCTGGGCTTCATCATGCAGCTTGCGCCACAGCGCCGGCACATGGCCCAGCCAGGCGCTGAAGCCCCAGCGCTCGCGCTTGAGGTTGGGGGCGATATCGGCTGCGATCATCGCCGCTTCGACGAGGAAGGTGCCGACCCCGCACATCGGGTCAGCCAGCGCCCCGCCTTCAGCGGCGATGCGCGGCCAGCCGGCGCGAATCAGCACTGCCGCAGCGAGGTTTTCCTTGAGTGGCGCGGCGCCTTGCTGCAGGCGGTAGCCACGCTGGTGCAGGCTGTGCCCCGAGAGGTCGAGCGAGACGATGGCCTCACCACGGTCCAGGCGCAGGTGCACGCGCAGATCGGGGTTGAGCTTGTCAATCGAGGGGCGCAGGCCCTCGCGGTTGCGCAGCCGGTCGACGATGGCATCCTTGACCTTCAGCGCGCCGAAGTGGGTGTTGTCGATGCCCGAACCATGGCCGCTGAACTCCACCGCCAGGGTGCCGTCGGCTGCAAGGTGGTCCTGCCAGTCGATGTCGTGCACGCCGTGGTAGAGGTCTTCGGCGTTGCTCATCGAGAAGCGCGCCAGCACCAGCAGCACACGGTTGGCCAGGCGCGACCACAGGCACAGGCGGTAGGCGGTTTCCATATCGGCCGCGCCGCGAATGGCCGAGGTGTGTTCACGCACCTCGGTCAATCCCAGTTGGCGGGCCTCCTCGGCCAGCAGGCCTTCGAGGCCCTTGGGGCAGGTGAGGTAGAGTTCGATACGGTCCGACATGAGTAATCCAGTGCCTGATGGCTAAGTTGATGGCGTTCGACCTTGGGTCCCCGCCGCGGTTATCAAGCACGCTTTTCAGGGAGCGTGCAATGCGCCTGCCGGTTACCAGGCGGGCGCCAGGGCCACCCGAGCGAACAGCTTCGCCCAAGGCAAAGCGTATTTGATCGTCAGGCAGCATGAAAAATTCGTTCTACAGCGGTCGTGCATGACCCTTCGTCGAATCGACGCACATTAGACCATGGACGTACAACGCAATGGCCTAGAGATTCCAAATGCCTCTAAGCCCCTGATGATGCCGGGCTTTGCCGAAGATGAGGCTGAGTCGCATTTCTTTACTTATCCCCTCACCTTCGGAAAGGTTACCTTCTTATGACAAATCGATCATTCACACACCCGGCACGTTTGGTTAGAACTGACCTCAGGCCGCTTCGCAACGAAGTGGCACTTTCAGCTCGCCACGCCGGCAGCGAGCGCAAACCGGCAGAACGATTCTGCCCGACCTCAGTGAGGTCGACGGGACATTACAGTCAACAAGTGAGGGCAACACCCTATGAGAAGACTAAAGCGTGATCCGTTGGAAAGAGCATTTTCACGTGGTTATCAGTATGGCGTGACCGGCAAATCGCGCGAACTCTGCCCCTTCAGCCTGCCCTCGGTGCGTCAGGCCTGGATCAATGGTTGGCGGGAGGGTCGTGGCGACAACTGGGACGGCATGACCGGTACCGCGGGTATTCATAGACTCAACGAAAATCACGCCGTTGGCTGAACGAGGACTTTGAATTCGAGTCATCCTATGCGCCCTCTACGGGCGTCGGGCCAAGGCCCAAGGCCCCCGTCAGGGGGCCTTTTTTTTGCCTGCGACTCAGCCGCGCTTGAGCGCAGCGATGGCATCGACCGCCTCGCGAATCAACGCAGGACCCTTGTAGATGAATCCGGAATAAATCTGCACCAGGCTCGCCCCCGCTTCGATCTTCTGCGCAGCATGACGACCCTCGGTGATCCCTCCGGCTGCGATGATCGGCATCTTGCCGCCCAGCTCGCCGGCCAGCACCCTCACCGTGTGCGTGCTCTTCTCCAGTACCGGCGCGCCGGACAACCCACCCGCCTCCCCCGCATACGGCAAGCCTTCGACGCCCTCACGGCTCAAGGTGGTGTTGGTGGCGATCACCGCATCCATCCCCGAGGCCAGCAGCGCGCTGGCCACCAGTGCGGTTTCCTCGTCGTTCATGTCAGGGGCGATCTTGATCGCCAGCGGCACACGCTTGCCGTGCTCAAGAGCCAACTGCTCACGCCGCACTGCCAGAGCGTCGAGCAGTTGCTTGAGCTGATCGCCGAACTGCAACGTGCGCAACCCCGGCGTGTTCGGCGAACTGACGTTGACGGTGATGTAGCTGGCGTGGGCGTAGACCTTCTCCAGGCAGATCAGGTAGTCATCCTGGGCACGCTCCACCGGCGTGTCGAAGTTCTTGCCGATGTTGATGCCCAGAATGCCGCGATAGTTGGCCGCCTGCACCCGCCCCAGCAAATGATCGACGCCGAGGTTGTTGAAGCCCATGCGGTTGATGATGGCAGTGGCCTCAGGCAGACGGAAGAGGCGCGGCTTGGGATTGCCCGGCTGCGGGCGCGGGGTCACCGTGCCGATCTCGACGAAACCGAAGCCCAGCTGGGCGAAGCCATCGATGGCAGCGCCGTTCTTGTCCAGACCTGCAGCGAGCCCGACGGGGTTGGCGAAGTTCAGCCCCATCACCGTCACTGGCGCTGCCGAAGGACGCTTGCACAGCAGGCTGTTGAGCCCCAGGCGGCCGCCGGCACCGATCAGGTCCAGGGACAGGTCATGGGAGGTTTCCGGAGACAGTTTGAACAGCAGCTGGCGGGCCAGGTTATACATGGGCAGGCAAGACTCGAGGGGCGTGGGGTGGCGATTATAGCCAGCCCTTCGGCGCAACGACAGTTCAGTCGATGCGATCATGTCGCTGAGCGGACGCACGCATGGTTCAACCGGCGCCACCAAATCCCAGGCAAAGAAAAACCCGGCCGAAGCCGGGTTTTTCATGAAGCGTCAGACCAATTACTTGGCTTGGGCTTCTACTTGAGCTTCAACGCGACGGTTGATAGCGCGACCTTCTTCGGTGGCGTTATCGGCAACCGGACGGGACTCGCCGTAGCCAACCGAATCAACACGGCTGGATTCCACGCCGTACTGCTGGGTCAGTACTTGCTTGACAGCGTTGGCACGACGCTCGGAGAGCTTCTGGTTGTAAGCGTCTGGACCGACGGAGTCAGTGTGACCTTCCACGGTGGTGGTGGTCTGTGGGTACTGCTTCATGAAGTCAGCCAGGTTCTTGATGTCGCCGTAGCTATTAGGCTTGACGACCGACTTGTCGAAGTCGAACTTGACGTCCAGCTCAACGCGAACGACTTCGGCAACAGCCGGGCAGCCATCAGCGTCAACGGTAACGTTGGCTGGGGTGTCTGGGCACTTGTCGACGTTGTCGCAGACGCCGTCGTTATCGCTGTCGGTGCAGACGTCAGCAACGGGTGCTGGGGTCGGAGCGACTTCCTGCGATTTCGGGCTGCCACCGAAGTTCAGACCAACGCCAACGCTCGGTGCCCACTCGGTGTCACCTTGGTCGATGTTGTACTGAGCTTCAACGCCTGCACGGGCGTAGAACATGTCGGTGATGTACCACTTGGCACCAGCGCCCAGGTTGGCGAAGGTGGAGTGGTTACGACCGCCGCGGAAGCTCTGGCCGATCGACTGGTGAGAGAAACCAGCCGATACGTACGGACGGATAGCGTCGTACGGGTTGTTGAAGTGGTAAACGGCGTCCAGGGCGGTGTTAGAGCCCTTGATGTTCTTGCCGTCGTCGCCACGGGCGTTGTGCACTTCGTCGTAGCCCAGACGCAGTTCAACGTCGTCGGTCAGGAAGTAACCGATCGAACCACCGAACAGGTTGCCGTCGTTTTTGAAGTCACGCTGGCTGTCGAAGTATTCTTTTTTGTAGAAGATCTCGGTTTCAACAGCGCCCTGGCCTTGAGCCATGACACCAACCGAGGTAGCTGCGATGAGCGAGCCAATGGCCAAGCCCAAGGTATTTTTCAGTTTCATCCGTTAAATCCCCATCTGATGGTAGTTAAGCAGTCCCGCCACCATCCGGGTGGGGGCACAACTCGACGGCAAGTCTAGCAGAACTCACCGGCTGGTTAGAGGTATTTGCCATCGACTAAGTTTCAGCCAGACCCGCAAATTTTTCCCTCAATTTATCGAGTGCGCGCTTGTACCGCATTTTCGTTGCGCTCAGCCCCATGTGCATGATGTCAGCGATCTCCTGAAACTCCAGCTCTGCGACAAAACGCAGCACCAGGATTTCCCGATCAATCGGGTTGACATGCACCAGCCACTTATCCAGTCCGCCTTTTTCTTCTGGCTGCGGCGCCTTGTCTTCGGTGGCCTCTTCGACCGGGTCGAGACTCAGGGCATCCATCAGCCGTCGTTTGCGTCGCTCCTTGCGATACTGGGTAATGCACTCGTTGTAGGTGATGCTGTAGAGCCAGGTCTTGAACTTCGATTTCCCCTCGAAATTCTTCAACCCGTACAGCACCTTCAGCATCACTTCCTGACAGACATCATCCGCGTCACGGTCGTTCCCCAAATAACGCGCACACACGTTGAACAGGGTGCGCTGGTAACGCCGCATGAGCTCTTCATAGGCGCGGGTGACGTGGAAAAGCTCCTCATGCGAGCGCGCCACCAACTCTTCGTCCGTGAGTTCGCGGGGGTCATAGCGCATGGGCAGCGAATGGACTTTATTCAAAACGCATCTGGCCGACAGTCAGGTCAATGTCGCCGCTCGGCCCCCAGGGCCCTTTTCAGCGGCGGCATACATTAACAGCTTTTCCCCGATTAGCGGCGGGTGACGCGCTGTTCGAGCAGTTGCCGGTTGGACAGCGACACCAGCTCACCGTCGTCGGTCAGCAGCGTCGTCTTGACCGTGCCGATCTCCTCGATCAACCCTTCTACCTCGCCGATCTGCACGCTCTGACCGACCTGAAACAGCTCACGCACGTAGATACCGGCAAGAATCTGCCCCGCGATTTCCCGACTGCCCAGCCCCATCGCCAGGGCAATCGCCAGACCAACGGTAATCAGACCGATGACGATGACATGGTTGAGCAGGTCGGTCTTGACCTCCAGCTGGCTGATCGCCACCGAAATGGCAATGATGATCACCAGGCCCTGGACGATGCGTCCGACGCCCGCCGCGTACTCCAGGCCGATGCCCTCGGCGGCGCCGCGGACCAGGCCATTGGCCAACTGCGCCAGGAGCACGCCGGCAAGCAGCACCAGTGCCGCGCCGAACACTTTGGGCAGGTACAGGGCGAGCATGTCGAGGGTTGCCGAAACCCGCTCCAGGCCAAGCGACTCGGCGGCCGATACGAGGAAGATCAACAGCACGAACCAGTAGACGATCTTGCCGATCAGGGTCGAGACCGGCACCTGAATGCCGACCCGGTTGAACATCTTGGTCAGGCCGGTACCGCTCATCAGGCGGTCCAGGCCAAGCTTGGCGAGCAGTTTCGAAAGCAAGGTGTCGAGCAGCTTGGCCACCACGAAACCGAGCAGTACCACCACCAGCGCACCGAACAGGTTCGGGATGAAGTTCGCCACTTTAGTCCACAGGGCGGTCATTGCAGTGACCAGGCTCTGGGTCCAGAGATCGAGTTCCATAATCAGTCAGCCTTATCAGCTTTGCTGCCACCGGCAGCGGTGCGACGCACCGGCGCAACGTGCGCCGAGCCATTGTTGAGGGCGACCATCAGCGCCTGGCCACAGCGGCCGAGCAAGGTGAACAGGTCGCCGGCGCCAACCTGGCGGTTGGCCGTCTTGAGTACGCGTCCCAGGCAAGCAGCGTCATCACGGTCGTGGCCGGACGGCGAAGCCTTGAGCAGGTCGCGCAGAGATTCTTCAAACGGATCGTGCATGGGCACCTCGCGCAATGTCAGTCAGAGACGAGGCCGTAGCGCCACAGGTCACAAACCCTACACCCCGAGCGGCACCCCTCACCTGCCTCATACCCAGCGCAAACGCCGGAACAGCCACCACTGGCCAAGCGCCAGGGCAAGCACCACAAGGCTGGCGAAGATGAAGCCATTGGGGCTTTGCGACCACGGGATACCGCCGACGTTAATGCCCAACAAGCCGGTGACGAAGCTCATCGGCAGGAAGATGCAGGTGATGATTCCCAGGCGATACATGGTGCGGTTCATCCGCTCGTCGCGCTTGCGGTCCTCGCTTTCCAGCAGCAGCGCCGCCCGTTCACGTGCCAGTTCAAGCTCTTCGAGGTAGCGAATCAGGCTGTTGTTGAGTTCGTTCCAGTAGTCGGCATCGCGCTCGGCGAACCAGCTCCACTTGTGCCGCGAAAGCTGCGCATAGATGTCGCGCTGCGGGGCCAGAAATCGCCGCAGTGCCGCGGCGCGGCGGCGTATCAGTTGCAGGCTGCCCTGGGCCGGGGCGTGGCGATCGTCAGCCTCGACTTGCTCTTCTTCCAGGTCGACCTCTTCGGTCAGCTCGGTGACCAGCGCCTGGACCTTCTCGGTGAGCAGCTCGCCCATCACCACCAGCAGCTCGGAGGCGGTCTTCGGCCCCCGCCCTTCAGCCAGTTGCTGAAGGATTTCGTCGCTGGCGCGCAGGGGACGCAGGCGCAGGGAAATGACCCGCTGCGCTTGGGCGAAGATGCGCACCGACACCATGTCCTCGGGTTCAGCACCCGGGTTGAGGTTCACTCCGCGCAAGAACAGCAATAGCTGTTCATTGGCCAGTGGCAACAGCCGGGGTCGGGTATTTTCTTCCAGCAGCAGCTCGCAGGCGAACTCGCTCAGGCCGCTGTCACGCAACAGCCAGGTGCGCGTCTGCGGGTGACTGCGATCCCAATGCAACCACAGACTCTGCTCGGGTTGCAGTTGCAGGTCGCTCAGTTCGGTACGGGCGACCGCGCGACCGCCACCGTTACCGTCGAGCAGCAGGGCATGCACCAGCCCCCACTGCGCGTTGTCTTGCTCGAACATTGAAGCTCCATCAGCGCCGCTGGCGCGTCACTCGGGCATGGCCAGGCATTGCGTCGAAACGATCACGCCATTGTTGTCGGCATACAGGTACTCGCCTGGCCGGAAAGTCACGCCAGCGAAGCTGACCACCACGTTCAGTTGGCCCTCGCCGCGCTTATCGGTCTTGAGCGGGTGACTGGCCAGTGCCTGCACGCCGACGTCGATCTGGATCAGAGCGTCGACATCACGCACGCAACCGTAGATCAGCAGCCCTTCCCAACCATTCTTCGCGGCTTTCTCGGCAAGCATGTCACCCAGCAGTGCACGGCGCAGCGAACCACCGCCATCGACCACCAGCACCTTGCCGCTGCCGTCTAGCTCGACCTGCTCGCGCACCAGTGAGTTGTCTTCGAAACACTTGAGGGTGACGATCTCCCCGCCGAAGGAATCACGGCCACCGAAGTTGCTGAACATCGGCTCGAGCACGTGGATGTGTTCGGGGTTGGCATCGCACAGGTCGGGGGTGAGGTAGTGCTGCATGGCGAACTCCTGTCAGTCGTGACCAAAGGTAAGTTGTTGCAGTAGCGGGGGCCAAGGCTACACCGCCGAGGGCACCTCGGTCACCCGCGACGCATCAACCTGCTCAGCGCCTGGCAGCGGCGCGAACGGCTGTTCGAGCCAATGCCGAACCAAGGGCCAGACCGCGGTTTGTGCCGCCTTGCTCACCAGCATGTCGACATGGCCGAAGGCCTGACTGCCCGGAGCCTGGCCCAGGCACAGGTACTGCTTGTGTACGCTGCCGACCTGCTCGAACAGTGCACGACATGCCCAAGGCGGATCCTGCCGATCGGCTGCGCCGGACACCGCCAGCACCGGCACCTGGACATTCGCCAGGCCTTGCCACCAGTCGTTGCCTTTCTCGCCGAAGCGGCCGAACAGGCCCTGCCAGCGCAACGCTTCGAAGACCAGGCTCATGGGCTCGTCCTCGGGTCCGCGCTTCAGGCGCGTTCCGCAGACATGGGAAAATCGCTTGAGCAGCAGACGCAAGGCCCATACCAGCGGCGGAATCTTCAGCGGCCAGCGACGGCGGCTCACCTGGGTGCCGAAAAACGCTGCGCTGGCCACGTGGGTGGCATCCAGGTAACCGCCGCCCAAGGCGGCCGCCAGGGTGATGCCGCCCAGCGAATGACCCAGCCAGTGCGGCGCCTGGCCGGTCTGCTCCATGACGAACGCGGCGATCAGCGGCAGATCCTCAGCGGCATAGTCGGCCACGCGGTTGCGCGCCCAGCGCCGGTTGCGCGGCGACAGGCCATGACCACGCATCTCTGGAATCCACACATCGAACCCGGCGCGAGCGAGAAACGCCCCAAGGCCGATGCCCTTGGGCGAGAACCAGAAGCGGCGGTTGGAAAAGCTGCCATGCAGCAGGATCACCGGGACACCCTGGGCGTTGGGCTGTTCGACCTTGCCCAGGCGCGTCAACGCAAGTTCCACGCTGGGGTCGGAGCGATTACCGGCCTTGATGCGGTAGACATCTTCACTGAGGTCGCCGCGCCGCTCGGCACTGAGCAAGGCGACGGGAAAGAGAGCACTGCTGCTTTGCATGGAATCTGGCGCACGAAAAAACGGCGAGTATAAATGCACACGCGGGCGCTGCCCAATGCCAATCAAGCCGGCATCGGGCGGCGCCCGCGCATGCATCGCGATGATCCGCTGCGGCCAGCGCCGCAACGGCTGTCGGCATCAGCCGGCGACTTGCTCTTCGGCGAGGAAGAACCAGGTTTCCAGCACCGAGTCAGGGTTGAGCGAAACGCTCTCGATGCCCTGCTCCATCAGCCACTTGGCCAGATCGGGGTGGTCGGATGGGCCCTGACCACAGATGCCGATGTACTTGCCGGCCTTGTTGCAGGCGGCGATGGCATTGGCCAGCAGCTTCTTGACCGCAGGATTACGCTCGTCGAACAGGTGGGCGATGATCCCGGAGTCGCGGTCCAGGCCCAGGGTCAGCTGAGTCAGGTCGTTGGAGCCGATGGAGAAGCCGTCGAAGTATTCGAGGAATTCCTCGGCCAGAATGGCGTTGGACGGCAGCTCGCACATCATGATGACGCGCAGGCCGTTGTCACCCCGGGCCAGGCCGTTTTCGGCCAGCAGATCGACCACCTGGCTGGCCTCGCCCAAGGTGCGCACGAACGGCACCATGATCTCGACGTTGGTCAGGCCCATGACGTTGCGCACGTGCTTGAGCGCGCGGCACTCCAGCTCGAAGCAGTCACGGAACGACTCGCTGATGTAGCGCGACGCGCCGCGGAAGCCCAGCATCGGGTTTTCTTCTTCCGGCTCGTACAGCTTGCCGCCGATGAGGTTGGCGTATTCGTTGGACTTGAAGTCCGACAGCCGCACGATGACCTTTTTCGGGTAGAACGCCGCGGCCAGGGTACTGATGCCCTCGACCAGCTTGTCGACGTAGAAGCTGACCGGGTCGGCATAGCCGGCCACGCGCTTGTCGACGCTGTCCTTGAGCTCGGGCGGCAGACCGGCGTAGTTGAGCAGCGCCTTGGGGTGCACGCCGATCATGCGGTTGATGATGAATTCCAGACGCGCCAGGCCTACCCCTTCGTTGGGTAGCTGGGCGAAGTCGAACGCGCGGTCGGGGTTACCGACGTTCATCATGATCTTGAACGGCAGCTCGGGCATGGCGTCGACCGAGTTCTGCTTGACGTCGAAGCCCAGCTCACCCTCGAAAATGAAGCCGGTGTCACCCTCGGCGCACGAGACGGTCACGCCCTGGCCATCCTTGAGCAACTGGGTGGCGTTACCGCAACCGACCACGGCCGGAATACCCAGTTCGCGGGCGATGATCGCCGCGTGGCAGGTGCGTCCGCCACGGTTGGTGACGATGGCGCTGGCGCGCTTCATCACCGGCTCCCAGTCCGGGTCGGTCATGTCCGAGACCAGTACGTCGCCAGGCTGGACCTTGTCCATTTCCGACACGTCGTTGATCACCCGGACCTTGCCGGCGCCGATGCGCTGACCGATCGCCCGGCCTTCGACCAGCACGGTGCCTTTTTCCTTGAGCAGGTAGCGCTCCATGACATTGGCGCTGGCCCGGCTCTTGACCGTCTCGGGACGCGCCTGAACGATGTACAGCTTGCCGTCGTCACCGTCCTTGGCCCACTCGATGTCCATCGGACGCTGGTAGTGCTTCTCGATGATCATCGCCTGCTTGGCCAGCTCGGCGACTTCCTCGTTGCTCAGGCAGAAGCGCGCGCGCTCGGCGCGGTCGACGTCGACGGTCTTCACCGAACGGCCGGCCTTGGCTTCCTCGCCGTAGATCATCTTGATCGCCTTGCTGCCCAGGTTACGCCGCAGGATCGCCGGACGCCCGGCCTCCAGGGTCTGCTTGTGCACGTAGAACTCGTCCGGGTTGACCGCCCCCTGAACCACGGTTTCACCCAGGCCGTAGGCGCCGGTGATGAACACCACATCGCGGAAGCCCGACTCGGTATCGAGGGTGAACATGACCCCGGCGGTACCGGTTTCCGAACGGACCATGCGCTGCACACCGGCCGACAGGGCGACCAGCTTGTGGTCGAAGCCCTGGTGCACGCGATAGGCGATGGCGCGGTCGTTGAACAGCGATGCGAACACTTCCTTGGCGGCGCGGATGACGTTGTCGACGCCGCGGATGTTGAGGAAGGTTTCCTGCTGACCGGCGAACGAGGCGTCTGGCAAGTCTTCGGCGGTGGCCGACGAGCGCACGGCGACTGCCATGTTGTCGTTACCGGCGGCCATGCTGGCGAAGGCAGTGCGGATTTCCGCGTCCAGGCGCGGGGGGAATTCTGCATCCATGACCCACTGGCGAATCTGTGCGCCGGTGTGCGTCAGGGCTGCGATGTCATCGACATCCAGGGCGTCGAGTGCGGCATGGATGCGATCGTTCAGGCCACTTTGCTCAAGAAAATCGCGGTACGCCTGGGCCGTAGTGGCAAAGCCGCCCGGCACCGAAACGCCAGCGCCGGCAAGGTTGCTGATCATCTCGCCCAGGGAAGCGTTCTTGCCCCCTACGTGCTCTACATCATGGACGCCGAGCTTATCGAGGGAAACTACGTACTCTACCAAGGTGATCTCTCCACTAACTGTGTTGGGAAAAGCTCAAAGAGGCGCCGCCGACCGATGCTGGCCGGACCGGACGCTTGTGGCCTGGACGTGCAAATTGAGTAAGAATGCCGGACATCGTGTTCGGCAAACCGAACCTATCATATCCAGAAACATTCAGCAGCTTAAGGCCCAAGGCGCACATGAAACGAACCGCGTTCTTCATCTCCGACGGTACCGGGATCACGGCCGAAACACTCGGGCAAAGCCTGCTGGCTCAGTTCGATACTACCCCGTTCAACAAATTTACCCGTCCTTATATCGACACTGCCGACAAAGCCCGCGCCATGGTTGCGCAAATCAACCTGGCGGCGGAACGTGATGGCGTGCGGCCAATCATCTTCGACACCATCGTCAATCAGGACATCCGCGAGATACTCGCCACCTCCAATGGCTTCATGATCGACATCTTCTCCTCGTTCCTTTCCCCGCTGGAGCAGGAACTGATGGCCAGTTCCTCCTATTCGGTGGGCAAGTCGCACTCCATCGGCGGCAACTCCAACTACATGGAGCGCATCGAGGCGGTGAACTTCGCCCTGGACAACGACGACGGCGCCCGTACCCATTATTACGACAAGGCCGACCTGATCCTGGTGGGCGTCTCGCGCTGTGGCAAAACCCCGACCTGCCTGTATATGGCCATGCAATTCGGTATTCGCGCAGCCAACTACCCATTCACCGAAGACGACATGGAGCGCCTGCAACTGCCTGCCGTGCTGCGCAAGCACCAGAGCAAACTGTTCGGCCTGACCATCGACCCCGACCGCCTTACCGCGATTCGCCATGAACGCAAGCCCAACAGCCGCTACTCGAGCTTTGCCCAATGCGAGTTCGAAGTACGCGAGGTCGAAGGCCTGTTCCGTCGCGAGAACATCGCCCACATCAACTCCACACATTTCTCGGTGGAAGAAATCGCCGCGAAGATCCTTGTCGAGAAAGGCGTCGAACGGCGCTTCAAGTAACCCTAAGGGCGCAGGCTCGCGCGCCGTTGGCTGAGAGCGACGGCGTAGCACGCGGTTACGACATATCCATGACAGACCCGACCTCGGGGCAAAAAAAACCTCAACAAAAACGCCAGCGTGCCGATAGTTCAAAAAACCTTGCGACTATCTTCGGACACCTGCCGCCATGCGTAACAACCAACCGATCACTCAGAGAGAACGGACTTTCCCTGCCCAGCAGCGGTTGATCTCCACCACCAACGTGAAGGGCGTGATCAGCTACTGCAACGACGCCTTCGTCGAGATCAGCGGCTTCGAGCGTGACGCCCTGATTGGCTCGCCGCACAACCTGGTGCGCCACCCCGACGTGCCTGAAGCGGTATTCGCCCACATGTGGCAGACCCTCAAGCAAGGCCTGCCGTGGATGGGCATCGTCAAGAACCGTTGCCAGAACGGCGATCACTACTGGGTCAACGCCTACGTCACGCCGATATTCGACAATAACCAAGTGGTAGGCTACGAATCGGTGCGGGTCAAACCGACTGCCGAGCAAGTGCGTCGCGCCGAAGCGCTGTACCAACGGCTGAACCAAGGCAAGTCGGCCGTTCCGCGCCGCGACAAATGGCTGCCGGTGGCGCAAGACTGGCTGCCATTCATTCTGGTCAGCCAGATTGGCTTCGTCATCGGCAGTTATTTCGGCCACGGCGCAGGCTTCGCCCTGGCGGCGGGACTGTCGGTGCCGCTGGGCCTGATTGGCCTGAGCTGGCAGCAGCGCGGGCTCAAGCGCCTGCTACGCCTGGCCGAACAGACCACTTCCGACCCGCTGATCGCGCAGATGTACACCGACAGCCGTGGTGTCCAGGCACGCCTGGAAATGGCCATGCTCAGCCAGGATGCGCGGATGAAGACCTGCCTGACGCGTCTGCAGGACAGCGCCGAGCACCTCAGCGAGCAGGCCAGGCAGTCCGACAGCCTGGCCCATCAGAGCTCGGCAGGTCTTGAGCGGCAGCGCGTGGAAACCGAGCAGGTTGCGGCGGCAGTCAACCAGATGGCGGCAACCACCCAGGAAGTCGCCAGCCACGTGCAGCGCACCGCCGACGCCACCCAGCAAGCCAATCGCCTGACCAGCGAAGGTCGCACCATCGCCGGAGAAACCCGCGACGCCATCGAACGGCTGTCCAGCGCGGTCGGTGACACCGGGCGCACGGTGACGCAACTGGCCAAGGACAGCGATGAAATCGGCGGCGTGGTCGATGTCATCAAGGGTATCGCCGACCAGACCAACCTGCTGGCGCTCAACGCAGCCATCGAGGCGGCCCGCGCCGGAGAAATGGGCCGTGGCTTTGCCGTGGTGGCCGATGAGGTTCGTCAACTGGCGCAGCGTACCGCCGAATCCACCGGGCAGATCCACACCTTGATCGCCAAGTTGCAGCAGACCGCCAACAACGCCGTGCAAACGATGGAAACCGGCCATCGCCAAGCCCAGGAAGGTGTCGAGTGGGTGATGCAGGCTGACCAGGCGCTGGTCGGCATCAGCGATGCCGTGGCCAATATCACCGACATGACCACGCAGATCGCAGCGGCCACCGAAGAACAGAGCGCGGTGGCCGACGAGATCAGCCGCAACATCAGCACCATCGCCGACCTGGCCGACCAGACCTCCGGACAGGCGCAGCGCTCGGCGCTGCTCAGCGAGGAACTGACCAGCACCGCGGGCACGCAATACTCACTGGTCGAGCGCTTCAACCGCTGACCCATCCAAGGCCCTGGCGCAATGCCGGAGCCAACGCTACCAGTCCAGGGTCAGCCGGGACTGGTAACAGCGCTCCCCTCCCCCCAGCGGATCTTCGAAACGCAGTTGCTGGGCCAGCAGCTTGAGCGGGCGCTGGTAGTCGTCCTGATCGTTACGCAGCGTCGGGTAGAACGGGTCGTTGCAGATCGGCGCACCCAGTGCCGCCATGTGCACTCGTAGTTGGTGAGTCTTGCCGGTGATCGGCAACAGGCCATAGCGCCACCACTGGCCATTGCGCTCGAGCACCTGGGCGTGGGTTTCACTGTTGGCGTCTCCGGGCACTTCCTGCATGCGAAAGAACGGCTCGCCATGTTCCAGGCGACTGCAGTGCACCAGTGGGAACTGACGCTGCGGCAGTGCCGCGGCGATGGCCTGGTAATGTTTTTCGATGCGCCGTTCGGGGAACAGTCGCTGATACAGGCTGCGGCTCTGCGGATTGGCGGAAAACAGCACCAGGCCGGCGGTGTGGCGGTCGATGCGGTGCAGCGGCACCAGATGCGGATTGTCCAGGCGGCGGATGAGCCGACGCAGCAAGGTCTGCTCGACGTACCCGCCTGACGGGGTCACCGGCAGAAAGTGCGGCTTGTCGACCACCACCAGGTGCTCGTCCTGAAACAGCACCTGCTCGTGTACCGGAATGGGTTTTTCCTCGGCAACCTCGCGAAAGTAATGCACCCGCATGCCACGCCGATAGACGTGCCCGACACCCAGCGCACGGCCATCGGCATCCAGCACACGGCCTCTTGAGAAGCGGTCGCACCACTGCTCACGGCTGATGGCAGGAAAGCGTTCGCACAGACAATCGAGTACCGTGGGCCAGTCACCGGGGGGCAGGCACAAGGTGCTGGCTTGCTGCTGGGCGGGGTCGAAGGTGGAAGTCATGGGGTGCCTGGGTCGGAATCAAACGCCGGATTATCCGCGATGCGTGGCGCCTCAGCCAGCCTGCTCGACCGGCTCGCAGCGCGCCTTGAGCCAGCGCAGCACCTGCACGGCATCCCAGCGTGCCGGGTCGTACAAGGCATAGGCCAGCCCCTGGTAACCCACCACATCCAGCGGCCGATGATAGCCAGCACGCTGAAACGACGCCTCGACCTCGGCAAAGCAGGTATTGAAATGCACCTTGCCGAATGGGGTACGTTCGTCGAGCACCAGGCCCTCCAGGCGTAGTTCCAGCACGGCATCTTCGAGCCGCCTGACATCCATACGGTTGACGCTGTACTTGAGTTGCTCGACATTGAGCATGGGCGCTTCCCGATACTGTATTTACATACAGCATACGGAGTTGCTCGGCTGCCCGTCAAATCGTCGAGGTGTGCAGAAATGCGACGACCTGCGCGGTATCGAACGGCCAGTCCAGCTCTGCGCCAGTGTCTGCGCGACGCAGCACCGGAATGCGCAGGGCGAGCCGTTCGCAGGTCGCCGGATCGTCGGTGATATCCAGCAGTTCGACCAGCAGGCCATGTTCGACCAACGGCATGAGCATGGACTCGGCCACTTCGCACAGATGGCACCCAAGGGTGCCGTACAGTTGGCATTCGGGCAGCATGGTGGTTTTGCGCCTAGTCTGGATGGGTGTTGTGTATCGAGGCACTATTCTAGTTCGGCACCGGGCCATGCGCATCTGCGCCAGATCAGCTCGGACCCGCGGCCACGCTGTAACACTTGCACTGCACGGGCCGTTGCCCGGCCCACCACTATCTGGCGCAACCATGCCCAGTGAACCTTCCGTACGGCGAGTCACTCGAACTACCCACAGACACTTACAGGGAGCGCCATTCATGGCCAGCAAATCGGCAAATACTGCACAAGACATCCTCATGGCTGACTTCCAGGCTCTGGTGCGCGATACGGAAAAACTGCTCGCCGACACCGCCAATCTGGCCGGGGACCAAGCTGATGAGCTGCGCGAGCAGGTTCACGAGCGTCTGGTGCAGGCCCGAGAGAGCCTGCAGCAAACCCAGGAAAACGTTCGCGAGCGAGGCCAGGAAGCGTTGCTGACCGTGGAAACCTATGTCCAGGAAAAACCTTGGCACGCCGTCGGCATCGCTGCAGGCGTAGGCCTGTTGATCGGCCTTCTGGCCAACCGTCGCTGAGGATCGGGTAATGGATAAGGACGCCGTCGGTACAGCAGCGACCGGCAAACGCCTGGGCGCTGCCGTGCTTGGATTGCTTCATAGCCACGTCGAACTGTTCGGCATCGAGTTGCAGGAGCAGAAAGGCCGCACCCTGCGCCTGCTGCTATTCGCAGGCTTTGCCCTGGTGTTCGGTCTGCTGCTGCTCTCTGCCCTCTCCGGGCTGCTGCTGGTACTGGTCTGGGACAGCTATCGCCTGGCTGGCATCATCGGCTTGTGCGTGTTCTACGCCCTGGCAGCGGTTTTCTGCGCGCTGCGCCTGAAATCGGCAGTGTTCGATGAATCATCACCTTTCAGCGCCACGCTCGAAGAGCTGGCCAAGGACCGGGAGCGCCTGTTGCCATGAGCCTGCCGCAAATGCCAACCAGCCGAGACCCCAAGGAAATGCGCAAGGCGCTGCTGCGCCTGCGCATGGAGATGCATCGCCAGGAAGTACGCCTGGAGACCGCGCAACTGCTCGACCCGATCCGCCGTCTGCGTAACATGGGCAGTTCGGTGCAGCACGGCCTGGATGGCCGTCGCCTGTCGTTCTGGAACCTGGCAGCCGTCGTGGCGCTGGGCTTTGTGACCGGCAAGGGCGTCCGTGGCGGCGGCCTGGCCCGCCTGCTGGGCATGAGCAGCAGCCTGGTACCGCTGGTACGCGCCCTGATCGAAAGCCGTCGACGCTGAACCTTCTGACTTGCGCGGGCATCCCCTACCCGCGCAAGCTCAGCGCTCGACCCGATGGAGATGCAGCCTTGGACTGGCATAGCCTGCTGAACCGCGAGCGTTTGGGCAAAGCCCATTCCAGCCCGCAGGAAATGGGCCGTAGCCCATTTCACAAGGACCACGACCGAATCATCTTTTCCGGTGCGTTTCGCCGTCTGGGGCGCAAGACCCAGGTGCACCCGGTGTACAGCAACGATCACATCCATACCCGCCTGACCCACTCGCTGGAGGTCAGCTGCGTGGGCCGCTCGCTGGGCATGGGCGTTGGCCAGACGCTGCGCGATCAGTTGCCGGACTGGTGCGAGCCAAGCGACCTGGGCATGATCGTGCAGTCGGCCTGCCTGGCCCACGATATCGGCAACCCGCCGTTCGGACATTCGGGCGAGGATGCGATCCGCTACTGGTTCCAGCAGGCCGCAGGACGTGGCTGGCTGGATGACATGAGCGATGCGCAACGCGCCGACTTCCTCAACTTCGAAGGCAATGCGCAAGGTCTGCGCGTCCTCACCCAACTGGAGTATCACCAGTTCGACGGCGGCATGCGCCTGACCTATGCCACCCTCGGTACCTACCTCAAGTATCCCTGGAGCGCGCGCCATGCCGACGCCCTTGGCTACAAGAAGCACAAGTTCGGCTGCTACCAGAGCGAGCTGCCCCTGTTGCAGACCATCGCCGACAAGCTTGGCCTGCCACAGCTGGAAGCGCAGCGCTGGGCGCGCCACCCTCTGGTCTACCTGATGGAGGCGGCAGACGACATCTGCTATGCCTTGATCGACCTGGAAGACGGCCTGGAAATGGACCTGCTGCACTACACCGAGGTCGAGGCGTTGTTGCTCGATCTGGTGGGTGATGACTTGCCCGACACCTACCGCCTTTTGGGCCCGAATGACTCACGTCGACGCAAGCTTGCCATCCTGCGCGGCAAGGCCATCGAGCACCTGACCAACGCCGCCGCCGAGGCGTTCGTCGAGCAACAGCCTGCTCTGCTGCGTGGCGAGCTGACAGGCGACCTGGTCGAGCATATGCACGGTCCGGCCCAGCGTTGCGTGCTGCAGGCCAAGGACATGGCGCGCAAGAAGATCTTCCAGGACAAGCGCAAGACCCTGCATGAAATCGGCGCTTATACCACCCTGGAAATACTCCTCAACGCCTTCTGCCTGGCGGCGCTCGAGCAACAGGGCGGACGCACGCCGTCGTTCAAGAGCCGGCGCGTGCTCGACCTGCTGGGCAATCATGCCCCCGACCCCAATGGCTCGCTGCACAGCGCCTTTTTACGCATGATCGACTTCATCGCCGGCATGACCGACAGCTACGCCAGCGAGATGGCCTGCGAAATGACCGGGCGCTCCAGCCCGGTGTGATCGGTATGCACTGCGTCGCTATGTCGCCGCGCAGTGCACTAGGAATCATCCTACAGTGCAATCAGTAGTAATAAACAGTAACTGCGAAATTTACATATATAGAAAACAACTGCGACTTGACACTTCAATACTCAGGGAAACTTCGTAGCCAGACTTCGATTTTACTGTAAGCCATTTCCTATATCCGTCTGATTGACCCAACCGCCATGTGCGACCCTCATCAACTACGTTAAGGTGCCGGCTGCCCACTTCTCCCGCATGGAAAGCCGATATGCATTCAATCCTCATTGTGGACGATCATCCGGTCATTCGTCTGGCTGTTCGGATGTTGCTGGAGAACCAGCACTACAAGATCGTCGGTGAATCCGACAATGGCGTCGACGCCATGCAGATGGTTCGCGAGAGCAAACCCGATCTGGTGATCCTCGACATCAGCATTCCCAAGCTCGATGGCCTTGAGGTGCTGTCGCGCCTGCAAAGCATGGGCCTACCCATGAAGGTGCTGGTGCTCACGGCGCAATCACCTGCGCTGTTCGCCGTGCGCTGCATGCAGTCCGGCGCTTCGGGCTATGTGTGCAAACAGGAGGATCTTGGTGAATTACTCAGTGCGATCAAAGCCGTACTTTCTGGTTACAACTATTTTCCGAGTCAGGCCATCAATACGACCTTGCAGCAGGACAATCGTGACCTTGAACTGTTTCGCCTGATCAACGACCGTGAGTTGATGGTATTGCAACTTTTTGCCCAGGGACGCAGCAACAAAGACATTGCCCGCGGGATGTTTCTCAGCAACAAGACGGTCAGTACCTACAAGAAGCGACTGATGCAGAAGCTGCAGGTCGAAACACTGGTCGAGCTGATCGACATCGCCAAGCGCAATGCGTTGGTCTGAGGCACGACCATGAATGCCCATGCCGGTCTGCTGCTGGCCCTGATCCTCTGCTGGTTCGCAGGCCAGGCCCAGGCACGCCCTCTCGATGCGCATACCTATCTGCTGCTAAGCCGCGCCAGTGCCCAGGCCATGGACATTCCATTGACCCCACGGCAGCGTCAGTGGATCAGCAGCCGCCAGCGGCTGGTGGTCGGCACCACCGCTCCGGACAATCCTCCCTTCGACATCACCATCGGCGGTCGCGAGTACCAGGGGCTGACGGCCGACTATGTGGGGCTGATCAGCACCGCCTTGGGGTTGCCCGTGGAGATCCTTCGTCTGCCAGACCGCAAGGCAGCGATCGAGGCGCTCAAGCGCGGACAAATCGACCTGCTGGGCAGTGCCAACGGCTTTGAAGCGGCGAAAGCCGGATTGGTGCTTTCAAGGCCCTACGCTGTCGACCAGCCCGTGCTGGTCACCCGCGAGGATGAAACCCGCCCTCTGGACATGGGCCTGGAGGGCATGCGTCTGAGCATGCTCTACCACTATCTGCCCAATACCGAGATCAGCGCCGCCTACCCCAATGCGCAACTGCAGACCTATGAATCGACCACGCAGGCGATCAATGCCGTAGCGTTCGACCAGGCCGATATCTTCATCGGCGATACCATTTCAACGCACTATCAGATCAACCAGGGGCACGTCCCCCACCTGCGCATGGCCAGCTTCGGCAAGCACGAGATGGTCGGCTTCAGTTTCGCCATGCGACAGAACGAGACCCTGCTGCTCGAGCTGGTCAATACCATTCTCGATGCCTTGCCCAGCAATACCCGCACGGAAATTTCCAGACGCTGGAGCGCCGGCAGCGACAACCTGCTGACCGACCGCAAGCTGCAGCTGTCAGAACGCGAAGCGCGCTGGCTGCGCAACAATCCCGTGATGCGTGTGGTAGTCAACGAGAATGCAGCACCGCTCTCGTTTCTCGACAGCAACGGCCACCTGCGTGGCATCGCGGCCGACCTGCTGGAACTGATCCGCCTGCGCACCGGCTTGCGCTTTCAGGTGCAGCGCGGCGGCGACATCAACGACATGATCGCCGGGCTGGTGCACGGTAGCAGCGATGTCATCGCCACCTTCGCAGACAACGAAGGTATCGGCAAAGGGCTGGGCATCACCCGCCCTTACCTGGAAACCTCACACGTCCTGGTGACCCGTGCCGACGCCGGCCAGCCTACCTCGCTCGATCAATTGGCCGGCAAGCGAGTAGCCGTTGCGGCGCACGGCAGCATCGAGCGCAAGCTCAGCGCAAGCCATCCGCAGATCGTGCTGGTGCCGACACAGAGCTCGTTGTATTCCATCGGCCTGCTGGCCAGTGGCGCAGTGGACGCCGCCGTGACCACGCTGATCGACGCCAACCATGCGCTCACCACCCGCGACAACCTGGTCATCCGCATGACCGTCGGCAGCGAGCCGGCGAGCTTCGCCATGGCCACGGCCCCGGGTGCGACGGAACTGGCTTCGATACTCGACAAGGCGCTGCTGAGCATCACCCCCGAAGAGCTTGGCGTGATCCACAGTCGCTGGCGCAGCTATAGCCTGTTCGACGATGCACAGTGGCCACTGTACCGGCGCATCATTCTTCAGGTGGTCTTGATTACCGCCGCCATGCTGGTCCTGGCGTTGATGTGGAACGCTCGCCTGCGTCGGCAGATCGGCCAGCGTCGTCTGGCCGAGCGAGCCTTGAGCGATCAGCTCGAATTCATGCGCGCGCTGCTCAACGGCACGCCGCATCCGATGTACGTTCGTGATCGCGAGGGGCGCCTGCAAAGCTGCAACGAAAGCTACCTGGAAGCGGTCAATGCCCAGGCCGATGACGTCCTGGGCATGCGCCTTGAAGAAAGCGCATTGACCAACTGCGCCTACACGCGGCAGATGCAGTGCGACTACCAGACCGTCATGGAGCAAGGCACGCCGTTGATTCTCGATCGACCGATGCGCTTCAACGACGAGGAGAAAACCCTTTACCACTGGATACTGCCTTACCGCGACTCGCTCGGCGAGGTGCAGGGCATCATCGGCGGCTGGATCGACATCAGTGACCGCCGAGAACTGGTCCAGGACCTGCGCCTGGCCAAGCAACAGGCAGACGATGCCAACCGAGCCAAGAGCACCTTCCTCGCGACCATAAGCCACGAGATCCGCACGCCGATGAACGCGGTGATCGGCATGCTGGAACTGGCCTTGCGCAGAGCCGATCACGGCGAGCTCGATCGCCCGGCCATCGAAGTCGCCCACCAGTCGGCCAAGGATCTGCTGGGTCTGATCGGCGATATTCTCGACATCGTTCGCATCGAATCCGGACACCTCTCGCTGAACCCGGAGGTGGTCGACCCCATCGAGCTGGTCGAATCGGTGGGCCGCGTGTTCGATGGTCTGGCGCGGCAGAAGGGTCTGGCGCTCCAAGTGGTGATAAGGCCCGGCCTGCGCAGCCATGCATGGGTAGACCCGCTGCGGTTCAAACAGGTGATCTCCAACCTGGTCAGCAACGCCATCAAGTTCACCGAACAAGGGCAGGTGCGCATCAGCGTAGCCTTGTGCGAGACCGCCACAGCGGGCTCACTGATGCTCGAACTGGAGGTCCACGACACCGGCATCGGCATCGGTGAAGACCAGCTCCGGCGCCTGTTCAGCCCATTCGTGCAAGCCAATCCGAACAGCCAGGAAGCCCGCAACGGCACAGGCCTGGGGCTGGTGATCAGCAAGAACCTGTGCGAGATGATGGGCGGCAGCCTGACCCTGGAGAGCCTGCAGGGCGTGGGCACGCGAGTGCGCATGCAGATGAGCCTGCGGCACGCGGAGCCTCCAGCGCCGCCGGCGATCTGTGAAGAAAAGACGCCACCGCTCGATCCGCACCTGCACGTACTGGTGATCGACGATCATCCGGCCAACCTGATGCTGATGACGCAGCAGCTCGACCAACTCGGGCTGAGCCATGAAAGTGCCAGCAATGGTCGCGAGGGGCTCAACACATGGCGAGCGGGTGACTTCGATGTGCTCATCCTCGACTGCAACATGCCGCACATGAGCGGCTACCAACTGGCACGCATCCTTCGCGCAGAAGAGCAGCTGCAGGGCCATCGACGCTGCACGATCCTGGGCTATACCGCCAACGCGCAGCCCGAAGTGCGCCAGCAATGCATCGATGCCGGGATGGACGACTGCCTGCTCAAGCCGATCTCGCTGTCAGCGCTCAACCAGCGCCTGAGCGGGATCAGCGCAGCCGGACAGCGTCAACCAGGGCACTCGCGACCTTTCGACTTGAGCGGTCTGAGAGCGGTGGTCGGCGACAGCGAGGCCGACCGCAGGCGGCTGCTGGAAACCTTGCTTTCGAGCCTTCAGCACGACTTCCATGAGCTGATGCGCATCGACCCGCAGGAAGCGCCCGACGCCCTGGCCGACCAGGCACACAAGATCCTGGGTGCGGCCCGCATGCTTGACGCCAGGGCGCTGATGCAGGCGTGCGAACTGCTGCAGCAACACCGCCAGGTGCAGCCTCTGCGAAACCACCGCCAACGCCTGGCACGTCATATGCGGCGAGTGGAAAAAGCGCTGAGACGAGAACTGCAGGTCAGCACTGCATAGAACTGAAACGGCCACCCGAGGGTGGCCGTTTTGCGTGGTTCAGGAAGCCGAGTTGATCGGTTTTTCCGGATACCAGGCGTCCAGCAGTGGGCTGACTTCGACCTTGGTCAGTTCGCTACGGGCCTTGAGCCATGCTTCGACTGCAGCGCGCTGCTCTTCGCTGACCGAGCCACGCTCGGCCAGGCAGACCAGACCGAAGTCATCACCGCCGACGTAGTCCAGACCATTGGCATCCATGGCCTCAGCCAGGAAAGCGTCGAGGAAAGCGTCGATGGCTTCGTCAGACAGGTCTTCCTTGAAAGCCAGGTTCAGCTCGAAACCCAACTCCTGGAATTCATCCACGCACAGCTTCTTGCGCAGTCGACGGGAACGGTTGGTAGCCATGAAACAATCCTCTTGAGTAATTACGCGCGGCACTTTAGCAGTTTCCGCGGGGCGGCGGCGCTTTTGTCTCAAAGCTGACGCATGTGGCCTACGCTTGGGGCATAATGCCAACGCTGTTTTCACGGGGCCATCATCTCATACAGCCCCTCTGCCCATTTCTTCCGTGCGCAGGTTTTTCCGACCCATGATCACATCTCTTCGTCCCCTTCTGCTCGCCGGTCTGCTGCTGCCGCTGGCGTTTTCCAGCCACGCAGCACCGGTCAACACCAGTCTCTCGCCCAAGGTGCAACAGGCACTCAAGACCAACAAACTGCAGGAATCGGCGTTGTCGCTGGTGATGCTGCCGCTCGACGGTCCGGGCGCTGCCACGGTGTACAACGCCGATGTCTCGGTCAACCCAGCCTCGACCATGAAGCTGGTGACCACCTACGCGGCACTCGAGCTGCTCGGCCCGACCTACCAGTGGAAAACCGAGTTCTACACTGACGGCGCGCTGAGCAATGGTGTGCTCAATGGCAACCTCTACCTCAAAGGTGGCGGTGATCCGAAACTGAACATGGAAAAACTCTGGCTGCTGATGCGCGACCTGCGCGCCAACGGCGTGCGCACCATCACCGGCGACCTGGTGCTGGACCGCAGCCACTTCGTCCAGCCGAACCTGCCCGCCTTCAATGACGATGGCGGTGACGAAAACAAGCCCTTCCTGGTCAAGCCCGACTCGCTCCTGGTCAACCTCAAGGCGCTGCGTTTCGTCGCGCGCAACGACGGCGGCAAGGTATCGGTATCGGTGGAGCCCCCCATCGCCAGCATCCGCATCGACAATCAGGTCAAGGCCGTGGCCTCCAAGCAGTGCAGTGGCGATGTGCGCTACAACCCGGTGCAGCAAGCTGACGGCATGAGCGTGGTGGTCAGCGGGCAGTTGGGCGATGGCTGCAACTCACAGACCTACCTCTCGCTGCTCGACCACCCCACCTACGCCGCGGGCGCCGTACGTGCCATCTGGAATGAACTGGGCGGCACCATTGCCGGCCGCGATCGGATCGAGAGTGTGCCCAAGAGCGCCCGCCTGCTGGCACGCGCCTTCTCGCCGGATCTGGTGGAAGTCATCCGCGACATCAACAAGTACAGCAACAACACCATGGCCCAACAGCTGTTCCTGAGCATTGGCGCGCGTTTCCGTACCGACGCCGATGGTGACGATGCCCGTGCCGCGCAGCGGGTCATCCGTCAGTGGATGGCCAAGAAAGGCATCACCTCACCGCACCTGGTCATGGAAAATGGCTCGGGGCTATCTCGCGCCGAGCGTGTCAGCACGCGGGAAATGGCCATGCTGCTACAGGCCGCCTGGAAAAGTCCGTACGCTGCCGAGTTCATCAGCTCCATGCCGCTGGTGGGCATGGACGGGACCATGCGCAAACGCCTGAAAGGAACGGCTCTGCGCGGTGAGGGCCACATCAAGACCGGCACCTTGAACACGGTGCGCGCCATTGCCGGCTTCACCCGCGACAGCAACGGCAACACCTGGGCCGTCTCGGCGATTCTCAACGATCCAAAGCCTTGGGGCGCCGCATCAATCCTTGATCAGGTTCTGCTGGACGTCTACCGGCAACCAAAGCTGGCTGGCAGCACCGCACAAGTGCCTTGATGGGCATCTGACTCAAGGAATGGGCCGCCGGACGGCGGCCATGGTTCAGGTGGCCAGCGCCTGTGTGCTCCCCTACTGTGCAAACGCCCTGCCCAGTCCACCCGGCACGCCACTGCTGTCGGTTTCCTGCCAGGGCCCTTCCGGGTTGACCGACCAGCTCCAGCCGTTGTTCCAGCGGTAGTAGGTGCGCTGGCGGTAGAAGGTATTGGGCTGCTTGTCGAGTACGTAGACGCCCATCTTCGGGTCCCAGTGACTGGCGCCACCCGGTGGCGGCGCGAAACTGGCAGAGGTGCGCGGCATGGGTTTGGGCGCCGCTGCCGGCTGGTTAGCCTTTGGCCCGCCGGGTTTTGGTCCGGGTAGCGGTGTGACCACTGGCCCCTTGGGGGGTGGCGCGGTTTCGATGGGCGGTGCGGGCTGCTCCACCGGGCGATGGCCGGTACAGGCTCCCAGCCCCAGAGCCAGGGCGATCACGGTCAGGCGGGCGAAGCTGTTCATGGCGCGGTCTCTCTAGAATCTGGGCGATCGATGATCAGGTGCTGAGCAGCCTGGGTCGAGGTCGCCAGCGGCGCGCTCTGCCCGATCCACTCACCCTGAGTTGGCTGCCCGCTGCGGGAGATGCGGGCTACCAGTTCGACTTGCCCGGCATCGGACAGTTTCATCTGCGCCATCATCGCATCGGCATCGCTCAGTTCGACCTCGACCGGCAATTGCGCGACCGTCACCCGCTTGGCGGCAAGCGGCATCCCCGGACCACTGCTGGCGCGGGCGAAGATGAACACGCTGTCGTCAGGCTTGACCTTGCCTTGCAGCGCGGGCGCCAGTTCGACGCGCACCTTGAGCTGTACCGCCGCGGTCGGCTGTCCGCCCGCCGCACGCAGCTTGTCCGCCGCCCGGTCGATACCGCCTTGCAAGGCGGCACGTGAGCTGTCGCCAGCCGGCAGCTGTGCCAGCAGACGCTGCCAGTAGGCGATCGCATCGTTGAAGCGCTCGCCCTCGAAGGCGGCGATGCCCAGCAAGCCCAGGCTGGTCACTTCATTGGGGTCGGCCTTGAGCGCCTCATCAGCCAGTGCCTGTAGCTGCGGGCTCCAGCGTTTGTCGTTGGCGAAATATTGCGCCTGTGCCCACTGCCCGAGCAGCTCGGGCTGGCGCCCGGCAAGTGCCACAGCGCGCTCGAAAGCCTTGGCGGCATTGTTCGGACGCTGCTCTGCCATGTAGGCGCGGCCAAGGAAATACAGGCTTTCGGCCGAATCGGGCTGGGCCTCGACGGCGCGCTCCAGACGGGTGGTCATTTCCGCCAGCGATGCCGGCGGCTCGGCGAACTCCTGGGTCAGCTTGACCTGTTCAGCCGCACCGAAATGCCAGTACAGCCCCAGGGCCAGCAACGGCATCGCCACCGCCAGCAACAGTGGAATGGTGATACCCAGCGAGCGCTGGCGCGTCGGCTCGGCCTGCTCGGTATCGGCCAGCAGCTCGCGAGCGGCTTCGGTACAGCCCCGTTCGAGCTGCGCCGAGTCGAGCACACCCCGCTCGGCCTGGGCACTGAGCTCCGCCACACGCTCCTGATACAAGGCCACGTTGAGCGCGGTCCGGTCCTGCTCCCGCTGCTGACGACGGCCGCGCAGGATGGGCAACAACAACACGCCGAACGCTGCGAGCAGCAGCAGGCCGGCGCCAAGACAGAATTCAGTCATGGGGATGATCTTTTTTCAGCAGATGGGCCAGACGCTCGCGCTCGGCCGGTGAAAGATGGTCAGCAGCGCTCGAGCTCGCGCCGCGTCGGCGCCGCACGATCACCGCCAGCACCACCAGCCCGCCCGCCAACAACAGGCCGGGGCCGAACCACAGCAGCCAGGTACGGGAGGTCAGGGCGGGCTTGTAGCGGACGAAGTCGCCATAGCGGTCGACCATGAAGTCGACGATCTGCTGGTTGTCCTTTCCCTCGCCGAGCATGCGGAAAATCTCTCTACGCAGATCGGCGGCAATCGGCGCGTTGGAGTCGGCGATGTCCTGGTTCTGGCATTTGGGGCAGCGCAGCTCCTTGGTCAGTTGCTGGTAGCGCTCACGCTCGGCCTGGTCACGGAACTGGTAGGTGTCGATGGCCGCCTGAGCAGCGCCCGCCAGCGTGATACCGAGCAACAGTGCAGTGATCCAGCCCCTCATGGCCGCCCCTCGTCAAGCAAGCTCTGATAGCGCGGGGCCAGCTGTTCACGCCAGACCGTCGCGTCGACCACACCCACATGCTTGTAGCGAATGACGCCCTTGGCATCGATCAGGAACGTCTCGGGCGCGCCATAGACGCCCAGGTCCACACCCAAAGTGCCCTGGGCGTCATCGATGTTCAGCTGGTAGGGGTTGTGGAACTCCACCAGCCACTTCAGCGCCGCGGGGTTGTCGTCCTTGTAGTTGATGCCATGAATCACCACGCCCTGCTCGGCGAGCTGGTTCAGGTACGGATGCTCGACCTTGCACGAAGGGCACCAGGTGCCCCAGACGTTGACCAGGGCCGGTTTGCCGAGCAGGTCGCGCTCGGTCAGGGTGCGCTCGCCCTGCACCGATTGCAGGGAAAAGCTCGGGAACGGCTTGCCGATCATCGCCGAGGGCAGTTCGTCGGGCTTGAGGAACAGCCCTTTGTACAGGAACACCGCCAGCAGCAGGAACGCCGCCAACGGCAGCACCATCATCCAACGTTTCATGCAGCAGCTCCGGCCATGCCCAGGGCTTCGCGCACCCGGGTCTTGATCTTGACGCGGTAGCGTCGGTCGAGCGCCGCCAGCACCCCACCCAGGCCGGTCAGCAGACCACCCAGCCAGATCCAGCGGACATAGGGTTTGACGTGTACGCGCACCGCCCAGGCGCCGTTCTCCAGCGGCTCGCCGAGGGCGACGTAGAGGTCGCGGGTAAAGCCTGCATCGATGCCAGCCTCGGTCATCATCGACTGCTGCACGGTGTACAGGCGTTTCTCGGGGTGCAGCACCGCCACCTCGCGACCGCCACGGGACACCCGCAGCGTGCCTTTGTCGGAAATGAAATTGGGGCCTTCGAAATGCCGAGCGCCTTCGAACAGGAACTGATAGCCGGCGAGCTCGACGGTATCGCCGGGGGCCATGCGCAGGTCGCGCTCGGCGCTGTTGTTGCTCGACAGCACCACGCCCAGGGCACACACCACCAGGCCCAGGTGCGCCACCTGCATGCCCCAGTAACTGCGACTCAGCCCGGCCATGCCTTTTAGCAAACCTTTGTGGCGGGTCTTGTCGAGCAGGTCGCGCAGACCACCGAATACCACCCAGGCGCCGAGGGCGAAGGTGCTCAGCACCGGCCAGTCGAAATCGTCCACCAGCCAACCGGCCAGGGGGGCGGCCAGAGCCGTGGCGATCAGCACCGGGGTGATCATGCTCACCAGCCATTGCCCGGGGGTGTCTTTCCAGCGCACCAGCACGCCGACGCCCAGCACCAGCATCAGCAAGGCCATCAAAGGCAGGAACAGTGCATCGAAATACGGTGGGCCGACCGACAGCTTGGCCCCGGTCAGCGCATCGAGCACCAGGGGGTAGAGGGTGCCGAGCAGAATCATCGACGCGGCCACCACCAGCACCAGGTTGTTGGCCAGCAACAGGGTTTCCCGCGACCACAGGGCAAAGCCCACCTGGCTCTTGACCACCGGTGCGCGCAGGGCGAACAGCGTCAGTGAGCCACCCACCACGAACAACAGGAAGATCAGGATGAACACGCCGCGCGACGGGTCGGCAGCGAATGCGTGTACCGAGGTCAGCACGCCCGAACGCACCAGGAACGTGCCGAGCAGGCTGAGGGAAAACGCGGCGATCGCCAGCAGCACCGTCCAGCTCTTGAACACCCCGCGCTTTTCTGTCACGGCCAGGGAATGGATCAGCGCAGTGCCGACCAGCCACGGCATGAACGAGGCGTTTTCCACCGGATCCCAGAACCACCAGCCGCCCCAGCCCAGTTCGTAGTAGGCCCACCACGAACCCAGGGTGATGCCAACGCCGAGAAAGGCCCAGGCGACCAGGGTCCACGGACGGGACCAACGCGCCCAGGCCGCGTCGAGACGGCCGCCGAGCAGCGCGGCGATGGCGAAAGCGAAGGCCACCGAGAAGCCGACATAGCCCATGTACAGCATCGGTGGGTGGACGATCAGGCCGATGTCCTGCAGCAACGGGTTGAGATCACGGCCATCGGTCGGCACCTGGGGTAACAGGCGCTGGAATGGATTGGAGGTGACGATGAGAAAACTCAGAAAGCCCACGCTGATCAGGCCCATGACCGCCAGCACCCGCGCCAGCATGACCTGCGGCAATTGCCGCGAACACACCGACACGGCGAAGGTCCAGCCGCCGAGGATCAGCGCCCAGAGCAGCAGCGACCCCTCGTGGGCGCCCCACACTGCGCTGAACTTGTAGTACCAGGGCAAGGCGCTGTTGGAGTTGCTGGCGACATACGCCACCGAGAAGTTGTCGGTCATGAAGGCATGGGTCAGACACGCGAAGGCGAAGGCCAGGAAAGCGAACTGCCCCCAGGCTGCCGGGCGCGCCAGGCTCATCCACAGGCTGTCGCCGCGCCAGGCGCCGACCAGAGGAACGACGGCCTGCACCAGCGCGAAGCAGATCGCCAGGATCATCGCCAACTGACCCAGTTCAGGCACCAGCAGAGCGGCGTTCATGGGCGGGCCTGCGTGGCGGCGGCCTGGCCGTTTTCCTTGAGGGCCTTGGTGACTTCAGGCGGCATGTACTTCTCGTCATGCTTGGCCAGCACCTCGTCGGCCACCACCACGCCTTCGGCGTTGAGCTTGCCCAGGGCGACGATGCCCTGCCCCTCGCGGAACAGGTCAGGGAGGATGCCGCGGTAGGTGATCGGCACCGACTTGTTGAAATCGGTGACCACGAAACGCACGTCGAGCGAATCACCCGAGCGCTGTAGCGAGCCCTGCTCGACCATGCCCCCGGCGCGAATGCGGGTATCCTGCGGCGCCTCGCCATTGGCGATCTGCGTCGGCGTGTAGAACAGGTTGATGTTCTGTTGCAGGGCGCTCAGGGCCAGGCCTACGGCCAGGCCGAACCCGGCCAGCAGACCGAGGATGATGAACAGGCGTTTCTTGCGCTGCGGATTCACGACTTGCTCTCCCGGCGCAGACGACGCGCCTCTTCTTGCAGGTAACGACGCCGGGCCAGCACGGGCGCTGCGACGTTCACGGCCAGCACCAGCAGGCACACGCCATAGGCCGACCACACATACAGGCCATGGTGACCCATGGCGAAAAAGTCGCTCAAGGATGCGAAGTTCATCGCCGTGCCCCTCGACCCAGGTTTTTCAGTACCTCGTCCTTGACCCAACTGGCGCGCGCCTCGCGCCGCAACACTTCCAGGCGCATCCGCGCCAGCAACACCGCGCCGAAGAAGCAGTAGAAGCCCAGCGCGGTCAGCAACAGCGGCAGCCACATTTCCGCCGGCATGGCCGGCTTTTCGGTGAGGGTGAAGGTCGCGCCCTGGTGCAGGGTGTTCCACCACTCCACCGAATACTTGATGATCGGAATGTTCACTACACCGACGATCGCCAACACCGCACAGGCCTTGGCCGAGCTGTCACGATTGCTGATCGCCTGGCCCAGGGCAATGATGCCGAAGTACAGAAACAGCAGGATCAGCATCGACGTAAGTCGCGCATCCCAGACCCACCAACTGCCCCAGGTGGGCTTGCCCCACACCGCGCCGGTGACCAGCGCCAGGGCGGTCATCCAGGCACCGATGGGCGCGGCGCATTGCAGCGCGACGTCGGCCAGTTTCATCTTCCACACCAGCCCCACTACTCCGGCCACGGCCAGCATCACATAGCACGACTGGGCCAGCATGGCGGCCGGCACGTGGATGTAGATGATGCGAAAGCTGTTGCCCTGCTGGTAATCCTGCGGGGCGAAGGCCAGCCCCCAGACCATGCCGACCAGCAACAACAGACCGGCGGCGATGGACAGCACCGGCAGCAGGCGGCCGCTGATGGCGTAGAACCATTTCGGCGAGCCGAGTTTGTGGAACCATGTCCAGCGTGTCTTCATCACGGTGTATCCAGGCTTATGCCGGGCTCGCAGGCCCGGTACTCGTTATTCACCGACGCTGATCTTCAGCCCGGCGGCAATCGCAAAGGGCGCCAGGGTCACGCTCAGGGCCGCCAGGCTGGCGAGCCAGAGCAAATATCCGGTAGCCGGCATAGCTTGCAACGATGCCTGCAAGGCGCCACTGCCCAGGATCAATACCGGTACATATAGCGGCAGAATCAGCAGCGCCAGCAGCAGCCCGCCGCGCTTGAGCCCCACCGTCAATGCCGCGCCGACCGCGCCCAGCAGGCTCAGTACCGGCGTGCCCAGCAGCAGTGAAACCAGCAGCACCGGCAGGCAGCGCGCCGGCAGGCCGAGCATCAGTCCCAGCAGCGGCGCCAACAATACCAGTGCCAGCCCGGAAAAGATCCAGTGCGCCAACACCTTGGCCAGCACCAGCAGCGGCAGCGGCTGTGCCGAGAGCAGCCACTGTTCCAGCGAGCCGTCCTCGAAATCGCTGCGAAACAGGCCGTCCAGCGACAGCAGAACGGCCAACAGCGCGGCGACCCACACCAGGCCCGGTGAAAGGGTTTGCAACAACTGGGTTTCCGGACCGACCGCCAGGGGGAACATCGCGACCACGATGGCGAAGAACACCAAGGGGTTGAGCAGCTCCGACGGACGCCGACACAGCAGGCGTGCTTCACGGCGCAGCAACAGGCTGAAGACACTCATGCGGCCCATTGCCCCAGATTCAGTTCGCGATACCCCGACGGTCGCAGCGCGAGACTGTGGTGGGTGGTGAGTACCACCGCACCGCCCTGCTGGCAATGCGCAGCCAGGTGCGCTTCGAGTTGCGCCACGCCGTGTTTGTCGAGCGCAGTGAAGGGCTCGTCGAGAATCCACAGCGGGGAACCGTCCAGGTACAGGCGAGCCAGCGCCACACGACGTTGCTGGCCGGCCGAGAGGGTATGACACGGCACGTCTTCGAAACCGCGCAGACCCATCGCCGCCAACGCCTGGCCGATGGCAGTGGCGCTGACCGGCCGATGCAGGGCGCACAGCCAGGCAAGGTTTTCCTCGGCGGTGAGCAGATCCTTGATACCGGCGCTGTGGCCGATCCACAGCAACAGCTCGGCCAGGGCCTGGCGGCGCTCGGCCAGCGGTGCGCCATCGAGCAGCAGTTGCCCGGCGGTGGGTTGCATGAGCCCGGCCAGCACACGCAGCAGGCTAGTCTTGCCACTGCCGTTGGGCCCGCTGACCTGCAGCATGTCGCCGGGGCGCAGGTCGAGATCGAGGCCCTCGAACAGCAGACGCCAGTCGCGTTCGCAGGCAAGGCCAAGGGCCTGGAGATGAAAGGTCACGGTTTCGCCTTATGCTGTACAAGGTGTGTCGCATCGCGCGTTGCAGCGTCGGGGTCGATTCCAGGCCGTCGATGCCGGCTCAAGTCGTCGCACCGGCTGCCGTTACACTGGCAGCGACAGACGTCGGGCGGAGCGCGCAACGGCCGGCATTATACATGTACGGTGCCGAGGCCAAGAGGGCTTGGCTCAACAGGTTGTATACAATCATGACCGAAATCAATAGTCTTGCGCCTTTGTTGCCGTCCGGCGCCGCTGGCGCCAAGCCCGCCGCCAGCGGCGAGGTGCTGCGCCTGACCCAGCCCCAGGGTGAGCTGCTGCCCCCGGGCACCACCGCCCAGGCCGATGTGCTGAGCGTGCGCCAGGCCGGGCAGGACTTCCAGATGCTGCTGCGCCTGACCCTGGCCAATGGCAATCAGGCCAACGTGCAGGCCACCGCCAGCCAGCCATTGCCACCTGGTAGCCAGGTGACCGTGAGCCAACCCTACAGCAGCCAGTTGGCGTTGCTCAGCCAATCCCTGGGCAGCGACAAGCTGGCTGCGCTGACCCGCCTGGACAGCCGTGATACCCCCCCGGGCACCCTGCTGCAAGGCAAGGTGCTGACCACCCAGGCACTGCCCCAGGTCGCCGGTCAGGCCGCCGTCTACCGCTCGCTGGTGAGCCTGCTCAACACTCCCCAGGCCGGCGCCACGCTGAGTATCGACAGCCCGCGTCCACTGGCCGTGGGCAGCCTGTTGAGTGCACGCGTCGAAGGCGACCAGTCGCTGCGCTTCGTGCCGCTCAGCGGTCGCCAGGAACAACTTGCGGTTACCCAGCAACTGCTCAGCCAGCAAGGTCGACAAGCCAGCCTCACGGGCGTGCTCGATGCGCTGCTGCGCCTGCCGAGCGACACCACCAGCAGTGAACTGCGCAGCGCCGCCGAACGTTTGCTGGCCGGCCTGCCGGATATCCGCCAGCTCGGTGACGCCAAGGCCGTGGCCCAGGCGTTGAGCAACAGCGGCAGCTTCTTCGAAGCGCGCCTGATTGCCGGGCAACCGGTGGCCACCGACCTCAAGGCGAACCTGCTGCAGCTGGTCGGGCACACCAGCCTGGCCACCGGCAACGCCCCGTTCAATCCGGCGTCCAGTGCCCTGGCCGCCACCCTGCCCGCCCTGCCAGGGCTGGCTCGCGCCGCCCTGGGCATGCTTGGCAATGCTGCGCCACGCAACCCCTCAGGTGGCTTCCCGCTGCCAGCACGGCTGTTGCAGGGGCTGGCCGGTGAAGGTGACGTGCAACAGTTGCTGCGCCTGGCTGCCGCTGCCATCGCCCGCCTGCAAAGCCACCAGCTCGGCAGCCTGCAGCAGAGCGGCATCGATCAGAACGGCAACCTGCAGACCACCTGGCAGACGGAGCTTGCGCTACGCAGTGGCCAGGAATTCGTGCCGGTACAGGTCAAGCTGCAACGCCAGGACGCCAGCGAGCCCGACAGTGAACGCGCACCCGCTGCGCGGGAAACCCCCGAACCGTTGTGGCGCATCGAACTGGCTTTCGACCTGCACCCACTGGGACCTTTGCAGGTGCTGGCACAACTGAGCCAGGGCCAGCTGTCCGGGCAACTGTGGGCCGAGCGCCCGGCCACCGCGCAGTTGCTCGACAGCCAGCTCGACGCCCTGCGCGAGCGCTTGCTCGACCGTGGCCTGCAGGTTGGCGAACTGGCGTCCCATCCGGGTACCCCTCCCCTGGGGCCGCGCACACGCCTCGAACAGCGCTGGGTAGACGAAAACGCATGAACAGTACACCGCGCCAGGCCATAGCCCTGAGTTACGACGGCGAACAGGCGCCGACCCTCAGCGCCAAGGGTGACGACGAATTGGCCGAAGCCATCCTTGCCCTCGCCCGCCAGCACGAAATCCCCATCTACGAAAACGCCGAGCTGGTGCGCCTGCTGGCGCGTCTGGAACTGGGCGAGCAGATTCCCGAGGCGCTGTATCTGACCATCGCCGAGATCATCGCCTTCGCCTGGCAACTGCGCGGTAAAGTGCCTGCAGGCTTCGATGGCAGCCCACGTCAGCGCGACGTCACGCCAGCGCCGCTGGCCTTGCCACCGGGCACTATGTAACACCCGCGCAGACGGGCATTGACCAAGGTGGCGGCTTTGCATCCACTGAGGTTTTGCCATGCAAGCCATCCCCGCCGAAAACCTGCCACTGGTCAGCGCCGCGCTGCGCGACTTCCCCCGTCCTGACAGCCTGGCGCTCAACGCCCTGCGCCAATGGCTGGCCGAGCGAGATATCGAAGACTCACCGCTGAATATCGATGTGGTGACCTTCCATTACCAGCTCGAGCCTTTGGGCGAAGGGCGCACGCATTTTCGCGAAAATGCCGTGATCACGCAGAAAATGAACCTGGTCGAGGCGTTGCTGTGCAACTGGCAAGGCGAGACTGCGGCAGGCTATGGCGGGTTTCATTATGGCGACTGGGCTGGCTTGGCCCCTAGCGGGACGCTGCGCCTGGTCGAGCGCCTGGAAACCCATCAGGTTTTTTCCAATGCCTCCGATCACCTGGTGTTCAATGGCCTGTACCGGCAAACAGAACCTGCTGAATTTGGCCCCCATACCCGCCTGACGATCCGCGCCGAGGATTTCCAGGGGTTCATCTGGAGCCTGCACTTCCACACGGCGTACAAAGCCCTGCTGGACAAATACTGGCGCTCCAGCCTCGACTTGTATCGCCGTGCGTTGAAGATCAACTTCATCGCTGCCTGCAATCGCCAGGTCAGCCATGCCAGCCTCAGCGAGCCTGGCCGGCAACTGGCGTGGCAGGCGGCGGGTCTGCTGCCACCTTCCCATGCGCCGTTGCGCGTCTCGATGCTCAACGTCTACGGCTATGCCAGCAGCTCGATTCTGTGCCTGCATAACACGCACACGGGGCTGACGCTGCTCTACATCCCCGGTAACAGCTATCCGTTCCACGAATTCATCGACCGTTCGAGCATGCAGCGCTGGTTCGCCGAGCAGTGTCGCGATTCGGCCAAACGTAAAGCGCTGCTGCACTGTTTCAGCCCGGCCGACTGGCCAGATGGCCTGGAATTCAGTGGGGCGCGCACCGCACTCAAGGGGCTGGGCGTCTACCCCAAGGCTTATCGGCTTTCGACCCAACGTCCAGGCTTCACCACCAGCGGCACCTGGCATCCGGAGGAAATCGTCGACTACCGTGCCGAGCGTTACAGCCCGCCCCTCAGTGGCGACCTGTTCGCCCACCTCGCGCGCCTGCGGCAGAAGCGCTCCTACGCCGACGCCGACAGCCAGATCATCAGCAATCACCAGATCGACAAGGCCAACTGGACCAACTACCTGAACATCGCCCTGGGCATGCTGGCGCCGGTGGCGATGGTGCTACCGGTGCTGACGCCGTTGCTGGCCTTCGGCGGACTTGCGCAGTTCGCCTTGGGCATGGACAAGCTGTTGCACGGGCGCGATGCCGAAGAGCAGGCCGCGGGCGTGCAGCTAGGAGTGTTCGGGCTATTGAACGCTGCGCCTCTGGCGGGCAACGGCATCAGGCTGGCGAACGCGGTGTTTCGCTTCCGCCACCCAGGTTTTTTCTCCAGCGGCCGCCTCGACAGCCTGCTGGGCGAGCGGGTTGGCGCAGCACCCGTGCTCGATGCGTTGGAACTTCAACCGGCGCAGGTCGCCTTCCGTGAATCGCCGGCCCCCGAGGCCGTAGAGCAGGCGGTAATCAGGCGAATCGATTCCGGGCTGCTGCACTGTTTTTCCGCTCGTCTGCTGACCGAAGACGGCATCGTCAATGAATGGGTGGAATACGAACTGGGCAGTGACAGCTTCGTGCGCCAACGGCAAGCTGGCGAGGCTGACGGGCAGCGCTGGATACCGTCCCACGACGACCCCCAGGTACTGGTCAGGCGCGACGATCCAGACCGCCCCGTCACCGACCAGGGACGCATGGCGCGGCTGCGCAGCCTGGGTATCGAAGTCGATCTACCCATCGACTTCAGCTCCTATGCCGCCCTGCCCCGCACGCCGATTCCGCGCCTGGTCAGCAGTCTCTGGGTGGGTGACCGCCTTTTGACCAACCCTTATCTAGAAGCGCTGATCCACAATGCCCGAGCCTTGGAACACAGCGAATACCACTACCGACTGCTGTTGTCGCAACAAGATCTGATCGTCTACCAGGACAACCTCACCCTGCTGCGGACCCGAGCGCCGTCGCTGGAAGTGCTCAAGCTGGAAGAACAGCCGTTCTTCCACGACTTCGTCGAGTCGCCCTACTACCCCCAGTACCAGGCGGCGCTAGGCACGGCGCCCGGCTCGGTGAGCAATTTCGCTTCGGCTTGCGACATCCTGCGCTACCGCCTGCTGGCGCATTACGGTGGGCTTTACCTGGATGCCGACGATCTGATGCTGCTTCCCAATACGGCACAACCAAGTTCGCTGCCTTTGAACCGAATCGAGCTCAGTACCACGGCTGACGGCCTGCTGCTGGCGCCGCCGGTATCCAACGACCAGATGGGCCTGTATATCAAGTTCAACAACAGTCTGATCGGCAGCCACCCCGGCAACCCGACCCTGGATGCGTTGTCCGATGAAGTCGTGGCCCGCTACCAACTGCAGCGCACGTTCTATCAGAGCCGCCCAGACGCCCTGCTGCAACCCGAAGCGTTCGAAGCTTATGCGCGCCAGCTCAGCCAGCTCACCGGCCCGGCCGTGCTCAATGATGTCATCGACCAGCGCCTGCCCTGGCTGCGGCAACTGCGCGAGCTGTGCAACCTGATGGTCTCGCCAGTGCACGATCTGCATGCCACGCTCGACCTCAGTCAATTTCTGACGGTACTGCGTGAGCACGTGCCGCTCAATCAAGTCGCGTCGATCGGCAGCGGGCGCAGCTGGCAGCATCAATAAGCGTTGTCAGGCGCTGCCTATGTACCGTCTGTGGGTGCCGCGACGCGCCGATGCTGAGGCCTTTCCTTCAGCATCGGAGTTGCCATGAACGCCAATCGCATCAACACCGCCGGCATCCAGTACGTTCGCGATCACCTTGCGAACCTGCCGCGTCCGGACCGCGCCGCCAGCCAGGCCATGGGGGTATGGCTGGCGCAACACGGCGTGCACCTGCCGCCGGAACAGGTCGAAGTGGTCACTGTGCACCTGCACCCGCACCAACCCGGGCATTATCAAGCGCAGATCGTGCAGCGCATGAGCCTGACGCAAGCCGTGCTGAGCAATTGGCAAGGCGAATCGAGCAACGATATTTTCGCCGCGTTGATCGAAAGGCCCTGGGCCGGAGAATGGCCGAGCGGCAGTACCATCGAACAGGTCGAGCAATTGCCGCCACAGCCCTCGACCGACAACAGTGCCTGGTATCAGGTCTTCAACGGTCTGTTCCGCCGTACCGAGCCGCCACGCTACGACGACAGCACTCGCCTCGACGTGCCCGCCGAGACACTGCAGAGCTATCTGCAACAACTGGATTTTCACCAGCGTTTTCTAGAGATGCACGAGCGCTACTGGAACGAGCACCTCGCCGAGCATCGCCTGAGCTGCAAGCTCAGCCTGGTGGCGGCCTGCAACAAGCAGGTGGGCGAAGGCAGCCTCAGCGAAGCAGCCAGGCGCATTGTCTGGCGCGCCGCCGGGCTGATGCCGCGCAAACGTGGCTTGCGCCTGAGTACCTTGAACATTTACGGCTATGCCGCTACCGACCTGCTTTACCTGAATGAATCGGCCAGCGACCTGACCGTGCTGTACCTGCCGGGCAACAGTTCGCCACTGCTGGAGTTCGCCAGCGAAGCGCAGATGAAGGACTGGGTTGGCGTGCAGTGCCGCGACCCGGCGCGGCGCGAACGACTCAAGCAGCACTTTCGCCTCGCCGACCGGCCGCAGGGCGTCGACTTCAGCGGCCTGGACACCGCCTTGGAGGGCCTCGGCGCCTACCCCGAACGGCATCAGTTGCCACCGGAACATGGCCCCTTCAACGATGATGGAACCTGGCCGCCGCGTACTTACGTCAATTATCGCCCCGGCAAGTACAACCCGCGGCTGCGCGGCGATCTGTTCCAGGCACTGGCCGAACGCCAGCGTCAGCGCGGCCTCGATGACGCGCAGTGGCTGATCACCAGCCAGGCCGAGATCAACGAGCGCAAATGGCGCGACTACCTCAACACCACGCTCAATCTGGCCTTGCCACTGAGCTTCGTGGTGCCTGGCCTGGCCCCTGTGCTGGCGCTCGGGGGCATCGTGCAGCTAGGCATCGGCCTGGATGAGGCGATCAACGGCAAGACCTTGCAGCGCCAGCTCGAAGGCGTCAGTGACATCAGCTACGGGCTGTTCAACGCGGTTCCGCTGGTGGGAAGCGCGCTGAATAAAGCCGAGTCGGTCTTCCAGACCTGGCAGGATGGCTTCGTGCTCCCCCGCGACATCAACGGCCAATGGGGCTATCCGCTCAGTCCGCTGAGCCCGCCGCACTTGCCGCCGATCGATGTCGCGCCCTATTTCAATCTTCCGGCGCGCATCGAGCCTTTGCCGGGTGCCGATCCCGAAGTGGCGCAGTCGGTATTTCGCCATGCCACCTTCAACAGCAACGCCGACAGCCTTACCGGCTACTACGAGCATCATCCGGGGGTCATTAAGGAGCTTGAGCTGGTCTACGACCTGGACGCAGACCGTTTCATTGATATGTCGCAGCTCAACGACGTGCAACCGACGCTCTACGAGCCTACGCCTGGCGATTACACAGTACGCCCCGCGCAGACGCCAGGCAGTGCCAGCGATGCCAGTCGACGTGCCTCGCTCCTGGCCCTGGGCGTCGACTTGCCGATGCCGCTGCCACTTCCCGCAGCACTGCCAGCCGATGCCCAGGCCATCCCCAAACAGATCCTTTCGCTGTGGGTGGGCGACAAGCACCTGCCAGACGCGGTACTCGACACGCTCGCCAAGAATGCCGAACGCTTGCAGGAAAGCACCTATGCTTACCGACTGTTTCTTTCCGAGGCAAACGCTGAAAGTTACGCGCACAACCTGGCACAACTGAGCGCCAAGGCGCCGGGCATCGAAGTGCTGCCGCTTGAGCAGCAGGCATTCTTCACCCAGTTCCAGCAGGGTGAGAACTACGCGCACTACCAGGCTGCACTGGACGGTAATGGTGGGGTGGCACGCAACTATGCGGCCGCCAGCGATGTGCTGCGCTACCCGATGCTGCACAGTGAAGGGGGACTGTATATGGACGTTGACGACCAGCTACTGAGCGTTCGACAGAGCACCGGCGAAGGCTCTGAGGCAGCAGCCATCGACGACGTCGAGCTGCGCACCACCCCAGACGGCCTGCTGCTGCATCCTCCGGTACAGAACCAACGCCTGAGAATGCACTGCCAGTACAACACCAGCATGATCGGAAGCCATCCCGGCAACCCCACGCTGCGGGCAATCTCCGAGGAAATGCACAGTCGCTACCAGGCGACACCTGACGCTTACCATGTCAGGCCAGACCCTCTGGATGATCCTCAGGGCTATCACCGTTTCGCGGCGCAACAAAGCCGTCTTGCAGGACCTGCCTTGCTCAACGATGTCATCGATCAACTGAGGCCGGAGCTGCGCGTGCTACGGCAGCTGTTCAAGCTGTACTTGATGCCGGTGATCAACACCAACACGCACATCGACTCAGGATTCGTCGCCTTCAGGAATACGCATCTGCCCCTGGTGCATATCGCCGAAATCGGCCACCTGAACTCCTGGAGCTTCAACTGAGGCAAGTGCCTGGCCAGCCCTGCTGAGAGGGCTGGCCAGATCTACGCTCGATGTCAGCTGCTACGGTGCAGCTTGCTCATCAACTGCGCCTCAGCCTGGGTCAGACCACACGTCTGGGTCAGTTCCTCGACACTGGCGCCCATGCCCACCAGCTTGGCCGCCTGGCTGTAGGTGACGTTACTGGGGTCACGCTGTTCGAGCTGTTGCAGTTTGTCTGGCAGCGGTGCCACTACCTTGCGCAACTCGAACAGCGCCTCGCCCATCTGCACCGTGCCGTTCTGGTAATCATCCAGACGTTTGGCCAGGTCCTTGATGCGCTGATCGCGAATGGCATCGCCCAGCGCCTGTTCGGCCATCAGTTGCCGCTGACGCTTGCTGTAATTGAGGAACCACCACAGGCTCAGCGCCCACAGCAACGCCAGCAGAAGCACCGCCACCTCGAAGATCAACTCAGATGTTCTCCAGCTCGGACCACTCTTCTTCGGTCATCATCTTGTCCAGCTCGACCAGAATCAGCAGTTCGCCGTTCTTGTTGCACACGCCCTGGATGAACTTGGCCGATTCGTCGTTGCCGACGTTCGGCGCGGTTTCGATCTCGGACTGGCGCAAGTAGACGACCTCGGCGACGCTGTCGACCAGAATGCCGACCACTTGCTTGTCGGCCTCGATGATGACGATGCGGGTATTGTCGGTGACCTCGGTTGGCATCAGGCCAAAGCGCTGGCGCGTGTCGATGACCGTGACCACGTTGCCGCGCAGGTTGATGATGCCCAGCACGTAGCTCGGCGCACCGGGCACCGGGGCGATCTCGGTGTAGCGCAGCACCTCCTGCACCTGCATGACGTTGATGCCATAGGACTCATTGTCCAGACGG
This sequence comes from Pseudomonas cremoricolorata, assembly GCF_000759535.1. Classification (NCBI taxonomy): domain Bacteria; kingdom Pseudomonadati; phylum Pseudomonadota; class Gammaproteobacteria; order Pseudomonadales; family Pseudomonadaceae; genus Pseudomonas; species Pseudomonas cremoricolorata. The sequence continues at coordinate 2,840,388 of NZ_CP009455.1, read as the reverse complement.
AAGGTGACCCATTGCAGGATCGGGTCTTCGGAGCCCTGCGCAGACGATTTTTTCATTCCCCTAACCCCTCGATGTCCGCCTCTGGCGGTGTATACGGCTGTGTCATTGATGATGAGCGTGCAGTTGCTTGACGGCGCCGCTGGCGATCAGCTCGGCCAGCTCGGCGACGTCGAGCAATGCGCACATGTGTTCGATCACGGTTCCGGCCAGCCAGGGGCGTTGCCCGCGCTGGCTGCGCCATTTGATTTCATCCGGGTCCAGGCGCAGCGAGCGGCTGACCTGGTGCACGGCCAGGCCCCACTCGTAACCCTGTACCGAGATCACGTATTGCAGGCCCTGGCGGAAGTCGTCGCGGTAACGGTCAGGCATCACCCAACGCGCGGTGTCGAGCACCTTGAGGTTGCCACCCTGGCAGGTGAGGATGCCGAGAAACCAGTCGGGCTGGCCGAACAGTGGCGTCAGGTCCTGGCCTGCCAGAGGGTAGATCGAACCCAGGCATACCAGCGGCACCGCCAGGGTCAAGCCGGCGACATCGAACAGCAGGCATTCGAATGGCTCGGCCGCCCAGGCCGGACGACCGTTGCCGGGTGCGGCAGGCGGTGGCGTGACGGCCGCCGGCAGGTGCACTTCGGCGAGCGCGGCGACCGGCGGCTTGTGCGTGGTCTGGGCATTGTGCGCTGGCAGCTCGGACCGCTCTACGCTGACGGCGGTCTCGACCACGCTCAGCGGCGCCTGGGGCATGGCCAGCACCGTGGGCAGGCGGCTCGGCGCTGGCGGCTCGGCAAATGGCCGTGCAGGCGCGGCGGGCTCTGCAGCCTGGCGGTCGGCGTCGCGGCGCTGCTCTTCGCGCACGGCAGCGGCGAACTCATCACCCTCGTCGCTCTCGGGCGTAGCCGCCAATGGGGCAACGTCGTCGAACGCTTCGGTGGCGTCTTGCAACAGGCCATCGAGGTAGGACTGCAACGCCAGTTGCGGTTTGCTGGTAATCGAGCGAATCGAATTCATCACGCCACCTGCAGTGCGTTACGGTAAGTCAACAGGTGCTTGAGCAGCGCCCGGTAAGCGATCAGGCCGCGGCTCTTGCCGTCGTGCTGGCTGGGCGTGACTCCAGCGCGGCTGGCATCGCGCAGGCGCGTGTCGACCGGGATATAACCCTGCCAGACGTGCTCGGGGTAGCTGTCGCGCAGCAGCTTCAAAGTGCCCAGTGATGCCTGGGTGCGGCGGTCGAACAGCGTCGGCACGATCTGAAACGGCAAGGCCTGCTTGCGCGAGCGGTTGATCATCGCCAGGGTGCCGATCATTCGCTCCAGCCCCTTGACCGCGAGAAACTCGGTCTGCACCGGCACCACCAGTTGCTGGCTGGCGGCCAGTGCGTTGACCATCAGCACGCCAAGCAAGGGCGGGCTGTCGATCAGGGCGAAGTCGAAATCCTGCCACAGCTGCGCCAGACTCTTGGCGACCACCAGCCCAAGGCCACTCTGCCCAGGCGATTGCCGCTCGAGCACCGCCAGCGCAGTGCTCGAAGGCAGCAGCGAGATCCGCTCATCGCTGGTCGGCAGCAACAGTTGCCCAGGCAGGCCATCGGGCACCGCGCCCTTGTGCAGGAACAGGTCGTAGCAACTGTGCTCCAGGGCATCGGGGTTGTGCCCGAAATAGCTGGTCATCGAGCCGTGCGGGTCGAGGTCGACGACGACCACGCGCTTGCCCGCCTCAGCCAGCAACCCGGCCAGAGCGATGGTGGTGGTGGTCTTGCCGACCCCACCCTTTTGATTGGCGACTGCCCAGACTCTCATCGTGCGCTGCTTCCTCCCGGGTAGGCGCAGCGCCAGGCCGGGATTGGTCGATTGATTCGGTGACGAAGAATTGACGGCATCAGGACTCTCCTGCCGTCGCTTGGCTGGCTGGTGCACTTTGTGTGCCAGCCCGGCGCAGGGCCGCATCGGGGGTGGCATTGGCCGCGCCGGTCGCGGTCAGGCTGCGGCGCACCTCCAGGTTGCGGGAAATCACCAGCACCACGCGGCGGTTCTGCGCACGTCCATCGGCGCTGTCGTTACTGGCCACCGGTTGGTACTCGCCATAACCGACCGAAGCCATGCGCCCGGGGTCGATGCCATTGAGCGCCAGCAGGCGCACGATGCTCGCCGCCCGCGCCGAAGACAGTTCCCAGTTGGTCGGGTACTGAGCGGTGCGGATCGGCTGGTTGTCGGTGAAGCCTTCGACGTGAATGGGGTTGGCGAATGGTTTGAGGATGCCGGCCACCCGGTCGATGATGGAAAACGCCGCGTCGCTGGGCATGGCATCGCCACTGCCAAACAGCAACGAGGAGTTGAGCTCGATCTCGATCCACAGCTCGTTGCCGCGCACGGTCATCTGCTTGGAGGCGATCAGGTCACCGAACCCGGCGTTGACGTCATCACTGATGGTCTTGAGGGCGCCACTGGGGGTTTGCCCCAAGCCCGCGTCGTCTTGCTCGCTGTCCTTGATCAAGGGTTGCGCCGGGCGCACGCTCAGTGGACGTTCCTCACCGATGGGAATGGCGCGCAGGCTGCGCTCCGGGTCGTTGAATACCCCCAGCAGCGCTTGCGAGACAACCTTGTACTTGCCCTCGTTGATCGAGGAAATCGAATACATCACCACGAAGAAGGCGAACAGCAAGGTAATGAAGTCGGCATACGACACCAGCCAGCGTTCATGGTTTTCGGGCTCTTCGACGGGGCGACGGCGGCGCATGGGCTACTCCATGAAGCCTTGCAGCTTCAGCTCGATCGAGCGCGGGTTCTCGCCTTCGGCGATCGACAGCAGGCCTTCGAGAAGCATCTCCCGGTAGCGCGACTGGCGCATGACGATGGCCTTGAGCTTGTTGGCAACCGGCAGCAGCACCAGGTTGGCACTGGCCACGCCATAGATGGTGGCGACGAACGCCACGGCAATGCCACTGCCCAACTGCGCGGGATCGGCCAGGTTGCCCATGACATGGATCAGCCCCATGACCGCGCCGATGATGCCGATGGTCGGCGCGTAGCCGCCCATGCATTCGAAGACCTTCGCCGCCTGAATGTCGCGGCTTTCCTGGGTGATGAAATCCACCTCGAGAATACTGCGCACCGCCTCAGGCTCGGCGCCGTCGACCAGCAATTGCAGCCCCTTGCGCGCATAGGGGTCCGGCTCCAGGTCAGCCACCCCTTCCAGGCCCAGCAGGCCCTCCTTGCGCGCGGTCAGACTCCAGTTCACCACCCGGTCGATGCCGCCGGCCAGGTCGACCTTGGGCGGAAAGAGAATCCAGCGCAGGATGTACAGGGCCCGCTTGAACGCCGGCAGCGGCGACTGCAACAACGCCGCCGCCAAGGTGCCGCCCAGCACGATCAGCGCTGCCGAACCGTTGATCAGCGCCCCGGCATGGCCGCCCTCGAGAAAATTGCCGCCAACGATGGCGACGAATGCCAGGATCAGGCCGATCAGGCTCAGCACATCCATCAGATGCAGGCCTCGACCAAGTGCCGGCCGATGTCATCGAGGCTGTACACCGCATCGGCCAGGTTGGCCTTGGCAATGGCCATGGGCATGCCATAGATCACGCAACTGGCCTCATCCTGCGCCCACACCGTGCTGCCGGCCTGTTTGAGCAGGCGCGCGCCTTCGCGGCCGTCGGCGCCCATGCCGGTCAACACCACGGCCAGCACCTTGTCGCTGTAGGATTTGGCCGCAGAGCCGAAGGTGATGTCCACGCAGGGCTTGTAGTTCAGGCGCTCGTCGCCGGGCAGAATCTTCACCGTACCGCGCCCATCGACCATCATCTGCTTGCCGCCGGGGGCCAGCAGCGCCAGGCCTGGGCGCAGTACGTCGCCGTCCTCGGCTTCCTTGACGCTGATGCGGCAGAGTTTGTCGAGGCGTTCGGCGAACGCTTTGGTAAAGGCCGCAGGCATGTGCTGGATCAGCACGATCGGTGCCGGGAAGCCGGCCGGCAACTGCGTCAGTACCCGCTGCAGGGCCACCGGCCCGCCGGTCGAAGTGCCGATGGCGACCAGCTTGTAGGCCTTGCGCCGGGGTGCCGGGGTGCTGACTGCGGGCGCTGGCGCGGCTGCGGGTGCGCGGCTGGCGATGCTGGCACGGGGGCTGGCGTGGGGCACAGGGGGCGCGGCGCTGGGCGTCGCGGCCGCAGGCGCCGGGGCAACCGCCGGGGCGCTGTAACTACCGAAGCGGCGATTGCTGCGCGCCAGGGTATGCACCTTGTCGCAGAGCATCTGCCGCACTTTGTCGGGGTTGCGCGAGATGTCTTCGAAATTCTTCGGCAGGTAGTCGACGGCGCCAGCATCCAGGGCGTCGAGCGTGACCCGCGCGCCCTCATGGGTAAGCGAGGAGAACATCAGCACCGGGGTCGGGCAGCGCTGCATGATGTGCCGCACCGCAGTGATGCCATCCATCATGGGCATTTCGTAGTCCATGGTGATGACATCAGGCTTGAGTGCCAGCGCCTGGTCGATCGCTTCCTTGCCGTTGGTCGCGGTGCCGACGACGGTGATCGTCGGATCGCCCGAGAGGATTTCCGAGACGCGGCGGCGGAAGAAACCCGAATCATCCACCACCAGGACCTTGACTGCCATAAACACTCCGTTAGGCGGCGCGCCGCTCAGGGTGCGCCGCCGAAATCAAATACGCCGTGCTGCGTAACGCTTGAGCATGCTCGGCACATCGAGGATCAGCGCGATGCGCCCGTCACCGGTGATGGTGGCCCCCGACATGCCCGGCGTGCCCTGCAACATCTTGCCCAGCGGCTTGATTACCACCTCTTCCTGGCCGACCAGTTGATCGACGACAAAGCCGATCCGCTGCGTGCCGACCGAGAGGATCACCACGTGGCCTTCTGGCTGTTCCTCGTGGGCCTGGCCCTGTACCAGCCAGCGCTTGAGGTAGAACAGCGGCAGCGCCTTGTCGCGCACGATCACCACTTCCTGGCCGTCGACCACGTTGGTGCGCGACAGGTCGAGGTGGAAGATTTCATTGACGTTGACCAGCGGGAAGGCGAATGCCTGGCTGCCCAGCATCACCATCAGCGTCGGCATGATCGCCAGGGTCAGCGGCACCTTGATGACGATCTTCGAGCCCTGGCCCTTGGCCGAGAAGATGTTGATCGAGCCGTTGAGCTGGGAAATCTTGGTCTTGACCACGTCCATGCCCACGCCACGACCCGAGACATCGGAAATTTCGGTCTTGGTCGAGAAGCCGGGGGCGAAGATCAGGTTGTAGCAATCCGATTCGCTCAGGCGATCGGCGGCGTCCTTGTCCATCAGGCCCTTTTCCACGGCCTTGGCGCGCAGCACGTTGGGGTCCATGCCCTTGCCGTCATCGGAGATCGACAGCAGGATGTGGTCGCCCTCCTGCTCGGCCGACAGCACCACCCGCCCGGTACGCACCTTGCCGGAGGCTTCGCGCTCTTCGGGCATTTCGATGCCGTGATCGACGGCGTTGCGCACCAAGTGCACCAGCGGGTCGGCCAGGGCCTCGACGAGGTTCTTGTCGAGGTCGGTCTCTTCACCGACCAACTCCAGGTTGATGTCCTTCTTCAACTGCCGAGCCAGGTCACGCACCAGCCGCGGGAAGCGCCCGAAGACCTTCTTGATCGGCTGCATGCGGGTTTTCATCACTGCGGTCTGCAAGTCGGCGGTGACCACATCGAGGTTGGACACGGCCTTGGACATGGCCTCATCGCCGCTGTTCAGGCCCAGGCGCACCAAACGGTTACGCACCAGCACCAGCTCGCCGACCATGTTCATGATCTCGTCCAGCCGGGCGGTATCGACGCGCACGGTGGTTTCCGCTTCGCTGGCATGTTTCTCTGCCGGAGCTGCGCCGCCACGGGCGGCAGGCGCAGGGCTGCGCGCCGGCGCGGCGGCGGGCTTGGCGGCGGTTGCACTGGGCGTGCTCGCGGGTGCTGCGGCTGCGGGTGCTGCGCTAACCGGCGCGGCGCTGGCGGTGGCCGAGAACTGGCCCTTGCCGTGCAACTGATCGAGCAGCGCTTCGAATTCGTGTTCGGTGATGTGCTCTTCGCTCGCGCCACCGAGCGCCGGTGTCGGCGCATCGACCACGGCGGCGCCGGCGTTCGACGCCGCGCTCACCCCTGGCAGCGCATCGGCGGTGAAGGTGCCCTTGCCGTGCAGTTGATCGAGCAGCGCTTCGAACTCGTCATCGGTGATGTCGTCGCTGGCGCCAGCCGCGGGCGCCGCCTCAGGCGCAGCGGCAACCGCCTGCGCCGAGAACTGGCCTTTGCCGTGCAGTTGGTCGAGCAGCGACTCGAACTCGGCGTCGGTGATCTCGTCACCCTCGCCGCCGGCAGGAACGCTGAGCGCCGCAGCAGGCGCCCGTTCGGCGGCAGCGGCCTCGGCTTTCACCGCATCCAGCGAGTCGAGCAGTTGCTCGAACTCATCGTCGGTAATGTCCGCGTCAGCGGCGCGTGCCTCTACCGCTGCCGGCGCCACCGGTTCAGGTGCAGGGGCTGCAGCGGCAGGTGCTGCGGCAGCTGGCGCTGGAACCGGTTGCTCGGCACTGGCAGGTTCAGCCAGGCGCGACAAGGCAGCGAGCAGCTCCGGGGTGGCCGGGGTGACTTCGCTGCGCTCGCGGACCTGCCCGAACATGCTGTTGACCGTGTCCAGAGCTTCCAGGACCACATCCATCAGCTCGGAATCGACGCGCCGTTCGCCCTTGCGCAGAATGTCGAACACGTTCTCGGCGATGTGACAACACTCCACCAGCTCATTGAGCTGAAGGAAGCCGGCGCCCCCCTTTACCGTGTGAAACCCGCGAAAGATCGCATTGAGCAGGTCCGCATCGTCGGGTCGGCTTTCCAGCTCGACCAACTGCTCGGACAACAGCTCGAGAATTTCGCCGGCTTCTACCAGGAAATCCTGGAGGATTTCTTCATCGGCGCCGAAGCTCATTGAACGTGCTCCTTAAAAACCAAGGCTGGATAGCAAATCGTCTACATCGTCCTGACCGGACACGACGTCCTCACGCTTATCGGCATGAATCTGCGGACCTTCACCTCGGGCGGGATGTTTTTCATGATCTTTTTCATCGCGCAGCTGCTGATGGTCATGTTCGATGCCGGCGAAGCGATCGACCTGACTGGCCATCAACACCAATTTGAGCAGGTTGCTTTCGACCTCGGTCACCAGCGCGGTGACGCGTTTGATCACCTGGCCGGTCAGGTCCTGGTAGTCCTGGGCCAGTAGAATGTCATTGAGATGGCCGGAGACCTTGCGGTTGCCTTCGGCGCTGTGCGTCAGAAAACCGTCGACACGCTTGGCCAGGTCACGAAACTCGCTGGCCGAGACTTCCTTGCGCATGAAGCGCTGCCAGTCGTGGCTCAGGGCCTTGGCTTCGTCGCTCAGGCCGTTGAGCACCGGGGTGCTTTCCTCGACCAGATCCATGGTGCGGTTGGCAGCGTTTTCCGTGAGCTTGACCACGTAGCTCAGACGCTCGGTGGCGTCGGTGATCTGCGAGACTTCCTCGGCCTGCGGCATGCGCGGGTCGATCTGGAAACTGACGATGGCGCTGTGCAACTCGCGGGTCAGCTTGCCGACCTCGTGATACAGGCCGCGATCGCGGGTCTGGTTGAGCTGGTGAATCAGCTGCACGGCGTCGCCGAAGTGGCCGCGCTCGAGGCTGTCCACCAGTTCCCGGGCATGTTTTTTCAGGGTGCCTTCGAACTCACCCAGAGAGGTATCGATAGATTGCATTGCGCCCTCCGGCGACTCAGCCATTCACGCGCTCGAAGATCTTTTCGATCTTTTCTTTCAGCACTTGGGCGGTGAAAGGCTTGACCACATAGCCGTTCACACCGGCCTGGGCCGCTTCGATGATCTGATCGCGCTTGGCTTCGGCGGTGACCATCAGTACCGGCAGGCTTTTCAGGCGCTCGTCGGCGCGCACCTTGCGCAGCAGGTCGATGCCGGACATGCCCGGCATGTTCCAGTCGGTCACCAGGAAGTCGTAGTGGCCTTTTTCCAGCATCGGCAGCGCCGTGGTGCCATCGTCGGCTTCATCGGTGTTGGTGAAGCCCAGATCACGCAACAGGTTCTTGATGATCCGCCGCATCGTCGAGAAATCGTCAACGATGAGGATTTTCATGTCTTTGTTCAATTAACCATCTCCAAACAGTCTCATCACGCGCTCGGCGCCGAGCGCGCCCCCAAATTTCCAGCGGCAAGTTGTGAGCGGCAAGCGGCAAGCGAACCGGTTTCGCCTGAACTGCACGGTGTCACAGGGGCTGCGCGGAACGCTCACTTGCAGCTTGCAGCTTGTAGCTCGCAGCTTGCGCGCGCTACCGCGCGCGCCATTCCCCAAGGCGACTGCGCAGGCGCGCGGCGCACTGGCTGTGCAACTGGCTGACGCGCGACTCGCTGACCCCCAGCACCTCGCCGATTTCCTTGAGGTTCAGCTCTTCGTCGTAGTACAGCGCCAGCACCAGGCGCTCACGCTCCGGCAGGTTGGCGATGGCCTCGGTCAGGGCGCTCTGGAAGCGTTCCTCCTCCAGATCGCGGCCCGGCTCCAGTTGGCCGCTGGCGCCATCCTCGTGCAGCCCCTCGTGCTCACCGTCCTGCAGCAGGTCGTCGAAACTGAACAGACGACTGCCCAAGGTATCGTTGAGAATGCCGTAATAATCGTCCAGCCCCATCTTGAGTTCGGCAGCAACCTCGTGATCTTTAGCGTCACGTCCAGTTCTGGCTTCCACTGTGCGCATGGCGTCGCTGACCATACGGGTATTGCGGTGTACCGAACGCGGTGCCCAGTCGCCCTTGCGCACCTCATCGAGCATGGCGCCGCGGATGCGAATGCCAGCGTAGGTCTCGAAGCTGGCACCCTTGCTGGCGTCATACTTGTTAGCCACTTCCAGCAGGCCGATCATGCCGGCCTGGATCAGGTCTTCGACCTGCACGTTGGCCGGCAGGCGCGCCAGCAGGTGATAGGCGATACGCTTGACCAACGGCGCGTAGCGCTCGATCAGTTCGTACTGCGCATCCTTGGACGCTCGGCTGTACATCTTGAACCCGCTCGCGCTCATAGCACCGGCCCTGCGCTGGTGGGTTGCACCAGGCGCTCGACAAAGAATTCCAGGTGGCCGCGCGGGTTGGCCGGCAGCGGCCAGCTGTCGACCTTCTGCGCGATGGCCCGGAAGGCCAGCGCGCACTTGGAGCGCGGGAAGGCTTCGTACACGGCGCGCTGCTTCTGCACCGCCTTGCGTACGCATTCGTCGTAGGGCACGGCACCGACGTATTGCAGCGCCACATCGAGGAAGCGATCGGTAACCTTGGTCAGCTTGGCGAACAGGTTGCGCCCTTCCTGCGGGCTCTGGGCCATGTTCGCCAGCACGCGGAAGCGGTTCATGCCGTAATCGCGGTTGAGCAGCTTGATCAGCGCATAGGCATCGGTGATCGAGGTGGGCTCATCGCAGACCACCAGCAGCACTTCCTGGGCGGCGCGGACGAAGCTGACCACCGAGTCGCCGATACCGGCGGCGGTATCGATGACCAGCACGTCGAGGTTGTCACCGATTTCGCTGAACGCCTGGATCAGCCCGGCATGCTGAGCCGGTTGCAAGTGCACCATGGTCTGCGTGCCGGAGGCGGCCGGGACGATGCGTACGCCGCCTGGCCCCTGCAACAGCACGTCGCGCAGCTCGCAGCGGCCTTCGATGACGTCGGCCAGGGTGCGCTTGGGGGTCAGACCGAGCAGCACGTCGACGTTGGCCAGACCCAGGTCGGCATCGAGCAGCATGACTCTGCGCCCGAGTTCGGCCAGCGCCAGAGACAAGTTGACTGAAACGTTGGTCTTGCCGACGCCGCCTTTACCGCCGGTGACGGCGATTACCTGTACGGGATGCATGCTACCCATGTCTGTTATTTACCTTGTCTCGCTTGGACCCATGCCACATGTGGAGCAAACCGCCCGCCCCGTTCTGTAGGTACTTTTCGCAGCACACCGCTCAACCCACCCGCTTCCCGGGATGGTGATAGAGATCAGCGAACATGTCGGCCATGGCCTCTTCGCTGGGCTCGTCCTGCATCTGCACGCTGACCGCACGGCTCACCAGCTGGTGTTTGCGCGGCAGGTGCAGGTCATCGGGAATACGCGGCCCATCGGTGAGATAGGCAATCGGCAACTGGTGACCGATGGCCAGGCTGAGCACTTCGCCCAGGCTGGCGGTTTCATCGAGCTTGCTCAGGATGCAGCCGGCCAGGCCACAGCGCTTGTAGCTGTGATAGGCCGCCGACAGCACCTGTTTCTGGCTGGTGGTGGCCAGGACCAGATAATTCTTCGAGGCGATGCCGCGCCCGGCCAGGGTGTCGAGCTGCATGCGCAGCGCCGGATCACTGGCTTGCAGGCCGGCGGTATCGATCAGCACCACACGCTTGCGCAGCAGCGGCTCGAGCGCCTGGGCCAGCGACTCGCCGGGGTCGACGTAGGTCACCGGCACGTTGAGGATGCGGCCCAGAGTTTTCAGTTGCTCCTGGGCACCGATACGGAAACTGTCCATGCTCACCAGCGCCAGGCTGCTGGAACCGTACTTGAGCACGTAGCGCGCCGCCAGCTTGGCCAGGGTGGTGGTCTTGCCCATGCCCGCCGGCCCCACCAGGGCGATGACGCCGCCCTGTTCGATCGGCTCGACATCCGGCACATCGATGCGCCGTGCCAGGTGCGCCAGGACCATGCGCCAGGCGTGCCGCGGATCGTCGATCTCGGCGGTCATGCCCAGCAGTTCGTGGGCCAGGGCGCCGCTCAGGCCAATGCGTTGCAGGCGACGCCAGGCGTTGGCCTGTTGCGGCTTGCTGCCCTGCAACTGCGACCAGGCCAGCGAACCGAGCTGCACTTCGAGCAGCTCCCGCAGGCCCGACAGCTCGGCGCGCATGGCATCGAACAGGCGCGGATCGACCGCCGCAGGGGCTGCTGCCGGGGCGCTGGCCGGGGCCTCGGTGTGCGGCTCGACCAGTGGCTCGGAGGCGGTCAGCGACAGCCCCGCGAACAGCTGGCGGTTGCCTTCATCGGTGTCGTTGCGGCTGGACAGCTCGGCCTGGGCGGTGACGATGCGCGACTGGGTCTTGCGCAGCTCTTCTTCGAGGGCGACGTTGGGCACCCGCGGCGCCAGCGCCGAGGGTTTGTAGTCGAGCGCGGCAGTGAGTTCGACGCCGCCGGCAATGCGCCGGTTGCCGATGATGGCCGCATCAGCGCCCAGCTCATCGCGAACCAGCTTCATGGCCTGTCGCATATCGGCGGCGAAAAAACGCTTCACTTGCATATCCCACTACCTCAGCCGTTAGGGCCCACAGTGGCAACGATGGTGACTTGCTTGTTGTCCGGAATTTCCTGGTACGCCAACACGTGCAAGTTCGGTACAGCCAGCCGGCCAAAGCGCGAGAGCATGGCGCGGATCGGGCCGGCCACCAGCAGGATGGCAGGTTGACCCTGCATTTCCTGGCGCTGGGCCGCTTCGATCAACGAACGCTGCAGCTTCTCGGCCATGCTCGGTTCCAGCAAGACACCGTCTTCCTGGCCTTGTCCGGCCCTCTGCAAGCTATTGAGCAAAATCTGTTCCAACCTTGGCTCCAAGGTGATCACCGGCAGCTCGGACTCAACGCCGACAATGCTTTGCACGATGGCGCGACACAATCCGACACGCACCTGCGCCACCAGAGCGGCGGTATCTTGACTCCGACCCGCATTGTTGGCGATGGCTTCGGCGATGGTGCGAATATCCCGCACCGGCACCTGTTCGCTGAGCAATGCCTGTAGGACTTTGAGCAACCCCGACAGAGAAATGACGCCCGGCACCAGCTCTTCTGCCAGTTTAGGCGAAGCCTTGGCCAGCACCTGCAGCAACTGCTGCACTTCCTCATGGCCGATCAGTTCATGGCAGTGCTTCTGCAAGATCTGATTGAGGTGAGTCGCCACCACGGTACTGGCGTCGACCACGGTATAGCCCAACGACTGCGCCTGGGAACGCTGCGCGATGTCGATCCACACCGCTTCCAGGCCAAAGGCCGGGTCGCGTGCGGCGATGCCGTTGAGGGTGCCGAACACCTGCCCGGGGTTGATCGCCAATTCGCGGTCCGGGTAGATCTCGGCTTCGGCGAGAATCACCCCCATCAGGGTCAGGCGATAGGCGCTCGGTTGCAGGTCGAGGTTGTCGCGGATATGCACGGTGGGCATGAGGAATCCGAGGTCCTGGGAGAGCTTCTTGCGCACCCCCTTGATTCGCGCCAGCAACTGCCCACCCTGGTTGCGGTCGACCAGCGGAATCAGCCGGTAACCGACTTCCAGGCCGATCATGTCGATCGGGGTGACGTCGTCCCAGCCCAGTTCCTTGGTTTCCTGGGCGCGCTGCGGCGAGGGCAGCAGATCCTGCTGGCGCTTGACCTCTTCCAGGGCCACGGCCTGCGCCTGCTCTTTCTTCTTCCACACCAGGTAGGCACCGCCGGCGGCTGCCAGACCCAGGCCGATGAAGGCCACGTGGGGCATGCCCGGGACCATGCCGATGACCATCATCAGCGCGGCGGAAACGCCCAGCGCCTTGGGCGAATCGAACATCTGCCGGTTGATCAGCCTGCCCATCTCTTCGGAGCTGGAGGCACGGGTGACCATGATCGCCGCGGCGGTAGAGAGCAGCAGCGACGGCAGCTGCGCCACCAAACCGTCACCGATGGTGAGCAAGGCATACACCTTGCCGGCTTCGCCGAATGGCATGCCGTGCTGCAAGATGCCCACCAGCATGCCGCCGATCAGGTTGATGAACAGAATCAGCAGGCCGGCGATGGCGTCACCGCGCACGAACTTGCTGGCACCGTCCATCGAGCCGTAGAACTCGGCCTCCTGGGCAACCTCGGCACGGCGCAGCTTGGCCTGGTTCTGGTCGATCAGGCCCGCGTTGAGGTCGGCGTCGATGGCCATCTGCTTGCCAGGCATGGCGTCGAGGGTGAAGCGTGCGCTGACCTCGGAGATGCGCCCGGCACCTTTGGTCACCACCACGAAGTTGATGATCATCAGAATGGCGAACACCACCGCACCGACCACATAGTTGCCGCCGATCACCACCTCACCGAAGGCCTGGATCACCTGGCCTGCCGCCTGGTGCCCTTCATGACCATGCAGCATCACCACCCGCGTCGAGGCGACGTTGAGCGCCAGGCGCAGCAGCGTCGCCACCAGCAGAATGGTCGGGAACGCCGCGAAATCCAGCGGGCGCAGAGCGTACACACAGACCAGCAGCACCACGATCGACAACGCGATGTTGAAGGTGAAGAACACGTCGAGCAGAAACGGCGGGATCGGCAACATCATCATTGCCAGCATCACCAGCAACAACAGCGGCACGCCCAGGCTGCCCCGACCGAGACCGGCGAGGTTGTTGCGGGCATGACTGATCAGATGCGAACGATCCACCGAGAGTCCTCTTCAAGCAAAACTTTGACGCCAGCGCGGCGCCTGGGCGTGGCTTTGCAAGAAGCTTTCCACTTTTGAAGCGTTACGTTTGTTTTTTCAGAATGGCTGTACCGTCAAGAGAGCTTCTGCTTTGCACGATGGCATACCGCGGCCAACTCCGAAGGAAGGTCCGTTCGGAGCTGGGCAGTCCTAAGCGACTCTAACGGCTATCCTCAGTCCTACATAAGGTTGGGCGCCTTACACTTCCGCGGGCTTTAACTGGAGCGGCTTACTGCCTCTCACAATACCGACTTCAAGCGACACACGGGATAGGATCCTTGGCAATAACCCGAACTGGAAAAAGTACGGTGTTTCAGGATAAGGAGGCTTTTCAGCATGCTTGAGCAAGCCTGCATGATAATGCAATCCGGGCTGCAGACCTTCCGCATTGTCCACATAGACGCTAAAGACTGTGGTCGGCGCAGCGCTCTGGGCGCCCCGTTTTTTTGCATAGAATTGGGCCACCCCTAACTCGCCCGCGTAATGAGCGGCTCCAAACTCGTTATCCGCTCTAAAATAGTAACTGTCTACACCGAACTTTCGATGTTGGCCAAGTGGAGTACGCAACACGTCCTTACGCCCTTGTAGCGTTGCAGTCAGCGCGTCTTGGTATTGAGTCTTCGCTGCATGGTAACCCACTAACGTTTTCGACGCCGGCCGGTCAAAACCGTTAAATGAATGACGCCGCTGATTAATACCATAAGGTCGGGCCTCCGGCCTGCCGCGATTCTGCAGGTTGCCCTCCACAAAACGTGGACTCATCCAACGGGCGCGGGAGGGCTGCCGAGTACGTCCAGAGTTGTCGCTGTAATTAACAGGGTCACCTGCGCAATAGCTATACGCATTTGTGCCACCTGTCCCGAATGGACTGTCGTGGTCAGCCCTCAAGAACCGCATGAGTCGCGGACTGTAGGCGCGTCGACCCATGCCCAGTAGGTACAACCCTGAGAAGGCCCCCGCCAATTGACCATTGAACCCTAGCGAACCTGAGGCGATGCCTATGTGCCACCCAAAGCCATAAGGCATAAACGTGAATGGTTGCCGTCCCTCCCAATCACGATCAAGGGGAGCAGGTGATGAATCTTTGTCTGATAAGCTTGGGGTGCTGTTCCGAGTCTTGAGCATAACAATTCTCCCATTCGACTCACCCAAAATGCACTGATTCATAGGCCAGCGGCAACTGACAAAAATATCAAATGGTCTCTGTTGGCTGCAGATCAAATCAGCCTGAATACGCCGCCGATCGCGAGCGAGACAAACTTTCAAGTCGGTGAGCATCGCGAGATGCCCATCAACTATCCCGCCGCAAATCCGGCGGAATCGGCAAGTCTGGCTTAAGTGGCTCCGGCGCCTTGCCCCGCCCACTGCGGTATTGGCGGATCTGGAAGACGTAGGCCAGCACCTGCGCCACGGCCAGGTAAAGGCCAGCGGGGATTTCCTGTTCGATCTCGGTGGAGTGGTAGATGGCCCGGGCCAGGGCCGGCGATTCGAGGATCTGTACCTTGTGCTCGACGGCGATTTCGCGGATTTTCAGGGCGATGAAATCGGTGCCCTTGGCTAACAGCAATGGCGCACCGGCACCCTTCTCCGGGTCGTATTTGAGCGCCACAGCGTAATGCGTCGGGTTGGTGATGATGACATCAGCATCGGGCACGGCAGCCATCATGCGCCGCTGCGACATCTCGCGCTGCAACTGGCGAATGCGCTGCTTTACCTCGGGCTTGCCTTCGCTGTCCTTGAACTCGTCGCGCACTTCCTGTTTGGTCATCTTGAGTTTCTTGTGCGCCTGGAATAGCTGGAACGGCACGTCCACCGCAGCGATCAGCAGCAGGCCTGCGGCCATCCACAGCGCACTCCAGCCCACCACCTGCACGCTGTGGATGATCGCCTGCTCCAGCGGCTCGTTGGCGATGTCGAGCAGCGCCTGGCGATCATTCGACAGCACCACCACGGCCACGAGCAGAATCACCACGAACTTGGCGATGGCCTTGAGCAGCTCAGTCAGGGCATGCATGGAGAACATGCGTTTGATGCCCGACAGCGGGTTCATGCGGCTGAACTTGGGTTGCAGCAGGCTGCCGGAGAACAGGAACCCGCCCAGGGCGATGGGCGCCACGAACGACACCACGAACAGCACCACCAGCACCGGCTGGATGGCCCAGATCGCCATCTTGCCGGCGCTGAGCAGGAAGATGCCCATCGAGCGCTCGTCCACCACTACCTCGCGGCTCAGGGTGAAGCTCATGCGCATCACCTCCATCAGCGTCTGCGCCAGAAAGCCGCCGAACACCAGCAGGGCAATGGCGCCGCCGAGGGTCACCGCAACCGTGTTGAGTTCCTTGGAGCGCGCGGTCTCGCCCTTCTCGCGGGCGTCGCGTTTTTTCTTCTCGGTGGGTTCTTCGGTCTTGTCCTGACCGCTCTCGCTCTCGGCCATGCTCAGCGCGCCCTCGCCAATTCACGCAGCCATTGTAGGGTTTCGCTGGCTAGGCCCTGATAATGCGAGAGCATGTCGGCCAGGCTCATCCAGAAGATCACCATGCCCATCACCAGGGTCAACGGAAAGCCGATGGAGAAGATGTTCAGTTGCGGCGCCGCGCGGGTCATCACGCCGAAGGCGATGTTGACCACCAGCAAGGCAGCGATGGCCGGCAGAATCAGCAACAGCCCTGCACCCAGCACCCAGCTCATGCGCCCGGCCAGCTCCCAGAACTGGTTGACCACCAGCGCGCTGCCCACCGGCAAGGTGGTGAAGCTTTCGGTCAGCACTTCGAACACCACCAAATGGCCATTCATCAGCAAGAACAGAATGCTCACCAGCATGGTCATGAACTGGCTGACCACGGTGACGTTGACGCCGTTGGCCGGGTCGACCATGGAAGAAAAGGCCATGCCCATCTGCACCGCGATGATCTGCCCGGCGATGACGAAGGCCTGGAACAGCATCTGCAAGGCCAGGCCGAACAAGGCGCCGACGATGATCTGCTCGGCGCACAGCAGCAGCCCTTGCAGGCTCAGCGGATTGACCTCGGGCAGCGGCGGCAGCCCGGGCACGATGACGAAGGTGATGGCCACCGCCACGTACAGACGCACCCGCGCCGGCAACATGCGCGTACCGATGATCGGCATGGTCATCAGCACCGCGGTGACGCGGAACAACGGCAGCACGAAGGTGGCGACCCAAGTGGAAATCTGCGCGTCGGTCAGCTCGAGCATGGCCGCGTCAACCGATCAGCTGCGGAATGCTGGTGTACAGCGTGTTGATGTATTCCATGAACTTCTGCACCAGCCAGGGACCTGCGACGATCAACGTCACCAGCATCACCAGCAGGCGCGGCAGGAAGCTCAGGGTCTGTTCGTTGATCTGCGTGGCGGCCTGGAACATCGCCACCATCAGGCCGATCAGCAAGCTCGGCACCACCAGCACGGCGACCATCAGGGTGGTCAGCCACAGCGCTTCGCGAAACAGGTCGACGGCAACTTCAGGGGTCATTGGGTCGTTCTCCCGGGTGATGTCACACGCCGCCGAAGCTGCTGGCCAAGGTGCCCATGATCAGCGCCCAGCCATCGACCAGCACGAACAGCATGATCTTGAACGGCAGCGAGATGATCAGCGGCGAGAGCATCATCATGCCCATGGCCATCAGCACACTGGCCACCACCAGGTCGATGACCAGGAACGGAATGAAGATCATGAAGCCGATCTGGAACGCGGTCTTGAGCTCGGAGGTGACGAACGCCGGTACCAGGATGGTCAGCGGTGCCTGGTCGGGGCTGGCGATGTCGGTGCGTTTGGACAGGCGCATGAACAGGTCGAGGTCGTTCTGCCGGGTCTGCGCCAGCATGAAGTCCTTGAGTGGACCCTGTGCCTTGTCGATGGCCTGCTGGGCGGTGAGCTGCTCGTTCAGGTAGGGCTGAATGGCGCCCTCGTTCACCTTGTCGAACACCGGCGCCATGATGAACAGGCTGAGAAACAGCGCCATGCCGGTGAGGATCTGATTCGACGGTGTCTGCTGCAGGCCCAGGGCCTGACGCAGAATGGAGAAGACAATGATGATGCGGGTGAAGCTGGTCATCAGAATGACGAACGCCGGGATGAAGCTCAGCGCGGTCATGATCAGCAGAATCTGCAGGCTGACCGAATATTCCTGCTGACCGTCGGCAGTGTTCGACAGGGTGATCGCCGGAATCGACAACGGGTCGGCGGCCAGGGCCAGGGGCGCTGCCAAGAGCAGCGTCAGGGTCAACAGCGTGCGCGCGGCGCGAGTCATCAGCGCTTGTCCTTGTGGTCCTTGCCCATCAGCTTGAGCAGCTGCTGAGCGAATTCCGGCGTCGCCGGGCGATTGCCAGGCGGTAGGGCGACCGGCTCGGTGAGTACATGCAGCGCCTTGATGTCGCCGGGGCTGTGGCCGAGCAGGATCTGTTCCTTGCCGACCTGAACCAGCAGCAGGCGGTCCCGTGGGCCAATGGCGCGACTGCTGATCACCTCGATCAACTGGTTATTGCCCGGCGCCACACCCTGCACCCGCCGCAGCAGCCAGGCGAGCAAGAAGATCAGCCCCACCACCAGCAGCAGGCCGAGCACCAGTTGCAGCACCTGCCCGCCCAGTCCGGCAGGCGTCGAAGCGGCGGCGGTCTGCACCGGCGCCGCCCAGCCCGCGCCACTGACCAGCACTGCGGCCAAGGCGAACACGCCCGTGAGTGCGCGCCTCATTCAGCGCAGCTTCTTGATGCGTTCGCTGGGGCTGATCACGTCGGTCAGGCGAATGCCGAACTTCTCGTTGACCACCACCACCTCGCCATGGGCGATCAGCGTGCCGTTGACCAGCACATCGAGTGGCTCACCGGCCAGGCGATCGAGCTCGATCACCGACCCCTGATTGAGCTGCAGCAAGTTGCGGATATTGATTTCGGTGCTGCCCACTTCCATCGAGATGCTCACTGGGATGTCCAGGATGACATCCAGGTTCGGCCCATCCAGGCTGACGTTCTCATTGGGCTTGGGCGCGCTGGCGAACTCTTCCATGGGCAGGCGGCCGGGGCCTGCGCTCTTGCCGGCATCGCCGTTGAGCAACGCGTCGATGTCGGCCTGCCCGGCGCTGCCGGTCTCTTCCAGGGCCGCGGCCCATTCATCGGCCAGGGCCTGGTCTTCGGCGGAGGTGATTTCGTTGTCGTTGGCCATGCTGTCCTCGACTGGCATTCAATTCTGGGGGAAAACGAGCCGGGCGCGATCAACGCCGCTCGATCGGATCGATGATCTGCAAGGCCAGCGCGCCCTTGTGCGAGCCGAGCCGCGCCTTGAACGAGGGCACGCCATTGGCACGCAGCACCAGGTGCTCGGGCAGATCGACGGGAATCACATCGCCCGGCTGCATGTGCAGGATGTCGCGCAATTTCAGCTGACGACGGGCAACGGTGGCGGTGATCGGCACGGCAACGTCCAGCACGTCTTCGCGCAGGGCCTTGACCCAGCGCTCGTCCTGGTCGTCGAGGTCGGACTGAAAACCCGCGTCGAGCATTTCCCGCACCGGCTCGATCATCGAATACGGCATGGTCACGTGCAGGTCGCCGCCGCCGCCGTCCAGCTCGATATGGAACGTCGACACCACCACCGCCTCGCTGGGCCCGACGATGTTGGCCATGGCCGGGTTGACCTCCGAGTTCATGTACTCGAAGTTCACCGGCATGATCGCCTGCCAGGCTTCCTTGAGATCGACGAAGGCCTGGTCGAGCACCATGCGCACCACGCGCAGTTCGGTCGGGGTGAACTCACGGCCCTCGATCTTGGCGTGACGACCATCGCCGCCAAAGAAGTTGTCCACCAGCTTGAACACCAGCTTGGCGTCGAGGATGAACAGCGAGGTGCCACGCAGTGGCTTGATCTTCACCAGGTTGAGGCTGGTGGGCACGTACAGCGAATGCACGTACTCGCCGAATTTCATCACCTGCACGCCACCCACGGCGACGTCGGCCGAGCGGCGCAACAGGTTGAACATGCTGATGCGGGTGTAGCGGGCGAAACGCTCGTTGATCATCTCCAGCGTCGGCATGCGCCCACGCACGATGCGATCCTGGCTGGTCAGGTCGTAGCTTTTCACGCTGCCGGGTTCGGCGGCGGTCTCGGTCTGCACCAGCCCATCGTCCACCCCGTGCAACAGGGCATCGATCTCATCCTGGGACAGCAGATCCTGCACGGCCATCGGGCGCTCCTACTGCAATACGAAATTGGTGAACAGCAACTGGTCGATGACCGGCTTGCCGACTTCTTTCTGCGCCACTTCCTGCACCACCGCGGTGGCTTTCTGACGCAGCATTTCCTGGCCCACCGGGCTGCCGGCCAGGGTGTCGAAGCCTTGTCCGGAGAACATCATCACCAGATTGTTGCGAATCACCGGCATGTGCACTTTCAACGCGTCCAGGTCGGCCTGATTACGCGCCTGCAAGCTGATGCTCACCTGCATGTAGCGCTGGCGTCCGTTCTGATTGAAGTTGACCACGAACGCCGGCGACAGAGCCTCGTAGATCGCCTTGGGCTTGGCATTGCCAGCAGCGGCCTCGGCAGGCGCGGCGGCTTCGCCCTTATGCATGACGAACCAGGTGGCACCTACCGACAGACCGATCGCCAGCAGCAGGCCGACCACGGCCAGGATGATCAGCTTGAGTTTGCCTTTTGCAGCGGGGTCTTTGTCCGTTTCGCTCTTGGCCATGCCAATAATCCGTCATCCGTAAGGGGTTGAAAGGAAGATGACGGGGTTGAGCAAGTGTTGTGCCAGATTGCCAAGGTCGTAGTCGTCGAGCTGTTCGGGATCGGACTTTGGGTTCCAGGCTGGTGAGGTGAATGGGTTGGGTTGGGTTGGCTGGTGTAAGCCTGTAAGCGCTGCAGTTGCCTTCACGGGCCAGGTTTCGCCTGGCGGCGACCGACTTTTGAGGGCAAAAGTCGGCAAAACCCCGTGCTCCACTAGCCGGCCCTGCACTGCGCTTCGCTCCGTGCCGGGTTCCCTGCGCTCCGGCCGGCTACAGTCGCGGCCTGTGGCGCTTGGACGATTGAGGTACAAGAGCCTTCGCGCGCCCGAGCCATCGCAGCTGTCGCTTGCAAGGATCTGGTTCTGGCGTCACGAGGCTGAGCGGCGGCTGCCCGGGATATTTGAATCGTGAACTTGTCGAAATCCATCTGACTGATCGCAACAACATCGGCATAGCGCTTTTTGTACACAGATCGCTCAGACAACACCGATCGCGACTGTAGCCGGCCTTCGTTCCGGTGCTCGTAGGGCCGTGCGCGCAGCGCACCCGAGGCGCAGCCGAGGACGCGAGGTGTTAGGGTTGCGCAGCAACCCTTGCCCGCGCTGGCCCGAAGAGTGCCGGAACGAAGGGGACCCGAAACGGAGCGAAGCGCAGAGTAGGGCCGGCTAGTGGAGCATGGGGGTTTTGCCTACTTTTTCCCCAAAAAGTAGGTCGCCGCCAGGCGAAACAGGGCCTGAAAGCCAACAACTCTCTAGCAGTTGCTTAGCCTTCACTTGATAGCTAGATCGGCACCTGCCGTCGACGCTGATGAGCGCCAGTCACATCGCAGATTTCGCCTAACGGCAGCCTTGCTCTCAGGCTACGCAGGACATGATCAGGCGTAATAATCCACCGCACTATCACCAAGTACCACCTGCTGCTCCTGCACACCACCGACCTGCCCGACTGGCGCACCCTCCCTGCCTTCAGCACGACGCGCAGCGACGCCAGACAGCTGCGGCGCGTCCTGCTGCTGGTTCGGCTGATGCTGCTGACGCGAGTGGTCGGCGACGTTGACGTCAGGCTGCTGCAGGCCCTGCTGGGTGAACAGCTCGCGCAGGCGGTGCATCTGGCTGTCGAGGGCGTCGCGCACGCCGGCGTGGCCGCTGATGAAGGTGATCTGGGTGGAGTGGTCGCTGGCGACGTTGACGCGGATGTCCAGGCGCCCGAGTTCGGCCGGCGCCAGCTGGATATCCGCCGACTTGAGGTTCTGGCTGGACAGGTACATCACCCGGTTGACCAGGTTCTCGGTCCACGCCCCCTGATTCATCGGCAAGGGCTGGTTCATGGCGGCGGGCTGAGTACTGGCGGTTTTCGCGGTGACCGCCTCGCTGAGGTTCGCCAGGCGATTGGCGAAATCATCCACACGCGTGTCGCTGCCGGTGGCCTTGAGATCTTTCAGGCCATCGTCAAGCAAGGCGCCGAACGACTTGCCGCCCGATTCGCCAGCCGTCTCGTCCGTCTCGGCGCCCTCTGCGGGAATCGCCAAGGGATTGACGGCGAGTCGGTCGTTGGCTGCCTCACCGTCATCGGCATGCACCGAGGTCGTCCCCTGGGCCTTGGCGTTCTGCTCCAGCGCCAGGCGCAAGGCAGGCATGTCCGCCAGGGCATCGCCCTGCGGATCGAACGCCGCCTGCGATTCTGCACCTTCGGCGTCAGCGCCGGTCAACGGCGCAGCCTGCAGCAGCGGGGTGACGAACTCGGCCTGGGCCTGCAGCAACTGCGCACCGGGGGCAGCATCATTGACCTGCCCGGCCACCAGGTCGGCATCACGCGGCTTGCCGGCCTGCTCGCTGGAGGACGCTCGCTCTGCCGGATCCGGCAACGCCTTGCCGTCGGCGGCAACGCTGACCGCCTTGGCGGGCACGCCCTTGCCGTTACCCGCCTTCGCCGGGGCGTCATTGTGCGAACCCTTGGCGCTGTCACGCCCCTGCCCGGCCATGACCTGCTCGAAATCACCGGCGCCGCCCTGCGAAGCCTTGTCGGCGGGCGCCGAGCTGGCCTTGGAAGGTGCGCTGAGGCTGCTGGCTTGCAGCAAGGGATTGGGTGCGACGGGCATCGAGGGGTCTCCGTGCCAGGGTGGCTGACATCAGTGGCTTGGCGTATCAGCACAGGTACAGGCAAAACTCGCGCCACATTCACCCATGCCGCACCCGATTCAGCCGGCGACCAGACGCCTTTGCTCGTCACGGTAGAACAGTTGCACCTCCTGGTACTCCAGGTCGATGCGGTTGATGAGGTCTTCGATACCGTACAGCGGCTGCTGGCGCACCCGTTCTTCGAGCTGGCGGCACAGCTCGGCCAGGCCCACGGCGCCCATGTTGCTGCTGCTGCCCTTGAAGCTGTGCGCGGCCAGGCCCAGCTCGGCCGCATCGCGGGCATCATGCAGCTGGCTCAAGCGTCGTTCGGAATCTTCGAGAAAGGTCTCCAGTAACTGCAGGTAGCCGCCCTCCATGACCTCACGCAAATCGTTCAACATCTCATGGTCGATATGTACGTTCACCACTTGCTCACTCCTTGATCAAGCTCGTCTGCCTGGCTGAACCCAATGGCCAGCCGGCGCCTTTTCGTTGCTGTACATCCTTGCTCATCCTGGCAACGCTCGGTGATCTGTCGACGATCAGACGAGTGCTTGCCGATCAGGTTCCACAAAGTGGTCGAAGTGTAGCGCCCTCAACCGGGAACGCGCGCCGATCAGCGCGACTTCGTCGGATCGACAGGCTGCACCGACTGAACGGTCATGGGAATTCGTGTCGCGGCAAGCGCTGCGACAGTTCATCGAGCAGTTTCTGCTCGCGTTTGTCCTCGATCCGCCGCGCTTCGTCCAGATAGCGCTGCACCAGCTTGCGCAAGCCCTCGACCCGCGCGTAGGCCTGCTGCCACGTGTCGCGGGCATTGTTCAGGTTGTTCTGGTGCCAGGTCAGGCTCTGGCGCTGCTGGGTCATGGCCGTCTCCAGCTGGCCGAGGAAGCGCTGGTAGTTGACCAGCCACGAGCCGTTGACGCCCTGCCCCCCGCGATTCAACCACTGCTGCTGGTAGTCCTCGCGGAACTGCTCGAGCTCACGTAGCTTGGTCTGCGCCAGGCTCACCTGCTGCTGAAACTGACCAAGACGCTGCGCAGCTTTGCGCTCGCCCTCCTCGGCCATTTCCACGACCGGCGCCAGGCGCGCGGCACGGCTAGGGGTCGCCATGGCTTAGGCGCCCGGCGCCGGGGCCGCGAACACCTCGGCCAACTGCGCACGGCTCTGCGCCATGCTGACGTTTTCGTCCAGCGCCTGGCGCAGGTAGCTGACCAGCTTGCCCTGCAAGGCAATCGCCAGGTCGGTTTCCGGATCGCCCCCGGCGACGTAGGCGCCGACGCTGATCAGATCGCGACTCTGCGACAGGCGCGACCACAGCTGCTTGAATTTCTGCGCCTCACGCAAATGCTGGTGCTCGACCACCTGCGGCATCACCCGGCTGATCGAGGCTTCGATGTCGATGGCTGGGTAATGACCTTCCTCGGCCAACCGCCGCGACAGCACGAAATGGCCGTCGAGCACACCACGCGCCGAGTCGGCGATCGGGTCCTGCTGGTCGTCACCCTCCGACAGCACCGTGTAGAACGCCGTGATCGAACCACCGCCCGCCTCACCATTGCCGGCGCGCTCCACCAGCTTGGGCAGCTTGGCGAACACCGAGGGCGGGTAGCCGCGGGTCGCCGGTGGCTCGCCGATGGCCAGGGCGATTTCCCGCTGGGCCTGGGCGAAACGGGTCAGCGAGTCCATCAACAGCAGCACGTTCTTGCCCTTGTCGCGGAAGTATTCGGCGATGCGCGTGCAATACATGGCGGCGCGCAGACGCATCAGCGGCGCGTCGTCGGCGGGGGATGCGACCACCACCGAGCGCTTCAGGCCCTCTTCACCGAGAATGTGCTCGATGAATTCCTTGACCTCACGGCCCCGTTCGCCGATCAGACCGACGACGATGATCTCGGCCTCGGTAAAGCGCGTCATCATGCCCAGCAGCACCGATTTACCCACACCGGTACCGGCGAACAGGCCCAGACGCTGCCCACGGCCGACGGTGAGCAGGCCGTTGATGCTGCGGATGCCGACATCCAGTGGCTGGCTGATCGGCTCGCGGTTGAGCGGGTTGATGGTCGGGCCTTCCATCGGTACCCAGTCCTCGGCCTTCATGCCGCCCTTGCCGTCCAGTGCGCGGCCGGCGCCGTCCAGCACACGGCCAAGCATGCTCATGCCCATCGGCAGGCGACCGTTATCGTCCAGCGGCACCACCCGCGCACCCGGGGCGATGCCCGCGACACTGCCGA
The DNA here is from genome assembly GCF_000759535.1 of Pseudomonas cremoricolorata. Taxonomy (NCBI): domain Bacteria; kingdom Pseudomonadati; phylum Pseudomonadota; class Gammaproteobacteria; order Pseudomonadales; family Pseudomonadaceae; genus Pseudomonas; species Pseudomonas cremoricolorata. The sequence goes on along the minus strand of NZ_CP009455.1, from coordinate 2,815,826 downwards.
CCGGCATCAGAAACACCTTGCTGCCGGAAAAGCCCATCACCTCGGCTTCGACTTCCACCGCGTGATAACCGTCGTCGTTGATCACCCGGCAACGGCTGCCGACCGCCGCGCGCAGGCCTTCGGCTTCCAGGGTCAGCCCGACCATGCGCAGCAGACGGCCCTCGGCCACCGGCTGCGCGGGCAACGCGATGGCCTCGGCATAGGCGCCGATGCGCTTGGCGAAACTGGTGCGGTCAAGGCGCATCGGCGGTGTCCGGCGCGCTGGAAATGTCGATGGACAGGTCGGCCGGCGCCGGATGCAGGGCCTGTTCGTGCAACTGGTCGAACAGCTGCGCCACGGCTTTTTCCATGCGCGTTTCCATGCTCGCGTCGATGCGGCTATGGGCGGTCTCGATGCGGCAGCCGCCCGGCAGCAGCGACTCGTCTTCGAGCAACTTCCACTGTTCTTCATGGCGTTCGCGCAGGGCCTTGGCTGCGGCAAAATCCTGGGGATTGAGGTGAATGCGAATATTGTCGGCGCCCATTGGCAGCAGTTTCAGCGCCTCACGCAGCACCTGGGTGATCTGGCTGGAATCGGTATGCAGCTCGCGGCCAATCACTTGGCGGGCGATGTGGCTGACCAGGTGCACCATACCGCGCTCGATCTGCGTATCCTGCTCGGCAATCGGCTCGAGCAGGTGCTGCATGACCTGTTCAAGACTGGCGAGCTTGGCGCTCAACGCCACCTCGGCCTCCTGACGCACTTTAAGCTGGGTGCTGTGAAAGCCCTCGCGCTCGCCGGTGGCGAAGCCCTCGTTGTAGGCCTCCTGGCGGATCGCTTCGAGGTCTTCGAGGGTCAGGGGCTGCACCTCGTCGATCGGCACCTCTTCGATCTCGTCCTCGACCGGCTGAGGTTGCTCAGGCACTTCTGCGGCTGGCGGTGGCGCGGGGTCGAAGCTGGGCAGCGCCCACACATCGACGCCCTCCAGGTCGCGGGCGCGGATCAGGTCACTGGGGTGTTCGGTGGAGGACATGGCAACGCCTTAAAAGAATTCGCGCCGTGCCCTCAGGCGGCACGGCCACAGTCGACGCGACGCAGCGCGCGGTCAGACTCAGATCATTTCCTCGCCGCCCTTGCTGCCGAGCATGATCTCGCCGGCATCGGCCATGCGTCGGGCGATGGTGAGGATTTCCTTCTGCGCCGCCTCCACGTCGCTGACGCGCACCGGGCCCTTGGCCTCGAGGTCGTCGCGCAGCAGTTCCGAAGCGCGCTTGGACATGTTCTTGAAGACCTTGTCCTTGACCCGGTCGTCGGCGCCCTTGAGGGCCACCACCAGCACGTCCGAGGACACCTCGCGCAGCAGCGACTGAATACCGCGGTCGTCGACGTCGCCCAGGTTGTTGAACACGAACATCAAGTCTTCGATCTGCTCGGACAGGTCGCCATCGACCTCGCGGATCGAGTCCATCAGTTGACCTTCGACCGAGCTGTCGAGGAAGTTCATGATGTCGGCGGCGCGCTTGATGCCGCCCAGGGTGGTGCGGGCGGCGTTGGAGTTGCCGGAGAACTGCTTTTCCAGAATCTGGTTGAGTTCCTTGAGCGCCGCCGGCTGCACGGTGTTGAGCGACGACACGCGCAGGATGATGTCCAGGCGCACCTTGTGGTCGAAGTTGCTCAGCACCTCACCGGCCTGGTCGGGGTCGAGGTAGGCGACGACGATGGCCTGGATCTGCGGGTGCTCGTAGCGAATGACGTCGGCTACGGCCCGCGGCTCCATCCATTTGAGGCTGTCCAGGCCGCTGGTGTTGCCGCCCAGCAGGATGCGGTCGATCAGGCCGTTGGCCTTGTCTTCGCCCAGGGCCTGGTTGAGCATCTTGCGAATATAGCCATCGGAGCCAACGCCCAGACTGGTCTGATCGCCGACGGTTTCGACGAACTCGCTCATGACCTGCTCGACCTGGTCGCGATGGATGTTACCCATCTGCGCCATGGCCACACCGACCCGTTGCACTTCCTTTGGACCCATGTGGCGCAGCACTTGGGCAGCGTCGGTTTCGCCCAAGGACAGCAGGAGAATGGCCGCCTTGTCGACGCGGCTGAGCTTGGCAGTTACGGCGCGGTTATCACTCATCGGCGTTGATCCAATCCTTCACGACTTGGGCGACACGGCCCGGGTCTTCGGCCACCAGGCCTTTGATTGCGTTGAGCTGCGCTTCGTAGCCCTCGGTCGGGCTTGGCAGCAGGATGCTTTGCGGGCCGCCGAGGCTGACCCGATCGTTGCCCAGCTCGCCGTCCAGGCCGAGCATGCCGCCCAGCTCGCCGTCGCCTTCGCCGCCAGCGGCCTGCTTGCCACCACCGGTGATGTTGTTGAGCACCGGGCGCAGCACGCCGAACACCAGCACGAGAATGAACAGCACCCCCAGCACTTGCTTGACGATGTCCCAGAACCAGGGCTGCGAGTAGAACGGAATGTCCACCAGCACCTCGCCACGGTCGGCGGCGAATGGCACGTTGATCACGCTGACGCTGTCGCCGCGGCTGGCGTCGAAACCGACCGCATCCTGCACCAAGCGGGTGAAGCGGGCCAGGTCGTCACTGCTCCACGGCGTGCGCGTGGCCTCGCCGGTGGTGGCATCGAGCTTGACCTGATCGTCGACTACCACCGCTACCGACAGCCGGGTCAGGCGCCCCTGCTGCTGGCGGGTGTGGCTGATCGAGCGGTCCAGTTCGAAGTTCTTGGTGCTCTGTTGACGCTTGTCGCTGGGGTACGGTGCGAGCATCGGCTGGCCGGTGGCCGGGTCCATGACCTGCTGGCCGTTGGCATCGAGCAGCGGCTGGCCAGGCTGAATAGCGCCGGCGGCAGCGGCTGCGGCGGTAGCGTTCTGCGGCGCGGTCGCGGCCCCCGGCGGCTGGTTGCTCAAGGCCCCCGGCACGCCCTGCGGGCCCTGGCTGCTGGAGCGCTGCTCGTCGACCGACTGCTCGCTGCGCAGCGCCGGCTGCTCGGGGTTGAACTGCTCAGAGGTCGATTCGACGGCGCTGAAGTCGACATCGGCGGACACTTCGGCCTTGTAGCGGTCATTGCCCAGCACCGGCTGCAGGATGCTCTGCACGCGCTGGGTCAGCAGGCCTTCCATGCGTCGGCTGTAGTCGTACTGCTTGCCGGCCATGGTCAACGCGGTGTCCTGCAACTGCTCGGAGAGCAGGTTGCCCTTCTGGTCGACCACGGTGACCTGCGACTTGTCCAGCTCCGGCACGCTGGTGGCGACCAGATTGACGATGGCCATCACCTGGCCGTTGTCCAGGGTGCGCCCGGGGTACATCTCGACCAGCACCGAGGCACTGGGCTTGCGTTCGTCGCGGACGAACACCGAACTTTTCGGAATCGCCAGGTGCACGCGGGCAGCCTTGACGTTGTTCAGGCTCGACACGGTGCGCGCCAGTTCACCTTCCAGGCCGCGGCGATAGCGCGTGGCCTCCATGAACTGGCTGGTGCCCAGGCCCTGATCCTTGTCCAGCAGTTCGAAGCCGACGTTGCCGTCACTCGGCGCCACGCCGGCGGCGGCCAGCTTCATGCGCGCACGGGACAAATCATCGGCCTTGACCAGCAGCGCGCCGGAGTTGGGTTCGACGCGATAGCCGATGTCGGCAGCGCCGAGGGCTTCGATGACCTGCTTGGTGTCGAGCCCGGCGAGGCTGCCATACAGCGGACGGTAGTCCGGCTGCTGCGACCACAGCACCACGGCGAAGCCCACCGCCACGCTTGCGGCCAGCCCGACCAGCAGGCCGACCTGGCGCAGCGCCGGCATGCGCGAGATGTTTTCCAGGAACGCCAGGCCTGGCAGGCCTTTGCCTGCACGCAGACCGCTCTTGGCGGGTGGATTGTCGACAGCTGCATCGGCCACTTACTGAGCCCTCAAACTGGCATCTGCATGATGTCCTGGTACGCCTGGACCAGCTTGTTGCGTACCTGAGTGAGCGCCTGGAACGACACCGAGGCCTTCTGCGAGGCGATCATCACGTCGGTCAGGTCGACATTGCCCTTGCCGACTTCGAAGGCATTGGCCAAGGCGTTGGACGACTGCTGAGTCTCGTGCACCTTGCCAATCGCCTGGCCGAGCATGTCGGCGAACGAGTTCTGCCCCAGCTCAGGCGCAGCGGCGGCTTTGGGCATGGACATGGCGTCGGCCTGCATGGCGCGCATGTCGAGCATCAGACGATTGAATTGAACACCTTGGGTCATGGATTTCTCTCTCCGGCGGCCGCATTTTTTTGACACTCATGCGGCAGGTAGAGAGGAACTAGCAACAAGAATGCCAGCCCGCTCGCAACCCTTTGGAAAAGCCTCAGATGTCGAGGCTGGCGTCGACGTCGAAACCGGCGTCGCGCATCTGCGCCAGCTTGTAGCGCAGGGTTCGCGGGCTGATGCCGAGACGCTCGGCGGCTTCCTTGCGCCGGCCCCGTTCGGCGCGCAAGGTGTCGAGGATCATCTGGAATTCGTGACGGCGCAGATCATCGCCCAGCCCCGAGGCTTCAGCGCCTTCCACGCTGCCCAAGGGCACGGCGTGGGCCGGGGCAGCGCCGATCCCAGGCAGACAGAAATCCGCCACCTCGATCAGCCCCCCCTGCTGCAGAATCAACGCCCGCTGCATCGCGTTGTCCAGCTCACGTACGTTGCCCGGCCAGGGATAATCGCGCAGGCCGGCGGCGGCTGCCGGCGACAGACGCACCGGGGCATGACGCATCTTGCTGGCATGGCGCGCCAGCAGACGCTCGGCCAGCGGCAGGATATCGTCGCGACGCTCGCGCAGCGGCTGCCAGGCCAGGGGGAAAACCGAGAGACGGTAATAGAGGTCTTCACGAAAACGCCCCGCCGCCACTTCAGCGGCCAGGTCACGGTTGCTGGTAGCAAGCACGCGGATATCCAGGGCGATCGGCTTGCGTCCGCCCACTCGCTCCACTTCACGCTCTTGCAACACCCGCAGCAGTTTGGCTTGCAGGCTCAAAGGCATTTCGGAAATCTCATCGAGCAGCAGGCTGCCGCCGTCGGCCTGTTCGAACTTGCCCGGCTGCGCGGCGATGGCACCAGTAAAGGCGCCTTTCTCGTGGCCGAACAGGGTCGCTTCGAGCATGTTGTCCGGAATCGCCGCGCAGTTGATCGCCACGAACGGCCCTTGGCTGCGCGCCGATTGCTGGTGAATGTAGCGGGCCAGCACCTCCTTGCCGGTGCCGGACTCGCCGCAGATCATGACCGTCGACTCACTGCGCGCCACCCGCGCGGCCAGGGCCAACAGTTGCTGACTGCTGGCGGCGAAGGCGACCGGACCTGCGTCATCGACCACGCGATTGGCAGCATGGCGAGTGACCAGATCGAGCAGCGCGCGCGGCTCGAACGGCTTGACCAGGTAATCCACCGCGCCCTGGCGCATGGCGTCGACCGCACGCTCTACCGCCGCGTGGGCGGTCATCAACAGCACCGGCAACTGCGGCTGGCGTTGGCGCAGTTCGGCGAGCAGTGCATGGCCGTCCATGCCGGGCATGTTGACGTCGCTCACCACCAGGCTGAAGGCCTGCTGGCTGACGGCCTGCAGCGCCGCTTCGGCAGAACCGACCGCATGCCAGGCGAAGCCACCGATCTCGAGGGTATCGGCCAGGGCCTGGCGCAGGTTGCGGTCGTCCTCGACCAGCAGCACGGCACCGGTCATGCCAGTGCCTGGCTGGCAGGTGTGGCGATCAACGGCAGGATCAGGGTGATGCAGGTGCCGCGTCCGAGCCGCGAACGCACACGCACCTGGCCCTGATGGGCACGCAGCACCGCCTTGACCACCGCCAGGCCCAGCCCGGTGCCGTTCGATTTGGTGGTAACGAAAGGCTCGCCCAGGCGCGCCAGCACCTGCGGTTCGATGCCGCTGCCGGCATCGCTGACGCACAGATGCAAGTACTGGTCACGGCGCCACAGGTGCACCTTCAGGCGAGCACCACCGCTGCTGGCCTGCACTGCGTTGTCGATCAGGTTGAGCATGGCGCCGACCAGGGTGTCGCGATTGCACAACACCTCGCCGAACCGCGCATCGCACTGCCAGCGCACGGCATGGCCTTGCAGATGACTGTGGGCGGCCTGCTGCAAGGCCTGAAAGAGCGCCTTGGGTGCCAGGCGGTCGGTCAACGGCAGTTCGCCGCGGGCGAATACCAGCATGTCGCGCACTTGGTGCTCAAGCTCGTGCAGGCGCTCCTTGAGCTGAGTGGCGAAGCGCACACGGGTGGGCTCGGGCAACTGCTGGGCACCATCGGCCAGATGCGCGGCATAAAGCATCGCAGCCGACAGCGGCGTGCGGATCTGATGGGCCAGCGAGGCCACCATGCGCCCCAGGGTCGACAGCCGTTCGTTGCGTGCGAGCTGGTCTTGCAGGCGCCGGGTTTCGGTCAGGTCGGTGAGCAGCACCAACTGGCCCGGCTCATCGCCCAGCGAGCGGGTGGCGATGGACAGACGCCGACCATCGCGCAGTGACACCTCATGACCGTCATCCTGGCGCGGGGCAAAACTGCGGGCGATGACCTCGCGCCACAGCTCGCCGAGCAAAGGCTCACCCAGTAGCTCGGCGGCCGCAGGGTTGGCTTCGGCGATCCGTCCCTGAGCATCGATGACGATCACGCCACCGGGCAACACGTCCAGCAGGCTCAGCAAGCGATTGGCAAGCCGTTCTTTTTCCGCCAGTTCGGCCATGCGCTGGGCACTGACCACCGCCAGTTCACCCTTGAGCTCACTGACCCTCGCCTCGAGCATGCCGTACGACTCGTTGAGCTGGCTGGAGACTTGGCTGAACAGCGCGAACGCTTGCTCCAGCCCCTCCCGGCTCTGCTGTTCGACCGGGACACGGCGCTGTGGATCAGGAACTCGGGAAAAGGAGGCGGCCTGGGGCATCGTGGACTCTCGCGTGGCTGACCGTCATAAAAACGACCTGTTGGCGAGGGTGTAGCAAGGGGCGTGCCGGGGTGGCTGTATGGTCTGCGCTGCTCGGTGGCCTGCACAACAGGCCTAATCCAGCCGACTCAACACAGTCAGGTATCGAGGGGGAGGATCAAGCCCCCCTTGGGCCCACAGCGGCACAACCGCTGGCCCGGCCCAGCCTACTCCTCCGCCGAGTCCTCACCATCACGGCGGCTCATGCCGTACTTGCGCATTTTCTCGACCAGTGTGGTACGGCGGATGCGCAGGCGTTCGGCAGCGCGGGCGACGATGCCGTTGGCGTCGTCCAGGGCCTGCTGGATCAGCCCTTGTTCAAGGCCCCCGAGGTAGTCCTTCAGATCGAGCCCTTCTGCCGGCAGCATCGCCTGGCTGGCGAAGTTCGGGGTATGGCCGTTGATGGCCACGCGCTCTTCGAGGTCGCTGCGCAGGCTGTCGACCAGTTGCTCGTCCTCGTCCTCGATGTAGCGGAATTTCTTCGGCAGCTCCGCCACCCCGATCACCCCATAGGGATGCATGATCGCCATGCGCTCGACCAGGTTGGCCAGTTCACGGACGTTGCCTGGCCAGCCGTGCCGACACAGTGACATGATCGCTGCCGAGTTGAAGCGAATGGACCCGCGCTTTTCATGCTCCATGCGCGAAATCAGCTCGTTCATCAGCAGCGGGATGTCTTCGACGCGCTCGCGCAGCGGGGCCATCTCGATGGGGAAGACGTTGAGCCGGTAATACAGGTCTTCGCGGAACGAGCCCGCTTCGATCATGGTTTCCAGGTTCTTGTGGGTCGCGGCGATGATGCGCACGTCCACGCTCTGGGTCTTGTTGCTGCCGACCCGCTCGAAGGTGCGTTCCTGCAGCACGCGCAGCAACTTCACCTGCATAGGTAGCGGCATGTCGCCGATTTCGTCGAGAAACAGCGTGCCGCCATTGGCCAGCTCGAAACGCCCGGCGCGGCTGGTGATGGCGCCAGTGAACGCGCCCTTCTCGTGTCCGAACAGCTCACTTTCCAGCAACTCGGCAGGAATCGCCCCGCAGTTGACCGGCACGAACGGCGCATCACGGCGCTTGGAGTGGTAGTGCAGGTTGCGCGCAACGACTTCCTTGCCCGTCCCCGATTCACCGAGAATCAGCACACTGGCGTCGGTGTCGGCGACTTGCTGCATCATCTGCCGCACATGCTGGATGGCGCGGCTGGTGCCTACCAGGCTGCGGAACAGGTTGGGCTCGCGCTGACGGCCACGCTCACGGGCCTGGTCGTACATCTCGCGATAGACCTGGGCACGGTGCAGGGAATCGAGCAACTGGCTGTAGCTGGGCGGCATTTGCAGATTGGACAGCACACGCCGGCGCTGCTCGTCGGGGAAGTCGGCGGAAGAAATTTCACCTAAAAGCATAACAGGGAGGAACTCATCCCACCCTGCGACGGTCTTAAGCTGCCCAAGGACCCCGCCCGGCGCGTCCACCGAGCCGATGAACACGCAGAGTACCTCGCGGCTCGAAGGCAATGACTCGACCGTCTGCTGCCATTGCTGGCTAGAGCAGGCAAGGTTGTCTTCGCCCAGAAAGTTCAGCACCACCGCCATATCGCGGCGCCGGTCGCTGTCGTCGTCGATCAGCAGAATCTTGGTTTCACGCCACATGCAATAGCAACTTCCCTAGTCATATCGGCGCCGGGGAGGCGAGTTCGACATCATTCCGACAAGATTGTCAGCGTTCGGACGTCTGAAATTCGAAAACAGCCACTAGTAAAGTAAAAAATGTAGATGCAGTCAAATTAATGGCGCCGAGTGGGCGTTGTTTTTGCGTCGTTCTACTCAGCTGAACAGATGGTATACCTTAGCGGCGGATTTTGCCTGATTGATCTGAGACATTTCCTCGGCAATGGCTTGCCTTTCACCCATTGTCGCGCTGAGCAGATCGCGGTAGACCTCCAGCAAGTCTTCCAGCTTGGCCTTCACTTCGCGCTCATCGACCAGCGGTGCGGTGAGCATGTCATCGATGCACACCCGGCAGGTTTCGTCGAGCCGGCCGATGGCGTCCCAGTCGCGCTCACCCAAGGCGTTGAGCAAGGCATCGCGGGTTTCGTCGAAGCGTTGCATGGCGTTGCTCACGGTGCTCCCCTTCCGGCTCAGCCGGCTTGTTGCGCTGGCGGGATCTGATCCCAGCCGCTCTTGACGGTAATCAGCAGCCGGGCGACCTCATCGATCATCTCGGCATCATTGGCGATATTGGCCTGCATCAGGCGGTTGGTCATGTACACGTACAGGCTGGCGAGTTGCTCGATTGACGCTGGGTTTTCACTCTTTTGCGCATCCAGGCCATCGCGCAGGCCGATGATGATGTCGATCGCTTTGCCGATCATCAGGCCTTTCTCGGCCACATCGCCGCGGGCCAGCGCGCCCTTGGCCTGGGCCAGGCGATCCAGGCCGCCCTCCATCAGCATCTGCACCAGCCGATAAGGCGTGGCTTCGGAGATCTGGGCATGGGAATTGACCTTCTGATACTGGCGAAGGGCTCTCATGGGGTTCATCGTGCAACCTCGGGACAGGAAAAGTTAACGGCTCGATGACTTCTATGTCGGCCGAGCCGGAAAAAACTTGATGCTCGATCAGTCGTCGCTCTTGGCTTTGTTCAGCGCGTTGAGGGTGGTCATCACGCTATTGCTCTGGGCGCGCAGCTGGGCCACCAGGGTGTCCATGGCGTTGTACTTGTCCTGCAGGGTCTTCTGCAGGGCGGTCATGCGCTCGTCGAGCTTGCTCTGCTCGGTGGTGAGCTTGTTGAGGTTGTCGGTAAGGGTCTTGGTACGCTCGGCCAGGGTGCCAGTGTTGGCCTTGGCGAAGCTCTCGGTGGCGTTCTTCATGCGCGCCAACAAGCCGTCCTTGCCGTTGAAGACGCTCGACAGGTCGGCGATGTTGGTCGCCGCGGCTGCCGTCCACTTCTTGTCGTCCAGGCTCAACAGGCCACCATCCTGGGAGGTGGTGACGCCAAACTGGGCCAGGGACTTGAACGCGCCCTGCCCCGACAGCTGGCTCAGCTCGTTGCGAATCGAGGTCACCAGGCCACGCATCGTCGCGTCACCGGTCAAGGCCCCGGCCACCGGGTTGCCATCGGCGCCTTTGGTCACCTTGGTTTCGGTGTTGATGGTGGTCATCAGCGCGTTGTAGGTGTCGATGAACCCCTGCACACCCGACTTGAGGGTCGGAGCGCTGGTAGTCAGCGACAGGTAGATCGGAGAACGCTCCTTGCTGGTGCCAGTTTCCGGGGTTACTCCGGTCAGCGTGATGCTCAGGCCACTGACGGCATCGGAGATGTCGTTGCTCTTGGAACTCATGGCGATGCCATCGAGCAGGTACTTGGCATTGGCCGGCGCGGTAATCTGCGTGTATCCGGTGTCGATGCCCGAATCTCCGCCCAGGGTGATGTCCGAGCCTTCGCCCATCTTGGTGGAGGTGACCACCAGACGCGAGCCGTTGGCGTCGGTCAGCACGTTGGCACTCAGACCTACGGTGCCGAACTGGCTGTTGATGTTGTCGCGCACCTGCTGCAGGGTCATGCCCGGCGTGACCTTGAGGTCGTAGGTCTTGCCCGACTGGCTGATGCTCAAGGTGGTCGTAGCGTCGGTCTTGTTGACCACCGAGCCTGCCCCGCCGGCGTACACCTGAGTGGAAACCTTGGAGGCGGTGGCCAGGTTTTCGACGACCAGCGAGAACGTACCGTTGGCAGCGCCATTGCTGGCCTTGACCGTGGCGACCTTTTCATCGGACGACTTCACGCTCAAGCCGCTGAAGGTGTTGCTGTCGGTCATGGTCTGCAACGCGCCGCGGAACGCATCCAGCGCCGCCTGCACCTTGCCGATCGAAGACAACGTGGTGGTCGCCTTGAGGGTCTGAGTATTGATCTGGGCCTGTTTCGGCGCTTTCTGCGAATTGACCAGTGCCTGCACGATCGCCTGGGTATCGATGTTCGAACCGATACCGCTGACTGTTGAACCTGCCATCGTTGTCTCCCTGTTTCAGTGGCCGCCAACTGCTTGACGAGCCATACGCCAGGCAGCTTGGGCAACAAGTTTCATGCCAACCTACGCTTCATCCTTGAACAGTAGACTGTTGGCATCGTTGAGGTTCTGCGCCAGCTTCAGCGCAGTCTCGGAAGGAATCTGACGCACCACCTCGCCGGTGTCGGTGGCAACCACCTTCACGACGACCTTGCCGGTGGAGTCATCTATGGAAAAATCCAGGTTGCGGTGGTTGTCGCTGGCAAATTCGCGAATCTTGCCCACGGCCTTCTCCAGGTCTTCGCGGGTCGCGGCCTGGTCCACCGGGGTCACGGCGTCAGGCGCCTTGACCGTTGCTGCTGACGGGTCCTTGTCCGAAGAGACTGCAAGCGAGGTCACGATCGGCGTGTAGGCCTGGCTCAACTTGACGCTCATGTCCATCACTGAACTCCTCTAATCAGAACGGCAAAAGGGCACGGAGTACGCGCCCTTTTGCCTCTAGCCCACTGCGCGGATTACTGCAGCAGTTTCAGGACCGAGGACGGCAGCTGGTTGGCCTGGGACAGGATCGCGGTGGAAGCCTGTTGCAGGGTTTGCTGCTTGGTCAGTTCGGCGGTTTCCGAGGCGAAATCCACGTCCTGCACGGTGGAGCGGGCAGCGGTGGAGTTCTTCTGGATGTTCTGCAGGTTGTCGACGGTGGTGGTCAGACGGTTCTGCGTAGCACCCAGGCCGGAACGGACGCTGTCGATCGAGGCGATGGCCTTGTCGATGACTGCCAGGGCGTTCATCGCGGTGGTGGCGTCGGTTACGTCGGTGTCGGAGATGGTGGTTTTCTGCGAAGTCAGTGCGGTACCCGTACCGAACACTTCTTGTGCACCCGCGCCGCTCAGCGAGTAGCCCTTGGCCGAGTCCAGCGACACTGCACCGGTGGCGACCAGGTCGTCAGCGATCGCTACCGCGCCGGTGAACTTGCCGTCGCCGCCTTTGGAGGCAACTTCGATGGCCGCACCGCCGGTGACTGCGGAAAACTTGACGTTCTCACCGGAATCGGACTTGATCGACAGAGCGCCGCTGGATTGGTCAAAGTTGACGCTGATGCCCAGTTTGGCCGAGTTGGACTTGAGCTGGTCGGCCAGGCCGGCAACGTTGGTCACACCTTTGAGGTCAACCTTCTGACCGCCCACGTCCAGGGTGAAGTCCACAGGGGTGGTGGTGGCAGCAGCAGCGTCAACGGTGAACTTGACCTCAGTGCTGGCCGAAGCGGTCAGACCGCCGATCAGACCGTTCAGGCCTTTGGCGATGTCCTTGGCCGAAGCGCCGGCAGCGACGGTGTAGTCTTCGCTCTGGCCGTTACCCGTCACGGTGATCAGGCCGCCGGTCAGACCGTTGGCTTTCGGATCCGCGCCAGTGGTCAGGCTCTTGATCTGCTGCGAACCAATGTTGTTGGCAGCGACGTTTTCCAGCGACAGGTTGATGGTTTCGTTGGCGTTGGCGCCGACCTGAATGGCTTTGGTGCCGTACGAGCCGTCCAGCAGCTTCTGGCCACCGAAGGTGGTGGTCTGGGCGATACGGGTCAGTTCGGCAGTCAGCGCCTGGTATTCGTCGTTGTTCGACTTACGGTCGTCGTTGCTCAGCGAGCCAGTGGACGAGGACAGGGCCAGGGTACGCATCTTTTGCAGGATGTCGGTCGAAGCCTGCATCGCGCCTTCAGCGGTCTGGGCGATCGAGATACCGTCGTTGGCGTTTTTCACTGCCTGGCCCAGGCCGTTGATCTGGCTGGTCAGACGGTTGGAGATCTGCAGGCCGGCGGCATCATCCTTGGCGCTGTTGATCCGAAGGCCGGAAGACAGACGCTGCATCGAGGTCGTCTGGGCGTTGCTTGCCTTGGTCAGGTTGCTCTGAGTGGTGATCGAAGCAATGTTGGTGTTAACGGTTAAAGCCATGACGAAATCCTCGGTGGATGAGTTACTGCGGCTTCCGGCCTTGGCAACCGCCGGATGTGGCCTAGAGAACCTTCGTAATGGTTATCGTCGGATGCGTCCCTGGCTTGAGGGCAATTTGCAAAAAAAATTACTAGCACCTGGCCATCTTTCGATAAATCAAGCGTTTAGCTCGCGTCTTTGGCGATGAACGGGCAAAAAAAAGCGCCCGGGCAATAGGCCCGGGCGCTGCTGTTTCCATCGCTTCGGTCAGCTTCGCTGCAAGATCGCCGAGCCCCACGACAGCCCGACGCCAAAGCCACTGATCGCCACCCGGCGCCAGGTGCCGCCGAACATGTGCTTCTCGAGCAACAGAGGAATGCTCGACGACACGGTATTGCCGGTCTCGAGCATGTCCTTGACGAACTTCTCGGGGTGTTTGTCTTCCAGCTCTTCCTCAAAACGCCGGGCCACGGCGTCGACGATGGCCGCGCTGCCCTGGTGAATGCAGAAGGCATCGATGTCGGACGACTGCAAGTCGCTGGCTTCGAGCAGCTCGCGCAGGTGCGCCGGCACCTTGAGCAGGGCGAAGTTGAACACCTGGCGGCCATTCATGAAGAACGTGCCGTCGCTGACCTTCAGGTGCGCCGCGCCGGCGCCATCGGTGCCGAAGCGTGCCTGCCCCAGCTGCCAGTCGGCGCCCTCGGCCATCCAGGTGGCGGTGGCGGCGTCACCGAACAGCATGGTGGTGTTGCGATCATCCGGGTCGACGATCTTCGAGTACGGGTCGGCGGTGATCAGCAGGCCGTTCTTCAGCCCCGCCGCTTCCATGAAGCCTTTGATCGCGTACAGCCCATACACATAGCCCGAGCAGCCCAGGGAGACATCAAACGCGGCCACCGAAGTCGACAGGCCGAGCTTGTCCTGGACGATGGCCGAGGTGTGCGGCAGGCCTTCCTCGTCGCCATTCTGGGTGACGACGATCAGCGCATCGATGCTGCGCGGGTCGAGGCTTGGGTTGTTGACGAACAGCGCCCGTGCGGCCTCGACGGCGAGGTCGGAGGTCTCTTGTGCAGCGTCCTTGCGCGGCAGGAAGGCCGAGCCGATCTTGCCGAGGATGAAGTCTTCGTTCTTCTCGAAACGTGCACCTTGGGCATAGTTGTCCACGCCCTGGGCCGGCACGTAGCTGGCGATGCTTTTAATGCCAATCATTCTGGCTTCCCAATCAAAACAGCCAAAGTCCGCCGCTCGTCGTGCGAGGGCGCCAATAGTGGGGCTGGCGCGCGAAATCACAACGCGCAGGGCTCTCGTTGCCTGTAAGTCGAAAGATAAAAGGCAACAAAATGCGACAGCCGCCGACAGGATACAGGGAAGATGCAGGTTTTGACTCATTGGTCACATGGAAATAGCCAAACGCGACCCTTCGCACATGGCCGCGCCGGATACTTCGAAGGCGCTGCAGGCCCCGAAACGCGCCGAGCCGCCCTCCCCTGGCGGGCCGGCGCGCAGGATCAGAGCTTGTTGAACAGGCTCAATTGCGACACCCGGGCAAAGGCCATTTGAGAAGCTTCAAGCATGGCCTGCTGCAAGGTCAGGGTGATCGCGGCCTGGGACATGTCGGTATTGCCGATGGCGTTCTGCGTGGTCTTGTTGGCCACACCCAGGCTGGTGTTTTCCTGGCGCTGAATCTCCAGCGAGTTGCCGCGAGCGCCAATCGAGCCACGGGTGATGTCGATGCGCTCGCGGCCGCTGGCGAGGTTGGCGACTGCCGAGGCCACGGCATTGCGCAGGTCGATGTTGACGGTTTCGCCATCGATCGGTGCATCCAGCGCGGCGCGCAATTGCGCCAGGGTCTGCAACGGGTTCTGCGTCTGGTGGGTGTCGACGCTCACGCTGAACTCATCGCCTGCCGCTGGCGCATCGCTGACCTGATAAGTCACCCCGGCCACGGTGAAGGCATTGCCGCTCATGCTGCCCGTGGCCACCGGCTGGCTGTCATCGCTCATCGGCTGGGCATAAAGCGCGTAGTCGGTGGCGCTGGTGAAGCGAATCACCGCGCCGCCACTTGGGAACGTGCTGTGGTAGTCGGTCGGGTTGCTGATGCTGCTACCGGTGATCTGCGCGGTCGAAGGGTTACCGGCGCCACGGCTGGCGGTCAGGCTGTCCGGGCGCGTCTGCAGGCTGAACTGATGGCCGGCCACTGCGGCGTCTGCGTCTTCGCCGTCCTTGAGCGACAGGTCGATGCGAAACTCCACGCCGCGCAGGGTGACCACGTTGCCGCCTTCGGTGTTGGCATCGAACACGCCATTGGTGGCGGTCTGTGCGGTGATGTCATTGCCGCTGGCGTCGGTGATGGTGAAACGGGTCGAGCTGGTGAAGTTCAGCGAGTACGGCTGGCCGCTGGCGAAGCGCTCGTTGTAGGTCGAGGTCGAGGTCATCAACCCCTGCGAGACCTGCACCTTGTTGTCGTTGGGCAGCGGCGCGGTCAGGGCCGCCTCGGTGCGGTTCTTGTTCACCGCCTGGTCGAAGACCGTGAAGCCGGTGTCATTGGTTGCCAGGTTCAGGGTATCGGACACCTGCAGGCTCAGCTGGGTCTGGTCGCCGTGATAGCTGTAGGTGCCGTCGGCATTGCGCACATAGGGCGGCTGGGCGGTCTTGGAACCACCGAACATGTAATTGCCGTTGGCGTCGCGGGAGTTGAGCAGGCCAAAGACGTTGGCCTCGATCTCTTTGAGCTCGCTGCTGATCGAGGTGCGGTCGGCGTCGGTCAGGCCCGCACCGCCAGCGCGCAGGGCCAGGTCGCTGGCACGCTGCAAGGCCTCGTTGACCGTCGACAGCACGCTCTCTTCCTGCAACAGGGCATTGTTGACCGTGTTCATGTTGGCGTCGTACTGGCCGAGCAATGCCTGCTGTTGCTGCAGAATCAACAGCCGCGCGGCGCCGACCGGATCGTCGGCGGGCGTCTGAATACGCACACCAGAGGTAATCTGGTCGTTGGTCTTGGCCATGTCGGCGAAGTTCTTCGCGTAGCTGTTGGCGCTGGCATCGTAGAACTGAGCAGTGGAAATTCGCATGGTCAGCTAGCCCTCACAGCGCGTTGATCAAGGTTTGGAAGGTTTCCTGCGCCGCTTTGATGATCTGCGACGAGGCCGTGTAGTAGTGCTGGAACTTGACCAGGCTGGCCGCTTCGTCATCGAGGTTGACCCCCGATACCGCGCTGCGGCTTTCCTTGGCTGACTTGAGTACGGCATCGGTGGCGGTGCCATCGATCTTGGCCTGATTGGCCTTGGCGCCGACCTGCTCGACCAGCGAGGCATACGAGGCTGTGAAGCTGATACCGCCGCCAGACTGCGTACCGACCGTGGCTTTGGTCTGCAAGGCCAGCAGTTGCGCGGCATTGCGATTGTCGGACTTGCCGTCACTGTTGAACGACAGGGTGAAGGTGTCATTGCCGTTGGGGCTGCCGCCGATCCGCGTCTCGACCTTCAAGGTGCGCGGGTTGCCGCTGCCGTCGAGCAGTGGCGTACCGTTGGCATCGCGCAGCGGCACACTCAGCGCCAGCTTGTTGTCCTGCCCAGGCACGATGCTGCCGGTGCCGATCGAGGCGCCCTTGGCATCGAACAGGGTGTAGTTCTGCGTGCCGTTGCTGGCCGCCTGGAACACCAGGCGTACCGGCATGGAGCTGCGCATGGCGTCCTGCACGGCGGCGGTATCGGCGCCGCCGTAAATATCGAGGCGCTCACCGAGGGTGGGCTGGGTGATGGTGCCGGTGCCGCCATTGCCGCTGCCGGCAGCGGCACTGACGGGCGCAGCGAACGCCAGTTTGTTGGCATCCTGGGTGACCGTGCTGATGCCTAAGGCGGCGCTGCGGGTCGGAATCACCTTGAAGCTGTCGCCAGCGGCCAGCGCGCCTCCCTTGAGCGCCAGAGTGAAGCCGTCGATCACCGGCGCCGGATTGGCGCTGAGGTCGAAGTTGCCCATGTCGCTGCCATCGGAACGGCGCACGCTGTACTGATTGGCGCTGGAGAACTTGACCTCGTAGTCGTAGGTGGTCAGCGCCCCGCTGTTGGCGATGGTCACATCGAGGTTGCCCGAGCCTGCGCTGTTGCTCGACGAGGCCAGGCTGCGCTGAGCGATGGCCGTGGCGCTGTTGATGCTGGAAAACAGATTGCTGCCGAACTGGCCATTGGCATCGAGCCCCTGGCCGAGCTGGCCGTTGATGCTGTCGGAAACCACCAGCGCGACGCGGCCCAGCTCGTTCATGGCCGGCATCAGCACGTCGCTGCGGTAGCGCAGCAGGCCACCGATCTGCCCGCCGCTGATCACCGAGGTCACATCCGAGCTGAAATCCTGGTACTGGATCTGGAGGCTGGCCTGACTCTTGTCGGCACTGCCTGGCTGCACCGACAGCGGGTTGGCGCGTACCCCGACCACCAGTGCCTGACCGCTGCCCAACGACACATCGAAGTTGCCATCACGCTCCTGCACGGTGACGCCGACCAGCTCATTGAGCTGACGCACCGCCTCGCTACGCGCATCGAGCAGGCTGTTCGGCGCGTTGCCGGAGGCTGACAGCGCGACGATCTGCTTGTTGTACTCGGCGATGTTGTTGGTGAGCTTGTTGACCTGCCCGGCCTGGGTCTGCAACTGCGAGTTGATCAGCTCGTTCTGCTGGCTCATCTGCCCGGAGACGGCATTGAAACGGTTGCTCAAGGTCTGCGCCTGGGTCAGCAGCAACTGCCGCGAAGCGACATCTGACGGCGAAGCCGAGGCGGTCTGCAAGGCCGAGAAGAAACCGGTGAGCACCGAACTGATGCCGGTATCGCGGTCGGCCAGCAGCTTGTCGATGCCAGTGATCTGATCCTGGAACGCCGTGGCGTCGGCTTGCAACGAAGTGGCGGTCTGCAACTGGTTGTCGAGGTAGGCGCTGTAGATGCGCCGCACTTCCGACAAGGTGGTGCCGGTGCCGAGAAAACCCGCGCCGATGTTCTGCGAGGGCGACGAGGTCTGGATGACCTGCTGACGCGAGTAGCCCGAGGTCGCGGCGTTGGCGATATTGTTGGAGGTGACCGACAGCGCCGCCTGGCTGGCACTCAGGCCGCTCAGCCCGATCGAGATCAGATTAGTCATGGGTCAATCCTTATAGAGTCTTTGCAGAGCCGGCCATGGCGTACTGGGCAGTGGGTTGCAGCTGTCGGGCGATGCTGATGATCTTGCGTGCGTAATCAGGATCGGTGGCGTAGCCGGCCTTTTGCAGCTCTCGGGCAAACTGGTCCGGTTTATCGGCAGATGCGACGGCATCTTTATAGCGGCCGTTGTCCTGCAGCAGGCTGACCAGGTCGTGGAAGCTGTCGGCATAGGAGTCGTAGGAACGGAATGCCGCGCGCTCCTTGACGAACTTGCCATCGCGGAACTCGCTGGTGATGGCACTGGCTTCGCCGCCCTGCCACTTGCCGGTGGCCTTGATGCCGAACAGGTTGTGGCTGCTGCTGCCATCGCTGTTGCGCATCACCGACTTGCCCCAACCGGTTTCCAGTGCGGCCTGGGCCACCAGGTAACGCGGATCGATGCCGATGCGCTTGGCCGCCTCTTCGGCCATGGGCAGCATGGTGCGCACGAACTCGTCGCTGCCGGAGAAGGCCTTCTGCGGGGCCAGTGGCGGTTGCGCCACGGCGCGCCCGACGATCTGCAGGCCGTTGGCGGCCGGCACGGCCAGCGTGGGCGCCGGCCTTGCGCTGTGACCGACTGCACTGTCGCGGCCCAGCCGTGGTGCGGCGTCAGCCGCGCGGGGGTCGCTCGCAG
Source organism: Pseudomonas cremoricolorata (assembly GCF_000759535.1). Taxonomy (NCBI): domain Bacteria; kingdom Pseudomonadati; phylum Pseudomonadota; class Gammaproteobacteria; order Pseudomonadales; family Pseudomonadaceae; genus Pseudomonas; species Pseudomonas cremoricolorata. The sequence goes on along the minus strand of NZ_CP009455.1, from coordinate 2,797,170 downwards.
ACGGCACGATGCCGGCCAGCAGGCGGTCGGTGAGCTTGCCCGGCAGGGCCAGCCGGCGTGAATTGAGCGCCGCCACATCGTTGCGCAAAACACCGCTCTGGCCGCTGGTGCCGGGCGCCGCGACCTGCGCGCCCCACAGTGTCGGCGCGTGGCCGCCCCGCGGGAACGGGCTGGCTGCGGCGCTGGCAGCGCTGGCTTTGGTCTTGGACAACTGGCGCACCAGCACATCCTGCAATCCGATACCGCCGCCTTCGCGGGACATGCTCACGGCCATCTGCTGGTCGTACATGTCCTGGTACTGCTTGACCGTATCGGTGTTCATCGGGTTGTCGTCGGCGACCACGTTACTGGCCTTGCGCGACGCCTTGAGCATTTCGCTGATGAACAGCGACTCGAACTCCTTGGCCACCTTGCGCACGTTGGCGTCGCTGTCGCGATCGCCATGCTTGAGCGAGCTCAGGCGATTGAGGTCGGTGTAGGCACCACTGTCGGGCGTGTTCGATACCAGGCTCTTGGGCGTCATCGGCGCAGACCTCAGATCACGATCAGGTCGGCTTGCAGGGCGCCGGCCTGTTTCAGGGCTTCGAGAATCGCCATCAGGTCGCCAGGCGCCGCGCCGACCTGGTTCACCGCGCGGACGATCTCATCCAACGTGGTACCCGGACCGAACTTGAACATTGGCTTGGCTTCCTGCTCGGCATTGACCCGCGAGCGCGGCACCACGGCGGTCTGGCCGTTGGAGAAGGCGCCTGGCTGACTGACGATCGGATCTTCGGTGATGGTCACCGTCAGGCTGCCGTGGGTCACCGCGGCCGGTGAAACCTTGACGTTCTGGCCGATGACGATGGTACCGGTGCGCGAGTTGATGATGACCTTGGCCACCGCCTGGCCCGGATCGATTTCCAGGTTTTCCAGAATCGACAGGTAGTCGACGCGCTGGCTAGGGTCCATGGGCGCGGTAACCTGCACCGAACCCCCATCAAGCGCCTGGGCCACCCCTGGGCCAAGCAGTTCGTTGACCTTGTCGACGATGTGCTTGGCGGTGGTGAAGTCGGGGCGATTGAGGTTCAAGGTCAGTCTGTTGCCCTGGTTGAAGCCGCTGGGCACGGTGCGTTCCACCGAGGCGCCACCGGGAATGCGTCCTGCCGACGGCACGTTGACGGTGATCTTCGAGCCATCACGGCCTTCGGCATCGAAGCCACCGACCACCAGGTTGCCCTGGGCGATGGCATAGACATTGCCGTCGATGCCCTTGAGCGGGGTCATCAGCAGGCTGCCGCCGCGCAGGCTCTTGGAGTTGCCGATGGACGACACGGTGATGTCGACCACCTGCCCGGGCTTGGCGAACGGCGGCAGATCGGCATGCACCGACACCGCGGCGACGTTCTTCAGCTGCACGTTGCCCGACCCCGGCGGCACCTTGATGCCGAACTGGGCCAGCATGTTGTTGAAGGTCTGCAGGGTGAACGGGGTCTGGGTGGTCTGGTCACCGGTGCCGTTCAGGCCCACGACCAGGCCGTAGCCGATCAACTGGTTGCTGCGCACGCCGGAAATGCTGGCGATGTCCTTGAGACGTTCGGCGTGGGCGGCGAACGCGCAGGTGAACAGCAGGGTCGCGGCGAGCAGTTGCCTTGCGTTGAACATGGTCGTCGGTACTCAGAAGGGCCAAAGCGGGCTCATGAAAAAGCGGTCCAGCCACCCAGGCTGGCTGGCGTCGGCGAACGAGCCGGTACCCGAATAGGTGATGCGGGCATCGGCGATGCGGGTGGACGACACGGTGTTGTCGGTGGCGATGTCATCGGCCCGCACCAGCCCGGCAATACGCACCAGCTCGTCACCGGTGTTGAGGGTCATCCACTTCTCGCCCCGTACCGAGATGATGCCGTTGGGCAGCACGTCGGCCACGGTCACGGTGATCGAACCGGTCAGGGTATTGCCCTGGTTGGCCTTGCTGTCGCCTTTGGTCGAGCGATCGCCGCTGTAGCCGCCGCTGAGCGACAGGTCGCCGCCACCGAACGGGTTGTTGGTGGTCGCCGAACTGCCGAACAGCGAGGTCAGACCGAGCTTGGCCTTGCTGTTCTTGGCGATCTGCGAGCCTGCGTTCTTGCTCGCCGAGGTGCGCTCGTTGAGGGTGATGGTGATGATGTCACCGACGCGGAACGCTTTGCGATCGCTGTACAGGTTCTGCTCGAAGCCAGCCTGGTAAATCGAGCCGTTGTTGGCCGCGGCCGGCAGCGGCGTGCGCGGCAGGACTGGGGCGTAATACGGGTCGTTGGGCTTGGCGGCGGGCGCCACGCACCCGACCAGCGACACGGTTCCTGCCAGGGCGAACACGGACAACAGACGACTCATGGCGCGTACCTCACGGTGTAACGGGCGCGGGAAACGGGGTTCACAGTTGCTGGGTGACGAACGACAGCATCTTGTCGGCGGTGGAGATGACCTTGGAGTTCATCTCGTAGGCGCGCTGGGTGGTGATCATGTTCACCAGTTCTTCCACGGTGCTGACGTTGGAGTTTTCCAGGGTCATCTGCTGCGTGGTACCGAAGCCGTTCAGGCCCGGGGTGCCAACCTGTGGCGCGCCGCTGGCGGCGGTTTCGAAGAACAGGTTGTTGCCGATGGCCTGCAGGCCGGCCGGGTTGATGAAGTCGGCGGTCTGGATGTTGCCGATCACCTGTGCGGCCGGGTTGCCGGCGGTGGTGATCGAGACAGTGCCGTCCTGGCCCACGGTGAAGGTCTGCGCGTCGTTGGGCACGACCACGGCAGGCTCGAGAGCGAAGCCATTGGCGGTGACGATCTGCCCGTCGGAGTTGAGGTGGAAGGTGCCGTCACGGGTGTATGAGACGGTGCCGTCCGGTTGCAGGACCTGGAAGAAGCCGCGCCCGTTGATCGCCATGTCCAGCGGGTTCTCGGTGGTTTGCAGGCTGCCGGCGGTAAAGCTTTTCTGGGTGCCGACCACGCGCACACCGGTACCGACCTGCAGACCCGAAGGCAGCTCGCTGTCCTGGGTCGACTGGGCACCGGGCTGGCGCTTGACCTGGTACAGCAGGTCCTGGAATTCAGCGCGGTCACGCTTGAAGCCGGTGGTGGAAACGTTGGCCAGGTTGTTGGAAACCACGGTCAGGTTGGTGTCCTGGGCGGACAAGCCGGTCTTGGCGACCCACAGAGCCGGAAGCATTCAGTATTCTCCTGGTGCGCCTGTTTTACGGCGCACGTTCAAGTGTGATCAGCCGATTTGCAAAACACGCGCCATGGCTTCATCGCCTTCCTTGGCCGCGTTCATCATCTTGATGTGCAGCTCGAACTGGCGAGACAGCGACAGCATCGAGGTCATTTCTTCCACTGCGTTGACGTTGCTCGCTTCGAGAAAGCCAGACACCACGCGCACGTTGACGTCGGCATCGGCCGGCTGGCCGCTGCTGGTGTGGATCAGGCCATCGAGGCCCTTCACCAGCCCTTTTGTGTCGGGATTGACCAGCTTGATGCGGTCGACCTGAGCCATCACCCGCGGGTCTTCACCCATGGCGCGGATGCTGATGGTGCCGTCGTCACCCACCTCGACCTTCTGCTCCGGCGGCACGGCGATCGGGCCGCCGTTACCCAGCACCGGCATGCCGTTGCCGGCACGCAGCACGCCGAGGGCGTCGATGTTCAGGCTGCCGGTGCGCACATAAGCCTCGCTGCCGTCGGGCGCCTGCACGGCCATGAACCCAGAGCCCGAAACGGCCACGTCCAGCTCGCGCCCGGTCTCGATCATCGCCCCAGCGGAGAAGTCGGTGGCCGGCCGCTCGGTCATGGCGTAGGCGCGCGACGGAAAGCTGTCACCGAACACCGGCATCGATCGCGCCTGCTCCAGATCACGCTGGAAACCGGTGGTGGAAATGTTCGCCAGGTTGTTGGCATGGGCCTGCTGGGCCAATGCGTTCTGGCTGGCGCCGGTCATGGCCACGTAAAGCATCTTGTCCACGGATGATCCTCTGTGTTCGAAGCGCAACGTTGTCGCTGTGCTCGGCATCAAGCAAGGATCGAACCAACTTGGCGAAAGCCTTGTTTTACGGGGGTTCGAGCAGGACAGAGAGCGTCAGAGTGTCGGTTTGCTGGCAACTTCTTGCCAGGCGCCGGCAAGCCGGCTCAGCGCGGCCGGCAGCCGGCGTTGTCGAAGGGCCCGGCATGCCACACCCAGCCCTCGCCTGGCTTGTGCTGGCTGCACAGGTAGCGGCCGGTGAGCTTGCTTTGCCACAGCTGAAAAGGCGCAGGCGCGGCCTGTACCCAGGCATGGCCGAGCAGCAGGCAGAACACGCTGATGAGAAAGGCTTTTTTCATGAAGGATTCGCGCCGACCCACAAGCCGGTGGCCGCCGTAGCGGCGCACCCGCCTGAAGCCGCGTCACGCCATCTGGATGATGGTCTGCAGGATGGTGTTCTCGGTCGAGATGGTCTTGGCGTTGGCCTGGTAGTTGCTCTGCGCCTTGATCAGGTTGACCAGCTCGCCGGTGAGGTCGACGTTGGAGTCTTCCAGCGCGCCGCCAGTGATCTTGCCCAGGGTGCCGGTGTCCGGCTCGCCCACCACCGGCACGCCGGAGGCATACGACTCTTTCCATGCCGTGCCACCGACCGGGGTCAGGCCCTGCAGGTTGGCGAAGGTGGCCATCGCCACCTGGCCAATGACCTTGTCACGGCCATTGGTGAAGCTGGCGAACAGGTTGCCGCTGGTGTCCACCGCAAGGCCGGACAGCTCACCGGTGGCATAGCCATCCTGGGTCTTGGCGGTGGTCGCCGAGGCGGCGTTGTACTGGGTGGTGGCGAGCATGTCCAGGCGCACCCCGGTCGGGTTGGCCGTGGCGCCGTTGCTCGCCCAGTCGCCCAGGGCGTTCTTGTGACCCGGCACCCAGCCATCGACCTGGAAGGTCTTGTCGGTACCGATCGACAGACCGCCTGTCACCGGACCTGCGGTCATGGCGTCTACATCCAACGAACCATCGGACTTGAACGGCAGGTTGTTGACCAGCGGCGTGGTGTTGGTCGGGTCGGTCGGGTTGCGGCCGTTGACCGTGGTGTACATGGTCCACGAGTTGCTGACCGTGTCACGCACGAAGTACTGATTCAGCTGGTGCAGGTTGCCTTGGCTGTCGTACAGCTCGGTGTTGAACGTATGGTTGTAGCTGTCGACGTCAGCCGGGTTGAACGGGGTGACCTTGGGCGCGGTGGCGGTGGAATTGAGGTTGAGGGTCTCGCTGATCTTCGAGGTCGGCTTGGGCGCCAGGTTCGAAGTGTCGATCTGCAGATCGGTCAGCGCACCACGCACCACCTTGCCCTCGGCATCGACAGGATAACCCTGCAGATTGGCACCAGAGGCATTGACGATCTTGCCGTCCTTGTCGCTGTAGAACGCGCCGGCGCGGGTGTAGATGCGCGAGCCGTTGTCGTCCATGGCGAAGAAGCCATTGCCGTCGATGGCAAGGTCCAGGCTCTTGCCAGTGCTGACGATGTTGCCCGAGCTGAACATCTGCGATACCGCGGCGGTACGCACGCCGCTGCCGACATCGGTGCGGCCGCTGGTGCCGCGTACCGAGGCCGAATACTGGTCGGCGAACTCGGCGCGCGAGGACTTGAAGCCGGTGGTCGCCACGTTGGCGATGTTGTTACCGGTGACGTTGAGGGCCTTGTTGGCTGCATACAGCCCGCTCAGTCCGATATTGAAAGACATTTACTCACTCCTGCCGACGTCGGTCGGCCCTCAGATTCCGATCACTTGGACTTTCGACAGGGGCACACTGCCCAGCCCTGCCAGGTTCAACATCATTTCGCTGCCGTTGACGCCGGTGGTAACGCTGTTGACCGTGGCTGGCAGGTTGGTGGTCATGGCGGTGGCGGTGCCCTTGATATCGGCCGTGGCCTTGAAGGTGTAGGCACCGGCTGGCGCCACTTCGCCCTTGGCATCGCGGCCATCCCACGTGAACTCGGCCAGCCCGCCGCTCTTGCTGCCCAGATCGAGGGTACGCACCAGGTCGCCCTGGCTGTTGTACACGCCCACCTTGACCGCCGTGCTCGAGGCGCTGAGGTTGACCGAGCCCTTCATGTCCTTGCTGGTATCGACGCTGGCGGTGTCGGTCTGCACCACCACGTTGCGCCCGACCAGCGACGACGCCTGCAAGGCGGTGGACGACTGGAAGCCCTGGAGAATGCTGTTCACCGAGCTGTTCAGGGTCTGCATGCTTTCCAGGCTGCTGAACTGCGCCAGCTGGGCGACGAACTCGCCGTTCTGCTGCGGATCGAGCGGGTTCTGGTTTTTCATCTGGGTCACCAGCAACTGCAGGAACGCGTCCTTGCCCAACGCGCTGCCGGCGGTGCCGCTGCTGGCGTTTGTGGAGGAGCGCTGCTGTTGCAGTGAGGTCAGGTAGCTTGAACCGTTGACGCTGTCTGTGCTGTTCATGGCGATATCCCGCTTACTGACCCAGGGTCAGGACTTTCTGCATCATGGTCTTGGCCGTGTTCATCAGCTCGGCGTTGGTCTGGAACGAGCGGCTGGCGGAAATCATGTCAGCCATTTCCTGCACCACGTTGACGTTGGGGTAGTAGACGTAGCCGTCCTTGTTCGCCGCCGGGTGGTTGGGCTCGTAGCGCGCCTGCAGATCGCTCTGGTCCTCGACGATGCCGGTGACCTGCACGCCGCGTCCGGCCTGGCCCTGGTCCTCGAACAACGATTGCCCGGCGCCGTTTTGCGCCTGCTCGAAGGTGGTGGCGAACACCGGGTGGCGGGCGCGGTAGGTCTGATCGATGCTCGAGGACACGGTTTCGGCGTTGGCGATGTTCGACGCCACGGTGTTGAGCCGGGTGTTCTGCGCGCTCATGCCGCTACCGGCGATATTGAAGACGTTGGCAAGGGACATGGTCACTCTCCGCGCAGGGCCGATACCAGCCCTTTGAATTTGCTGTTGAGCAGAGTGAAGCTGGCCTGGAAGTCCAGCGCGTTTTGCGCATAGTTGGACTGCTCCATCTGCGCATCGACGGTGTTCTGGTCAATCGACGGCTGGGTCGGAATGCGGTACATCAGCGCTTCGTCAGCGCCGCTCAGGCCCTCGGCTTCGATGTGCCTGCCGTTGGTGCGGGTCAGTGCCACGCGGCCGTTGTCCTGCTTCTGCGCCTCGGCTGCCAGCACTGCCGAGAAGTCAAGATCGCGGGCCTTGTAATTGGGCGTGTCGGCGTTGGTGATGTTGTTGGCCAACACCTCAGCCCGCTGGGCGCGAAAATTCATCGCCTGCTGGTGGATGCCGAGCGCCTTGTCGAAGTTGATGCTCATGTCGGGGAACCTGCGCAGGTTGACCGGAAATAGGTTGAGCGAAACTTAGCAAGCGCTGTGCCAAACCGGCAAAAGCCTTGCCGGCCGTGGGGTTGAATGGCTGAGCCGCAACTCTGCTCGCCAGAAAAGCGGCAAAACCCTGCCGCCGGGATGGCAGCAGGCGGCAAAAGCAGGTTGGCGCACGGGGCGCAGCAGAATTTTGACGGGGCGTCAGCAGGTGCTGGTCAGCCAAGGGGGCGCGGCCGCTGTCAAAGCCGCGGCCATGGGGCTCACTTGGCCTGGTAGATGATGCCTGGGCTGCACTGCACCATCTGATAGTGGTCCGGCAGGCCGTTGAGGGCCTCGGAAGCGCCGAGGAACAAATAACCGCCCGGCTTGAGGGTGCCGTGAATGCGCATGAGAATGTCTTTCTTCACCTGGGCCGAGAAGTAGATCAGCACGTTACGGCAGAACACCACATCGAACTTGCCCAGTGCGGCGTAGCTGTCGAGCAGGTTGAACGCACGAAACTCGACGCGGCTGCGAATCGCCGGCTTGACCGCGTAGCGACCGGCGCCCTTGCTGTCGAAATAGCGCTGCAAACGTTCAGGCGACAGGCCGCGGGCAATCGCCAGGCTGTCGTACTCGCCGGTGCGGCAGTTGTTGAGCATCAGCCCGGATAGATCGGTGGCAACGATCTGCGCCCCCATCTTCAACTGGCCAAGGTTGCTGCGCTCGAACTCATCGAGGGTCATCGACAACGAGTACGGCTCCTGCCCCGACGAGCAGGCCGCCGACCAGATGCGCAGACGCTGGCCCGGGTTGTTCTTGATGAACTCGGGAATCACCCGGTTCTTCATCACTTCGAAGGGATAGTTGTCACGAAACCACAGGGTTTCGTTGGTGGTCATGGCATCGACCACCTGCTCGCGCAGACCGCCGCGCGGCTGGGTCTGGATGCGCTGCACCAGCTCGCCGAGGGACTTGATGCCCTGCTGCTCCATCAGTTTGTTGAGGCGGCTGGAAACCAGGTACTGCTTGTTGTCACCCAACAGGATGCCACAGGCTTTTTCCAGGAAGACCCTGAACTGCTCGAAATCTGAAGTCGCCGTAGACACTGTTGCCGCCCCTCTCAAATCACAGGTGCCGGGAGCAGCGCCCCCGGACATTTCAATGTGTTGCCTTGATCCGATCGACCACGCGCTGGGCAAGGTCGTCCGGCTTGAACTTGGCAAGGAAGTCATCCGCACCGACTTTCTTGACCATCGCCTGGTTGAACACGCCGGACAGCGAAGTATGCAGGACGATGTGCAGTTTTTGCATGCGAGGATCGCTGCGAATGGCGGCGGTCAGGGTGTAGCCATCCATTTCCGGCATCTCGATGTCCGAGATCATCATCAGGAATTCTTCTTCCGGATGCTTGCCCTCATCGAGTAAGCCGTGCAGGTAATCCAGCGCCTGACGCCCGTCGTTGAGCGCCACCACTTCGACGCCTACGGTTTGCAGGCAACGGCTGACCTGCTTGCGTGCCACCGAAGAGTCATCGACGGTGAGCACCCGCAGCATGACCGCCTTGTCCTGCACCTCGGCATCGATCACGCCGGCCGACACCGATTCGGAGGTTGGCGCCACTTCGGCCAGCACCTTCTCGACGTCGATGATCTCGACCATCTTGTTATCCACCCGGGTCACCGCGGTCAGGTAGTGGTCGCGGCCCGTGCCACGGGGTGGCGGATGGATCTCCTCCCAGTTCATGTTGACGATGCGTTCTACCGAATGCACCAGAAAGCCTTGGGTCTTGGTGTTGTACTCGGTGATGATCACGAAGCTGTTGCTGATCTCTTCCTGAAGCCCCGGCAGGCCGGTGGCCATGGACAGATCGAGGATCGGAATGGTCGCCCCGCGAATGTTCGCCACACCGCGCACCACCGGGTGCGACTTGGGCAACACGGTCAGCGGCGGGCATTGCAGCACCTCGCGCACCTTGAACACGTTGATGCCGTACAGCTGCGCGCCGTTCAGACGGAACAGCAGCAGCTCAAGACGATTCTGCCCCACCAGCTGTGTGCGCTGATTGACCGAATCCATTACTCCCGCCATGCCAGACTCCTCTACCTTTCAGCCCTGACTACCAAGTCGGCACGGGCTTTGCTTTTTTGAGCGTCATGCACATGAAAACGACGATTTTCCGACGACTGACGCAACTGCTGAGCGCCCCACTGGCGGCTCTGTGCCTGCTGGCACCGGGCGCCAAGGCGCTGGCGCAGGCGTTTACCTCGCCTGAACAGCTTATCGGCGTGACGCAGGGATTTCTTGAGTTCGCCGTCGAGGATTATCTGGCCACCACGCAGACCCCGGGGCGGTATGAAATCGCAGTCAACCCGCTCGACCCACGCCTGCGCATGCCGCAGTGCAGCCAAGCGCTTGACGCCTCGCTGGAAAGTCCGGCGCAGCCGCTGGGCCGAGTGACGGTACGGGTGCGTTGCGCCGGCAGCGGACCCTGGACGGTATTCGTCCCGGCCACCGTGCGCCTGCACCGCGACGTGGTGGTGATGGTGCGCCCGCTCAAGCGCGAAAGCGTCATCGGCGCAGGCGACGTGGCGCTGCGCGAACGTGACGTCGGCACCCTCAAGCAGGGGTTCATCACTGAACTCGATCAGGCGGTGGGCATGAAGCTGCTGCGCCCGACCGTACTCGACCAGGTACTGACGCCGCAGCATCTGGAGCAGGCCGAACTGATTCGCAAGGGCGACCATGTGGTGATCGTCGCCCGCAGCGGCAGCCTCAGCGTGCGCATGCCCGGCGAGGCGCTGAGCAAGGGGGGGCTGGCCGAACAGATTCGCGTACGCAACCTCAATTCCAAGCGGGTCGTGAAGGCACGCGTGACCGCGCCCGGACAAGTGGAAGTCGCCATGTAGGACAAACGCTGGCAGGAACGTGGTGCTTTTCCTAAACTGTGCGGCACCGCACAGTACGTAGCCGTTGATCGAGGTCAACGCAGGAGTGCCTAAAGTTTTGCCTGGGATGGCCGAAAACAAGGCAAGCGTCCATATCCCCAGAGGTTTCCGATCATGGTCATCGACTTCAGTCGTTTGAATAACACACCCGCCCCGAGCGGCGGTGTGCGCGGCAATGCCGCTGCCGGCCCCGCTGAGAAAGCTGCGGGCGCCACCGATGCCAAGCCCGCCAGCGCCACCAGCAGTGGCGAGGCCGTGCACCTGAGCCCCGAGGCCCAGCAGTTGCAGAAAATCACTGACACCCTGCGCGAGCAGCCAGTGGTCGACAGCGCCCGCGTGGCGCAACTGAAGCAGGCCATCGCCGATGGCAGCTATCAGGTCGATGCCGGACGCGTCGCCAGCAAGATGCTCGATTTCGAAGCTCAGCGCTGAGTTCGGCGCGCTGGCCTTCACGGACGCCAACGTAATGAGTGAGCCATGCCCGACACCACCCTGCTGCACCTGATCGAACAGGACATCGCCCCGACCCAGGAGCTGCTCGAGTTGCTGCAAAGCGAAGCCGTGGCCCTGCATGGCCGCGACATGCCGCTGCTGGAGACGATCCTGGCGCGCAAGCAGTCGTTGATCGTGCTGCTCGAACAGCATGGCCGCAGCCGTGCGCAGTTGCTTGGCGAATTGGGTCTGTCGGCCGACCGCGAAGGCGTGCAGGCTCTGGCTGCTCGGTCGGCACAGGGTGAAGTGCTGATGCAGCGCCTCGACCTGCTCAGCCAACTGCTCGACACCTGCCACCAGGTCAACCAGACCAACGGCCGGATCATCCAGGTGCAGCAACACGTCACCTCCAATCAGCTGCGCATCATCATGGGCGGCGAATCCCCTTCCCTGTACGACAGCCGCGGCGGCACCTCGCCAATGGCGCGACACCGGGCACTGAGCCAGGTGTAATCAGCCCCTATCAAGCCGCGCAGCATGCTGGCAAAATGCCGCAACCTGGATGTGTAGCTTTTTGCCTGGAGATTGTTTCCCCGTGTTCAATGACGCCGATGCTCCTCAGCCGCCGAAGGTGCTGACCACTCCCCTGGAGATCACCGCCAACCTTCGCCAACTGCTGGACAGCCACGATCCGCTGATTCTGACCTTCCCCGAACGTAGCCAGCGTTTCCAGAGCTATGTGGTCAAGGTCGACAAGGACAGCGACCTGCTGGCGCTCGACGAATTGATGCCGCGCGATGGCGAACGCTTCATCGAAAGCGGCGAGCCGTTCCGTATCGAAGGCTTCCACGATGGCGTACGCGTGGCCTGGGAATGCAATCATCCGCTGACCATCACCGAAATCGACGGCCACCGCTGCTACCGCGGCCCGCTGCCGAGCGAAGTGACCTACCACCAGCGACGCAATGCATTTCGCGCAGCGCTGAAACTGTCGCAACTGGTCGACATCGTGGTCGACGGCAGCCACCTCGAGGGTGACGGCCCGCTGCGCGGCAAGCTACTGGACATCTCCGCCACCGGCTGCAAATTGCGCTTCGACAGCGATGTGGAAAGCCGCCTGCAACTGGGCCAGGTGTACGAGCGCTTCAAGGCCGCCACCCCGCTGGGCCTTGCCGATGTGATGGTCGAGCTGCGTCACCTGCATTTCGAAGAACGCATCAACACCACCTTTGCCGGGGTGCGTTTCCACAACCTCAACGGCCCCTCGCAGCGCCGGGTGGAAAGCTTCGTCTATCAGTTGCAGCGTGAAGCGCGCCGCTTCGACAAGGATGATTACTGAGTCGGCCATCCAGGGCCAAGGCCCCTTCTAGCTCCAAGCTCCAAGCTGCTAACTCATAACTTGCAGCTTGCAGCTCATCGCTTTCAACTTAAAACGAGATTAATTGTCATTTGCGGTTGATTTTCATGTAGATTCCGCCCCAACGGATTTCACCATGATCAAGGAGACCACCCGCAATGCGTCTGTCCATCCGCCCTTCCATGACCCTCACCCTAGGCCTGTGGGCCTCGGTGTGCAGCCCGCTGTCCCTCGCGCAGGAAAGCAAGGACGCGAAAGAGGAATCCGAACAGCAGGTCCTGGAACTGGACGCCACCGATGTCTATGCCAACAGCCTGGGCAAGACCACCGAGAACAGTGGTTCCTATACCACTGGCAGCATGAGCGCCGCCACGCGCCTGAACCTATCGATCAAGGAAACGCCGCAGTCGGTGTCGGTGTTGTCACGCCAGCAGCTCGATGACTTTCGCTTGAACACCTTGTCCGAAGCCATGGCCCACGTCACCGGGGTCACCGTGCAGCGCAACGACTCCGAGCGGCCCGCGTATTACTCGCGCGGTTATGCGATCAACAACTTCCAGATCGATGGCATGCTCAACACCTTCTCGGGGCTCAAGTCAGATTCGGACACCATTATCTACGACCGCATCGAAGTGGTCCGCGGCGCCACTGGCCTGACCACCGGCGCCGGTGACCCCTCCGGCACCATCGCCATGGTGCGCAAGCGCCCAACCCATCAGTTGGCGGTGAGCAGCGGCGTGAGTGCCGGCAGCTACGACAACTACTACAGCTACCTGGATGTCGGTGGCCCGCTGGGCTGGGACGGACGCCTGCGCGGCCGCACGGTGCTGGCCTACCGCGACAACAAATCATTCATGGACAACTACGCCAACCAGCGCGAAGTGGCCTATGGCGTGCTGGAAGCCGACCTTACCGACAGCACCGTGCTGGCGGTGGGCTACGACTACCAGAACAAGCACGTACAGGGCAGCACCTGGGGCACCGTGCCGTACTGGAATGCCGACGGCAGCAAAGCCAAGCTGCCGCGCTCGACCAGCATGACCACGCCGTGGTCGTCCTGGCCGCTGAAGGACCAGACCTTCTTCGCCACCCTCGACCAACGCCTGGGCAACGACTGGCTGATGAAGGTGGCCTACACCCATCGCCAGACCGACACCGACGGCAAGGTCTACTACGGCGGCAACGGCTTCCCCGAGGCCGACCGCAGCGGCATGAAAGCGTGGTACCAGCACTTCAGCGGCGAAGAAAAAATGGACGCCCTGGATTTCAACCTCGCAGGCCCCTTCCAACTGCTGGGCCGCAGTCACGACTTCATGGTCGGCTATGGCGAATCGGAGCGGCGCAACAGCGACCCGTACTACATCGGCCTGCCCGTGCCGGACGGCTACGATGAAATCCCCGACTGGAAGTACATGGGCTCGATTCCCAAGTTCTACGACCTCTCCACCGGTCTGGATCGCAGCCGCTCGTACACCCGGCAGAAGGCCGGCTACATCGCCACTCGCCTCAACCCCACCGACCGCCTGCACCTGGTGCTGGGCAGCCGCTATGGCAGTTGGCAAACCCAGCGGCGCAGCTGGAACTACGATGCCAACCTGGTCGGCACCGAGCAGCCGAAAAGCCAGCAGACGCAGAACGATCAGTGGACGCCCTACGCCGGACTGCTCTACGACCTGACCGATGAATTCACCGCGTATGTCAGCTATGCCGACATCTTCAACCCGCAGAACGTGGTCGACGTCAACAAGCAGTACCTGGAGCCCATCGTCGGCAAGGTCTACGAGCTCGGCCTCAAGGGCAGCCTGCTCGATGAGCGCCTCAACCTCAGCACCGCAGTGTTTCGCAGCAAGCAGGACAACGTCGCCGAGGTGGACGACTCGGTGCCGCCGAACGGCAACGAGGTCTACTACAAGAGCGGCGGCAAGGGCATCGTCGTGCAGGGCTTCGAAGCGGAGGTGGCCGGTGAGGTGATGACCGATTGGCAGATGAGCCTGGGCTACAGCTACACCCACGCCCAGACCGCAGACAAGAAACGCAAGAGCACCGAACAACCGCTGAACCTGGTGCGCTTCTCCAGCACCTACAAGATCGATCCGGCGCTGACCGTGGGCGCCAGCGTCGACTGGGAAAGCGACAAGTTCCGCATGGCCAGACGCCCGGTCGGGCGCAACAGTGAAGGCATCATCACCACCCCCGACAAGATCAGCCAGAAGGCCTTCGCCGTGGTCGGCCTGATGGCCCGCTACCAGATCGACGAACACCTGGCGGCGTCGCTCAACGTGAAGAACCTGTTCGATGAGCACTACTACAACAACGTCGGCTTCTACAACGGCGTCTACCACGGCGAACCACGGACCATGATGGTGAGCCTGGACTGGAAGTTGTGAGGCCCATGGCGTAGATCGGCGTGAACGCCATTCGCGGCTGAATCCGCCCCTACGCAAACCCCGTGTAGGAGCGGCTTCAGCCGCGATGGCCGGCACCGCCGGCCCCATGCAGGCAACCGAGCAGCGTGGATTCGATCACCGCTCCGGCACGCTCCGGTCAGCGCGATGACTCAACTGCGCGAAACCTGCTCATCCCCCGCCTGCTCGATCTCTTCGGGCTGCTCCTCTTCTTCGGTATCCTCGGCCGCCACCGGCGCCTGCATGACATCCTGCACGGTCTGTTCGTCGACCCGCGGGTCGAGTGCTGCCGACAGCGGCGAGCTGGCGGCGGGCATGGCGACGTGGCTCAGTGGCGCATCGTCGACCTGGTGCAAGCCTGTCACCGCCTGCGGGCGAATCCGCCACACCAGCACCAGGGCGAAGAAACTGAAGAAGGCGTACAGCATCTGCTCGCCGAACAGCTTCATCAGCACGCCTGCGGCCAACGGGCCGATACTCGCGCCGACGCCATAGGTCACCAGCAGCATGGCGGTCAGCGACACCCGCCGCTCGCTCTCGACATGGTCGTTGGAGAACGCCACCGCCAGCGGATACAGACCGAACTGCAGCAGCGAAATCAGAAAGCCCATGCCGAACAACAGCTCCAGCGGCACCGAGGGGAAGATCGCTAGCGGCAGCGCCACCACCGCCAACCCACCGGCGACGCTGCGGATCAGCACCGCGCGGTCGTAGCGGTCGGACAGCCAGCCCAGCGGCCACTGCACCACCAGTCCGGCGAAAATGCAGCTACCCATGAACAGACCGATCTGCTCGGTCGAAAGCCCCTGGCTTGACGCATACAGCGGCGCCAGACCATAGAACGCGCCGACAATCAAACCCGCACCGAGCACGGTGGACAGTGACTGAGGCACGCGCTTGATGAAAAACCGCGGGTCCATCGGCGCCGGACGCAACGGCGCTGGGTGAATGCGCCGGGTCATCGCCACCGGCACCAGGCACAGGGCGAAGCACATCGCCACCAGCATCAGCAGTTCCAGGCCCAACTGCGGGTGCACCACCAGAATCAGCTGGCCCAGCACCAGGCCCAGGTACGAGGCGATCATGTAGCCGCTGAACACCGCGCCGCGCTGCTTGGCGTCGGCCTGCTCGTTGAGCCAGCTCTCGATGACCATGTACTGGCACATCATGCCCAGGCCGACGATCATCCGCAGTCCGACCCAGGCCGGCAGCCAGTCGGTCATGCCATGGCCGAGCACCGCAGCGCCGACGATGCCGGCACAGGTTGCGTAGGCACGGATATGCCCGACCCGGCCGATCAGCCGGTGGCCGACCTTGCCGCCGACCGCCAGACCGAAGTAGTTGGCCGCCATCAAGGCACCTACCCACAGGCTGTCGACGTTGTCGGCAGCCAGGCGCAGGGCCAGGTAGGTACTGAGCAGGCCCGAGCCGATCAGCATCATCAGCGCGGCGAAATACAACGAACGGAAGGACTTCCAGATATGGCGCATACGTCCCGGGCGGGCTCCCTTTTGGTCGACAACAGCAGGTGGACAACAGCGTGCAAGCATAAACCGGCCGGCACTCGCGCCGCAGTCCATCAGACTAAGGTGGCGCATGGCGAGGATGTTGTGTCGCGCTCAGGCCATTGGTCGCCAGGCGCTGCTGCCAAGGGCCTTGGCAGTGCTAAGCCTTCGATGAACTGACCGACGAACAGTTCCTTCTCCAGCCGCCCATCGCCAAGGCCTATTCGCGCAGGTTCAGGCCATTGGCCGGAAGCGGCAGCGCGGTCTTGTAGCGCACTTGCTTGAGGGCGAAGCTCGAGCGGATGTTGGCCACCCCCGGCAGGCGCGTCAGGTAGTCGAGAAAACGCTCCAGGGCCTGGATGCTCGGCAGCAGCACGCGCAGCAGGTAATCAGGGTCGCCGGTCATCAGGTAGCACTCCATGACCTCGGCGCGCTCGGCGATCTCTTCCTCGAAGCGGTGCAGCGATTGCTCCACCTGCTTCTCCAGGCTGACGTGGATGAACACATTCACATCCAGCCCCAACACTTCGGGCGACAGCAGCGTCACCTGCTGGCGAATCACCCCCGCCTCTTCCATGGCGCGCACGCGGTTGAAACAGGGCGTGGGCGAGAGGTTGACCGAGCGCGCCAGCTCGGCGTTGGTGATGCGCGCGTTGGCCTGCAGGCTGTTGAGAATGCCGATATCGGTGCGATCGAGTTTGCGCATGAGACAAATTCACCGGGCTTTTGTGGTTATGCGGAATGTTTATCTGCGCCGGAGCGCAAAGGCAATCAACATCAGAGAAATATTCTCTCGCCAGGCTTCTACCCTATAGGCAGTGCTGCCCTGGCACCTTTCCACGCAGGGGCAGCGACCGCTGCAAGCTCACAACAACAATCATCCGAGCGAGCGTAATGAGCATGAACGAGTACGCCCCCCTGCGCCTGCACGTGCCCGAGCCGACCGGCCGGCCCGGCTGTCGCACTGATTTCTCCTACCTGCACCTGAGCGATGCCGGGCAGGTGCGTAAACCTGCGCTGGATGTCGAAGCCGCTGACACCGCCGACCTGTGCACCGGCCTGATTCGCGTGCTCGATGGTGAAGGTCATGCCCTTGGCCCGTGGGCCGAAGACATCGACCCGCAACTGCTGCGC
The DNA here is from genome assembly GCF_000759535.1 of Pseudomonas cremoricolorata. Taxonomy (NCBI): domain Bacteria; kingdom Pseudomonadati; phylum Pseudomonadota; class Gammaproteobacteria; order Pseudomonadales; family Pseudomonadaceae; genus Pseudomonas; species Pseudomonas cremoricolorata. The sequence goes on along the minus strand of NZ_CP009455.1, from coordinate 2,780,102 downwards.
CGAGGCATGCGCGCCATGCTCAAGACGCGCATCTTCGACAGCCGCATGGTCACCGCCCAACGGCAGAAAAAGATGTCGTTCTACATGCAGAGCCTGGGCGAGGAAGCCATCGGCAGCGCCCAGGCTCTGGCGCTCAATCGCAGCGACATGTGCTTCCCCACCTACCGCCAGCAAAGCATCCTGATGGCCCGCGACGTGTCGCTGGTGGAGATGATCTGCCAGTTGCTGTCCAACGAGCGCGACCCGCTCAAGGGCCGCCAGTTGCCGATCATGTACTCGGTGCGCGAAGCCGGCTTTTTCACCATCAGCGGCAACCTGGCCACGCAGTTCGTGCAGGCCGTCGGCTGGGCCATGGCCTCGGCGATCAAGGGTGACACCAAGATCGCCTCGGCGTGGATCGGCGATGGCGCCACCGCCGAGTCGGACTTCCACAACGCCCTGACCTTCGCCCACGTCTACCGCGCGCCGGTGATCCTCAACGTGGTCAACAACCAGTGGGCGATTTCCACCTTCCAGGCCATCGCTGGTGGCGAGGCGAGCACCTTCGCCGGCCGTGGCGTGGGCTGTGGCATCGCCTCGCTGCGGGTCGACGGCAATGATTTTCTGGCCGTGTACGCCGCCTCGCGCTGGGCCGCCGAACGCGCCCGGCGTGGCCTTGGCCCGAGCCTGATCGAGTGGGTCACCTACCGCGCCGGCCCGCACTCGACCTCGGACGATCCCTCCAAATACCGCCCCGCCGATGACTGGAGCCACTTCCCCTTGGGCGACCCGATTGCCCGGCTCAAGCAGCACCTGATCGCCATCGGCCACTGGTCGGACGACGAACACGCCGCCGTCAGCGCGGAACTGGAAGCCGAGGTGCTGGCCGCGCAGAAGCAGGCCGAGCAGTACGGCACCCTCGCCAATGGCCATATCCCCAGCGCCGCCTCGATGTTCGAGGACGTGTACAAGGACATGCCCGACCACCTGCGCCGCCAGCGCCAGCAACTAGGGGTGTGAGATGAACGACCACACGACCAGCCTCGACCCACACACCGCTGCCGCCACCAGCAGCATGACCATGATCCAGGCGCTGCGCTCGGCCATGGACATCATGCTTGGCCGCGATGACGACGTGGTCATCTATGGCCAGGACGTCGGCTACTTCGGCGGTGTGTTCCGCTGCACCGAAGGGCTGCAGAACAAGTACGGCAAGTCACGGGTGTTCGATGCACCGATTTCCGAATGTGGCATCGTCGGCACCGCCGTGGGCATGGGCGCCTATGGCCTGCGCCCGGTGGTGGAGATCCAGTTCGCCGACTACGTCTACCCGGCCTATGACCAGATCGTCTCGGAGATGGCCCGCCTGCGCTACCGCTCGGCCGGTGAGTTCATTTCACCGCTGACCCTGCGCATGCCCTGCGGCGGCGGCATCTATGGCGGCCAGACCCACAGCCAAAGCCCGGAGGCGACCTTCACTCAGGTGTGCGGGCTGCGCACGGTGATGCCGTCCAACCCCTATGACGCCAAAGGCTTGCTGATCGCCTCGATCGAATGCGACGACCCGGTGATCTTCCTCGAGCCCAAGCGCCTGTACAACGGCCCCTTCGACGGCCACCACGACCGCCCGGTGACGCCATGGGCCAAGCACCCGCAAAGCAGCGTGCCCGACGGCTACTACCGCGTGCCGCTGGACAAGGCGGCCATCACCCGTCCGGGCAACGATGTGACCGTGCTGACCTATGGCACCACGGTTTACGTGGCTCAGGTGGCGGCCGAGGAAAGCGGCGTCGATGCCGAGGTGATCGACCTGCGTAGCCTGTGGCCGCTTGACCTGGACACCATCGTCGCTTCGGTGCAGAAAACTGGCCGCTGCGTGGTGGTGCATGAAGCCACCCGCACCTGCGGCTTCGGCGCCGAGTTGATCGCGCTGGTGCAGGAGCACTGCTTCCATCACCTCGAAGCCCCCATCGAACGCGTCACCGGTTGGGATACGCCCTACCCCCATGCCCAGGAATGGGCGTACTTCCCAGGCCCGTCGCGGGTCGGCGCAGCATTGAAAAAGGTCATGGAGGTCTGAATGGGCACGCACGTCATCAAGATGCCGGACATCGGTGAAGGCATCGCCCAGGTCGAACTGGTGGAATGGTTCGTCAAGGTCGGCGATGTGGTCGGCGAAGACCAGGTGGTCGCCGATGTCATGACCGACAAGGCCACGGTGGAAATTCCCTCGCCGGTCAGCGGCACGGTGCTGGCCCTCGGCGGGCAGCCCGGCGAGGTCATGGCCGTGGGCAGCGAGTTGATTCGCATCGAGGTCGAGGGCAGCGGCAACCATGTCGACACACCGGCACCGGTCGCGCACGCCACTGCCGCGCCGCCACCGGCCAGCGCCCCGACTGCCGTTGAGCCGGCCGCGCCTGTAGCGCTTACAGCCAGTGCGTCCACCCCCACCGCGCGGCAACAGCAAGCGCCCGCCACTGCGCGCCAGCCAGGCGAGAAACCGCTGGCGTCACCGGCGGTGCGCAAGCGCGCGCTGGAGGCCGGCGTCGAGCTGCGTTATGTGCACGGCAGCGGTCCAGCCGGGCGGATTCTGCATGAAGACCTGGACGCCTTCCTGCACGCCCCGAAAACCGCCGCTGCGCCCCCCGCCGCACAGGCACGGCGCACCGACAGCGAACAGATCGCAGTGATCGGCCTGCGCCGCAAGATCGCCGAGCGCATGCAGGACGCCAAGCGCCGGGTCGCGCATTTCAGCTACGTCGAAGAAGTCGATGTCAGCCAGCTCGAGGCCCTGCGCCAGCAGCTCAACCAGCTGTACGGCCAGCAGCGCGGCAAGCTCACCTTGCTGCCGCTGCTGGTGCGCGCGCTGGTGGTGGCGCTGCGTGATTTTCCGCAGATCAACGCCACCTACGATGACCAGGCGCAAGTCATCACCCGTCACGGCGCGGTGCATGTCGGCATCGCCACCCAGGGCGACAACGGCCTGATGGTGCCGGTGCTGCGCCACGCCGAAGCAGCCGGGCTGTGGGACAACGCAAGGGAAATCAGCCGACTGGCCCAGGCGGCGCGCAGCAACAAGGCCAGCCGTGAAGAACTGTCGGGCTCGACCATCACCCTGACCAGCCTCGGAGCCCTGGGCGGCATCGCCAGCACCCCGGTGGTCAACACCCCGGAGGTGGCGATCATCGGCGTCAACCGCATGGTCGAGCGACCGGTGGTGGTCAACGGCCAGATCGTCGTGCGCACCATGATGAACCTGTCCAGTTCGTTCGATCACCGCGTGGTCGATGGCATGGACGCTGCCTCGTTCATTCAGGCGGTGCGCCGCCTGCTGGAACAACCTGCCTGTCTGTTCGTGGAGTGAGCATGGCTGAAATCCTCAAGACCACCCTGCTGATCATCGGCGGCGGCCCAGGCGGCTACGTCGCCGCCATCCGTGCCGGGCAACTGGGCATTCCCACGGTACTCGTCGAAGGTCAGGCGCTGGGCGGCACCTGCCTGAACGTCGGCTGCATTCCGTCCAAGGCGCTGATTCACGTCGCCGAGCATTTCCACCAGGCCCAGCGCCAAGCTGAGCACGGCGAACTGGGCATCGGCCACAGCGCGCCGACCCTCGACCTTGCGCGCAGCGTGGCCTGGAAAGATGGCATCGTCGAGCGCCTGACCGGAGGTGTCGCCGCGCTGCTCAAGAAGCACAAGGTGCAGGTGATTCACGGCTGGGCGCAGATCATCGATGGCAAGACCGCCGCCGTCGGCGAGCAGCGTATCCACTGCGAGCACCTGCTGCTGGCCAGCGGTTCGAGCAACGTCGAGCTGCCCATGCTGCCACTGGGCGGCGCGGTGATTTCCTCCACCGAAGCATTGGCGCCGACCTCGCTGCCGCAGCACCTGCTGGTGGTCGGCGCCGGTTATATCGGCTTGGAGCTGGGCATCGCCTACCGCAAGCTGGGCGTGCAGGTCAGCGTGGTCGAAGCCCGCGAGCGCATCTTGCCCAGCTACGACGCCGAGCTGACCGCACCAGTGGCCGACACCTTGAAGACCCTGGGCATCGGCCTGCACCTGGGGCATAGCGTCGAAGGCTACGAGGACGGCGCCCTGCGTCTGCGCACTGGCGCAGGCGGGCATGTGCAACTGTCGGGCGACCGGGTGCTGGTGGCGGTCGGCCGCAGGCCACGTACCCACGGCTTTAACCTCGAGTCGCTGCAACTGCGCATGAACGGCGCGGCGGTGGCGGTGGACGAACGCTGCCAGACCAGCATGCGCAATGTCTGGGCGATTGGTGATGTCACCGGTGAGCCGATGCTGGCGCACCGGGCCATGGCCCAAGGGGAATTGGTCGCCGAGGTGATCGCCGGCAAGGCGCGGCGCTTCCAGCCGGCGGCGATCGCTGCAGTGTGCTTCACCGACCCGGAACTGGTGGTGGCGGGGCTTACCCCGGAACAGGCCGCCGCGCAGGGGCTCGATTGCCTGGTGGCGCAGTTCCCCTTCGCCGCCAACGGCCGGGCCATGACGCTGGAGAGCCGCAGCGGTTTCGTGCGCGTGGTGGCGCGGCGCGACAACCACCTGGTGGTTGGCTGGCAGGCGGTGGGCGTGGCGGTCTCGGAGCTGTCCACCGCCTTTGCCCAGTCGCTGGAGATGGGCGCCTGCCTGGAAGACATCGCGGGCACCATCCATGCCCATCCCACGCTTGGCGAGGCGGTGCAGGAAGCGGCCCTGCGCGCCTTGGGGCATGCCTTGCACCTGTGACCGACGGCCTGCTCGGCCGTGCCTTGGGTAACACTGAGGCACGGTCGAGGCAGGCGCCGACATGACGGCCTTATCCACTGCACATCGCTCGTGCAAGCGAACGGAGCTAAATGTTATGTTATAGCATCAATAACGGAGAACCCACCTTGAACTCTCGCGCTCCCCTACTCGCCGGGCTCACCCTCGGCCTGTTCGGCCAACCGCTGTGCGCGGCACAGCCCCTGACCCTGGACGCCACCGCTGTCACCGACAGCTATGCCGAGGAGCGTGCCGATGGGCCGGTCCAGGGCTATCGCGCTACCCGCTCGGCCACCGCCACCCGCACCGACAGCGATATCCGCGACACGCCGCAGAGCATCGAGGTGGTGCCAGCGCAAGTGCTCAAAGACCTCAACAGCACGCGCATCGACCGTGCCCTGGATTTTGCCGGGGGCGTGGCGCGGCAGAACAATTTCGGCGGCCTGACCTTCCTCAACTACAGCGTGCGCGGCTTCACCACAGGCGAGCTGTACAAGAACGGCTTTGCCATCAACCGCGGCAGCTACAGCGCCCCGGACGCCTCCAGCATCGAGCGCATCGAAGTGCTCAAGGGGCCGGCAGCCAGCTTGTACGGGCGCGGCGACCCGGGTGGCCTGGTGAATATCGTCAGCAAGCGGCCGCAGGCCGAAACCTTCAGCACCCTGAACCTCAGCGCCGGCAGTTGGGACCGCTACCGCAGCAGCCTCGACGCCAACGCCCCGCTCGATGCCGAGGGCACCCTGCTCGGCCGGGTCAACCTGGCGGTGGAAGACAACGGCAGTTTCCGCGACCACGTCGACAGTCAGCGGCAGATCGTCAGCCCCTCGCTGAGCTGGCAGCTGTCACCCGACACGCGCCTGCTGCTCGATACCGAGTTCTCCCGCACCGACGCCGTGTTCGACCGCGGCATTCCAGCGGTCAATGGCGAGCTGGGCGCGGTCAAGCGCTCGACCTTCATCGGCGAACCCAACGACGGCAAGGTGCGCAACGACAACCAGACCCTCGACCTGGCGCTGGAACACTACCTCAACGATGACTGGATGCTGCGCCTGGCCAACCACTACACCCAGGGCACGCTCAAGGGCGACAGCTCCGAGCCGCAGGCACTGGTCGGCAACACCATCACCCGTTTCTATCGCCAGCGTGATTTCGAATGGAACGACCTGATCACCCAGGCCGAGCTGCATGGCCACTTCGAACTGGCCGGCTGGCAGCACCAGACCCTGGCCGGGCTTGAGTACGAAAACTACCGCAACAGCCAGAAGTACCCACAAAGCGCGGCGTTGCTGGACTACGGTCTGGACGTGTTCAACCCGGTTTACGGCCAGGCCAAGCCGGCACTGACCCGCGCCAATGATTTCCATGAGCACACCGAAAGCGTCGCCCTCAACCTGCAAGACCAGGTCGCCTTCAGCGACCGCCTGCGCGGCCTGCTCGGGGTGCGCCTGGAGCGCATCGAACAAACCGCGCTGAACCGCAGCAGCGGCGTCAGTAACCGCCAGGAAAAAGACGTTGCCACCCCGCGCTTAGGCCTGCTGTATCAACTGACCCCGCAGGTCGGGGTATTCGCCAACGCCTCGACCTCGTTCAAGCCCAACAGCCTTGGCAGCCAGGGCCAGGTGTACAAGCCGGAAAAAGGCCTGGGCTATGAAAGTGGGGTCAAGCTCGACCTGCTCGACAGCCGCCTGGGTGCGACCGTTGCGCTGTTCCATATCGACAAGGAAAACGTCATCACCACCGACGCCTTGGGCGAGACCGTCGCTGCCGGCAAGGCGCGCAGCCAGGGCCTGGACATGCAGTTCAGCGGCCAGCTCAGCGATACCGTGCGGGTCATCGGCGCCTACGCCTACATCGACGCCGAGGTGACCAAGGGCGATGCCGCTGTGCCCAAGGGCAGCGACCTGCTGGGCATCGCCCGCCACAGTGGCAGTTTGCTGGGGGTGTATGAGTTTCAGGACGGTCAGCTGCGCGGCTCCGACCTGGGCGCCGCGTTCAACTACGTGGGCGAGCGTTCCGGCCAGGCCGGCAGCCGCTTCACCCTGCCCCGCTACAGCACCGTCGACCTGCTGGCCCACTACAAGGCCAGCGAGCAGCTGACCGTTGGTCTGAACCTGAACAACCTGTTCGATCGCACCTACTACGAACGCTCGTAAAACAGCGCGTGGGTGGTGCCGGGCGAGCCGCGCAATGTCAGCCTGAGTCTGAGCCTGAACCTGTGACCCAGACATGAAAAAACCCGCTGCCATCCCTCGAAGGCGGCAGCGGGTCGATCGCGCTCTGGCTCAGGAGCCTTCGGCGCAGACCTTGCCGGCATCGCCACCCATGCGCTTCATGTCGATGGGCGGGGCGACGAACTCCGGACCCTGCCCGGCAATCCGCCAACGTACCTCGGTGATGCCATAGCGCTCGGCCATGGGCCGGCTGACCTTTTTTATCTTGTGCTGACCGAAGCGAGGGATGATTCCCACTCCAGCATCGCAACTGGCCCAATGCCAGGCTTCGGCGTTGTCCATACGCTCCAGACGGATGATGAACGTACGCGGCGCGCCATGCAGGGCGTACTCGATCACATACAACTGCTGTCCTGCCATTGCGGCCTCCCTAATCGTTCTAACTGGCTATGGGAGCGCTGTGCGCCGGGAAAGATTCATTCTATCTGGCAAGACAACGACATCCGCGCACAAGGTCTCTGCCACGCCACCCTGCGCCGGCCGATTGGCACCTCGCGACACACCCGCAATGGCTCTTGGCTCATACCGTTGACGCGCTTAGAGTCAAGGCTTGTACTTGCACCAGGACCTGCGACGATGAACCGCACCAACGACTACGCGCAACCGATCGGCCCAGAGCTGCCTGAATGGACGCCGCGCCCGCGACCTGGCTCGGTCACCTTGCACGGCCACTATTGCCGCCTGCAGCCGCTGGACGCCGAGACCCACGCCAGCGATCTGTACGAAGCCTATGCCACGGCCAGCGACGGCCGTGACTGGACCTACCTGTTCGTCGGCCCGTTCGACGACTTCGAGCAGTACCGCGCCTACGTACGAAGTGCAGCCCAGAGCAGCGACCCGCTGCACTACGCGGTCATCGACCAGGCCAGCGGCAAGGCGCTCGGCACCCTGGCGCTGATGCGCATCGAGCCGGCCCATGGGGTGATCGAAGTCGGCAGCGTGACGTTCTCCCCGGCGCTCAAGCAGTCGCCGCTGTCCACCGAAGCGCAGTACCTGTTGATGGCCTACGCCTTCGATGAACTGGGCTATCGCCGTTACGAATGGAAATGCGACGACCTCAACGCACCGTCGCGGCGCGCTGCCCAACGGCTGGGTTTCGTCTACGAAGGCACCTTCCGCCAGGCCGTGGTGTACAAGGGGCGCAGCCGCGACACTGCCTGGTATTCGATCATCGACAGCCAGTGGCCAGCCGTGCGCGCCGCGCTGCAGGCCTGGCTGGCCCCCGACAACTTCGATGCGCAGGGCCGCCAGCGCAAGGCCCTGAGCAGTTTCAGGGCCGGGTGCGCTGATTCCTAGCGGGCGCCCTTGACGGTAGCTTGCGCGTCGTCGAGGTCTTCCGGGCGCCGTGCGTAGCGCTGCGCCAGGGCGGCGCAGACCATCAGCTGGATCTGGTGGAACAGCATCAGCGGCAAGATCAGCAAACCGATGGTGCTGCCGGCGAACAGCACCTGGGCCATCGGCACGCCGGTGGCCAGGCTCTTCTTCGAGCCGCAGAACAGGATGGTGATGCGGTCGGCCTGATTGAAACCGAGCCAACGGCCCAGCAGCGCAGTGATGCCCAGGGCCAGGGCCAGCAGCACGCAGCAGCCCAGCACCAGCCAGCCGAGCATTGCCGGCGGCACCTGTTGCCACAGACCGCCGATCACTGCGGCGCTGAACGCCGAGTACACCACCAGCAGGATCGAGCCCTGGTCGACCACCTTCAGCCAGTTGCGGTTGCGCCCCACCCACTCGCCGATCCAGCGTCGGGCGATCTGCCCGGCGATGAACGGCACCAGCAGTTGCAGGCTGATCTTGCGGATCGCCTCGACCGTGGAGCCGCTGTCGCCATGCACGTTGAGCAGCAGAGCCACCAGCAGCGGGGTGATGAAAATGCCCAGCAGGCTCGATGCTGCCGCGCTGCAGATCGCCGCCGGGATGTTGCCGCGGGCAAGCGAAGTGAAGGCAATCGCCGACTGCACGGTGGCCGGCAGCGCACACAGGTAGAGGAAGCCCAGGTACAGGTCCTTGCCTACCAGCGGCAGCAACAGCGGCTTGAGCGCCAGGCCCAGCAGCGGGAACAGCACGAAGGTGCAGACGAACACCAGCAGGTGCAGACGCCAGTGCCCGGCACCGGCAAGAATCGCCTCACGCGAGAGCTTGGCGCCGTGCAGGAAGAACAGCAGGCCAATGGCGATGTTGGTGATCCACTCGAACAGCACCGCGACCTGATCGCGGGCCGGCAGCAGTGTGGCGGTCAGGACCACGGCGACCAAGGTCAGGGTGAAGTTGTCGGGCAGGAAACGCGAGCGAGCCATGAAAATGATCCTGTTGTTATCGGAATGGCGTGCGCGCCCGCCAAGGTCGGCAGCCTGGCAGCAGTTCGGCGCGCGAGAAGCACCATACACCGACTGCCCGTCTGCGGAAATGTTACCGGTTCTTTCCGGGCCAAGCCGAGGCCCCTCCCATCACACAGCGTTGCAAGGGGTGGCCGTACGAGCACCCAGCCAGGGACGCAGCAGGCTGAGCACACCGCACAGGGCCAGCACCGCGCCCACCCACAACGGGGCACGCAAGCCATAACCCGCGTCGATGGCGGCACCGCCTGCCCAGCTGCCGAGCGCCAGCCCCGCGGTGATCACCGAGGTATGCAACGCATTGACCAGCGCACCAGGCTCGGCGGCCTTCATTACCCGCGCGACCATGGCCGGGTTGAGCGCAACGCCGGTCAGGCCGATGGCGATGAAACACCCCAGGTTCAACCACACCACCTGCCCGGCCATGGCAAATCCGGCCATCGCCAGCATCAGCAGCACCAGGCCCCAGCCCAGCGCGCTGTAGGTATGGCTGTCGGCGATGCGCCCCACCAGCAGATTGCCGAGCACGTTGGCCACGCCATACAGCGCCAGCAGCGGCGCTACCTGGCTCGGCAGCACGCCTACCGCATCGAGCAGAATCGGGGTGATGTAGCTGAAGCCGGCGAAGGTGGCGCCGATGATCAGCCCGCTGGTGAGGTACGCACCCCACAGTGCCGGATTGCCGAGTGACAGCCACTGCTGCCTGAGCGGGGTCTGCCGGTCGCCGGCACTGGGCTTGAGACAGGTCGCCACCAGCACTGCGCACAGCAGCGACAGCGCCACGATCAGCCAGGCGCTGGCGCGCCAGCCGAAGTGATGCTCGACGATGTTGGTCAACGGCACCCCGATGACCGGCGAGAGCATCAGCCCAGCCAGTACCACAGCCACCGCCCGGCCGCGTGCCGCCGGCGCCACCAGGCTGGCGCAGAGTGTCATGCACAGGCCGATACAGGCAGCACTGGACACACCCATCAGCACCCGCGCCAGCAGCAGCACCGTATAGCTCGGCGCCGCAGCGCCCAAGGCGGCGGACAGCACGTACACCACCAGCAGGCCGAGCAACGCACGCTTGTTGCCAATCCCACGGGCCACCACCAGCACTGTCACCGGCGGCGCGCCGAGGGCCATACCCAGGGCATAGAAGGCGATCAGGTTACCGACTTGGGCCAGGCTCACGGAAAAGTCTTCGGCCAAGGCCGGCATCATGCCGGCAACCATGAATTCGGCAGTCACCAGGGAAAAGATGGTCAACCCCAGCAGGTACACCGCTGCGGGCAAGGGAGAACGATCGGACATGGGTATCTCGGGCAGGCAAACAGCGCGATACCCTAGGCAGGTTTGCCGAACAGGTCAAATGTGCGCGAGGGATGCGCACAACGACGGATGCTGGATAATGCCCCCTCGCCTACGCCGCAGACTTGGGAAAGACCTCGACCATGCAAGCCTCCGAACGCCTCAAAGGCCTCGACGTGTTCGTCTGTGTTGCCGACCGTGGCAGCTTCGCCGCAGCCGCCGAGCACCTCAACCTCAGCGCCTCGGCGGTGAGCAAGAGCATCGCCCGGCTCGAGGCACGCCTGGGCTTGCGGGTGTTCGCACGCACCACCCGGCGCCTGGCACTGACCGAGGCCGGCGCGGCCTATTATCAGACCTGCGCCCGTCTGCTGGCCGATCTGGAGCACTCCGAACAGGCCCTGCACAGCGACCGCTGCGAACTGCGCGGGCCGATCCGTATCGACCTGCCGGCCGCCTACGGCCGGCTGCACGTGCTGCCGGTGATTCTCGACTGGGCCAGGCGCTACCCGCAGGTGCAGCCGCAGATCTCCTTCAGTGACCGTTTCGTCGACCTGGCCGAAGACGGCGTCGATATCGCCGTGCGCATCGGTGGCTCAGACGTCTGGCCCGAGGCGCTGGGGCGCCGCTTCATTGGCCGTCAGCACTTCATCTCCTGCGCCGCACCTGCCTACCTCAAGGCTCACGGACGGCCGCAAAGCACTGCGCAACTGATGGAACATGCCTGTGTGATCTACGGTCAGGCCAATGGCCTGGGCAGCCCATGGCTGATCAGCGGTGACACGCCTGGCGAGGTGGAACGGCGCAGTATGCCGGCGCGGCTGACCATCGGCGACGGCGAGGCAGTAGTCGCCGCCCTGCTGGCCGGCTTTGGTATCGCGCAGGTGCCAACCTGGCTGGTCGGACAGCACCTGCAATCAGGGGCATTGGTTGAAATCTTGCCGAATTTGGCACTCGATGGCCTGGCGATGAATGTACTGTGGCTGAAAAAGCGCGAGTCATTGGCGCGGGTCGACGCGTTGCTGCAGGTGCTGGGCGCAGCGCTACGAACCGACGGCCACCAAGTGAGCGAGACGATTGGTGAATCCAGTTCATCAGTGACATGAAAACTCACCCTAAATCCACCTCTCAAGACTGATTAGACTGCCCGGTTCCTCAGTTTCGGAACCTGTCATGAACGCTTCCACTGCCGCACCTGCCGTAGCTGGCTCACACCGCTCGAGCGCGGGCATCGTCATTCTCGCCCTGTCGGCCTTTTTGATCGTCACCACCGAATTTCTCATCGTCGGCCTGCTGCCGGGGCTGGCCCGCGACCTGGGTATATCCATTTCCGCGGCTGGACAACTGGTGACCCTGTTCGCCTTCACCGTGATGCTGGCTGGACCGCCGATGACCGCAGCCCTGGCGTATTTGAATCGGCGCATGCTGTTCACCGGCATTTTGCTGCTGTTCGCTGCAGCCAACGCCTTGGCAGCGCTGGCGCCAAACATCTGGGTGCTAGCGCTGGCGCGCTTCATTCCGGCGCTGGCCTTGCCGGTGTTCTGGGGCACGGCCAGCGAAACTGCAGCCAGCATCGTCCCGCCCGAAGCGCAAGGCCAAGCCGTAGCGCGGGTCTACCTGGGCATTTCCGCCGCCCTGCTGCTGGGCATTCCACTGGGTACCCTGGCCGCCGAAGCCGTGGGCTGGCGCGGCGCATTCTGGGCACTTGCGGCGCTATCGCTGGTGATGGCGGTCGCCATGGCCATGTGCATGCCGACCCCGCCCAAGGCGGTCAAGGTCAACCTGGCAAGTCAGCTCAAGCTATTCCGCGAACCGTATTTCCTGATCAACCTGATGCTGTCGGTAGTGGTCTTCAGTGCAATGTTCACCGCCTACACCTATCTGGCCGACCTGCTGGTGCAGCGCGCCGGAGTGTCGTCGCCGAACCTGGGCTGGTGGCTGATGGCGTTTGGCACGGTCGGGTTGATCGGTAACTGGCTGGGCGGGGTGTGGGTCACTCGGACGGCCATCGGCGCCACGGCGGTGTTCGTCCTGCTGCTGGCGGTGGGCATGGGCCTGTTCGGCGGGTTGACGCAATGGCCGGTGTTGCAGTGCCTGGCGTTGGCGCTGTGGGCGGTGGCCAATACCGCGCTGTATCCGATCTGCCAGGTACGGGTGATGAACGCGGTGAGCCATTCCAAGGCGTTGGCAGGTACTGCGAATGTTTCGGCGGCCAACGCCGGCATCGGCCTGGGGGCGGTGATCGGCGGCGCAGTCATTCCCACGTTGGGTCTGGCGGCCGTCAGCTATACAGCCACCGCTCTGGCCCTACTGGCGTTGCTCCTGACCCCGGCCGTGGCGCGGCTGCGCCCGGCAGGCTGAATCAGGAGGCGATGAACTGGCCGCGTTGCCCTGTCCGTGGGGCAGCAGCGTGCTGCCAATCGAGCTGCGCCTGGGCCCGGGCCACCGCCTCGCGCACGGCACCGGTCCAGTTCGCATCCTGCGGGTCGATCACCGCAACACGGAAGCCATGCTCGTGGCCTTCGCTGCGCACGCCTTCGGAGTCGTCGACATGCAGGTCGATGTCGAACGCCGAAGGCAATTTCGACGGCGCATTGAGCAGACCGCGACTGTCCAGCACCTGCTGGTGACGACTACTGTTGACCACGCCGTCGACGCGAATGCCGTACATCAGCAGCCAGCGGCGGATGTACGCCTGACTGCGCCCGGACGAGGTGTAGATCCAGATGCTGCAGCCCTGCTCGCGCAGCTCGCGGAACAGGTCGCGGGTGCCGGCGCGCAGCGGCTCGCCCAGCCAGCGGTGCAGGCAGCCGGGCAGTACGTCCGGCTCGGCGGCGCTGTGCTCGGGCAGGCACGCCAGGGTGTCGTCGATATCGAAAGAAACGCGCAACTGCGGGCGCTTGAACGCGCGTTGCACGGCGTGCTGGGCCAGGCGGCTACCGCTGCGCCAGTGGTCGAGCAAAAGATAGCGGGCCATCAGTGGCGCTCCTGGTGAATCGGGGTTGGCACGGGGCCAAGGCCGAACCGTTCTGCGGCCGGTGCTTGAGCTTCAAGGAAGGCGGCGTACTTTTTCTTGATCTTGGGCAACTCGTACAACGCCTTGACGCCATGCTTGGCCGAGTTGCGAATGACCGAGGACGGGTTGAAATAGCCCTCGGCATTGTCCAGGGTCAGCACGAACGGTGGCAGTCCAGCACGCATCAGCAGGTAGCTGACGATCAGCGAACCGGTGCGGTGGTTGCCTTCGATGAACAGTTGCGGCTTGCTCAGGATACGCACGTAGACACCTGCGGCACGTTTCCACAACGAGTCGCTGCGGTACGCGCAATACCAGTTGAACAGGTCCTTGATCCCGCCTTCGACATTGTTGAAGAAGCGCTCTTCGGTCGCTGCCAGATGCGGTGCGAACTCCAGTCGACGCGCAGGATCGTTGCCACACAGCACGGTGGCGTTGATCTCCAGCATCAGGTTCAGCTGCTGCAGGTCGAACAGGTCGACGCCGCGGGCGACATAATCGTCGATCAGCGCGTAGCCTTCAATGACGTTGTGCAGCACTTCGTCGGTGAACGGATCACGGGGTTCGGTGAACTGCTGGCTGAGCTGGGCAAAGCGCGCCTGGACGTCGCGCAGAGCACGTTCAATGGCAGTCAGATCGAGGCGACGCGTAACGGGCATTGGCAATCCTGTGAAGCGGTGAACGAAAAGCGGCGGATGCAGCCTGCGCCGCCCCGCCCGAGTGCCAGCCCCGTGGCTGGCGACATGCATCAGCTGAACTTGCCGCTGATGTAATCGCTGGTCAGTTGTTCGCGTGGGCTCTGGAAGATCTGCGCAGTCGGGCCCATTTCCACCAGGTAGCCAGTGCGCGTGCCCTGGGAGATGTCCACCGAGAAGAACGCCGTGGTATCGGCCACACGAATTGCCTGCTGCATGTTGTGGGTCACCAGGGCGATGGTGTAGTCCTTCTTCAGCTCGACCATCAGTTCCTCGACCCGCCGCGTGGCGATGGGGTCGAGCGCCGAGCAGGGTTCGTCGAGCAGCAAGACTTCCGGCTCGGTCGCGATGGCGCGGGCAATGCACAGACGCTGCTGCTGGCCACCGGAGAGCGACAGACCACTGACCTTGAGCTTGTCCTTGACCTCGTCCCACAGCGCCGCGCCCTGCAGGGCGTGCTTGACGCGGTCGCCCAGGTCGCCCTTGTAGCGATTGAGGCGCAGGCCGAAGGCGACGTTATCGAAGATGCTCATGGAGAACGGGTTGGGCTGCTGGAACACCATGCCGATGTAGCGGCGCACCACCACCGGATCGACGCCCTTGCCATACACATCCTGACCCAGGAAGTGCACGTGGCCTTCGAAGCGGAAGCCTTTGACCAAGTCGTTCATGCGGTTGAGGCTACGCAGCACGGTGCTCTTGCCGCAGCCGGACGGGCCGATGAAACCGGTGATCTTGTTCTTCTCGATCGGCACGTGGCTGTCGCGCACGGCGAGGAAGTTGCCGTAGAAGATCTTGTCCAGCTTGCAGTCCATGACCACTGGCGCTTCGCTGGCCATTGGAGCGGCTCGTTGCGCAGTTGATACGTTCACGTTCAGGGACTCCCGTTCTCAATACTTGGGCTTGCCGAAGACTCGGCTCACGATGTTAACCACCAGCACGATCATCACCAGCACCAGCGAGGCCGCCCAGGCGAGCTCGAGCTGGTTGTCGAAAGGCATGCCAGAGAAGTTGTAGATCAGCACGGCCAGCGACGCGGTGGGGTTCATCACCGCCAGGCTGCCGTCGTGGTAGATCCAGTAGTTGCTGAACAGCGCGGTGAACAGCAGCGGCGCGGTTTCGCCCGCAGCCCGTGCCACGGCCAGCATGACCCCGGTGAGAATCGCCGGCAGGCCGGTCGGCAGGACGATCTTCCAGACCACCTGGGCGCGGGTGCAGCCCATGCCGTAGGCGGCGTCCTTCATGATCTTGGGCACCATCTTCATCGACTCTTCGGCGGTCAGCACCACGATCGGCAGCATCAGCACCGCCAGCGCCACACCGCCGGCCGGGGCGGAGTAGGTACCGGTGGTCATCACCACCAGGGCGTAGGCGAACACGCCGGCCAGGATCGACGGCAGGCCGGTGAGCATCTTCGCGGCGAAGCGCGAGGCGTTGGCCAGCTTGCTCTCGGGGCCCAACTCAGCGAGGAAGATCGCCGCCAGGATGCCGATCGGCACGGCAATCGCCGCAGCGATGCCGACCATGACGAAGGTACCGGCCATGGCGTTGCCGAAGCCGCCGCCCATTTCGAAGCCGGTGGGCGGCAATTCGGTGAACACTTCCAGACTCAGCCGCGCACCGCCGCGGGTGATCAGCATGTACAGCACGGAAATCAGTGGCACGCTGGCGATCAACGCCGCGCACCAGACCAGCGAAGTCAGCACCAGGCTGCGCAGAGCGCGGCCTTCGAAACGGCGCTGCAAGCTGGGCAGGGCTTTGCTGGGGGTCGTCAGGCTGGTCATCATTTATTCCCCCGTTGTGCGTAGAGCATCAGCATGGAGCCGAGCACGTTCACCAGCAGAGTGATGAACATCAGCACCAGCGCGGCATACATCAACACCTCGATCTCGCTTGGGCCGGCTTCCGGGAAGTTCAGCGCGAGCAAGGCCGCCAGGGTATTGGCCGGGGCGAACAGCGACACCGACAGGGTGTTGGCGTTGCCCACCAGCATGGCCAGGGCCATGGTTTCGCCAAGGGCGCGACCCAGGCCCAGCACCAGCGAGCCGAAGATGCCGGTCGCAGCCGAGGGCACCATGACCTTGAGAATCGCTTCCCAGTGGGTCGTACCCATGCCGTAGGCGGCCTGCTTGGTTTTCATCGGCACGCTGGTCAGCGCGTCCTGGGACACCGCAGCCACGGTCGGCAGAATCATGATCGCCAGTACCAGTGCCGCTGGCAGCAGGCCGGGGCCGCTGAGCGAGGTGCCGAAGAAGGGAATCCAGCCCAGCTCGCTGTTGAGCCAGGTGGTTAGCGGGCGGATGGCCGGGATCACCACATAGATGCCCCACAGCCCATACACCACGCTGGGAATCGCCGCCAAGAGTTCGACAATGGTGCGAAACACCGCCGCAAGCTTGGCGGGCAGGAAATCCTGGGTGAGGAAGATAGCGATGCTGATACCGAAGACGCCGGCGATCAGCAGAGCGATGAAGGCGCTGTAGAGCGTGCCCCAGATCGCTGGAAGAATGCCGTATTGGCCTTGGTTGACGTCCCAGACGGTGCCGAACAGCACGTCGAAGCCGTATTTTTCCATGCCGGGGAGCGCTTTGCGTCCCACCTCATAAACCAGTGCGAAGACCAGTGCGAGAATCAACACAACGCCGATGCGCGCCAGCCCGCGGAAGATGCGGTCGACCAGAAAATCCTTGGCAGACGGCGGCCGACAAGCCGAGTCGGGGTTATCCGGTATGGAAAAAGGTGTATTCATGGGCGAATTCCGGAACGGGAAACGAACGCTCCCGGCCTGCCAGGGCCTGCCGAGAGCGACCTGCTTGGCTTACTGAATGTTGGCAGAAGCCTTGCGCACCTGGTCGACGACCGACTGCGGCAGCGGGATATAACCCATCGAGTCGGCGATCTTCTGGCCTTCGGTGAGGCTGTACTCGACCATCTCGCGCATGGCCTTGGCCTTGGCCGGGTTGCCGTTGTCCTTACGGAAGATCATCCAGGTGTAGGAGGTGATCGGGTAAGACTTGGCACCCTGTGGGTCAGGCAGCCAGGCCACCAGGTTTTCCGGCATGTTCACGGCGGCCAGTGCTTCGGCACCGCTCTCGGCGCTTGGCACTACGTACTGACCGGCCTGGTTCTCCAACTCGGCGAAATCGACCTTGGCCAGCTTGGCGAAGCCGTATTCGATGTAGCCGATGGCGCCTGGGGTCTGACGCACGGTGGCGGTGATGCCATCGTTCTTCGGCGACTTGATGAACTTGTCGGTGGCAGGCCAGTTGACCGTGTTGCCCTCGCCCAGCGCTTGCTTGAAGGCAGGGCTGATGGCCGACAGATGCTTGGTGAACACCGCGGTGGTACCGCTGGAGTCGGCGCGCACGACTACGGTGATCGGCGTGGCAGGCAGTTTCAGGTCAGGGTTGGCGGCGGCGATCTTCGGATCGTTCCACTGGGTGATCTTGCCCAGGAAGATGTCCGAATACACTTCGCGGGACAGCTTCAGACCCTTGGGGTTGCCTGGCAGGTTGTAGGCCAGAACGATTTCACCGGCAGTCATGGGCAGCAGTTGCACGCCCTCGCTGACCTTGGCGATTTCCTCAGGCTTCATGGCCGAGTCACTGGCGGCGAAGTCGACGGTCTTGTTCAGGAAGTCCTGCACCCCTGCCCCACTACCTTTGGACTGATAGTCGACGGTCACACCCTCGGTTTTCTTGCTGAAATCCTTGAACCAGGTGAGGTAGATCGGTGCTGGGAAACTGGCACCCGAGCCGGTCAGGCGGATGTTCTCTGCGGCGAACGCCGAGGTGGCGCTAAGGGAGACCGCAACGGCAAGTGCAGCAGACTTCATCAGGCGTATCATGGAAAAGCGCTCCGTGTGATGGCCGAAGCACTGTGCAGCAGCAGCGTTACAAAATTATGAACGTCCGGCGGCAGCCAAGAAAGTTCCCACAGCAATAGGAAAAAAATCACAACTATGCGGCGAGAAAAGCAGCTTGATCTGATATGAAAAGAATAGCTGGGCGGGTAATGAAGATGGCGTCCCAGGCAGGACTTGAACCTGCAACCTTCCCCTTAGGAGGGGGATGCTCTATCCAATTGAGCTACTGAGACAACAGCGTGGCGCCGAACGAGCGACGGCGCGGACGGCGTGCATGTTAACCAGCACACACCGGTTTGTCATGTGCGAATCAGACCAATTGCCCGTAAGTCCTTTCCCGGGGTGAGCGATCAATCTCGTGGCGCGATGATGCCTTCGTCCCGCAGCAGGGCAAGCAAGTCTTGCACGGCCTGGTTCAGCTCGCCCGAATTGTCCAGGCGACGCACATCAGGAAGATTCTCGGCACGCCACATTCCACTGCGTGCCAGGCGTTGCTCGATGACGTCTGGCGTCTCGCGGCCGCGGGCCTGCAGGCGCTGACGCAATACCGGCATACTCACTTCCAGGCAGATCACCAGCGCCTGCGGATAGCGCGCGCGAGCCTGTGCCAGATGTCCTCTGGAACCGTTGACCAACACCGACCTGCCCTGCTCCAACCAGGCATCGAGCTGCCGAGTGATGCCGTATTGCAGGCCATTGGCCCGCCACTGCAGGGCGAACGCCTCGTCTCGACTCATGTCGTCGAATTGTTGCTCGGTCACGGCCAGCGCCTGTTCGCCCACCGCCTCTGCAGAGCGAGTGATCACCCGCTGAGCGATCTCCACCCCCTGGGCCTGCAACAGCGGCCTGACGGCTTCCAGCAGCGAGTCCTTGCCCGCGCCAGATGGACCGACCAACAGCACAAGGCGCCCACCTTCCGTCTCACCGTCACTTGCCAGATACCGGATCGCCACTACGCTCACCTCAGAGTGTTCCTACAGCTTTGCTGATTTTAACGACGCATTATCGACTGTTACATGCTGTTTACCACAACATGCCTACAGGCGCTTGAGGCATGAAAAGGCTTTCACTTTTCTAACCAGTGCGCATTTCTGATAATAGGTGCTGGCAAAAAGCCTTTATTCGGCTCACTATTTGTCACAGATTTGACGCCAAGGAACCGGCGACCCTGAGGCACTATAAGTACCCTTGTCCACGCAGCGGTTGAACATTTTGCAGTCGTCGCGGTCGTACCATCACCGTGCGGGCAATCTGAGAACCGCTCCCCCTGAACCAGAAGAACCGGTCAATTATATGCGCCCAATGAAACAGGCTATTTACTCAAGCCGCACCGCTGACAAATTCGTCGTCCGCCTGCCAGACGGAATGCGTGAGCGCATTGCCGAAGTAGCGCGCAACCACCACCGCAGCATGAACTCCGAGATCATTGCCCGCCTCGAGCAAAGCCTTATTCAGGAAGGCGCGCTGGGTGAAGAACTGAGCATGCGCCTGGACAGCCCTGAGCTGAGCCTTCACGAGCGTGAACTGCTGCAGCGTTTCCGCCAGCTTTCCCACCGTCAGCAGAACGCTCTGGTAGCGCTGATCGCCCACGATGTCGAAATGGCTGCCGACGCTTCCTGATCCATCAGCCACGCAGCAAAAAGCCAGCTTTCGCTGGCTTTTTTTGTGCCTGCCGATCAGCGCAGATCAAAGCAGGAAGACAGTCGCCAGGCCCAGGAAGATGAAAAAGCCGCCGCTGTCGGTGACGGCAGTGATCATCACGCTGGCGCCCATGGCAGGATCGCGCCCTAGACGCATCAGGGTCATCGGGATTAACACGCCCATCAGCGCCGCCAGCAGCAGGTTCAAGGTCATTGCACCGGTCATCACTACACCAAGCGACCAACTGCCGTACAGCCAATAGGCAACCGCACCGATCACCCCGCCCCAGACCAGGCCATTGATCAACGCCACCGCCAGCTCCTTGCGCATCAGGCGCGCGGTATTGCCGGGACTGACCTGATCCAGCGCCATGGCACGAACGATCATGGTGATGGTCTGGTTGCCCGAGTTGCCACCGATGCCAGCCACGATCGGCATCAGCGCGGCCAGTGCCACCAGCTTTTCGATCGAGCCTTCGAACACACCGATGACCCGAGACGCCAGGAAAGCAGTGATCAGGTTGATCGCCAACCACGCCCAGCGGTTGCGCAGCGAACGCCAGACCGAGGCGAAGATGTCTTCCTCCTCGCGCAGACCGGCCATGTTGAGCACTTCGCTTTCGCTCTCTTCGCGGATCAGGTCGACCATTTCATCGATGGTCAGACGGCCGATCAGGCGATCGCTCTTGTCCACCACCGGCGCCGAGACCAGGTCGTAACGCTCGAAGGCCTGGGCCGCGTCGTAGCCATCTTCCTCGGGACGAAAGCTGACCGGGTCGGTCGCCATGACCTCCGCTACCTTCTTATCCGGGTCGTTGACCAGCAGCCGCTTGATCGGTAACACGCCCTTGAGAATGCCGTCGTAGTCGACCACGAACAGCTTGTCGGTGTGGTTGGGTAGCTCCTTGAGGCGGCGCAGATAGCGCAGCACCACTTCCAGACTGACGTCTTCGCGGATGGTCACCATCTCGAAGTCCATCAGCGCACCGATCTGCTCCTCGTCATAGCTCAGCGCCGAACGTACACGCTCGCGTTGCTGGGCATCGAGGGTTTCCATCAGTTCATGGACGACGTCACGCGGCAGCTCTGGCGCAAGGTCCGCCAGTTCGTCGGCGTCCATTTCCTTGGCCGCGGCGAGGAGCTCGTGATCGTCCATGTCGGCGATCAGGGTTTCCCGAACGGCGTCCGAGACTTCCAGCAGAATGTCGCCATCGCGATCCGAGCGCACCAGCTGCCAGACCGTCAGGCGGTCTTCCAGGGGCAAGGCTTCGAGGATGTAGGCGACGTCGGCGGGGTGAAGGTCATCGAGCTTGCGTTGCAGCTCAACCAGGTTCTGCCGGTGAACCAGATTCTCGACCAGATCGTGGTGTGGGCTTTCCTGGCGGTGCGTGAGGTCTTCGACGATGCGCTGGCGTTGCAGCAACTCGATGACCTGGGCAAGGCGGTCTTGCAGGCTTTCCTGCGCTTTCTTTACTTCGATTTCGGTCATAGGCGAACTCCACTCCCAGCAGCGGAGCACGCCGGGAGAATCAATCGGTCAGATCAGGCTTGATGAGGCTTATCGACAAGTAACTACTGGGTAAGTCCATGGTGGGATTCCACAAGCCCCGGCGGGGCTGACGGGCGCAATCATACACTGCCAAAGCGGCGGGTTCGCTTAAATTTTTTCGCATGAACAAGCGCTTGCAGACTGAAGCTATGACAACACGCACAAGATTCAGTGCGTATCGGCGAGCCGGAAATGACTGCCGCTGCGCAGTTTAGCGAGGGGGTTGGACAGAAACGTGAATGGCGGGCAATAAAAAGCCCGCTTGATCAAGCGGGCTTCTTTGAAAGTGGCGGACCCAAGAGGATTCGAACCTCTGACCGCTCGGTTCGTAGCCGAGTACTCTATCCAGCTGAGCTATGGGTCCGTGGTGGTAGTTTTAGACCAGATACCGCTGGCTGTTGAAGTTGCCTTGATGCACAAAGCCACTTCAAAAGTGGCGGACCCAAGAGGATTCGAACCTCTGACCGCTCGGTTCGTAGCCGAGTACTCTATCCAGCTGAGCTATGGGTCCGTAGTGGTAGTTTTAGGCCAGATACCGCTGGCTGTTGAAGTTGCCTTGATTCACAAAGCCACTTCAAAAGTGGCGGACCCAAGAGGATTCGAACCTCTGACCGCTCGGTTCGTAGCCGAGTACTCTATCCAGCTGAGCTATGGGTCCGTGTCTTGCAGCGCATTATAGTTTGCTGAGCGTATTTTCCAAGTTATTTTTCGTTTAAATTCAACGAGTTAACAACTTCGATCATTCCAGCAAGCTTTGCGAAATAATGGCGGTGAGGGGGGGATTCGAACCCCCGATACCCTTGTGAGGTATACTCCCTTAGCAGGGGAGCGCCTTCGGCCACTCGGCCACCTCACCGCAACACGGGGCGTATATTAACCAGACCCCTCCCCGTTTGCAAACCTTTTTTCTAAAAAAAACCGATAAAAATTAAAGGCTTGGTTCGTCGTCCTTCTCTTTCTTGATCCGCAGGTAGATTTCTTCACGGTGCACGGCCACTTCCTTGGGCGCGCTGACACCGATACGAACCTGGTTGCCTTTGACCCCCAGAACGGTAACGGTGATTTCACCGTCTCCAATGATCAGGCTCTCGGCGCACCGACGAGTCAGAATCAACATAGCTTTCTCCTCAAACAATCAATCAGGGATAACAGTCGTTGTGCAGCAGGGCCTAGGCCCGTGGAACGGTCGTGCCGGCAAGGACAGGAGCAGGCACGA
Organism: Pseudomonas cremoricolorata; assembly: GCF_000759535.1. Taxonomy (NCBI): domain Bacteria; kingdom Pseudomonadati; phylum Pseudomonadota; class Gammaproteobacteria; order Pseudomonadales; family Pseudomonadaceae; genus Pseudomonas; species Pseudomonas cremoricolorata. Next base: position 2,757,521 of record NZ_CP009455.1, on the reverse strand, counting down.
GCGCCAGAAACGCGAAAGGGCGCGGCAAGCCGCGCCCTTTCCAGGGGCGTGTCACTCGCCCTGGCGAGCCGGAGCATCCAGCTCGAAAGCGGTGTGCAGCGCGCGCACCGCGAGCTCCAGGTATTTCTCTTCGATCACTACCGACACTTTGATCTCCGAGGTGGAGATCATCTGGATGTTGATGGTCTCCTTGGCCAGGGCTTCGAACATGCGGCTGGCGACACCTGCGTGGGAACGCATGCCAACGCCGACGATGGACACCTTGGCGATCTTCAGGTCACCGATCACTTCACGCGCGCCGATTTCACGGGCGGTGTTTTCCAGCACGCTCAGCGCCTTCTCGTACTCGTTGCGGTGGACGGTGAAGGTGAAGTCGGTGGTGTTATCGTGGGCCACGTTCTGCACGATCATGTCGACTTCGATGTTCGAAGCGCTGATCGGGCCGAGGATCTTGAACGCCACACCCGGGGTATCGGGTACACCGCGAATGGTCAGCTTGGCCTCATCGCGATTGAAGGCGATACCGGAGATGATCGGCTGTTCCATGGATTCCTCTTCGTCAATGGTGATGAGGGTACCCGGACCCTCCTTGAAGCTGTGCAGCACGCGCAGCGGAACGTTGTACTTGCCGGCGAACTCCACCGAGCGAATCTGCAGCACCTTGGAGCCGAGGCTGGCCATTTCCAGCATTTCTTCGAAGGTGATCTTCTCCAGGCGCTGGGCCTGAGGTACCACACGCGGATCGGTGGTGTAGACGCCATCGACATCGGTGTAGATCTGGCACTCGGCGGCCTTCAGGGCCGCAGCCAGGGCAACGCCGGTGGTGTCCGAGCCGCCACGCCCCAGCGTGGTGATGTTGCCGTGCTCGTCGACGCCCTGGAAGCCTGCGACCACCACCACGCGACCGGCCGACAGATCGGCGCGGATCTTCTGGTCGTCGATCTGCAGGATACGCGCCTTGTTGTGCGCGCTGTCGGTGAGGATGCGCACCTGGTTGCCGGTGTAGGACACCGCCGGCACGCCGCGCTTGATCAGGGCCATGACCAGCAGCGCGATTGTCACCTGCTCACCGGTGGACACGATCACGTCCAGCTCACGTGGGTCGGGCTTGTCGCTGATCTGCCTGGCCAGGTCGATCAGGCGATTGGTTTCGCCACTCATGGCCGACAGCACGACCACCAGGTCGTCGCCCGCCTCGCGGAATTTCTTGACCTTGTCGGCAACCTGCTCGATCCGCTCGATGGAACCGACAGAGGTGCCGCCAAATTTCTGTACGATCAACGCCATTTCAAAGGTGCCTCAGCCCCCCAGGGGCCCCAGTAAACAATCCATCATGCGCCGTGCGCCGCCGCAGTCGGACGCCTTGCCGACACCGGCAAGGCCCGATACGCAGCAGCGCACGGCGCATCTCAAAGTCCCTGCTCGGCGAATGGCACGGCCAAGGCCAGGGCCTTGTCCAGTGCAGCGACGTCCACGCCGCCGCCCTGGGCCATGTCCGGACGACCACCGCCTTTGCCGCCCACTGCCGCAGCGGCTTGCTTCATCAGGTCGCCAGCCTTGAGTTGGCTGGAGAGGTCCTTGGTCACGCCGGCCACCAGCACGACCTTGCCCTCATGCTCGCTGCCCAGCAGGATCACTGCATGGCCGAGCTTGTTCTTCAACTGATCGACCAGCGCCAACAGTGCCTTGCCGTCCTGTCCGTCGAGACGGGCAGCGAGCACCTTGGCACCCTTGACCGCAACGGCCGCATTGGAGAGATCATCCCCGGCGGCGCTGGCGGCCTTGGCCTGCAGCTGTTCCAGCTGCTTTTCCAGCTGACGGTTGCGCTCGAGCACCGCCGACAGCTTGTCGATCAGGTTGTCACGGTTACCCTTGACCAGCTGCGCGGCTTCCCTGACCTGCTCTTCGGCAGCATTGAGGTAGGCCAGCGCCGCTGCGCCGGTGACCGCTTCGATACGGCGCACGCCGGAAGCGACACCGCCTTCGCTGATGATCTTGAACACACTGATGTCGCCGGTGCGCTTGGCGTGGATACCGCCGCACAGCTCGACCGAGAAGTCGCCGCCCATGCTCAGCACGCGCACGGTATCGCCGTACTTCTCACCGAACAGCGCCATGGCGCCCTTGCGCTTGGCCGTCTCGATGTCGGTTTCTTCGGTGAGCACTTCGGTGTTGCGACGGATTTCGCGGTTGACGATGTCTTCCAGCGCCTTGATCTGCTCGGGCTTGACCGCTTCGAAGTGGCTGAAGTCGAAACGCAGGCGCTGGCTGTCGACCAGCGAGCCTTTCTGCTGCACGTGCTCACCGAGCACCTGACGCAGCGCTTCGTGCAGCAGGTGGGTGGCCGAGTGGTTGAGCGAAGTAGCTTGTTGCACCTCGGCCTCGACTCGCGCCTGGACCTCGGCATCGTGTGCCAGCACACCGCTGGCCATGATGCCGTGGTGCAGGAAGGCGCCGCCGGTCTTGGTGGTGTCACGCACCTCGAAGCGAGCACCGCCCACCTCAAGTACGCCAACGTCGCCGATCTGGCCACCGGATTCGCCGTAGAACGGCGTACGGTCGAGAATCACCACGCCCTCTTCGCCTTCGCCCAACTGCTGGACGGCCTGGCCGTCCTTGTACAAGGCAACGACCTTGCCCTGACCTTCGGTGGCGGCGTAACCGAGGAACTCGGTGGCGCTGTCGACCTTGACCAAGCTGTTGTAGTCCATGCCGAACGCGCTGGCAGAGCGGGCGCGCTCACGCTGGGCGTCCATTTCACGCTCGAAGCCTGCCTCGTCGATGGTCAGCTCGCGCTCACGGGCGATGTCGGCGGTCAGGTCCATGGGGAAGCCGTAGGTATCGTAGAGCTTGAACACCACATCGCCCGGCACGACCTTGCCGTCCAGTTGTGCGAGGTCCTGCTCGAGAATGCGCAGGCCCTGCTCGAGAGTCTTGGCGAACTGCTCTTCTTCGGCCTTGAGCACGCGCTCGATGTGCGCCTGCTGGCTCTTGAGTTCAGGGAAGGCATTGCCCATCTCGGCCACCAGGGCCGCGACGATCTGGTAGAAGAAGCTGCCCTTGGCGCCCAGCTTGTTGCCGTGCCGGCAGGCGCGACGGATGATCCGGCGCAGTACGTAGCCACGGCCTTCGTTAGACGGCAGCACGCCGTCGGCAATCAGGAAGCCGCACGAGCGGATGTGGTCAGCGACCACCTTGAGCGACGCCTGGGCGTCGTTGCTGCAGCCAATGGCCTTGGCCGAGGCGGCCAGCAGGCTCTGGAACAGGTCGATCTCGTAGTTCGAGTGCACATGCTGCAGGACGGCGCTGATCCGCTCCAGGCCCATGCCGGTGTCCACCGACGGCGCTGGCAGCGGGTGCAGCACGCCGTCGGCGGTGCGGTTGAACTGCATGAAGACGTTGTTCCAGATTTCGATGTAACGGTCGCCGTCTTCTTCCGGCGAGCCAGGCGGGCCACCCCAGATGTCGGCGCCGTGGTCGTAGAAGATTTCCGTGCACGGGCCGCACGGGCCGGTATCGCCCATGGTCCAGAAGTTGTCGGAGGCGTATGGCGCGCCCTTGTTGTCACCGATGCGGACCATGCGTTCGGCCGGTACGCCAACGTCTTTGGTCCAGATGTCGTAGGCTTCGTCGTCGGTGGCGTAGACCGTGACCCAGAGTTTGTCCTTGGGCAGGTTCAGCCATTTTTCCGAGGTCAGGAAGGTCCAGGCGAAGGTGATCGCGTCGCGCTTGAAATAGTCACCGAAGCTGAAGTTGCCGAGCATTTCGAAGAAGGTATGGTGGCGCGCGGTATAGCCGACGTTTTCCAGGTCGTTGTGCTTGCCACCGGCACGCACGCACTTCTGGCTGCTGACCGCACGGGTGTAGGCGCGCTTTTCCTGGCCCAGGAAGCAGTCCTTGAACTGGTTCATGCCGGCATTGGTGAACAGCAAGGTCGGGTCATTGCCCGGGATCAGCGAGCTTGAAGCCACTCGAGTGTGACCCTGCTCTTCGAAGAAGCGAAGGAAGGCTTCACGGATTTCTGCGCTTTTCATAGGTTCTTCCACGGAAACGGCGGCCCCTTGGGGCAAACGCGTCGACGAAACGACGGCAAAGGGCCGCATTATATCGGTCCTGCAAGCTCGGTGCAGTGTGTTTTATGCGTTGGAAAGCGTCGAATGAACGGCTTTTCAGGCGGATGCGAAGCAAAACGGCATGCCGCGATGCTAAATGCAGCCTCTCGCCACTGGCAAGCCAATTACCGCCCAAGGCTGGGGAAAAGGAAACAGGCGGCGAATTAAAAGGTTTTCATGCGCCAGCGCGAGGTTGCCCTCGGCGGCCCCCGCTCAGCCCAGCTCGCTGTCGCTTGCCGGTACGATGAGGATGCCCGCGCGCAGGCCGTTGCGCACATGTGGATTGGGAAAGATGATCCGCGCGCCCTGCTCTTCCACCACCCAGCGGCTGTGCGCCAGGTCTTCGGCGAGCACATAGCCAGGGGGCAGTTCGGAGAAATTTTCGATGTTGTCAGGCAGGTGCAGGCGGAACTGATCGCTGTGCTTGATCACCTCGCGCGCCACACTGAACAGCTGCAGGCCCTCGAGCGCATCATCGATGGCCGGCTCGCAGCCCTCGATCAACTGCTCCAGGCGCAAACGCAGGCGGTCGAGGTCGACCATGCCGTTATGCCCGAACGGGCGTGCCTTGCCCAATTCCAGTGTGAAGGCCTCGGCGCCGAGGCGCTCGTAGGTGAAGGCGCTGAAGGTGATGGAAGACTTGCGTTGCAACAGCACGGCCTGCACCCCGGCCGCTTTCAGCCGAGCCAGTTGCTGGCGCGAATGGGCACGGCCCTCCTGGTACGGATACAGCGCGAACTGTTCGATTTTCGAGCCACGAATGGCGGTGTGCAGGTCGTAGTGCAGGCGGCTGCGTTCGGGGAGGCTGAAAAACACCCGGGCGAACTGTTCCAGCTCGGCCGCGCGCATGGCTTCAACGCCACTGGCAGACTCGTGACGAGCATTGAACAGGCGATTGATGTCCTGCTCGACGTAGCGCTCGCCACGGCGAATGGCCGCCGGGTTGCCGAACAGGAACAGGATGCGCGCACGGGGCTTGAGCCGGCCGCTGGCGACCGCGCCAAGCAGCTCGTCGAGCAACTCGATGGGCGCGGTTTCGTTGCCGTGGATACCGGCCGAGAGCAGCAGGTCGAGGCCGCTGTCGGTAGCCGCAGGTGGACGCACTTCCAGAGCGCCCTCGCCGAGCCAGCGCAGGCGCACGCCCTCGACAGTCACTTGGGTCTTGTCGGCCGGCTCGCGACCGGCCAGCGTCAGTTCAAGCAATTTGCCGAGGGAAAGCATAGGGCGCTTCCTTAGTGGTGATGACCGCAATCAGGGCCGTGCACGTGATCGTCTTCATCGATCTCGGCGGCTTCCATTTCCAGTTGCAGGCTGACCAGGTTGGTGGCCATCGGCCGCAGCAACAGGTTGGCATATTCGCTGTCGCCCTCGGCGACATCGACACCGATCAGCAGTTGGCCGCGGCCATCTTGCTGAATCCAGACTTCCTTGCCTTGCCACAGTACGGCAAAACGATTACAGGAGGTTTCCAGCTGGGTGCCGTCGTCATCTTCGAGGATCAGGCGCAGAGCATCGGACATTACAGGGTCTCTCTTCAAGGTTGGCGTTGGAACGGATAGACCGCGCCCAACTGGAGGATTCGGGTCAGCTCGTCGAGGGCGCAGCGCGATTCGTCGAGCAGGTGTGGGTCAGCCAGGTCGGCGTCGGTGAGGCGGTCGCGGTAGTGCCGCTCGACCCAATGCAGCAAGGTGGCATAGAGGGCGTCATCGAGGATCACCGCAGGGTTGACCGCGGCCAGCTCTGTTTCGTTGAGCGCCACGCGTAAACGCAGGCACGCCGGACCGCCCCCATTGCGCATGCTCTGCTTGAGGTCGAACACCTCGATCTGCCGCACCGGCCCGCCCTGGGCCAGCAGCTCGCCGAGGTAGCCCCAGACCCGTGGGTTGTTGCGACACTCTTCCGGTACCACCAGCAGCATCGAGCCGTCTTCACGGCTGAGCAACTGGCTGTTGAACAGGTACGAGCCCACCGCGTCCTGCACGCTCACCGCGGCGCGCGGCACGTTGATGGCGTGCAGTTGACCGCCCCGGGCGGCGAGCTTGGCCTGCAACTCGCCAAGCATCGCTTCACTGTTGAGGAATGCGTCCTGGTGATGGAACAGCACCTCGCCATTGCCCACAGCGATGACATCGTTGTGGAACACACCCTGGTCGATCACCGCCGGGTTCTGCTGGGCGAAGACCACGCCATCGCGGCTCAAGCCATGCAGCCGGGCCACCGCCTGCGACGCTTCCAGGGTCTGCCGGGCTGGGTAGACGGTGGGCGCCGGCAAGCGGCTGTCAAACGCGCTGCGGCCATAGACAAACAGCTCCACCCCGGCCTCGCCATGGTGTGCGCAAAAGCGCGTGTGGTTGGCCGCGCCTTCATCGCCGAACTGCGCCACCGCCGGCAAGGCCGGGTGATGGGCAAAGTGCTGCGGGTCGTTGAACATCGCCTGCAGCACACGGCTGGTGGTCGGGTGCTCGAGGCTGCGGTGGTATTTGCAGTTGAGGTTGGCGGCAGTGAAATGCACGCGCCCATCGGCGGTGTCGGCACTGGGGCTGACCGTCGCAGCGTTGGCCACCCACATGCTCGATGCCGAACAACTGGCCACCAGCAGCGGCATCGCGTCACGCGCGGCACGGCGAATCACTTCGGCGTCGCTACCGGTAAAACCCAGGCGACGCAAGGCGGCGATGTCGGGGCGCTCCTGGGGGGCGAGCACGCCCTGGACGAAGCCCAGGTCGGCCAGCGCCTTCATCTTCGCCAGGCCCTGACGCGCGGCTTCGCGAGGGTTGGAACCCTGTTGGCTGTTGCTCTGCGAGGCCACGTTCCCGTACGACAAGCCGCCGTAGTTGTGGGTTGGCCCGACCAGGCCATCAAAATTCACTTCGAAGGCGTTCATGGGCATGCCTCCACGGCGCGGGTCACAGGCTCACCCCGGGGCTCAAGGTGGCCGGCAAGGTCAATTGTGCAGTTTCCAGCGAGGCCACCGGGTAGGCGCAATAATCGGCGGCGTAATAGGCGCTGGCGCGATGGTTGCCACTGGCGCCGACACCGCCGAACGGTGCGCTGCTGGCCGCGCCGGTCAACGGTTTGTTCCAGTTGACGATGCCGGCCCGACTGCGCAGCCAGAACTGCTGGTAACGCTCGGCCGAATCCGACAGCAGACCGGCTGCCAGGCCGTAGCGAGTGGCATTGGCCAACGCGATCGCCTGCTCGAAATCAGCGTAACGCGTCACTTGCAACAGCGGCCCGAACCACTCTTCGTCGCGCGGCGCGGCGATGCCGCTGACATCGATGATGCCCGGGGTGAGCAGCGCAGCACCGGGCCGTGGCTGGGTCATGGCCAGCAACGCGCTCGCGCCGCTGGCCAGCAGCTCGGCCTGGGCAGCCAGCAGCGCCTGCGCGGCGTCCAGGGAAATCACCGCGCCCATGAACGGCGCCGGCTGCTCATCGAAAGCGCCGACCTTGAGCGTGCGACACACCTGCACCAGGCGTTCGAGCAGCGCATCGCCCCAGGCACCGCGCGGCACCAACAGGCGGCGGGCACAGGTGCAGCGCTGTCCTGCTGAGAGAAACGCCGATTGCACGATGACGTACACCGCCGCGTCGAGATCAGCCACCTCCTCCACCAGCAACGGGTTGTTGCCGCCCATTTCCAGGGCAAGAATTTTCTCGGCACGGCCGGCAAACTGCTGATGCAAGGCGGTGCCGGTTGCGCTGGAACCGGTAAAGAACAGCCCGTCGATGCCCTCGCTGGCGGCCAGGGCGATGCCGGTGTCACGTCCGCCCTGCACCACGTTGAGCACTCCCGCCGGCAGGCCGGCAGCAATCCAGCAGTCGAGGGTCAGTTGCGCGACCTTGGGCGTCAGTTCGCTAGGCTTGAACACCACGCAATTACCCGCCAGCAGCGCCGGAACGATGTGCCCATTGGGCAGGTGCCCAGGGAAATTGTAAGGGCCGAACACCGCCACCACCCCGTGCGGCTTGTGCCGCAGCGCGGCCGTTGCATCGCCCAGCGGCGCCTGTTTCTCGCCGGTGCGCTGGTGGTAGCTGTGCACGGAAATCGCCACCTTGTTGACCATGCTGGTGACTTCGGTGGCAGCCTCCCACAGCGGCTTGCCGGTTTCCTCACCGATGCAGTGGGCCAGCAGCTCGGCATTGGCCTTGAGCTGTTCGGCGAAGGCTTCGAGGAGCTTGATCCGGGCCTCGAGACCCAGTTGCGCCCAGGCCGGGAACGCCTCGCGCGCCGCCCGGACCGCCGCCTCCACCTGGCCTGCCGAGGCGCTCTGGCCCTGCCACAGCACGGCCTGGGTCACCGGATTGAGTGATTGCAACGGGCTGCCCTGGCCGACCTGCCAGTGGCCGCCGAGGTAGTGGGTGGTCATGGCCGAGGCTCCTTGGGCACCGACAGTGGTACCGCACGCACGTGGTCGCCAGCGCCCAGACGCAGGCGCTTGGCAGCCTGCGGATCGACCACCAGGGTGCCTGCGGCAAAGCGTGCCGGTGCTGCGGTGATGCGGCAGTCTTCACGCTTGCGGTTGTGGATCAGGTAGGTCGTGGCATCGTCGCCAGGCGTACCGACCGCCAGCACCAGGGTCTGGCTGTCACGCACGCCGCGAATCTTCGCGGTTTCGCATTCGATAGCAGGGCCGGCGTCGAAAATGTCGACGTAGCCCTGGTGGGTGAAACCCTCGCGCTCGAGCATCGCCAGCGCGGGCTCGGTATCGGCGTGCACCCGGCCAATGACGCTGCGCGCCGCTTCCGAGAGGAAGCAGGTGTACAGCGGGAAGCGCGGCATCAACTCGGCGATGAAGGCGCGATTGCCGATGCCGGTGAGGTAGTCGGCCTGGCTGAATTCCATCTTGAAGAAATGCCGCCCCAGACTCTCCCAGAACGGCGAACGCCCCGAGGCGTCACACATGCCGCGCATTTCCGCGATGACCTTCTTGCCGAACAGCTCACTGAACTCGGCGATGAACAACAACCGCGCCTTGGACAGCAAGCCGCCGTTCAGGCCGCTGCGGTAATCGCCGCGCAGAAACAGCGAACACAGTTCGGAATTGCCGGTGAGGTCGTTGGCCAGAAACAGCGTGGGAATCTCGCGGAAGATCTTCAGCTCCTGCGAGGCGCTGACGGTCAGCCCGACCCGGTAGTTGTACCAGGGCTCGCGCAGGCCGACACCGCCGGCAATGGCGGAAATACCGATCACCAGGCCTTCGTCGTTTTCCAGCACGAACAGATAATCGGCGTCACCCCGCTCCAGCTCGCCGCGAAAGCTCTTCTCAGCCAGTGTCACACGGTGAGCCAGGCGCTCTTCGTTGGCGGGCAAGGTAGTCAACCCGGTGGTGCCGGCACTGCGGGCCAACTCGATCAGCGCGGGCAGGTCGCTGCTGCGGACGGGACGAACGATCATGCTATCTCCTTGTGCGGTGGCCGGTGCCTGCCGCAAAACTCACTGTAGCCAGGCGCTCAGACGGCAACCAGGCGCACGCTGTCTTCATCGCCCACACCCAGCGCATCGGCGGCTTCGATACTCAGGACCAGCGGCTGCCCGGGGCTCCAGTCGAGTTCCAGGACCACGGCGCGAAACTCCTGCAACTGGCCGTTGCACACCAGGTACGGACGCGTGCCGCCAGCCGTGCCTGCCTGCACATCGACTGCGACCACCTGGCTCTGGGCAATCGAGCGAATGCCCGACGTGCGCGCGTGCAGGGTCGGGCCACCATCGAAGATGTCGATGTAGTGCTCGGTTTCGAAGCCTTCACGCATGAGAATGTCGAAGGTGATCTGCGCCCGCGGATGCACCTGGCCCATGGCTTCCTGGGCTTTGTCCGGCAGCAAGGGCACGTAGATCGGATAGTGCGGCATCAGTTCGGCGAGGAAGGTACGGCTCTTGAGCCCACACAGACGCTCGGCCTCGGCGTAGTTGAGGTCGAAGAAGTTGCGCCCGATCGAATCCCAGAACGGCGAGTCGCCCTGCTCGTCGCTTTGCCCGACGATTTCGGTGACCACCGACTCGGCGAAACGCTCCGGGTGCGCCGCCATGAACAGCAGGCGGCCGCGGGAGTTGAGCTCGGCCCAGGGCGTGCCAATCAGCTCGGGCAGCACGTAGAAGCTGGTCAGCAAGCTATTGCCGGTCAGATCGTGACACAGCGACAGCACGTGAATCTTGTTGTGGATCTTCAGCTCGCGCGAGGCGTGCACGAAGGTCTCGTTGCGAAAGCTGTAGAACGGTTCGGAATAGCCGGCCGAGGCGACGATCGCCGAGCAGCCGGCGAGCTTGCCGGTTGCACTGTCTTCGAGGACGAAGAAATAGCGCTCTTCGCCATTGAAGCTCACCTCGGCGGCGAACGAGGTTTCCGAGACGGCGATCTTGTCGCCCAGACGACCCGCGTCGTCAGGCAACGAGGTGACACCGATGGGGCTGTCGGCAGCCAGACGCTGCACTTCATTCAGATCAGCCATTTGCGCGGGGCGCATTACCAGCATGGTGTCACTCCTCTGGGAAAAAGCCGCAGCGCACGCGACGCTGCGGGAAAACGGTGCAGCCGCGGCTCAGCCCTGCGTCAGGCGTGCCACGGCGCGGGCGAAGCGCTCCAGGCCTTCCTCGATGTCAGCGTGCTCGATCACCAGGCTTGGCGCGAAGCGGACCACGTCGGGCCCGGCCTGGAGCACCATGACGCCTTCCTGTTCGGCGGCGTTGAGCACGTCCTTGGCCTTGCCCGCCCAGGCCGGGCTGAGCACGCAGCCGATCAGCAGGCCGACGCCGCGCACCTGGCTGAACAGCTGGTGCTCTTGGCCGATCTGCTCAAGACGGCTCTTGAAGCGCTGATGCCGTTCACGGATGCCGGCCAGGGTTTCGGGCGTGTTGACTACATCGAGCACCGCACAGGCCACGGCGCAGCCCAGCGGGTTGCCGCCGTAGGTGGTGCCGTGGGTGCCGGGGGCGAAATGGCTGGCCAGCGCTTCGGTGGTGAGCATGGCGCCAATGGGGAAGCCGCCACCCAGGCTCTTGGCGCTGGTGAGGATGTCCGGCGTCACGCCGAAATGCTGGTAAGCGTACAGCGAGCCGGTACGGCCGACGCCGGTCTGCACTTCGTCGAAGATCAGCAGCGCATTGTGCTCGTCACACAGCTTGCGCGCGCCTTCCAGGTAAGCCTGATCGGCCGGCACCACGCCGCTTTCGCCCTGAATCGGCTCGATCACCACGGCGCAGGTCTTGTCGGAAATCTGCGCCTTGAGTGCGTTCAGGTCGTTGTAGGCGACATGGCTGATGCCGGTGATTTTCGGTCCGAAACCGTCGGAGTACTTTGGCTGGCCGCCGACGCTGACGGTGAACAGGGTACGCCCGTGGAAACTGTTAACGGTGGCGATGATTTCGTGCTTGTCGGCACCGAAGCGGTCGTGGGCCACGCGACGGGCCAGCTTGAACGCCGCCTCGTTGGCTTCGGCGCCGGAGTTGCAGAAGAACGCGCGGTCGGCGAAGGTCGCCGCCACCAGCTTGTGCGCCAGGCGCAGCGCCGGCTCGTTGGTGAACACGTTGGACACGTGCCAGAGCGTGTTGGCCTGCTCGGTGAGGGCCTTGACCAGCGCCGGGTGGCAATGGCCGAGGGCATTGACCGCGATACCGCCGGCGAAGTCGATCAGCTCGCGCCCGGCCTGGTCCCACACACGCGAACCGGCGCCGCGCACCGGAATGAACGCTGCCGGGGCATAGTTGGGAACCATTACTTGATCGAAGTCGGCACGTTGCACCGGGGCTTGCTCAACGGACATCGGAGTCTCCTGGAGAGGAACGCCGTCCACGGGAGGGTCAGCGTTGGGGAATTGTAAGGACTGCTCGGCGCCGGCCCTTGCCGCCAGGCGACAACTTGTTACAGCGCCAAACCGGCTTTGTACCGGGCTTTCGACAATGCGACAAATGTTGTCGCAAAGGCGCAGTGTACCGGCACAGCGAGGTGGGGTGAACGGGGCAGTTCGCAGACGCCGGCGGCAGTGTTCAGCGCGACGCCAGACAGGGCTTGCGAGACGCTGGCCTGAGCCGCCCTCAACCCTTCTCCACCGGTGCCGAGCTCAGCTCGAACGGGCTGCTGTTGCGCCGCTGGTTGCGGTCTTCGCGGGGGGTGGCGCCAAAGAAATTGCGGTAGGCGCTGGAGAAATGCGGCCCTGACGAGAACCCGCATGACAAGCCGATCTGGATGATCGACTTGCTGGTCTGCATGAGCATCTGCCGCGCCTTGTTCAGCCGCAGTTCCAGGTAGTACTGGCTGGGCACGCGGCTCAGGTACTGCTTGAAGATGCGCTCGAGCTGGCGGCGTGACACGCAGACATGCTGGGCGATTTCATCGGTGGTGAGCGGCTCTTCGATGTTGGCTTCCATCAGCAGCACGGCCTGGGTCAGCTTGGGATGACTTGAACCCAGACGATTCTGCAGCGGAATGCGCTGGCGTTCGCCGCCTTCGCGGATGCGCTCGACCACCAGCTCCTCGGAAACCGCCCCAGCCAGCTCCGCGCCGTGGTCACGGGCCAGCACCGCCAACAGCAGGTCAGTGACCGCCATGCCGCCGCAGGCGGTCAGGCGATCGCGGTCCCAGTCGAACAGATGGCTGGTGGCAAGCACCTTGGGGAAGCGCTCGATGAAATCATCCTGCCAACGCCAGTGCACCGCCGCGCGGTAGCCATCGAGCAGACCCAGCGCTGCCAGCGGATATACCCCCGCCGACAGCCCGCCGATCATGCAGCCGGCGCGGGCGATCTGCTTGAGCGCGGCAGACAACGCAGCGCTGAGCGTCTGGGGCGGCTCATCGGCCAGCAGGAACAGCTTGTGACAGCCCTCCAGGCGCCCGTTCCAGGCCTCGCCAGGCAAACGCCAGGCGTGCTCGGCAGGCGCTTCGGCCTGGGCGAAGACCAGCTCGTAGATCACCTCCGGGTGCACCCGCTGCGCCACCTGCAAGACCTCTTCGGCCAGCGCCAGGGTCAGCGGCCGAGTGCCGGGCCAGATGAGAAAACCGATACGCTGGGTGGTCATAGAGTGCGGTCCGAAGCCTTGAGTCGTTCGAGTCGATAGCGCCAAGGGTAGCCTGCGCAGGATGCCCTATTCTGGTGCAAAGCGGCAGCCTTTACTTCAGGCTGCCGGAAAGGAACTGCTTGAGACGTTCGGATTGCGGATTGGCCAGCACCTCACGCGGGTTACCGGTTTCTTCCACCACACCCTTGTGCAGGAACACCAGCTGGTTGGATACCTCGCGGGCAAAGCCCATTTCGTGGGTCACCACAACCATGGTCCGGCCTTCCTGGGCCAGGCCCTGCATGACCTTGAGCACATCGCCAACCAGTTCCGGATCCAGGGCCGAGGTCGGCTCGTCGAACAGCATCACCTCAGGTTCCATCGCCAGCGCCCGGGCGATGGCCACACGCTGCTGCTCGCCGCCGGACATGTGCCCTGGGTAGGCATCCTTGCGGTGACTCACACCGACCTTGGCCAGGTAGTGCTCGGCCTTCTCCCGCGCTGCCTTCTTGCTCATGCCCAGCACCTGGACCGGCGCTTCGATGATGTTCTCCAGGGCCGTCATGTGCGCCCACAGGTTGAAGTGCTGGAACACCATCGACAGGCGCGAACGCATGCGCTGCAGCTGCTTGGCATCGGCCGCACGCAGTGCGCCGTCCTTGCCGGCGACCAGCTTGAGTTCTTCGTCGTTGAGCAGGATCTTGCCGGCGTGGGGCTGTTCGAGCAGATTGATGCAGCGCAGGAAGGTCGACTTGCCCGAACCGCTGGAGCCGATGATGCTGATCACATCGCCGGCCTTGGCCGCCAGCGAGACGCCCTTGAGCACCTCGTGGCTGCCATAGCGCTTGTGCAGGTCTTGGACTTGAAGTTTGTACATGCGGTCGATTCTCACAGAGCGTTCAGTGCTTGCGCGGCGCCAGATAGCCGAGCCAGCGGCGCTCGGCCAGCTTGAACAGGCGTACGAGGATGAAGGTCAGGCACAGGTAGAACACCCCCGCCGTGATGTAGGCCTCGAAAGGCAGGTAGTACTGGGCATTCACCGTGCGCGCCGCGCCGGTGATGTCGATCAGGGTGACGATCGAGGCCAGGCTGGTGGTCTGCAGCATCATGATCACTTCGTTGCTGTACTGCGGCAGCGCCCGGCGCAGCGCCGAGGGCAGCAGAATGCGCCGGTACATCCTGATCTTGGACATGCCCATGGCCTTGGCTGCTTCGATCTCGCCATGGGGCGTGGCCTTGAGGCTGCCGGCGATGATTTCTGCGGTATAGGCACTGGTGTTGATGGCGAACGCCAGGCAGGCGCAGAAGGTGGCGCTCGACAGCCACGGCCAGAAGATGCTCTCGCGCACCGCTTCGAACTGGGCCAGTCCGTAGTAGATCAGAAACAGCTGCACCAGCATCGGCGTGCCGCGGATCACATAGGTGTAGAGCCACGCCGGCAGGTTCACCCAGGGGTTCTTCGACACCCGCATCAAGCCCAGTGGCACAGCAGCGAGCAGGCCGAAGAACAGCGAAATCAGCAATACCTTCAGGGTGGTCAGCAGCCCGTCCAGGTACAGCGGCATGGCATCCCAGATGACGTTGTAGTCGAAGATCATAGTTCAGCCGCCTTGACGCCCACCGAGTAGCGCTTCTCGAGGTACTTGAGCGCCAGCAGCGAAACACTGGTCAGCACCAGGTACAACGCCGCCACCGCCAGGAAGAAAGTGAAGGGTTCACGGGTGGCATCGGCCGCCTGCTTGGCCTTGAACATCATGTCTTGCAAGCCGACCACGGAAATCAGCGCAGTGGCCTTGGCCAGCACCAGCCAGTTGTTGGTGAAACCTGGAATCGCCAGGCGGATCATCTGCGGCACCATGATGCGGAAGAACACCTGCCAGCTGTTCATGCCGTAGGCAGCACCTGCCTCGGCCTGGCCTTTGGGAATGCCGAGGAATGCCCCACGGAAGGTTTCCGATAGGTAGGCACCAAAAATGAAGCCCAGGGTGCCGATACCGGCCGCCATCGGGTTGAGGTCGATGTAGTCGTCGTAGCCCACCAGCGGGGCGATGCGATTGATGATGTCCTGACCGCCATAGAAGATCAGCAGGATCAGCACCAGGTCAGGGATGCCGCGGATCACCGTGGAGTACAGATCACCCAGCCAGGCGAGCCAACGCACGGGCGACAGGCGCAGCGACACGCCAATCAGACCCAGTACCGTGGCCAGCGCCATCGACGACAAGGCGAGCTGTAGCGTCAGCCACGCCCCGTCGAGGATGACTGCCCCGTAACCTTTCAACATCGTTGCAATTCCTCACGACTTGGAAATGAAAAATGGTGCAAACCACAGCCGTGCTGCCGTTTGCACCATTGCACAGGCGAAACCTGTCTTATTGCGATTCTGGACCGTAGATATCGAAGTTGAAGTATTTGGCTTCGATCTTCTTGTACGTGCCGTCGGCACGGATCGCGTCGATGGCGGCGTTGATGCGCTCGCGGTTGGCATCGTCACCCTTGCGCACGGCGATACCGACCCCGTCACCGAAGTACTTCACATCGGTGAAGGCCGGGCCGACGAAGGCATAGCCCTTGCCAGCTTCGGTCTTGAGGAAGCCGTCTTCAAGCAGGGTGGCATCGGCCACGGTGCCGTCGAGGCGGCCGGCGGCGACGTCGAGGTAGACTTCGTTCTGCGTGCCGTACGGCACCACGGTGGCCCCTTTGGGCGCCAGCACTTCCTTGGCGAAGCGGTCGTGGATCGAACCACGCTGCACGCCGATCTTCTTGCCCTTGAGCTCGTCGAGGCTGTCACCGACGGTAGTGCCATCCTTCATCACCAGACGTGCTGGGGTCAGGTAGTAGCGCTTGGTGAAATCGACCGACTTCTTGCGATCTTCGGTGATCGACATCGACGAGAGAATGGCGTCGATCTTGCGAACCTTGAGCGCCGGAATCAGGCCGTCGAACTCTTGCTCGACCCAGGTGCACTTGGCTTTCATCTGCTCGCACAGGGCATTGCCGATGTCATAGTCGAAACCCGCCAGGCTGCCGTCGGGCTGCTTGAAGGCGAACGGTGGGTAGGCCGCTTCGATACCGATCTTCAGCGGTTTCTCGTCGGCATGCGATACCAGGGACATCACGGACAGCGCCAGGGCGCCGAGCAGTGCAAGCTTCTTCATCAGGTAACTCCATCGGTACGGGGCAATACAGGGCAGCGTAACGGCTGCCAGGTAGGCCAAATGGGTACAGCGTGAGCCACAGGCATCGACCAGAGTCGCAGAGCACAGCGACGTGGCATTTTAACGACAGCGCGCAGGTCGATATTTCTTCAAAGCGACAACTATGTATAGATGCGCATGAATACGTGGAGGACGGCATTGACAGCCCTCGCAGAATATGCAAGAGCGAGAGGAAAACAACCCGTGAATCAAGCAATAAGCGGGCCTATTATTGGCAAAGCCCGGTGCGACGGCAAGTGCAGCGATTCAGCAACCGTCTGCGGAGCAATGATATTGCACCATCGTTCCGCATGTGTGTTTCCCGATGCCCCACTGCGGGGCGAGCGCCGGAATCAGTAACAGTCGTCGCAAATGAAAGGGGCCGCTAAGCGGCCCGCGTGGTGATCGGATCAGGCACTGGCCAGGTTCATGGCCTTGTGCGTGTCGATCAGATGCTGCACCACACCTGGGTCGGCCAGGGTGGAGATATCCCCCAGCGCATCGTATTCGCCGGTGGCGATCTTGCGCAGGATGCGCCGCATGATCTTGCCCGAGCGGGTCTTGGGCAGGCCTGGGGCCCACTGGATGACATCCGGCGAGGCGATCGGGCCGATTTCCTTGCGAACCCAGGTTTTCAACTCCTGGCGCAACTGCTCGCTCGGCTCTTCACCGGCATTCAGGGTCACGTACACATAGATGCCCTGCCCTTTGATGTCATGGGGCACGCCCACCACCGCCGCTTCGGCGACCTTGCTGTGGGCGACCATGGCGCTTTCGATTTCGGCGGTGCCCATGCGGTGCCCGGAGACGTTGAGCACGTCATCGACCCGGCCGGTGATCCAGTAGTAGCCGTCTTCGTCGCGGCGAGCGCCGTCGCCGGTGAAGTACATGCCGCGGAAGGTCTTGAAGTAGGTGTCGACGAAGCGGTCGTGGTCACCGTACAGCGAGCGCGACTGCCCTGGCCAGGAATCGAGAATCACCAGGTTGCCCTCGGCGGCACCGTCGATCAGATTGCCCAGGTTGTCGACCAGAGCGGGCACCACACCGAAGAACGGACGGGTGGCCGAGCCTGGCTTGAGCGCTGTGGCGCCTGGCAGCGGGCTGATGAGGATGCCGCCGGTTTCGGTCTGCCACCAGGTGTCGACGATCGGGCACTGCTGCTTGCCGACCACGTTGTGGTACCAGCTCCAGGCTTCCGGGTTGATCGGCTCGCCGACCGAACCGAGCAGGCGCAGGCTGGAGCCATCGGCGCCGGCGACGGCCGCCTCGCCTTCAGCCATCATGGCGCGGATCGCGGTCGGGGCGGTGTAGAGGATGTTGACCTTGTGCTTGTCGACGATCTTCGACACGCGGGTGATGTCCGGGTAGTTCGGCACGCCCTCGAACAGCACGGTGGTGGCGCCGTTGGCCAGCGGGCCATAGACGATGTAGCTGTGACCGGTGACCCAGCCGACGTCGGCGGTGCACCAGTAGATTTCGCCAGGCTTGTAGTCGAACACGCGCTCGTGGGTCAGCGCTGCGTACAGCAGGTAACCGCCAGTGGTGTGCTGCACGCCCTTGGGCTTGCCGGTGGAGCCGGAGGTGTAAAGGATGAACAGGGTTTCCTCGGCGCCCATTTCCTTCGGCGCGCAGTGCTTGGAGGCCACCGCCATGAGGTCTTCGTACCAGATGTCGCGGTGCTGGTGCCAGGCGATATCGCCGCCGGTGCGCTTGCAGACGATGATCTTCTGCACTGTCGAGGTTTCCGGGTTGGTCAGCGCCAGGTCGACGTTGGCCTTGAGCGGGGTACGGCGCCCGCCGCGCACGCCCTCGTCGGCGGTGATGACCACTTTGGAGCTGCAATCGATGATACGCCCGGCTAGCGCTTCGGGCGAGAAGCCACCGAATACCACCGAGTGGATTGCGCCGATGCGGGCGCAGGCCAGCATGGCCACCACCGCCTCGGGAATCATCGGCATGTAGATGGTCACCACGTCGCCACGGTGCACGTCCTGCCCGCGCAGGGCGTTGGCGAACTTGCAGACGTCTTCGTGGAGTTCGCGGTAGGTGATGTTACGGCTCTGGGTCGGGTCATCGCCCTCCCAGATGATCGCCACTTGGTCGCCACGCTCTTCGAGGTGGCGGTCCAGGCAGTTGTAGGACACGTTCAGAGTGCCGTCGGCAAACCACTTGATGTCGACATGGTGGTCATCGAACGAGGTCTGCTTGACCTTGGTGAAAGGCTTGATCCAATCCAGACGCTGGGCCTGCTCGCGCCAGAAGCCATCCGGGTTGATCACCGACTGCTGGTACATGGCCTTGTAGGTGGCCTCGTCAGTCAGGGTGCTGGCAGCGACCTCGGGACGAACGGGATACAGTGGAGCGGCACTCATCTCTGATACCTCGGTTTAATAGTTGTTTTTGTATGGGACCGTTGTAACGGTAACAGACTTGCGACGGCCATTCGACGTTGGTAGTAGCGGCGCGCGGCTTTGTTCGCAGGCCAGCACCGTGCCATTGCCCAGTGCGACAGGCCGTGTACGGGTGGTTCTGGCAGGCCGCGCCATGATTCTTGTCGAAAGACGAAAAATCTTTATCAGAATTGGCCCTGTTTAACTCCAGCGCTCGCCGCTTAAACTTCTTCCTGCCTGCAACGGCACTGATTAACACCGACGACCACCCCCACCACGGCCGTATTAATCAGTAACTTCTGATACTTCCTACTTCGTTGGCTGCACGGCATTTTTCATGCGCCGGGCCGCCCCACGAGTTCAAACAGGTAATTCGAACATGAACGTTCTACTGGCATTGGTACTGGGCAGCGTCTGCGGCGCAGCCCTGGCTGACGACGCCGCGTCCGCGACTGCTGAACCTGCAGTCGAAACCTACAGTTACTCGCAGCACCTGGATATTGCCAAGGTCTTGAACATGAGCCCTGTGGCCAATGTCTGCGCCGTGGTACCGGCACGCATGACCTACGAAGACTCCCACGGCCAGCGCCATGTGGTCGAGTACGAAGTCATGGGCAACGGCTGTTCGAACGGCTGAACAGCGCCTGCACAGGGCCGCATTCCGGCCCTGTGGCTTGGTCAGCGGCTGATTCCGTAATCGCGCAACTTATTGGCGATGGTGGTATGGGAAACCCCCAGACGCCTGCCTAACGCACGACTGCTGGGATGTTCCAGCGCCAGGCGTTCAAGTACCGCCTTTTCAAAACGCCCGACAATATCGGCCAGACTTCCGTCCAGGGAAAACTCACCCAGTGGTTGACGCACTCCATAATCAGGCAAGCGAATATGTTCAGCATTGACCGCCCCCTCTTCGGCCAATGAAACTGCCTGAAACAGTACATTCTCAAGTTGCCGTACATTACCCGGCCATTGATAAGCCGCCAACTTTTCAAACGCGCCCGGCATTAACCGCGGCAAGGCACAACCGATCTGCCGACTGGCCTGATCGAGAAAATGCTCGACCAACCCAGGCAGGCCATCGAGGCATTCGCGCAAGGGCGGAATGTGCAGTGAAAGCACGTTGAGCCGGTGATACAGGTCCTGGCGAAATTCGCCGCGGGCGCACAGTTCGGAAAGGTCCAGCTGGGTAGCGCAGATCACCCGCACATCCAGATACACCTCATCGTCACTGCCGACCCGGCGGAAACCGCCATCCTGCAAAAAGCGCAGCAGCTTGACCTGCAAGCGCGGGCTCATTTCGTCGACACCGTCGAGGAACAAGGTCCCGCCAGCGGTGAGTTCCAGCAGGCCCAACTTGCCTTCGGCACGCGCCCCCTCGAACGCTCCCGGGCCATAGCCGAACAGCTCGGTCTCAGCGCGTGATTCGGGCAGTCCGGCGCAATTGAGCGCCATCAACGGCGCCTGTCCGCGCGGGCTTGCCAGGTGACAGGCGCGGGCCAGCAGCTCCTTGCCGGTGCCAGTTTCCCCCTCGATCAGCAGCGGCGCGTCGAGCGGCGCCATGCGCCGCGCTTCACGCACCACCGCAGCCATCGAGCGCGAGCTCTGGAAGATGCTGTCGAAGCCGCGCAGCTCTTGCTTGCGCACGTTGTAGATGCGCTCGCCGATGCGGTCGGCGCGGTGCAGGGTCAGCACGGCGCCGGCCAGGGCCTCGCTGTCGTCGTGCTCCATTTGCAACGGCGCGATGTCGGCCAGGAACACGTCGCCCCGCACCTGCACGCGCAGGCCGTTGACCCGCGACTTGTTCGAGCGCACCAGCGCCGGCAGGTCGAAATCCTCGACATAGCGCGACAGCGGCAGTCCCGGCACTTCGTCGACCCGTACCCCGAGCAGCTGCGCGGCACTGCGGTTGGCCGCGACGATGCTGCCGGCCATGTCGATCGACAGCACCGGAAACTCCAGGGCACCAAGCAGCGCGTTGAGCTCCATGTGCCGCCGCTCGCTGGGCATCAGGCCGACACGCTTGACGCCGAACACCCCGGCAATCGCTTCGAACTTTGCCCGCAGCGCCTGGAACTGCAGGTTGATCAGGTTCGGACAGTGCAGGTAGATGGCATTGCCATGGTCGCCCCCCACCTCGCCACGCCGCACGTTGATGCCGTAGTCGACCAGCAGTTCGAGGATGTCGCGCAGGATGCCGATGCGGTTCTGGCAGTGCACTTTGATTCGCATGTCGCCTCGCAGAGCGTCGGGAACCTGCTCTCGACGCAGAAATTCTGTAAAGAAAACCTGACAAATAGCCCGGATATGAGCGCGTTCCGAAGCCGATGATCCGGCATCCCTGCGCTATTGTAAAATTTACGTTACGAAGAAACCGACACACGCTCACTTTTGCTAGCAGGCGGGGCGATGCGCCAGGGCGCGCTCGGCGCTACAACTGAACCTATGTGCACCCCACAACAACAAAGCTTTCATCAGGAGAGCGACATGAAGCAGACGCACTATGTGGCACGCGAACCCGATGCCGACGGGTTCATCGACTACCCGGCCGCGGAGCATGAGGTGTGGAACACCCTCATTACCCGCCAGCTCGAGGTGATCGAGGGCCACGCCTGCGACGAGTTCATGCACGGCCTGAAACGGCTCGACTTGCCCCATGAGCGCATTCCGCAACTCAGTGAAATCAATCAGGTACTCGGCGCCACCACCGGCTGGCAGGTCGCCCGCGTACCGGCGCTGATCCCTTTTCAGACCTTCTTCGAGCTGCTGGCCAGCAAGCGCTTCCCGGTCGCCACCTTCATTCGCACCCCGGAAGAACTCGACTACCTGCAAGAGCCAGACATCTTCCATGAGATATTCGGCCACTGCCCGCTGCTGACCAATCCCTGGTTCGCCGAGTTCACCCACGCCTACGGCCAGCTGGGCCTGGCGGCCAGCAAGGAACAGCGGGTGTTCCTGGCGCGGCTGTACTGGATGACCATCGAGTTCGGCCTGCTCGACACGGCGCAAGGCACGCGCATCTATGGCGGCGGGATTCTCTCCTCGCCCAAGGAAACCCGTTATGCGCTGTCGGGCGAGCCCGAGCACCAGGTTTTCGATCCGGTAGAAGCCATGCGCACGCCCTACCGCATCGATATCTTGCAGCCGGTGTACTTCACCCTGCCCAGCCTCAAGCGCCTGTTCGACCTGGCCCACGAGGACGTCATGGCGTTGGTCGCGCAGGCGACTGCACTTGGCCTGCATGCCCCCAAATTCCCGCCCAAGGCCGCCTGAGGCGCTTTGTCTCATTATTTCTGCAAGGAATCGTTGCCATGACCACGTTGCATCAGAACCATTGCGAAGCCTGCAGCGCAGACGCGCCGAAAGTCAGCGATCAAGAGCTGGCAGAACTGATTCGTGAAATTCCCGACTGGAGTGTCGAAGTGCGTGATGGCCATATGGAGCTGGAGCGGGTGTTCCGCTTCAAGAACTTCAAGCACGCCCTGGCCTTCACCAATGCCGTGGGCGAGATCGCCGAAGCCGAGGGTCATCACCCAGGCCTGCTGACCGAGTGGGGCAAGGTCACCGTGACCTGGTGGAGCCACTCGATCAAAGGCCTGCACCGCAATGACTTCATCATGTGCGCCCGCACCGACCGAGTGGCGGAGGGTGCAGAAGGCCGAAAGGCCTGAGCCAGAAGCCAGCTGCTAAAAACGGTCACACAAACTCCGGTATGCTGCCTGGGCCACAGCTTAGCCAGGCTTGCCTGGTGCTATCCCTTGACTCATCCTTGCGAGGACCTCGAGATGCACGAAATCCCGAACCATCCCTTCCCAAGCCTGAACCCCGAAGAGCCTGCCGTTAGCGCCCAGGCCGAACCCGCCACGACGTCCGAGCATGACGTCGAAGAACCCGCCAGCGCCGAACAGGACTGACGCCGCAGCGCATGACGGCGTGAAAAACAGCTGAATGCCGGAACCACCCGACAGCCGTTTTCCACGCCGCCCTGCCGAACAGCCCTCCCCACGCAATCGATAATTCCCCGCCTCGCCATTCGTTCTTCCTACACAAATCGGCTTTCTGCCTATGGGGCGGCGCGCCTGATACCATGTCGCGCGGAAAAATGGCGCAAAGCCATTATTGCCGTCACTCGCGCCTATCGCTGTGTTCCCGCCCGCCGCCAAGGAGTTCGCATGTCCTCGCTTCACCCTCGCCTGCCGCTGAGCCTGCTGGCCCTGAGCATGTCCCTGCCTGCACAGGCCTGGGCTGTCGAAGACGTGACCTTGGCGCCGGTGGAAATTTCCGGCAGCGTCTCCAGCAACGGCTATCAGGCACGCGACGCACAGGTCACCGGCAAGTCGGCGACGCCGCTGCTCGACACCCCAGCGGCGGTCAGCGTGTTCAACCGGCAACTGCTGGACGATCGCCAGGTGCGCCTGCTCAGCGAAGTGCTACAGAGCGACGCCTCGGTGGGCGAAAGCTACGCACCGATCGGCTACTACGAGAACTTCAACGTGCGCGGGTTCGCCCTCAATGCCGCCAGCAGCTACCGCATCAATGGCCAGACCATTGCCGGCGAGCAGAACGTCGCGCTGGAGAACAAGCAGCAGGTGGAACTGCTCAAGGGCTTGTCAGGCCTGTACAGCGGCGTCGCCGAACCGGGCGGGCTGATCAACTACGTGACCAAGCGCGCCGAAGACGTGCGCAGCGTCACCGTCGCCAGCAACGAACAGGGTGAACGTTACCTGGCCACCGACCTGGGCGGCTGGTTCGGCAGCGAGCGGCAGTTCGGCCTGCGCGCCAACCTGGCCCATGAAGACATCCGTTCCTACGTCGATCATGCCGACGGCCGCCGCGACTTCGCCTCGCTGGCCTTCGACTGGCAGATCAACCCCGCAGCGACCTTGCAACTGGATGCCGAATACCAGCACCGCGAACAGCAGTCGGTGCCCGGCTATCAGTTATTGGGCAACCGCGCCCTGCCCCACAGCGTGAACCCGCGCGACCGCCTGGGCTATCAAAGCTGGGCCAAACCGGTGCAGAGCGACTCGCTGAACCTCGGCGGGCGCTTCGAGTACCGCTTCGACGACACCTGGACCGGTGCCATCAGCGCCTCGCGCAGCCAGGTGGTGATCGACGACTACAGTGCCTTCGCCTGGGGCTGCTATGGCGCGCCAAGCTGCGCCGATGCGACCAACCCCAACTACTTCAGCCCCGAAGGCGACTACGACCTGTATGACTTCCGCAGCCCCGACGACACCCGCAGGGTGGTCGAGGCCCAGGCTACCCTAAACGGCCGCTTCGAGGCTCTGGGGGTCAGCCACGACCTCACCGTGGGCAGCACCGCGCAGCGCCGTACCCTCGATCAACGGCCGTACTACAGCGAGTATGTCGGCGCCGGCAACATCGGCGAAGATGCCCCGCCCGCCGACCCTGCCACCCGCGCCAATGGCCGCCTGGAGCGACGCCTGGACAGCCGCCAGTACAGTCTGTTCTTCACCGATACCCTCCGCTTCGATGAGCACTGGCAGGCCGTGCTCGGCGCCCGTCAGGTACGCCTGGACGAACAGACCTGGGGCGAAGGCCGCACGCCAGGGCGGCACACCCAGCGCTACCAACTGCTGCCCAACGCCGCGCTGATCTACAAGCCGCAGGCCGACACCACCTTGTATCTGAGCTATGCCAAGGGCCTCTCGGCCGGCGGCACAGCGCCGATCTATGCCAGCAACCACACCGAAATCCTTGCCCCGAGCCTGTCGCACCAGCTCGAGCTGGGCGCTAAGCGCGAATGGCACGGCATGACCTTCGGCGCGGCCTTGTTCCAGATTCGCCAAGCCAATCAGTACGCCAGGCCCGAAGCGGACGGCAGCTACCTCTACCTCGAGCAGGGCCAGCGCAAGAACACCGGCCTGGAACTGAGCGCCAGCGGCCAGGCCAGCGAGCGCCTGCAACTGCACGCCAGCGCGGCGGCGATTCGCGCGCGCATGGAAAACAGCGGCACGCCCGCCTACGAAGGTCATCAGGTACTCAACGTGCCCAAGCTGCGTGCGGCCGTGCAGGCCGACTACAGCCTGCCGATTCCAGGCCTGGCCCTGCTCGCCGGCGCACGCTACAGCGCCAGCAAGTACGCTGACCGGCGCGGCGATGTCGAGGCCGGCGGCTACACCGTGTTCGATGTCGGCAGCCGCTACCAGACGCGGATTTCCGGCTATGACACGGTGCTCAGGCTGACCGTCGACAACGTTTTCGACAAACGCTACTGGCGTGATGTGGGCGACTACCTGGGCGACGACTACCTGTTCCAGGGCGCGCCGCGCACGGCGCGGGTGTCGGCTTCGGTCAATTTCTGAGGCTGGCGGCGCGGGGCATCGACGCCCCGCGCCATGGCCCGCCGTCAGAGACCGTGCGGGCCAGAATGCAAAAATCCCCCGCTTCTTTCGAGGCGGGGGCTTCTTGACGAATGTGGCGGTGAAGAAGGGATTTGAACCCTTGATACGATTTCTCGTATACACACTTTCCAGGCGTGCTCCTTCGACCACTCGGACACTTCACCGTTTCTCTTCAAGCCATTCAGCCTGTCGAGGCGCGCTAATTTAGTGGAAGGCCTGCCCTTTGGCAAGCGCTTTTTTGAATATTTTCATGCGCTTAAGCCGCTGCTACGGCGGCATGCGCCGCTCAGGGCACTCATGCCAATCGCACGGTCGCTTTTCCCAGGCAATCATTCAACGCCTGTATCGGCGGGCCCAACCCGTGCTGCCTGACCACCCAGTCAGTCTTGCCGCTTTACCTACCCGTGCGCGCTGGGTAACGTCGGCGCCACGCCCACACAAGGATAACGCCATGAGCGAGCTGATCACTTACCACGCCGAAGACGGCATCGCCACCCTCACCCTCAGCAATGGCAAGGTCAACGCCATCTCGCCGGAGCTGATCGCCACCTTCCACACCCTGCTCGACCGTGCCGAGCAGGAACGTGCCGTAGTGGTCATCACCGGCCAACCAGGCATTCTTTCCGGCGGCTACGACCTCAAGGTCATGGGCGCTGGGCCAAAGCAGGCGGTCGATCTGGTCAGTGCGGGTTCGGCACTGACTCGCCGGCTGCTCGCCCACCCCTTCCCGGTGGTCATCGCCTGCCCAGGCAATGCCGTGGCCAAGGGCGCCTTCCTGCTGCTGGCTGCCGATTACCGTATCGGGAT